>JANMRZ010000198.1:0-84518 GCA_031388805.1 Chryseolinea sp.
AGTACCTCAGGCCGGAATCGAACCGGCACACCTTACGGTACACGATTTTGAGTCGTGCGCGTCTACCAGTTCCGCCACTAAGGCATCTAATCTGCCCTTCCACTCAATTGGGTTGCAAATATGTAGAAACTTTAGGTGTTCCGCAATTTACAGTTCAATAAATTTTACCAATGAAAAGGCCTGTGTTCGGGCTGAAAATAATGTCTTTACTCTGCCCCAGACTTTGCCAAATAATTCCGATTTGCGGTAATTCTCCAAATCGTTAGCGCCATTCCATTCGCTCACTGTCGTAAAGCAAAGCGGATCTTGCTCGTCTTTCATCAAGCGAAGGTTGGTGCACCCCGGAAAATTGCGGATCGCTACTTTGTTTTCATTGAAAATCTGAAGGAATTCTTCTACTCCAGCTTCTGTAAAATTCATCCGGACAATGCGTGTTATCATTATGGGAGACTTTAGACATTAGACACTAGATTTTAGACATAGAAAGGTTAGTAACAACTTACTTTGAACCTATTCCTCAAAGAAAATATTCACTGTACTATCATACCCTAATCCCAGCAATTCCGATGCGTTACCCTTGTAGATTCCAATCTCCATTAAGCCAATGCTATTAAACACAATGAAGCATTCGCCTTGTTCGGCTTGATTGTAATGAGTTTGAATTCTTCTGAATTTCTCGCCACCAAATTGAACCGTGTACGCTTTTCCTTTGCTTAAAATATCAAATGGCTCTCTTGGAATGTTGGTGATCAGGTTCCCAAAATGATCGACCCGAATAACGGTTCCTGTAATTTGTTTCTTTGTCGCCTTTACCTGGCGATCGGTCATTTTCGTAAAGGTAGACATGGGTTTACCTAAACTTGTTATTGCAACACCACTCGCCAACTTTACTGCAGCGGGAGCAAAAATATCACGTTCTGGAAAGGTAGTGTTAATGGTATTGATGGAATTAAGCTCAACCAATGTCTGATGACTTTTATCTGAGATAAGACCAAAGAGCCCATTGTCGCAGCCCACAAAAAAATGATCTTCTAATTGCAAGGCGATGAACGAATCTCCGCGGTTCCCAGTTGAATCTACACCGACAAGATGAATGGTACCTTTCGGGAAATCACGAAAGACGGCACGCAAGACAAATGCGGCATGACCAATGTCTGATGGTTTAATTTTATGACTGATATCTTCAATGCGAATACCGGGATTAATGCTGATGATTTTTGCTTTAATTGCCGCTACGTAGTGATCGTTTTCGCCTGAATCCGTAAGAAGAGTAACGATGGCCATGCCGTAGATATTCGCTAAATTTGAAACACGAAAATAGGTACTTTTAAGGTTTAAAGTTCAAGGTTGAGTTAAAAGTTAATTGTTAACCGTTAATAGGATTTTTAGTGATTTACTCAGCCTTAAGGATTGAAAACTCTGACTGATTTATTATTTAGTGCACACACTCAAACCTACACCCACGATTAACAAATAACTATTAACCATTAACTGACCGCACCACCCTTGATTGAAAAAATAATATTACTCGAAAACATTTCCCTGATCGATTTTCTGGGAGTTGAAAATAAAACCATTGACACTCTGGCTGCGGCTTTTCCTAAAAGTAAAATCATATCACGTGGCAACGAAGTGCTAATTAAAGGATCAACTGAAGAAATTACCCAGATTGATGATATCCTTACTTCTTTAGTGGATCATTATCATCGTTATGGAAAAGTGACGGAAGAAAATGTGCAGAACTATTTGGGTCGGGAACAAGAGATGTTGGTGAGTGACATCGCAGATTCAAATGACGACATAATTGTTTATGGAACGCGGGGAAATCCAATCAAACCCAAATCAGTTAATCAACAGAAGTTAGTGCAGCTGGTGAAAGAAAATGATTTGGTCTTTGCGCTCGGTCCTGCCGGTACAGGGAAGACCTACATATCAGTAGCGCTTGCTGTGCGTGCACTGAAAAATAAATGGGTTAAGAAAATCATTATCACGCGCCCGGCTGTTGAAGCGGGTGAAAATTTAGGATTTCTTCCCGGTGATTTGAAGGAAAAGATTGATCCTTATTTACGTCCCATTTATGATGCGCTGAATGACATGCTTCCGTTCGAAAAGCTGAAATATTACATGGAGCGTGAGATCATTGAGATTGCACCGCTTGCCTATATGCGTGGACGGACGTTGAATAATGCTTTTATTTTATTGGATGAAGCACAGAACACAACGCCCATGCAAATGAAAATGTTTCTTACCCGCATGGGGCCTGAATCGAAGATGATCATTACGGGTGATGCAACACAAATTGATCTGACTACCCGCCAACAATCGGGATTAAAAGAAGCTGCTCGAATTTTATCAAACATAAAAGGTATTGGCTTTATTGAATTAAGTGAGAAAGATGTTGTGCGTCACCGTCTCGTGCGTGATATTATTGAAGCCTATGGCCGCGAGAATTTATAGTTGAAATTTTTTACCTTTCTATATGGTTGCATGGATACCCTATCCTTTTGTTCGCATCGTTCTATTTTTTATAGCGGGTATTTTATTGGGTATCTACCGGCCTGATGTGATCAATGAACAGTTAGCGCAAATCCTGTTCGTAACATTTGTTCTTCTCTACGTTCTGGTTTTCTTTATTCAGCAAAAGTGGCAAAAATTCAACCTTGGATTTCTCGGACTTGCCACTATTTTCTTGGCAGGATATATTCAATTACTTTCTCAAACCGAATCGCGACAGGCCGGTCATTTTATACATATTGATAAACCAATAGAATATTATAAAGCAATTGCAACAAAGTACGCAGAGGAAAAAGATAAATCATGGAAACTGGAAGTTAGTTTGACAGCGCTGAAGAGTGAAGGCAGGTGGAAGAAGAGTGAAGGAAAAATAGTATGTTATTTTCCGAAGGAAGATTTTCAGACACCATTTCAATATGGTGATGTATTGTTAGTGGAAGGCAGTCCGCAGATTGTGCAACCACCATCCAATCCAGGAGAGTTTGATTATAAAAGATTTCTAACCTTCCGAAATATTTATCATCAACATTTTATCAGACGAAAGAATGTTAAATGGCTACAGAACAATCCACCAAATTATTTTCTCTACTATTCTATTAAAGCTCGCACCTGGGCAGACTCTACCTTGTACGCAAATGTTGATGACGAACGTGAGCAGGCCATTGCTTCTGCTTTAGTACTTGGTGTTACCGATGGTTTGGATAATGAATTGTTAAACGCCTATTCTTCCACTGGTGCTATGCATGTGCTTGCTGTGTCTGGTCTTCATGTTGGTATTATCTATTGGATTATTCTGATTTTGTTTAAGCCTCTGACTAAATCAAAATCAGGTAATGTAATTTTGGCTTGCTTGAGTTTAACTATTCTTTGGTCATACGCATTTGTTACGGGCTTGTCTCCTTCAGTACTTCGTGCAGTAGCTATGTTTTCAGTTGTAGCCATTGCACGCCCAATGAATCAGCGAACTAATATTTACAACACATTGGCAGCGGCAGCTTTTCTTTTGTTGATCTATGATCCGTACTTCATTATGTCGGTAGGTTTTCAACTTTCTTTCCTTGCCGTATTGGGTATTGTGTATTTACAGTCTACCCTTTATGCATGGTGGGAACCGAGGCTACGGTTCTGGGATGAGGTATGGAAGATAACGTGTGTTTCCATTGCCGCCCAGGTCGCTACTTTTTCGTTGGGTTTATTATACTTCCATCAGTTTCCAAATTATTTCCTTATTTCCAATTTGTTTGTTATTCCGATTTCATTCGGTGTATTGGTTGCTGGTCTTGTGGTACTGGCGACCGGATTTTTTTTACCCCTTGCCAATTTCTTTGGATTGATATTAGAATGGTTCATTAAAGCGATGAACTTTGTTGTATTTACAGTGGAGGAATTTCCCTTTAGCCTTATGGAGAATATTTACATCAATACGTTTCAGTGTTGGATGATCATGTTATTCATCATTTCATTCGTTTTGTTTTTAGAATATAAGAAATTCTATTATCTGATTATCTCAGTTTGCTTATCGTGTACTATCGCAATTGCTTCTTGGATTCACTTTAAAGAAGATGTTGATGCAGAAAAACTGATTGTTTATAAAGTTGCTCACCACAGCGCCTTTGATTTGACTGATCGTGGACAAGCTTTATTTTTCACTGATTCTGCTCTTTATAATGACCAGACAAAATTACGTTTTCACATCCAGCCAAACAGATTAATTGGTGGGGTAAGTAATATCCTCCCGGGATATGAGAAATGGAATAATACAGTTGTAAAGGAAGGTTGCACACTATTGATCTGGAAACAGAAAACAATTCTCATTTTAAATCAAAATGCCTTTACATTGCCCGAAAATTTGGAAGTAGATTACCTTATTGTTTCACAAGACGTAATTAAAGACATGGCTTTAATTCAAAATCATATTCAAGCGGATAAAATTATTTTCGATAGTAGTAATTCATTTTATCATGTCGACAAAATGTTGAAGCAAGCAAATGAATTACATATGAATGTCTATTCTGTTTTACATGAAGGTGCTTTTAAAGTGAAGACTTAAATTATTTTTATGAAGTATATAGATTATGCGATTAAGAACCGAAAAGTTTTCATAACACTTAACAGACCCGAGAAACGAAATGCATTGTCGCATGAATTGGTGACTGAATTGAAAGAAGCATTTCAGCAAGCAGAGAAGGATGAACAGGTTAAGGTTGTTATTCTGAAAGCAAATGGTGAAGCGTTTTGTGCGGGTGCTGATCTGGCCTATCTTCAACAACTCCAACACTTTTCGCATGAAGAGAACCTTGCCGATTCAAATCATTTAAAAGAATTGTTTTATCAGATTTACACTCTAAAGAAAATTGTAATCGCTCAAGTTGAAGGTCATGCCTTGGCTGGTGGTTGTGGCCTGGCAACAGTATGCGATTTTGTCTTTGCTGTTCCTGAAGCAAAGTTTGGATACACAGAAGTGAAGATTGGATTTATCCCCGCCATTGTAATGGTATTTTTGCTTCGGAAAATAGGAGAGGGAAAGGCAAAACATGTTTTGCTTACTGGAGATCTGATCGTGGCGGAGGAAGCAATGCAATTGGGTTTAGTAAACAAAGTTGTTGCATCAACTGAAATTGAGCACCATGTTGAAACATTGGCACAACGACTGATCGATACAAACTCAGAACATGCTATGATGCTTACGAAAAAACTGATTGGTCAAGTGCAATCGATGACGATTGAAGAAGCGTTAACGTTTGCATCAAAAATGAATGCCACGGCACGTGAGAGCGATGATTGTAAGAAAGGTATCGATGCATTTCTTTCGAAGAAGAAAATATCCTGGTAATCTTTAAAAGCAAAGGAAAAAGCACCTGGATATTACGGCATGTCAATAAGTTTAGTGCAAATGTTTTAATCTCATGGGATAAACTCATTAACCCCATGAAAAACTCTTTTACCATATTTTTTCTACTCACATTTTTTTTTGCTTCAGCTCAGACCTATGTTGGTGATACTTGGGGGCAAGTAAAAACCAATGGATCAGGAACCATTACATTAGCCTATGTCGAAACACCAAGTTTTGTTTATAAAGATAAGTCTGGAAAAATCACAGGCATTTGTGTCGACATCATGACCGATTTTGTAAAATGGGTAAACGACACTAAGGGGGTAAAACTCGGAAGCAAGTATGTAGGTGATGGATCGAACTTCAGAGGAATGTATGACAAGGTGAAGGGATCGATTGGTGGTGTGGTAGGATTAGGAAACGTAACGATTACGGATGAACGAAAAAAAGAAGTGAAGTTCAGCCCACCCTTCATTACAAATTTTGCTATTCTAATTACAAACGGAACGGTTCCAACCTTGGCAAAGTTTGAGGATTTGCCAGTAACATTTGCTGGTCTTACCGGATATGCAGCAAAGGGTACTACGAATGAAAAGCGTGTTCTTGAGTTGAAGCAGAAATATTTTTCCGGAATGAAAATCACAGGAACTACTACCAGTCAGGAGACACTGGAGAAAGTAGTCGGAGATCCAAAGGGTTTTGCTTATCTCGACTTGGCTTTCTATCTCGAAGCAACACAAATGAACAAAGGCATTAAGCGCCATCCAATAGGAGATAAGGCTGCAGAACAATTTGGTTTCATCATGCCGATGAACAGTGATTGGTCTTCTTTGATGGCAGATTTCTTTGCAGACAATGGAGGATATCTTAACTCACAACAATATCGCTCCGTATTAGTGAAGCATTTAGGTGAGCCAGGAATGAAACTGATGAAGCTTGCCAGTAAGTAGTTAATGCTAAATTAATTTTTAAGCCATGAAGACATGGCTTTTTCTTTTTTTAAGGAGAAACAAAGGTCTAAATCACTTCAAAAAAATTCTTACTTTCGAGCTTTCTACAACCGCTCAATGAAAAAAATTCTTGTTGTCTACTTCACACAATCGGGTCAACAAAGATCCATTCTTGAATCTCTTACAAAACCACTATTAGGAGCAGGACATACTGTCCACTTCGAAGGGATTGAACCTGTTCAAAAATATCCTTTTCCATGGAGTGCATTTCAATTTTTCAATGCGTTTCCTGAAACGTTTATGCAAAAGCCGTTGGAATTAAAACCGCTTTCAGCAAAAGCATTTGAAGAATATGATCTGGTTGTACTGGGATATCAACCCTGGTTCTTAACACCGTCAAGACCGATGAGCTCTTTTCTTCAATCTGTCGACGGACAAAAAATATTGAACAAAAAAAATGTAATCACCATTTTAGGTTGCCGCAACATGTGGCTGGGTGCACAGGAGAAAGTAAAACAATGGTTACAAAAAGCAGACTCAAAATTAGTAGGACACATTGCCCTCATTGATAAAAGCGGAAACTTGACGAGTCTCGTTACGATTCTACGATGGATGTTGGCTGGAAAGAAAGATGCCTTTTGGTTTTTTCCGGCTGCCGGTGTCTCAACGAGTGATGTTGAACATACATCTGTTTTTGGAAAACTAATCAACGAAGCCATTGAATCAAATCAATTTGAGTCTCTTCAAAATCAATTCAATCAAAATGAGGCTATCGAAATAAAGCCGAATTTAGTAATGATGGAGAGACGCGGCCAAAAATCATTTTCAATCTGGTCTAAGTTTATAGCTTCTGGAGGTCATGTCGATTCAGGCGGCAGAAAAATACGCGTTTATGTTTTCATGGTTTTATTACCAACCGTTATTATCATTCTAACACCTTTGTTGTGGATACTATCCGCTATTACATTAGTAGTGAAGCGCAGACAGCTCCAAGATGACGTTGCATACTTTAAGCAAACGGCATTGAGAAGTTCCCAAAGGACTGTTTAAAAAATATACATAAAATATACCAATCGGTATATTTTATGTATATTTGCGCGTGACTAAATCAGAACGTACCCGTCAGTTTATTATTGAAAAAACGGCTCCATTGTTTAATACGAAGGGTTATGAAGGTACATCCATGTCAGATCTTATGGAGGCAACGGGTCTCACCAAGGGTTCGTTGTACGGAAATTTTAAGGACAAGGAAGATATTTCTGCGGAAGCCTTTAAGTATTCCATGCATAAAGTGAGGGAGATGGTCCAACTGGAGTTGAGTGGCGCTTCTACTTACAAGAAACAACTTTCTGCTTTGTGTGATTTTTATGCCCGTTATGTTTTCGATCCTCCGGTTCCAGGAGGTTGCCCTTTATTAAATACGGCTATTGAAGCAGATGATCATCGACTTTCCATGCGTAAAGTAGTGACGAAAGAATTAATGGCTACAGTTGATTTTATTTCAAATCTTTTAAAAAAAGGAGTAGAAGCAGGTGAGTTTAAAAAGGGAATTAAGACGAATGAGATTGCGTATACATTCTTTTGCTCAATTGAAGGCGCCATTATGTTCTCGCGAGTGGAACGATCGCGAGAGTCAATTGATATTATTGTAAAGCATTGTAAAAACACTTTAGAACAAATTAGTAAATAATATATGAAGCAAAGAAGAGTAGTGGTTACAGGAATGGGGGCACTTACGCCCTTGGGTAACACGGTTTCAGAATTTTGGAATGGATTGATTTCCGCGAAGAGTGGTGCAGGACCTATTACGCGATTCGATACCTCGAAATTCAAAACCAAATTCGCGTGCGAAATAAAGAACTACAATCCGGTTGATTATTTTGAAAAACAAGATGTACGCAAGATGGATCCCTTTACACAATATGCACTGATAACCTCTGCAGAAGCAATTAAAGATTCTGCACTTGATCTTGAGAAAATTGACAAGACACGCGTTGGTGTTATCTGGGGATCAGGTAATGGTGGATTTCAGACGTTTCAAAATGAGATCATGGAATATGCAAAAGGAGATGGTACACCGAGAATGAATCCTTACTTTATTCCAAAGGTGTTGGTGGATATTGCTTCCGGATGGATTTCAATTAAATATGGTTTCATGGGTGTTAACTTCACCACGGTGTCTGCGTGTGCAACATCAACTACGGCCATCATCGATGCGATGAATTACATTCGCTGGAACAAAGCCGATATTATTGTTACGGGTGGGTCAGAAGCTGCCGTAAACGAAGCGGGCATTGGAGGCTTCAGTGCAATGAAGGCTTTGTCAACGCGTAATGATGATCCACAAACAGCTTCTCGTCCGTTTGATGTAGATCGCGATGGTTTTGTGATGGGAGAAGGAGCTGGTGCATTGATATTAGAAGAGTATGAGCACGCGAAGAGACGCGGTGCAAAAATATATGCCGAAGTTGCTGGTGGTGGAATGTCGGCTGATGCTTATCATTTAACCGCTACGCATCCAGAAGGAGCAGGGGCAATATTAGGAATGAAGTGGGCCTTAGAAGATGCTGAATTGAAACTGGAAGATGTTGACTACTTAAATCCACATGCTACCTCTACACCCGTTGGTGATAATAGTGAAATGAAGGCGGTGTCAAAATTCTTCGGAGATCATCTCAAGAAGCTACACATCAGTGCTACAAAATCGGCAACAGGACATTTGCTTGGTGGGGCTGGAGCGATTGAAGCGATAATCGCTATCAAGTCAATTCAGGAAAATATAATTCCTCCAACCATCAATACTGTTACCATTGATCCGACATTACCACAGGGATTAAATATTGTGTTTAAGGAAAAGTTAAATAAGCAAGTGAATGTAGCCATGAGCAATACATTCGGTTTTGGAGGACACAATGCTACTGCTGTTTTTAAGAAGGTAATTTAGTTTATAGCCAATAGTCCATAGTCGATAGAAATACAGCATCGACTATGGGCTGAAAGCTTCTAGGAAATCAAAAATACAGTCATGCTTTTTGGACCGTGCGCTCCCAATACTAAAGATTGTTCGATGTCTGCAGTTTTAGATGGTCCTGCGATGAAGGTTCCGAAATTGTAATTCGTTGCTTCAATTCTATCATAAGCATTGTGCAGAGTGGAGACGATTTCATTTTTCCTAATAACAAGTGCAAGATGCTGGGCAATGAATGGTAACGCACGATTGCCCATTTGATCTTCCGTTATCCAGATGGCTCCGTTTTCGGCAACTCCAAAGTGACCTTGAAGAATTGCCAGATCTACGTCTTCTAATAAATGCGGATCGTTCTTAAAATCGGTGATACCCGTTATGGCTGAAAGTTCTGTTATGGTACTTACAATGCGTTTTGATTCGGAGAAATTTAGTAGAATATGATCCTTAATTCCATTCCATCCATCGACTTCAACCACAAGACCTCCAATATTAGTTAACACAGTTTGAAAGCGTTGTGCGGAATTTTGATTCGCAACGGAAACCGAAAATACTTCAGGTAAAGGATTACCTTCCGGTTGGTTTTTTTTAATAGCAGTCAATATTTTTTCTCTGCTGCTCATGATGACTTTCTGTTTCTTGTATACCATTCACCAAAGGATTGTTCAGGAGGTTTTGGCATTTCACGTTGTTTATACCAGGGATTAAATTTGTTGTTAACAATAAAAGGAAGGTAATTCATTAACCATCGTCCTGCTGATCCGGCAAGTTTGTAAATCGTAGGATTCGATAATACGACGTTCATAAGTTTCATACCCGCATTCTTGGTACTCGTGACATTTCCATTTTGTACCAGCACTTGTCTCCATTTAAAAAGCTGATCGTGAATATCAATTTTCACCGGACAAACATGAGAACACGATCCACATAATGTTGAAGCAAATGGCAGATCAGCATGCTTCTTCATATCAAGACCGGGGGCAAGAATTGCACCAATGGGTCCGGCAATGGCGTAATGATAACTGTGCCCGCCACTTCTTCGATAAACAGGACATGTATTCATACACGCTCCGCATCGAATACATTTTAGTGCGTTTCTAAAATCATCGCTACCTAGCCGTTCACTGCGTCCATTGTCTACCAGCACAATGTGCATCTCCTGTTTTTCGCGTGGTTTACTGAAATGACTGGAGTAAGTTGTGATCGGTTGCCCGGTTGCACTTCGAGCCAGTAAGCGCAGGAAGACACCAAGATGTTTTCGTTGCGGAATGATTTTTTCAATACCCATGCAGCCAATGTGAACATCAGCCAATTGTACACCAAGGTCGGCATTACCTTCATTGGTGCAGACTATGATCTCACCAGTTTCAGCAACACCGAAGTTTACGCCAGTGATCGCTACTTTACTGGTCATGAAACGTTGACGAAGATGTTCTCGCGCTGCGGCGGTTAGGAATTGAGGATCAGCATTTCCTTTTGGTGTTCCTAAATGCTGATGAAATAGTTCTCCGATTTCTTCTTTTTTCCAATGAATACAGGGTAATACAATGTGGCTGGGTGGTTCTCCAGCAAGTTGAACAATACGTTCACCAAGATCAGTATCAACAACATCAATGCCTTGCTTGAGAAGGTATTCATTCAAATGGCATTCTTCCGTAAGCATTGATTTGCTCTTGACAATGTTGGCAACACTATGCTTTTTAATGATTGAATAAACTATTTGATTATGTTCTTCCGGAGTTGCTGCCCAGTGAACTGTTACACCATTTTGTTGAGCCTTCTTTTCAAATTGAAGTAGATACGAATGAAGATTGCTGAGGACATTATTCTTGATCTGTGATGCTGTTTCTCTTAACTGTTCCCATTCCGGAATTTGCCATGCAGCTTTATCACGCTTCTCACGAATGAACCACAAGGTTTTATCATGCCAATCAACCCTCGCCTCATCGCGATTGAATTGTTCTGCTAATTCTGCATGATCTTTTACACTTTTATATTTCATCCCTCGTTCTTCTAACCTTGTTCCTTATTGCCTCGCATTTAATATCTCTGCAATATGCGCCACTTTCACCGGGCTGTTCTGTCTTCGAAGAATTCCTTCAAGATGCATCAAGCATGACATGTCGCTCCCTGTAATAAATTCTGCTTCATGTTGAATATGATCTGCTATTCGGTCTTTTCCCATCTTCACTGATAAGGCTTCTTCTGCTACGCAAAACGTTCCGCCAAATCCACAGCATTCGTCTTTTCGATTCAATGAAATTAATTCAAGACCTTCAACCATGTTCAACAAGCTTTCAGATTTGGAAAAGCCTGAAGCAACCAGCTCCGACATCTGTGCAAGTTTTAGTCCCCGCTGACCATGGCAACTTTGATGAAGACCTACCTTGTGTGGAAATTTTGCTTTGATATTTTTTAGTTCGAGAATATCCGTTAAGAACTCTGTTAACTCTTTAACTTTATTTCGAACGGTCAATGCTTCTTCTTCACGACCGGCAATGTGTAAGTGATCTTTAATGTGTAATACACAACTACCGGAAGGAGAGACGATGTAATCAAACCCGGAAAAGTTTTCGAAGAAAAGATCGTTGCAAGGTTGTGTAAGATGCTCGAAGCCGGAGTTCGCCATTGGCTGACCGCAGCACGTTTGCCTCGAAGGATATCCAACATCAACGCCTGATTTCTCAAGCAATTCTAATGTTGCAATGGCTACCTGGGGATAAAATTGATCAATGTAACACGGTACAAAAAGTCCAACTTTCATAGTTCGAGATCATGCGTAACGGCATAGTATTTCAGTTCAATGATATCGTTTGGAATGGGCCTGGAATTCCATGCATGATGGATAGCGAGTGCAGTACCCACGGCAGTAGCTTGCGCCATGGATGCAGCAAAAACTTCCATCTCCGGAAAAAAGGTTGCCAACAAGTTCATATAAACTGAATTCTTACTAAAGCCTCCATCAACAAAAATACGTTTTACTTTCGTTCCTTTCACAACTAATTGTGTGGAGATGTATTGTTGCGTTACTAAATCGAATAGTAACTGATGGTAGGCTTCCTCGTATGTTTTAAAATCGGAAAGTTTACGTTTGTCGAATATCAATTCAGCTAAGAATTCCTTCGTGGTCTTTTTTGATGCATTGCTCGTTTTGCTGAGCGCAATGATTAGATTGGGATTATACTCAATGGAATGATAATAAGCTCCGTTTTGATGAAAATGTTCAGCGATGCGTTTCACTTGCTGATCATGTTCATACCCTGAAAAAAGCCTGGAAGCCTTCACCGGTTTCCCGCCGTACTGCAAGTAGCAAAGGCAATTGCTTTCTAGTTCCTCATAGGTAAGCGGTGTTTGATTGAATGGATTGAGACTAATGCACCACGTACCGGTAGAAATAAGAACAAACGGCTCATGAAAATTCAACAGGTAGGGGATAAGCGCTGCAGAACTATCATGCATACCAATACCGACTTTAATTTTTGTATCTATAAACTCTGCCGATACGGTTTGATCTGCCGGAACTATTGGTGCTAATTTTTCAACGATACCTTCTTTTATCACCCAGTTATGATAATCGTTCTTTTGAAAATCCCAAAGGTTAGTATGGCAACCAATGCTTGTTAAGTCGGAGTATGTTTTTTTTGAAACCAGGTAGCTAATGTATTGAGGCAAATGAAGGGCATACTTTATCTGATTGAAAAGATCGGGCTTTTGATATTTGATCCGATACAATTGCATGCCAGAGTTGAGATTGCCTAATACAGGTGAAGCTGTTTGAAAAGAAAACTTCTCCTCTCCACCATAGGTGTCATAGAATTTCTTCTTCAGTTCTTTGGGATACGGTTTGAGGTAATTATAGAGTGGGGCAATAGTTTTACCCTTGTCGTTAATTAAAACGAAGCTTGCGCCATAAGTAGAAAAGTTAACAGCACTGATTTTGAATTTTTTGTTGCGAAGCGCTTCATGAAGTGAATCGAACACTGACAGTTTGAGACTTTCAAGATTTTCGCAGAAATCACCATCTTCATCAACCGTTTCCTTAAACTGTGCAGTTTTTTCGAATACGATGTTATATCCCTCATCAAAGAGGAATAATTTCTTGTTTGTTTTTCCTACATCGAATATGGCAATGACCGGAGTGGGCATCATAGTCCTGTAGCTACAGTTTGTGTTCCACGCTCTTTAACAAGTTGCTCTCTCACCTTCAAGCTTCTAAACAAGGATATTGGTTGAAGAGCCGCACCAGTACGCAATCGTGCTTCGGCAACCAAAGGCCGAACATCGGTGCGATAAGCAGCCTGAAGTATTTCCTGCGCGCGAGCCACATCATTTTCTTGCTGCGCTTTTTCCAATGCCTTTTTATCGACTAACAAAGCTTGAGCGTATGACAGCTTGATTGCTTCAACAGATTGTAGTAAATCCTCAAGTGGATCTTTTACATTATGTGAGGCATCAATCATCCAACCAAGATCAGAGGCGTGATTCATACCACGAGCATCCATACCTTCAATCAGTTCATTGAAAATAAGAAATAGTTGATACGGGTTGATACATCCAACGGTAAGATCATCATCGCCATACTTTGAATCATTGAAATGAAATCCGCCAAGTTTTCCTTCCATCAGCAACAACGAAACAATTTGTTCGATGTTAGCATTCGGAAGATGATGACCCAAGTCAACTAAGGTATACGCTTTAGGTCCTAGCTTAGAAGTGTATAGCAATGATTGTCCCCAATCACCAACGGTCATAGAATAGAAGTTAGGTTCGTAGGCTTTATACTCGACAAACATTTTCCAATCACTTGGAAGTCCTGCGTAAATTTTTTGTAGGCCGTCTAATGTATTTTGAAATGCTTTTCTGAAATTCAATTGTCCTGGGAAACACGATCCATCCGACAACCACACAGTAATCGATTCTGATCCTAATTCTGTTCCGTAATGAATTACTTCAAGGTTATGGTCGATGGCCTGATCGCGTACATCTTTGTTGACGTGCTGCAACGAACCAAATTTGTAAGTCAGCTTTTGATCTTTTTGATCTTGAAAAGTATTGGAGTTCACTGCATCAAACCGAATTTCGTGTTGAGCAGCCAGTGCTTTAATTGCTTTTGCATTTTTTGGAATGTCCCACGGAATATGGAGTGATACAGCACCGCTTGATTTATTCAGCGCGTGAAGCAAACCGATGTCTTCGATTTTTTCTTCGAGGCTTCGAGGTTCTCCGGCTCCGGCAAATCTTCCGAAGCGTGTTCCGCCTGTTCCTAATGCCCAACTGGGAATGGCAATCTGGAACTGAACTAACTTCTCTATAATTTCTTTGTAGTTGGAAATTCCGGAGGAAATGAATTCAATTTTACGTTGATGCTCTGTTAGTAAAGAATCGTTATGTGCTTCGAGCTGGTATTTTTCCAGTTTCATAAATCTTAATTTAAGGAAGATAAAAAACTTCTTGCAAAGGAACACTTACCGGAGAGTTGTCAAGATTAGTTTCCATAATGTCTTTCATGTACGCCCACCATTTTTTCATTACAGGGTGATTAGGTAGTTCATCAAGATTTCGTTGGTCAGCGATTTTAAGAACGCCAAATAAACTGTTCGTAGACTCGTCCAGAAAAATGGAGTAGTCATGAATTCCAGTCTTATCCAGCAGCTCTTTTAGTTCAGGCCAAAGTACATCGTGCCTTCTTCTATATTCAGCTTCCTGACCTTTGAATAATTTCATTTTAAAAGCTACTCGTTGCATATCTGTCGCGGGAAGGATATTACCTCACAAATCCCATAGCCACACCACCATCAACATTCAAAACGTTACCTGTAGATTTATTAAGAAGTCCTCCGGTAAAAGCGAAGCATGCATTGGCAATGTCTTCCGGTAAAATAATTTCATTGAGTAAGGTACGCTTTGCATAAAATGCTGGCAAGTCTTCTACTTTAACACCATACGCTTTTGCTCTTCCTTCTGCCCATGCACCGGCCCAGATTTTACTATCTGCAATTACGGCATCAGGATTCACCACGTTCACGCGGATTTTATCAGGACCTAACTCAGCTGCATTCAATCTACTTAAATGCAATTGTGCCGCCTTCGCTGATCCATACCCCGCGTTGTTTGGACCAGACACTAACGCATTTTTACTAACAATGTTAATGACATCGCCACCAAGCACCTGCTTGCGCATAATTGAGATACTTGCTTGTGTTACTAAGAACTGTCCTTTAACCAAGACATCGTATAGAATGTCCCAATCTTTTTCGGTGTGATCTTCAATGGATTTGGAAATAGAAAGCCCTGCATTGTTCACCACAATATCAACACCACCAAAGGCAAGAGCGGCTACTTTCATTGAACCTTCAATTTGTCCTGCGCTCGTTACATCCATCAATGAACTCGCAAAAGCATCTTTACCATATTGTTTTTTGAATTCTTCTTCGGCTTCTTTCAATCGGTTCGGATCATTGTCGCTTAGAATGATACAAGCACCTTCGTCTGCAAATTTCTTGGCGATTGCTTTTCCAATACCTCCTGCGCTTCCGGTTATCAAAGCAATCTTACCCGACAATGCTTTTGGTTTTGGCATGCGTTGAAGTTTTGCTTCTTCCAATAACCAGTACTCAATGTTAAACGCTTCTTGCCGAGGTAGAGAGGTATAATCTGAAATGGCTTCCGCACCCTTCATTACATTGATGGCATTGATGTAGAACTCAGCCGCCACTCGTGCAGTTTGCTTGTCTTTTGCAAAAGTAAACATGCCCACGCCTGGATACAGAATTACTACCGGGTTGGCATCGCGTATCGCGGGACTGTTCGGATGCTTACAGGTATTATAATAATCCTGATACATTTTGCGATAGCTTTCAAATGCAGGAGCAAGTGTTTCTTTCAGTTCCTTTAACTCGGAGATATCTTCATGCGGTTTTAAATCCAGCACTAACGGACTGATCTTCGTACGCAAGAAATGATCCGGACAACTTGTTCCCATCGGTGCAAGTTTGGCAAGATCATTCGAATTGATGAATTCTAATACACGTTCATCATCTGTAAAATGTCCGACCATGCGTGTGTGACTTGAACAGAAGCCTCGCAGTACGGGTGCTAATGATGCAGCTTGTTCTGAACGTTTATCTTTGTCGAGGCTTGCAATTTTATTGCCGCCAAATACGGGTTTACGCTTTCCATAATTGTCTTGTAAATAATCAGCACAACGTTCAATGACTTCCAGAGTGTTGATATAACTTTCGTAAGCTGTATCGCCCCATGTGAAGAGACCATGTGATCCCAACATTATTCCACGAATACCAGGATTCTCATCAAGACATTGTTTGAGTTTCAATCCCAGGTCAAAACCAGGACGTTGCCACTCTACCCATCCGATGGTTCCGTTGAAAATTTCTTGTGTTATTTTCTTTCCGTCTTTTGCTGCTGCTATGGCAATTGCGGCATCGGGATGTAAGTGATCAATATGTTTAAAGGGAAGAAATCCGTGAAGAGGAGTATCGATAGAAGGAGCCTTTGATGCTAAGTCATAGATGCAATGATTGAAGAGTTCAACCATTTCATCTTCAAATTCAATTCCACGATAAACATTCGTTAATGAACGAAGTCGATCAACATATAATGCGGCAAGTCCACTTCGTTTTAACGTACCGATATCACCTCCAGATCCTTTCACCCACATGATCTCTGTTTCTTTTCCGGTTAGTGGATCTTTCGCTAACGCTTTACAAGAAGTATTTCCGCCACCATAATTTGTCAGACGTAGATCAGCTCCTAAAAGATTGGAGCGGTAGATAAGAAGGGCTACTTCATCGCCAGCAAGTGCTGCAGCTTTTTGTTCATCCCACAAATAGCTGACGTTCTTAAATTGTTTTTCTGCTGTTTTCATGTTCTATTTTTTAGCGCTACTAAGACACCAAGTCACAAAGGATCACGAAGAATTTGACTATGTTCTTTGCGTCTCAGCGTCTTTTCGGTTTACGTTTTTAACTATCATTTAATTGCGTTTCCATATCCTACCACCAGCACGGAAAGAATGATCATCGATATACCAATGATGATTGTTGATCTTGTTTTCTTACTTACCCCATGCCACTCCTTTAATACGATGCCCCACATGTTGGCAATCAAAATAATGAAAGCCATATGAAGAATCCAGGAACTCGCACCATTACCTAGTTTACTTTCTCCCATTCCATAAAAGAAAAATTGCATAAACCAGGTAGTGCCGGCCACAGCAGCGAAGAGGTAATTATTTACAAGCGGAGTCTTTTTGTTTCCATAATCACCAAATGTTTTGTTACGTACATTTAGGATCATACACCAAATGAAATTTGTAGTTAGTCCTCCCCATAACAACACCACATAGGTAACGTTATTTTGATAAAGTGGGTTGAGCCCCATTCCGACGGCTGCTTCTGCCATGGGCTTACCAGCTTCAATACCGAAGTTGAAGCATGAACTTAGAATACCTGAAGTTACGGCTACAGTTAATCCTTTCACCAGACTAAATTCAGCAACGCTTTTCTTCTTGTCTTCTTCATTCATTTCGCGTTCTTTCAACACACCTGCTCTTCCGCATATATAGATACCGAGCAAGCACATAGCAACACCTAACAATACAACCTGACCCCACGTAGTGGTGAGTAGTTCAACCAATGTGGTTTTGCCTGGAGCTGGAAAGAAATTATAGTAGATTGAAGGGACGAGCGCACCGAAGGCGGAACAAAATCCCAGCACAACCGAATTGCCAAGTGACATACCAAGGTATCGAACGCCTAATCCATAGGTAAGTCCGCCAATGCCCCAAAGCACGCCGAATAGTATCGTATACTGAATTGTTTCTGTTGGAGTATTGCGAATGATATTTGAAAATCCGGGTAAGGTAATCCAGGTTGCAATAGGAGGTACCACTAACCAGGAGAACAAACCGCCAATAATCCAGTAACTTTCCCACGACCAACCCTTTACCTTTTTGAAAGGCATATAAAAACTACCTGAGGCGAACCCTCCGATAAAGTGAAAAATGACTCCGAGAATAACACCCATGAAAAAGAGATTAATAAATCAAATTATACAGAATAGTTGAGCAATTTTATCAATAACCAATTTTTACCCATCATGTACTGTCATGGTCGCACATGATTATTTTCTTGATTCTGTGATCAGATGATCGTTAAAGTGTAGCGTCATACACTTACAAATTTACTACACAAAACCACTAGCGTTCACTGCCCTTCATTTAATATTGCGTTCCTTATAATCATTATTAAGAATGCAGATTTTCACTGGATAGTACAGGATACTTCGGACTTTTGAGAATGTCTAGCTTTAAGAGAAAAATTTGTATGGGCCGAGGCGAAGATTGATGGAAATACGATTGTTGTTTCAAGCCCTCAAATTGTGAATCCTTTTGCTGTGCGATATGGATGGTCGAAAAATCCACTTGTTAATCTATAACAGAGCGGGTTTACCAGCATCTCCATTCCGTACTGACATTGAGTAGTAAAATAAAATTCAACCATGCGTAACATTCAAAGTCTTTTTAAGATTTTAATTTCCTTCTGCTTTTTTTTATTTCTTTCAATTGGTTTTGAAAGTTGTAAACCAACGACTACGATTCAAGCAGGTTGGCCAACAATAACACGAGAAACAAAACCATGGACACGTTGGTGGTGGCATGGCAATGCACAAACCAAGGAAGGTATCACAGCAGAAATGGAAGCCTATCAGAAGGCTGGCCTTGGTGGATTAGAAATTACACCCATTTATGGGGTGCGCGGATACGAAGATAAATTTGTGGATTACCTCTCGCCTCAATGGATGGAATTATTTCTTCACACCTTAAAAGAAGCCGAGCGCTTAGACTTAGGTATTGATATGGCAACGGGTACAGGCTGGCCCTTTGGCGGACCATGGGTAAGCGATGAAGACGCGTGTAAAAATCTGAACTATAAAATTTACGAAGTAAAAAGTGGTTCAACCCTCAATGAGAAAATAGAATTTATTCAACCGCCTTATTTGCGAGCTGTAGGAAATCAGATTTATGAAGTGCATCAAAGTTTTTCAACGGAGAAGACTGTTGCAATTGGAACAACCAAAGAACCATTGATGCGTCTCGATGCAAAAACGATTGACATTAAGGATTTATTAGTACAACCTATTTCAGCAAATAAAAATTTACAAGCACTTGCGTTCGATCAGGTAATATTTGAACGACCGCTTGCTTTGCAAACATTGGTGGCCTTTAGCGATAATGGCGTTGCAATTAATCTTACCGATAAAGTTGATGCTGCCGGAAAATTACACTGGGTTGCTTTGAAAGGTAATTGGAAATTGTATGCGGTGTTCGAAGGTTGGCATGGTAAAATGGTAGAACGTGCCGGACCAGGTGGTGAAGGTAATGTGATCGACCATTTTTCGAAGGAAGCACTTCAGCACTACTTGAATCGCTTTGATAGCGCATTTGCCGGAAAAGATATTCAGTCCCTTCGCGCCTTCTTTAATGACTCATATGAAGTAGACGATGCACGAGGAGCTTCTGATTGGACGCGCAGTTTGTTTGATGAATTTAAAAAAAGAAGAGGGTATGACTTAAAAGATCATCTTCCTGCATTATTTGGTAACGATAATGATGAAAAAAATAAACGCATACTGTGTGATTACCGTGAGACGATTTCGGAAATGGTGCTTGACAATTTTACGCAACCGTGGAAAGTGTGGGCGCATAGTAAATCGGCCATCGTTCGCAACCAGGCACATGGAGCACCTTCTAATATTCTTGATCTCTATGCAACGGTAGATATCCCTGAAATTGAAGGTGTAGAACCACTAAGAATAAAGATGGCTTCCTCTGCCGGTAATGTAACGGGCAAACGATTAGTATCATCCGAATCGGCCACGTGGTTGAACGAACATTTCGAATCAAATCTATCCGAGATCAAAGTAGCACTCGATCGATTTATGGTCAATGGTGTGAATCATCTTTTTTACCATGGTACTTCTTATTCACCACAAGATGAACCGTGGCCGGGATGGTTGTTTTATGCAGCTGTTCATCTCAATCCCAGAAATTCGTTATGGAATGATTTCGATGCACTAAATAGTTATGCAGCACGATGTCAATCCTTTCTGCAAAATTCAACACCGGATAATGATGTGTTGTTGTATTATCCTATTTACGATCGTTTCTCCACATTCGGACCAGAAATGGTTGAACACTTCGATGGCATCGGAAAACAATTTGATAGTACGGCATTCAAACGTGCTGCAGAAATTATGTTGAAGAAAGGATATGCATTCGACTATATATCCGATAAGCAGATTGGAAATATCGTATGGGAGAATGACCAACTGAAAACAGAAGGAAACAGTAATTATAAAACCATTCTGCTTCCGAAGAGTCAATACATTCCGCTCAAAACATTTCAAACTATAATTTCATTGGCTAAAATGGGAGCAACCATCATTGCACTGGATGGCCTTCCCATTTCAGTTTCTGGTTACGGAAATTTTTTAGAGAACGAGAAAGTATTTAACGAAGTTCTGGATAAACTCGCCGAAGGAAATCAGGCTGAATCCGGTATTAAAGAGATTAATATAGGGAAGGGAAGGGTAATCGTTGGAAATGATCTTAATGCGTTGCTAAGTTATGCTTCGATCCGAAAAGAAAATATGGTTACGAATGGAATTCAATTTATCAGAAAGAAGGAAAGTGATGATCGTTCAATTTACTTTTTGGTAAACAGCATGAAAGAAACTTTTGAGGGATGGTTGCCTCTACAAACAAAGGCTATGTCAGTAGTAATTTATAATCCCATGAATGGTGAATTTGGAAAAGGTAGATTCAGAAGCGGCGAGAATGGAGTGAATGAAGTATATGTTCAACTTACACCAGAACAATCGCTTATCATTGAAATCCATCAGCGTGAAGTTCAAGCTACACCTTTTCACTACTACTCTACTACTGGAGTTTCAGTTCCTTTAATAGGTAAATGGAGAATTACTTTTACATCGGGTGGTCCGAAACTTCCAGCTGCTGTAGAGAAGGATACATTAGCTTCCTGGACAAACTTTGGAGTAACAGACTATGCTTCTTTCTCAGGAACAGCAACGTATACTTTATCTTTTATGAAACCAACTCAAGCTGTGGGACATTGGATGCTTGATTTGGGCAAGGTCAAAGAAAGCGCTGAAGTTTACCTGAATGGTGAAAACTTAGGAACACTCATCGGTCCGGTTTACCAACTACAGATTGATAACGCTCTACTTCAGGAAAATAATAAACTCGAAATCAAAGTATCCAATTTGATGGCCAATCGCATTGCAGACCTCGATCGAAGAAATATCTTTTGGCGAAAATTCTATAACGTTAATTTCCCTGCGCGCAAAAATGAAAACAGGAAGAATGGATTGTTTGATGCTTCGCATTGGATGCCCAAAGAATCAGGATTACTCGGCCCGGTTTTACTAGAGGGAATGAAGTCAAAGGGCGATTTTTAAATCTACCGCTAAGTTCTGAGAGATTCAATTAGCAGGTTTACACAAACGGCACAGTACAGGATAGTTACAGTTCGTAATCGATTTAAATTCGTGTGCAATCGATTGCTCTAAACCAACTAAACCTGTTTAATATGCAAAGAATTCTATCTAGTCTAAAGAAGCTCGCGCCTTTGTTACTGGCGGGAATATTCTTACTCAATCCTGAAGCAGGATGGGCTCAGGAAAATGTAGTAACAGGCCGCGTCACTTCACAGGATGACGGTCTTGGTTTTCCCGGTGTAAACATCGTGGTAAAGGGCACTACTATTGGAACTACTTCTGATAGCGATGGTAAGTTCTCACTCAGTGTTCCTTCTAATGAATCGATCCTGGTATTCAGTTCCATTGGCTATGCCACAACGGAGGAAGTAGTTGGATCACGATCTGTAATTGATGTGGTCATGGCGGCTGATATTACCTCCTTAGCCGAAGTTGTTGTAGTAGGTTATGGAACCGTGAAGAAGAGCGATGTTACGGGAGCCCTAACATCTGTATCTGCCGAGCAACTTCGTTCAGTTCCAGTACAAAGTATTTCTCAAGGACTTCAAGGTCGGGCATCAGGTGTCGACATTGCACAAACGAGTTCAAGGCCTGGTGATAATCCGACTATTCGGATACGAGGCAATCGTTCCTTACTTGGAGGTAACGATCCTCTGATTGTATTAGATGGAATTCCATTACCAGAAGGTTCCAGTGTAAATGATTTCAACCCCAATGATGTTCAGTCAATTGAAATTTTAAAGGATGCCTCGGCTGCAGCAATTTATGGATCTCGAGGAGCCAATGGTGTGATTCTGGTTACTACTAAAAAAGGAAAAGCTGGAAAGGGAAAAATTACCTATGACGGTTTTTTCGGAGTGTCTTCTCCGTTATCTGAAATCGAAATGAAAACGGGCGGTCAGCACGCAGAAATGAGAAGAGAGGCTTATCGAAATAATGCTGGCCTTGGATACTCTCTTCCATGGGCTGATGTTGCGTCCGATTATGCATCATTTAGTCCACAAGATATTGAGTTATGGAATTCAGTAGCCGATGGATATGAGTGGGTAGACCGCGATGCCAGAATTCCGGTGATGCGTGCGGCTACAGCAGAAGAACGCGAGATGTATGAAAAGTATTATGATCAATATCAACTTCGTTATCCAATTGGTAATGCGTCACGGACCCCAGCTGTTGATGCAAAAATAGCAGCCCTTCGTGCTTTTCTAGATGATCCTAATCTTCAAATTCCGGTTTACAATCCTGACAAAGTGAGAAATACAAAATGGGGTGATCTGGCCTTACAAACAGGCATAAAGCAAAGTCATCAATTTAGTGTTTCCGGTGGTACAGAAGATGTAAGAGTATTCTTAGGTATTGGTTATTATGGAGAAGAAGGCATTCAGAAGACCCAGGCTTTCGAGCGATTCAATGTGAAATTTGGAATGGATTATAAAGCCAACAATTGGCTAACGGTTGGAGGCACAATGACCGGAACGGTCTCAACACAAGAATATGGTTCGCCACTTTATTTCCGCGCCATAGGACAGATTCCATTGGCGATTCCGTATGATGCAAACGGAAATGTTATCCTTCAACCCGGTGGAGATGCGTTAGTATTTAGTCCGTTAAATGAAATTGAAGATTATGTTGATGATCGAAGAACAACGCGTTTTTTCGGAAGCTATTACGCGGATGCAAAAATTACAAAGGGTCTTCGCTATCGACTTAATGTGGGTACTGATTTCAGGCATTATCGCAGAGGCCAATATCAGGGAGCGTTAACATCCGATCGAAGAGGTGGAACTTCATGGGGAAATTACGATCAGAACCAGCGCTTTAGTTACGTGTTAGATAACTTGTTATACTATGACAAGGACATTAATGAAATGCATAAAATTGGAGTAACAGCGCTCTTTGGCCTTCAGCAAGATCGTTATGAAGGTTCAGCTGTAAATGTCTCCAACCTGCCTTTTGATTCTCAATTATTTTATAACCTGGGTTCAACGAATGCGGCAGGTCCAGATGGTTTTAGCAGTGACTATTCGAAAAGAGGTATTATGTATTATATGGCTCGTGTAAATTACTCATTTCGCGATCGCTACCTACTCACACTTACCGGACGAAGAGATGGTCTCTCTAGTTTGGCTCCTGGAAATAAATGGGGATTTTTTCCTTCAGCATCTTTAGCATGGAAAATTCATCAAGAGTCTTTTATGAACAGCATCCATACAGTTGACGAACTTAAGTTAAGATTAGGGTATGGAGAGGTAGGGAATTCCAATGTGCCACAAAGTTATGTTGTAAAAGGTAGACTTCAGAAAGTACCCTATGTATGGGGAGAGGCACCTGCATGGGGTTATGTAGGTCAGTTAACTCCTAACCCGAAAATGAAATGGGAGGGTACTCGATCTTTAAATATTGGTCTTGACTTCGGGTTACTTGAAAGTCGGATTTCAGGAACATTAGAAGTGTATCAACAATATACCGATGGCCTGATTATGAATCGTCAAATACCAACTGCTTCTGGGTATGGAGGAATACTTGAAAACGTTGGTAAGGTGAATAACAAAGGCATCGAGTTAATGTTGAATACCATTAACCTTGACATGAACAATGGTTTAAAGTGGACCACCAGTATTGTTTTCTCAAAAAACAAAGAAGAGTTGGTTGAACTCTATGGTGGAACAAATGATGATTTAGGAAGCCGTTGGTTTATTGGTCAACCTATAACTACCTATTATGACTGGGTACCACTGGGTGTATGGCAAACTGATGAAGTGGATGCTGCCAAGGCTTATGGAAGAATTCCAGGACAAAGTAAAATTCAAGATCAACTTACCGTGGACAGTAATGGAGATGGTAAACCCGATGCAACGGATGGTGTGATTAATGCTGCAGATATGGTCATTCGGGGTAACAACGTTCCGAAATGGACCGGCAGTATGGTGAACACAGTATCATACAAAGGCTTCGATCTTTCTTTCATGTTATTTACAAGACAAGGATCTACCATTGCCAGTGGTTACTACAGGCCGGCATTGGCTGGAAGATATCCTGAGCCTGCACTTGTTGAGTATTGGACTCCAACCAATCCTACAAACATGTATCCGAGGCCAACAGCCGATCAGGAAAGAATTGATTATCCGGAAGCATACTTATATCAGGATGGTTCATTTGTTAAAATGAGAAACATTACCCTTTCATACAATTTCACACAGTCGATGATTTCGAGGTTTAAAATGAGTAACCTGAAAGTATATGTAACGGCTTTCAATCCATTTCTTTGGACTGATTTCGGAGCGGGTGATCCTGAATTTTATGCCAATGCCAGCCGGGTTTCTTCCGGGCTAAATACTCAGATCACAAACGTTAATGACCAGCTTATTGGCAATAACTTAAGCGATAAGAGTATCGTGTTTGGTTTGACAGTTGGTTTCTAAACATTCACATCATGCCTAAAAAAATTGTTATGAATAAATTACTAATTCTTTTTGTCGCGATCACAGTTTTGTTTTCGTGCAGTGATTTTCTGGATGAAGAAACCGTGGGTATTGCAACGCCAGTTTTGTTCGATTCAGAATCAGGCGTTGAGCAACTAGCCAATGGTGCCTATAATACACTTCGTTATCAGTTCAATGGTGAACAGAGTTTTACTTTATGGAATTATGGTGTGGATGAATACATTCAGGCTGCTGATGGTCAGAATAAATTCGTTGATGCGTATTCCAATCAATTAAACTCAAGCTTTACGATGTTTCACGATATGTGGGCGGCTTATTACGTGGGAATTAATGCATGTAATCAAGCGATTGAATTAATTCCAAATGTTAATGGGGAAGGGGGTGCACTAACATCCGATCAAGGTAAAGCCAATCGACTCGCAGAGATGCGTTTTCTCCGAGGATACTATTATTTTATGCTGGTACAACAATTTGGAGATATACCCATTACCCTGGAGTCAACAAAAGGAGTGAGGTTGGAATTTCCACGATTGCCAGTGGCTGATGTTTATGAGGTCATTCTAAAAGATATGATTGCTGCTGAAGCTGTTTTGCCAGAGACGCAAGCACAACGTGGAAGAATTACGAAAGGAGCAGCACGTCATTTTTTGGCTAAGGTATACTTAACTCGGGGAAGTGCAGTAGCAGATGAGCGTGGACAAAAAACTACTGACATGGACAGTGCTGTCTATTATGCTGATCTTGTCATCGCTTCTGGAAAATATTCATTGATGAATGATTTCGCAGACTTATGGAAAGTAGCGAACGAAGCGAATACTGAAGTAATTTTATCTGCTCAGTTTAATAATAATGCTTTGCTGCTAGCCAACTCTGGAAACAGGATTCATTTATATTTCCAAATGACGTATGATACAAAGCCGGGTATGTCAAGAGACATTGCTAACGGTAGACCCTTCAGACGACTCAGACCAACACCGTATACCATTAATGTATCGGATCGTAGGAATGATTCGCGCTTCTACAAGAATTTCAGGACAGCATATTTTTGCAACAATGCAGCCACGATTCCGAAGTGGAGTCAGGATGAAGTAAATGCAGGGTATGTAGATGCTTCTAAACTTGGTAAAGCTAAATTTGCTTTAGGAGATACTGCATTTTTTGTTACCATGGATGTAACTGCCAGTGCAGCAGAAATTGGTAAGAGACCGTATACATGGTTTCCGCAGAACAAGTGGTCTAACTCTGAGTTTCCTACCTTGTTGAAATGGATGGATCCTACGCGTTTAGATGTAGCAACAGAATTTGCCGGACGTGATGGTCTTATGGCAAGATTGGGAGAAACCTATTTAATAGCAGCGGAGGCGTATGGTAGATTAGGAAATTATACCAAAGCCGTTGAATACATCAACCTATTAAGAACGCGTGCTGCTTACAAAGCAGGTGAAGCAAAGCCAACTCATTTTTGGAAAACAGAAGGTGGAGCATATGGAGATGTTGCCAGCACAGCACCTGCATTAGTCATTACAGAATCATATTGGGATGTTGACGTACCATTGGAACTCTACCCGGCTTCAGCAACAACAAAAGAAACTCGGTTTGTTCACTTTATCCTAAATGAAAGAACACGCGAACTACTTGGTGAACTTCACCGATGGAATGATTTAGTGCGGACCGAAACACTCTATGAAAGGGTGAAACAATTTCACTCCTTGGCGGCTTCAAATGTTCAGCCATTCCATAAGCTACGCCCAATACCACAGGCGCACATTGAACGTGTATTTGAAAATGGTCAGCCATTGAATGCCGAACAACGTGCTGCAATTCAAAATCCAGGATATTGATTTTATAACAACAGGAAATTTTTAGATAAGAAAAAGGGGCGTCTTTCAAAGATGACCCCTTTTTTGTTGCGCATTGCATGATGCTATGCAGTGAATATTTTCAATAGACATCAGGCAGTAAAGTACAGTACAGGATAGTTGTAAGCATGTCACCTTGTACTTTTACGTCGCATAATGTTTATTATAACTCCGTTGGGTTAGTTAGAATGAAGAAGAGGGTTGCCTTGGGTAGGCTGCCCTCTTTTTTTTATAAGAAATTATCTTTCGCTTATGAAGGAAGTGCGTTACAATTCCATTGAAATGAAACCACGAATTGAAAATTAGAGCGTTAATAGTTAACGATGATGTTGAAAAAAATAGTTAGCGATAAACAACTTATTTTTTAGCGACAGTCCTAAAAACTTCACAACCCGCCAAAAGAAAGCATCCTAATCCATAGTCTTCAAAATTAGGAACAGAGGTATGTGTTACGGGTTGTCCGTCTTTCGGTTCTTTGCCAGTACCTTGAACATATCCTAGAAAACCATTCGGATGAACTGCATCTTTCATCATTGCATTCCAACCTTTTGTAATAACAGGCTGATATTTTTTTTCAGGTAAGTATCCATTGTTAACGCCCCATGCCATGCCATAAACAAACAGTGAAGTTCCGGTTGTTTCTTTACCGCCATAATTTTTTGGATCGTGAAGACTTGCATTCCAGAATCCATCTTTTCGTTGTATTGGCACCAGAGCTTCTGCCATAGCTTTAAAATCATCCTCGTATTGTTTTCGATGTGGTGCATCTTTTGGAATAGTATTGAGCACACGTACCAACGCAGCGAACACCCAACCATTTCCACGAGACCAATAACAATCTTCTCCATTTGGTTCGATGTATGGTGGATCAAAATCTTTATCGCGCCACCATAAATTATCGTGTGTATTAAAGAGGCCTTTATCACCATGATTGTTGCGCGTGAACATGTACATCTCGAACATGCGTTCCCAATAGGTAGGATCTTTATAGACTACACCAAGTTGTGCAAATACGGGCATGGCCATTTGAATGGCATCAACCCAACTCCAGTCATCGATTTTAGCAGTTCGCATCATGCTGTCGATCGAAGCTTTTATCTTTTCGATTTTATAAGGTTGTGGATCCAATACGTACAGATCGATGTACGTTTGTCCCGCGCACTGATTGTCTGCGTTTCGGGTATAGGTTTCACCATCGCGTAAATTCCATTTATGAAAGTCGGCCCAGCGGGTAGCATAATCCAGATAAGTAGGCTGCGGATCAATTTTATAAAGCGCCATCAATCCTTCATAATAAACCCCACGTGTCCAGATGTTGCTGGCGCGTGAACGCTCGGTCACCAAACGCTTTCCAACATCTGGCCATTTCTCCATAAAGTATTTATTTGTCAATCGCATTGCCTCTAGCGTTTTTTCATTTGCTGGTAATTTTTTCTGAGCATTTATCGGTAACGAGAAGGAGAGCGTGATAAGGAAAAGACAGACGGATAAAATTCTCATTGGTCGTAGTGATTTTTTCTGGTCAACTTAAAATTAACACCTCAATTCTAAACAACCTTCACGTACTATCCTGCTTTGAATAATTTATGTCTTTTATTTCTCTCTTGGTTTGTAGACTTTTAGCCTATCGATTCACAACCATTCAAATTGAAACTTCCTGTGGTAAAGATCATCTTACAATTTAATTTTATTTTATTCGGACTATTTCTGTTGTTGCTTAGCTGCTCAACTCAATCATCCATCAATTCTCCTATTGACAGAAAGGCACTCGTAACACGACACAATGTTGTGTTACATGATGTGGATACACTTGGATCATTGTCCGTTGGCAATGGTGAGTTTGCTTTCACGGTAGATGCAAGTGGTCTGCAAACATTTTATAAAGACTATGAAAATGGAATTGCATTGGGTACTCAGTCGCAATGGGGATGGCACAGTACTCCATCGAATGAGAATTTCAGTGTAGAGGATGTAGCAAAACTTTATGAATCATGTGATTCAACGAAAACTCCTTATGCCGTTCAGCAATCTGAAGGTAGGGCAGGTGAGGCAACAAAAGTACTTCGCGCTAATCCACATAGACTTCATCTCGGGTTAATAGGTTTGATTTTGTTGAAAGAAAATGGTGACGAAGTCACGCTTGCTGATCTTACTAACATCAATCAACAACTTGATCTTTGGACAGGTAAAATTGAAAGCACCTATGAGATAGAAGGTATCCCTGTTCGTGTTATTTTATATGGTCATCAGCAACAAGATAGAATTGCTGTTCGCATCGAATCTCCATTGATTGAAAAGGAACGCCTTAAGATTAAAATGAATTTTCCTTATGGTAAAGATTGTCATGTTTGTCCTGGTTATGATTTTGAAAGTCCAGAGAAACATCGTTCAACTCTTATTTCCAATGAAGGACATTCCGCTCTAATAAAACGTGAACTGGATTCAACTACTTACTTTGTTAACGTGGGCTGGAAGAATAATACAGAAATAAAAGAAATACGGAGACATCAGTTTGTATTAAGTCCAGATGCCAGGGAGGAATCATTGGAGTTCTCAATGGAGTTTTCGCGAGATAGTTCATTCGTTCAATCGGATTTTTCTGCGACAGAGAAAAACAGTATTGAGCATTGGGAGAAATTCTGGACCTCGGGTGGTGCAGTTGACTTTTCTGACTGTACTGATCCTCAAGCGAAGGAATTAGAGAGAAGAGTAGTCTTATCGCAATACCTTACTAAGATTCAATGCGCTGGTTCATTGCCACCACAAGAAACCGGATTGACCATGAATAGCTGGTATGGAAAGTTTCATTTGGAAATGCATTGGTGGCACGCTGCTCACTTTGCATTATGGAATCGGGCAGACTTGCTGGAGAAAAGTATGCAATGGTACAGTGATGTAACCCCCAAGGCAAAAGCTACAGCACAATGGCAAGACTATGAAGGCGCTCGTTGGCAAAAGATGACGGATCCATATGGTAACGAAAGTCCATCGAGTGTTGGGGCTTTCATTATATGGCAACAACCACATCCTATTTATTTTGCTGAATTGTTTTATCGAAATGATTCAAGCCAAGCAACGCTTCATAAGTATAAAGACATTGTATTCAACACGACAGATTTTATGGCTTCATTTGTCAGGCTAAAGAATGGAAAGTATCATTTGTGTCATCCTTTAATTCCCGCCCAGGAAATTTTTAAAGCAACGGAGACAGATGATCCTGCATATGAACTTCAATATTGGTACTATGGATTAACAACTGCACAAGAATGGCGCAGACGATTAAAATTGGAAGAGAATGAAAAGTGGAATGAAGTAATACGTAACCTTGCTCCCCTTGCTGTGAACAGCAATTTATATCTGCCCAATTCAACTACCCCGAATGCGTATGCAGATGATCAATACAGAAGAGATCACCCTGCAGTAGTGGGTGCTTTCGGATTTCTTCCTTTTAATAGTCGGATTGATTCAACGATCATGGCCAATACCTTCGATGAAATAATGAATCGTTGGCAATGGGAAACTACGTGGGGTTGGGATTATCCTTTGCTTGCCATGACAGCTGCACGACTAAATAAACCAGAGCAAGCGATCAATGCTTTGCTGATGGGTGTTCAAAAAAATACCTACCTCGTGAATGGTCACAATTATCAGAACGAACGCTTACGACTTTATCTTCCTGGCAATGGAGGAACATTAGCTGCAATAGCTATGATGTGTGCAGGATGGGATGGAAATGAAAAAGTAAATCCAGGATTTCCGAAAGATGGAAAGTGGAATGTGAAGTGGGAAGGATTGGAACGAATGCAATAGTAGTCGATAGTCCATAGTCAATGGTCCATCGACCATGGACTATCGACTATTTTACGCTGAATTTCTATTTATAAAACTAAACACATTCTTCACCAACTCCTTTTTCTTTTTCAGAATCATATAGGCAGCTGTTTCACCCATCACTTGAAAGTCGGTGGAGATCACTGTTACTCCCAGTAAGTCTTTTAGCGGGGTGTCGTTATAAGAAATGATGCCGATATCCCTACCTAAAACAAATTTCTTATCACGTGCCTGCTTCACCAGGTTTACAAGATCTGCTTCTTCTATAATAATGTAGGCATCTTCCGCGCGCAATTCCATGTCCTGGTAAATTTCATCCAGTACTTCGAAACCAAAATTATAGTCAGTGCAGAATTTTTGAAAGCCTTGGAGAATTTCAATAGGGTAGGGGTAGACTGTTTTTTTAGGATAAACCAGAATAAGTTTCTTATAACGTCTCAAAATTTCACTTCCTTCTTCTAGCGCTTTATAGATATCCATTTTAAAATCCTGATACACAGCAGCGACATTTCTCTTCAATTCAGGAATATAATTATCCAGTATTAACAATTTATCCTCTGGAATTTTCCGCAAGGTTTCGATCACCTCCATACTGGTGCCTTGATGAATTTCGTTTTCATCTTTAAAGTGAGGCATCACTACATAATAATCATAGCGCCCCATATTTTCATTGAGCGTATTTAAAAATAGTTTTGGATCGCAGTGATAGATCGTTAGGTCTACCTGTGCATGATGACCAAGGCTGTTTACAAATGAGTTATAGATTCTTAATTTATACGAGCTTAATTTATTAAGCAGAAACAATACATTTACTTTTGATGGCGCAATGCTTCGGGCTACGTAATACCCCTTTCCTTTTGCTGAAACAATGATCTGTTTTTCTTTCAGCACATTGTACGCCTTTTCAACAGTATCGCGTGATAAATAATACTCTTCGCTGATTTCATTGATGGATGGCACACGCTGACCAACGGATAAAATATCACGCTCAATATCTTCCGTGATTGAATTCACAATCTGGAGGTACTTGGGAATCCGTGATTCATGATCAATCCGAATTTCAACGAAGCATTCTAGTTCCTTCTCCTTCATTCAGCAAGTATTTAAAATCCGTTACCCATTTCCATTTACCATTTCCAGAACCTTTTAGCCATCCATAAAAATTCAGTATAGTACAGGACAGTTGCTGGTCATATCCGGAATAATTTTAAAATTGAGCAATCGATTGCACTTTACCAACAACTAGTGAATTTTTTATCTACTATACCGTCAAGAAGGGCCTTTATTAAGTTCGTTGCGATTGCGCCATTTTTGAAAATGAGTTCCGCAATTGCCAGGAATCAACATGATCAAACATCTGACTTTTGTCGCTCACTTAAAGTCATTGGCCGGAATCTGGAAATGGAAAATTATTATGTGTGGTGCAATGCTCCGATTGATGGACCCGATGGAAAAGTACATGTATTCTTTTCGCGTTGGAAAGCCGAACGTAAAATGGGTGGATGGTTAAACGGTTGTGAAATTGCTCACGCTGTTGCGAATTCACCGGAAGAGCCATTCCAATATGTTGAAACGGTTCTTGCACCAAGGGGCGGCAATTTTTGGGATGCAACAACTTGTCATAATCCCCACATCCAATTAATCGATGGAAAGTATTGCCTTTATTATATGGGCAACTCGAATGGCAAGACAAACACCAAGAGAATAAGATTGGCAACTGCCGATTCTTTATATGGTCCATGGAAGCGCCCCGATAAACCACTGCTTGAAGCCGGAGACGTTGGAGCATGGGATGATCATTGTACAACCAATCCTGCTGTAGTCAAAAATTCAAATGGAAAATATTGGCTGTATTATAAATCGTGGAATACAAAAGAATATGAAACTGCTTCGGGTACAGTACGTGGAAATCGAAAGTATGGAGTGGCCATCGCTGATTCATTGGAAGGACCTTATGTAAAGTATCAGAATAACCCGCTTCTGGATTTTTCTGCACGTGGAAATAATTCGCAACTTGAAGATGCTTTTGTTTGGTTGGAGAATGGAAAGTTTAGGATGCTTGCTCGTGATATGGGATTTTATAATCACGAAGTAGGACTCTATCTTGATTCATCAGATGGGTTACAATGGTCAGAACCGTTGATTGCTTATAACCCAGTGCGCAGTTATGTTGAGGAACCTCCACCTCCTGAATATTTAAAAAGGTATGGCCGATTGGAGAGGCCACAACTTCTGATCCGAAATGGAAAGCCGGTTTATCTTTTTACAGCATCACAAGGTGGCAGGTACAACACATCCTCTTCTTTTATTTTTAAAATCAATTAACATGATCAATATGAAGAACGACAACAATCTATCACGCAGAAAATTTATGGCAACAACCGGAACAGCGTTGGCCGGAGCGATGATGTTAAATCCGTTGAATGCGGTTTCTGCATCAGGATGGTCGGTGGGTACGAAAAAAAGAATTGCTATTGTCGGTACCGGGAGCAGAGCGTTGGGTATGTGGTCGAAAGATGTTCAAGTCAACTATGCTGATAAAGTAGAGTATGTGGGATTGTGTGATGTCAATCCTGGACGTGTAGAGTATTTTAAGAAGACTGCAGGATTCAACTGTCCGACCTTTACTGATTTTGAAAAGATGATGAAGGAAGTTAAGCCCGATACACTCATTGTCACTACGGTAGATGCTACTCATCACGAATTTATTATTCGTGGAATGGAACTTGGTGCCAACATCATCACCGAAAAACCAATGACCACCGATGAACAAAAGTGTGAAGCCATTTTAGAAACTGAAAAGAAAACCGGAAAGAAAGTTACGGTAACGTTTAACTATCGGTATTCTCCACACCGCGCGAAGATGTATGAGTTGCTGCGAAGTGGCGCGATTGGTGAACTTACCTCTGTCGATTTTCATTGGTATCTCAACACAAGTCACGGTGCAGATTATTTCAGACGCTGGCATCGTTTGAAAGAAAAAGGAGGAACATTGTGGGTTCACAAAGCAACCCATCATTTCGATTTACTCAACTGGTGGATTGAATCAGATCCATTTGAAGTATATGCTACCGGAGCGTTAAATTTTTACGAAAAAAACAATCCATTCCGTTATACCAACTGCAGACCATGTCCGCATAAAAGTAATTGCAAGTTCTATTTTGATATTACCAAGAAGCCAGACTATGTAGCATTGTATACTGATCATGAAAAACACGATGGATATCTGCGTGATGGTTGCGTGTTTAAAGAAGATATTAATATCTACGATAAGATGGCGGCTACAATAAAGTATGCTAATGGCGTTCAAGTAAGTTATTCACTTACTACCTATTCTCCTTATGAAGGGTATCGCATTGCCTTTAATGGAACGAAGGGAAGAATGGATGTGTGGATAGAAGAAAGCAATCCGATTGAAGATAAACCTTATGATGAAATTGTGCTTGAGAAAAATTTTGGCACACGTGAGTTTATCCGCGTGCCTCATGGCACAAGTGGTCATGGTGGTGGTGATAAACTTTTAAAAGATAAAATTTTCGGAGGAGTAACCGAAGATCCATTAAACCAGGCTGCGAATGTTAGAGATGGTGCACTTTCCATACTAGTAGGTATTGCTGCGCGAAAAAGTTGTGAGACTGGTATGCCAGTAAAAATTGGAGATCTGACCAGCATTAAGCCCGGAGCGAAAAGACAGTTTGCTACAGGTTAGAATCCATTTTTGGTTTGACCGATGAAGTAGATTATTCAGTAAAAAACCTAAAAACAGCATGAGGCAATTTAATTGTAAAGCTTCCTTGATTCTTCTATTCGTGTCAATAATAATTCAAGGTCAAGCGCAAATTCCTGCAAAAGGAAATGATACCACTATACCCTTGCATGCTTTGCCACCGGAGTATAAAATTCCGTATGGAACAACGAAACCCGATGACATTAAAAAAGTGCTTGATCGTGTGTTTACTTATCTGGATGCTAATACCCCGCCTGCGGTTGTCAATAGTAAAACAAGTGAGTTGATTCAGGATTTTAAAAAACCAGATAAAGATGCGATTCTAAAACCGGGAGATTTCAGACTAACCAGTTACGAATGGGGTGTTACCTATGGTGCCATGTTGCTGACGGGTGAAATCACAGGTGATAAACGCTATACCGATTACACCTTAAACCGTTTCAGATTTTTATCTGAGATAACACCCTACTTTCAAACCTTCGCGAAAGCCTATCCGGATGTTCGAAATCCATTAAGACAAATTGTTGAACCACATGCACTCGATGATGCTGGTGCGATGTGCGCAGCCATGATCAAATCTGAGCGCGCAGGTGTACAGGGAAACGTTCGTCCACTGATTGATAACTATATCAATTACATCATGACGAAAGAGTATCGCTTGGCGGATGGTACAATGGCAAGAAATCGTCCCCTCCCGAATACACTTTGGTTAGACGATATGTACATGAGTGTTCCGGCTATCGCACAAATGGGAAAGCTTACAGGGGATTCAAAGTATTACGATGAAGCCGTAAAACAAATCACACAGTTTTCGAAACGCATGTTTAACAAAGAGAAAGGATTGTATATGCACGGATGGGTAGAGAGTATGAATGTTCATCCACAGTTTCATTGGGCGCGAGCGAATGGTTGGGCCTTGCTCACCAAAGTTGAAGTGCTCGATGTTTTGCCGGAAAATCATCCGGGGAGAAAAGCCATACTGGAGTTACTTCAGTCACATATTCAAGGTCTTGCTACGCGACAATCGGGTGAAGGATTTTGGCATCAGTTGTTAGATCGTGAAGATTCTTATTTGGAAACATCAGCAACTGCTATTTATGCGTATTGCATTGCTCATTCCATTAATCGTGGTTGGATTAATCGCGAAGCTCATGCGCCCATGGCATTGCTGGCGTGGAATGCAGTAAGCACAAAAATAAATGATAAAGGGCAAGTGGAAGGAACATGCGTGGGAACTGGCATGGCGTTCGATCCTGCATTTTATTACTACCGTCCGATAAATGTTTATGCAGCGCATGGATATGGACCTGTTATTATGGCGGGTGCTGAAATGTACAAGCTTTTGAAAGAGCACCCGTTAGAAGTAAACGACAGTGCAGTGATGTTTCCCAGATGAGATTCTTAAATGAAGATACTTTTTATCCTTCTTGCCATGCTACTTGCATCAGCGTAACAGCATAAACAAAAACTTACCATTTAACTTATCGGAGATTCAACATTGAAGAATGCAAGTGGGGTGATGGAGGTTTGTGGGGTATTGTGTCTAAAATTAAAGACCTTTGTTTTGCGTTAAAATGTGAAACTTCTTTTGCCAACGGTTTATGTCAAACCCCCTGTGATGATAGTCTTTTTGCCCACCATAACACTCACGGAAAATCTACTTCGATTGTGGAAAAATTGGAAACGTTTGTATAGAAATATTGTGTAATACCTGGAGTGTTTTCTTCAACGCCTTACTTCTTGTCACTATATTTAATTGTGCAGTAGATAATTCAGCTCATTTCGTAATTCAATACCTACTCTAAATCTCATTACTCTAAATAAACTTATGATGACACCCTCTACACACAATAGAAGAGAATGGTTAAAGCGTAGTGCACTGCTTACGGGTACTATTATTACCTCGCTCGCTATTCCAACACCCACTCTTGCTCGTCCGGCGTTTGGCATGAAACCGTATAAGGGTAGTTACAGTCTGGACGAGCCCTATGGAATTATGCCTTCTGATTTTCCTGAAATGAAAGCCAGGCTACTGGCCAATGAAAATCCCTGGGGACCAAGTAAAAAAGCAATCAAGGCTATTGCCGAGAGCGCCAGTAAAGGTAATCGGTACATGTATAACAGCGCCTTTAAGATGGTTGCTATGCTTGCCAAAAAAGAAGGTGTTCCAGAAGATCATATTCTTCTTGCACCTGGATCAACCGACATTCTCGAGAAGACGGCCATTGCGTTGTGCATGAAAGGAGGTAATGTAATTTCTGCAGATCCTTCCTATTTGTCGCTTGTTAAAACAGCAGAGGCAATTGGTGCCACTTGGAAAAACATTCCGCTTACAAAAGAATATGCTCATAATTTAGACGCGATGGCATCGGCTATTGATAGTGAGACTAGACTTGTTTACATATGTAATCCGAACAATCCCACTGGCACGTTAACGCGTACCGCGGATATCAAATCATTTTGTGAGAAGGTGTCTTCTAAAGTTCCTGTGTTCATTGATGAGGCCTATCTTGAGTTACTTGAGGACCCTGAAAAACAAACTTGTGTTGGCCTGGTGAGAGATGGTCACGATGTGATCATTGCTCGTACGTTTTCGAAAATTCATGGCATGGCAGGATTGCGGATGGGGTATATGGTGGCAAAGCCGGAACGCATAAAGCTCATTCAGAATTTGGTGCGAACGGAAATGGGGATTTGCGTTACCTCGTTGGAAGGTGCCATGGCCAGTATGGAAGATGTGGAATTTCAACAACTTACTCGCAAAAACAATATTGAAATGCGAAACTATGTTTTCATTGAATTGAAAAAAGCCGGACTAAATCCGATTCCCTCGCATACCAGTTTCATTCTTTTTCCGATTGAAATACCTGCCAAAGATTTTGTAGATAAAATGATGGCGAAAGCGGTTGGCATTCGGGGTTATACGATTAATGATAAACCTTATGCACGCGTGAGTATGGGAACTCGCGAAGAGGTTGAACTCTTCGTCAAATCTCTCAACGAAGTAATATGAAAGTTAAGTTCGGATCCATAAAGCACTAGCTGCTGTCAGCAATGAGTCCAGCGGTAACCAAAACAGTTTATCTGATCTTGATCATCACGTTAGGATATTTGATGCAAAAAAAAATTGCATCAAAGGATCAGAAAGAAGGTATTAAAACAATTATCTTAAGTCTGGCCCTTCCGGCAACAATTTTCATTGCTCTATTGAAAATAGAATTTTCTATTGAAATGATTTTGGTACCCCTTCTGGCAATTGGTTTCAATCTTATTTTATTCGTTGTCATCGATAAACTTCCACTTCGTCCCATTCTGAATATTCCTGAAAATCAATATAGGTCAATTACCTTATTGATTCCGTCACTGGCACCTGGTCTTTCCTGTTTCCCATTTATTATTGAATATTCAGGTGAAAGCTCGCTTGCCCTTGCGGCACTGGCTGATGTAGGAAACAAAGTCTTTGTATTGGTTATCGCTTACATGGTTGCGATGCGTTGGTACTATCGCATTAACGAAATAGCGGTGACCAGTAAACGGTCAAAGTTGAAGGATCTTTTCCTGGCTTTGTTGGAAGAACCCGTTAATCTGGTCATTCTTGCCGCCATTGTCATGCTGGGTCTCGGATTAAGTTTCGACTCATTGCCTGTCTTTGTCCAAATGAGTATTGATAAGATCAGCCTCATCATGACACCCCTGGTTTTACTTTTCATTGGCATATCAATGAAATTAACAATGGAGCAAGTGCGTACGATTTTTGCATTTTTATTTCTTCGATCAGGATTAGCCTTTTTTATCAGTGGGATATTATTGGCCGTATTACCCGTAAAAGATTTGGCCACTATGTTGTTAATTGTTGTGTTGCCGCAAAGTGCCTGTAGCTTTTGGCCTTTCGCTCATATGGCGATGGTGAGTAAACTCGAGAAAAAACAATTTGATTACGATAAGACTTTCGATCTTGATTTTGCAATGAACATTTTGGCTTGTTCGCTACCTTTTTCCGTAATCCTAATTTTAATTATTTATTCATCAGGAGAATTCTTTGCTAGTGCGCTCTTAAATGTTGGAGCAGGTTCTATTTGTATGATTTTGGGTGTTCTCCCGATTTTATTTTCGCCAAAAAGAATAGAGCGACTGAGCTTTACGAATAGAGCTTCTTGATGACGATGAATTTAATCATTGGATAATTTCAACTTCGAATAGGAGTGACATATTATTAGAGGCCATTTCTTGCCCGATAAAATGTCACTCCTTGGTATGATGTTTTTTTATTCGCTTCGCAACGACTTCACAGGATTTGCTACAGCCGCTTTAATCGATTGATAACTTACCGTGATCCATGCTGTGATGATTGCCGCAGCCCCCGAGGCAACAATCATCCAGACACTCACACCAATGCGATAGGCAAAATTTTGTAACCACCAATTCTCCATAATATACCATGCAGCGGGAACAGCCAAAATGAAGGCGATCGCTACAATGCGCGTGATATCTTTTGCCAGCAACACCACTACACTGCTTACGGAAGCACCTAAAACTTTTCGAACACCAATCTCTTTTGTTCTCAGGCTGGTAATGTATGCAGAGAGTGCAAACAAACCTATGCAGGAAACGAAAATGGCAAGGCTTGAGAATACTCCGAATAATTTTCCGGTTTGTTGTTCAGCTTTATATTGTTGATTGATGCGTTCGTCAAGAAAAGAAAATTTGAAAGGTTGTTCGGGTGCTATTTTTTTCCACTTCTGTTCCAGTGCTGTGATAGCAGACGCAGTCTGACCAGGCTTGATCCGAACAGCAATGTAACCCGTACCGCCACCATAACTCTCATTACTTTGAATAACCAATGGTGTTACATTATCCCTTAAGGAAATAAAATTGAAATCTTTTATGATGCCAGTAATGGTAAACGTTACGGTCACGTTTCCTTCTTCCCGTTCCTGTAGCTGAATCAACTTTCTACCAATTGGATTTTCCAGACCCATTACCTTAACAGTGGATTCGTTTACCATGATTGATAATGAATCATTGGTTTGGTCTGAATACCATCTGCCTTCTTTTAATTCCAAACCCAAAGTCTCACCGAGTCCATCTGCAACTACCATCGTTTTAGTAGTGAGAATTTCAGATGATCCTTCTGGCCGAAACTGAATGCCTGCAAAATCTCCTTCGCTTCCGGGGAGCGCCCAAGTGCCTGCGGACGCAACCACTTCTGGCATCTGCCTGATTTCTTCAATGAGTGTTTTGGCGTGGTTGTCTACATTAAATACCTTCTCGATAGCAAGCACATGTTCTTTATCAAAGCCTAGAGATTTTTCTTCCATGAATTTCATTTGCTGTTGTATCACCAACGTTCCAATCATCAACACAATGGAGATCCAGAATTGAAATACCACTAAACCATTCCGAATCCATTTTCCCTTTGCACTACCCGTGAACGCGCCCTTCATCACCACGATCGGATTAAAAGAAGAAAGCACAAAAGACGGATAGATGCCCGCAAGCAAGCCAACGCATGCAGCAACTAAAAGCATAATTGCAATGGAGGGAGCATCCATCGGTAGCGACAATGGATTTTGTGTTAAGTTGTTGAAGTAAGGTAATGCAAATGCAACAATCGCCACACCTATCATTACGCCAAGTGCACTGAGTATAAATGACTCTGTTAAAAATTGAACTATGAGTTGTTGACGGAATGATCCCATTACTTTCCGAACACCAACTTCCTTCGCACGCTCTGAAGACCGCGCTGTTGATAAGTTCATAAAGTTGATGCAGGCAATAACCAGAATTAAAATAGCAACTGAAATCATAATATAAACAGATGTGATGTTTCCATGCGATTTCATTTGATATTCCAGGTGAGTGGGATCGAGGTGAATGGAAGTAAGCGGTTGTAAAAAGTAACGATATCCATTTCCTTCTTTTTTATAATCAGCCCACGACTTACCTAAGTCTCGCTCAATTTCAGCAGCAGCATAGGTATCCACCATTTTTGGGAATTTTGCTTCCAGGGCAGGAGCGTCACTGCCGGACTTAAGTTTAAAATAAATGTATGCTGAGAAGGATGTAAAGTTTTCACGATTACGTCTGCGAGGATCGTACGAGGAAACAAGAGAACCAAATTTAAAATGCGAGTTGGTGGGAATATTTTCACAGATACCGGTCACTTTATAAGGAGTGTCCCAAACACTAATGGTTTTACCAATAGGATCAGTTTCACCGAAGTAGCGGTTTGCCATTTCTTCTGTTAAGATAATATCACTGGTACTGCCAAATTTTTTCGAAGGATCTCCTTTAATAAATTTGATACTGAAGATGTTAAAGAAGCTGCTATCTACAAATACAGTATATTCTTCATCAAATCTCTTTACTTCATTTTTTTCATCTTGATAGGAAACGCGAACATCTTGTCCCCCAAAGACCATGGTTGATTCTTCTATTTCCGCAAAATCTTTTTTAGCAACAGCAGCGAAGGAATGGGGAACCACCGAATAGAATGTAGAGTGGTTGGGATATTTTCGCTCCAACGCCATTCTATAAATCCGATCACCATTCTCAAAGAATTTGTCATATGAAAATTCATGGCGAACAAAAAGAACAATCAGCAAACAACTTGCAATGCCGACTGCGAGACCCAATACATTGATGAGCGTGTAAATCTTTTGCCTAGAAAGGCTACGAAGGGCGATTTTGAAATTGTTCTTAAACATAGTAGTGGCTTTGTTTAAAGTTATAAAATCGGGAAATGGTTTGTGTATTCTTTATCGCATGAATATTCTTAATGTAAAAGATTTCGTATCGTTTTAAACTCTGCTCATGGTTGCCGGTTTCCAGTTACCGGTTACCAGTGTCCGGGAACTGGAACCCGGTAACTATTTACTCACTCTTCAACGATTTCACCGGATTACCTAATGCAGCACGCATTGCCTGTGTACTCACAATAATGAGTGCCAGTACCAGCGACCCCGCTCCGGCAATCAGTAAAACCCACCACGAAATTTCTACGCGATAGGGGTAACGCTCTAAGAAGCCAGACAAGAACCACCAGCCGATAGGTGCAGAGATAATAAAGGCTAAGATCACAAGTCTTGAAAAATCTTTTGAAATTAACATTACAAGACTCGCTACAGAGGCACCCAATACCTTACGAATACCTAACTCTTTGGTGCGTTGCTCAGCCGTGAACGCAGCCAATCCAAAAAGTCCAAGGCATGTAATCACAATTGCCAATGAAGCAAAGACGCCAGCCAGCCTGCTGATCAGGTTGATGGTGGAGAATTTTCTTGCAAAATCGGTATCTGCAAACCGATATTCAAATGGGTAATTCGGATTTAGTTTTTTAAATACTTGTTCAATTTGATCAATAGAACTTTTAAGATCATCTGTTTTGTTAAGACGAATCGTAATGGTGCTGCTCCAACTCGGATCGAAGAACATAGTCAGCGCTTCTACTGGTTTATAAGGAGAATCCATGATCACGTTTGGCATTACACCAATGATCTCATAGTCTTGACCATTTGCTTTTATCTTTTGACCTAATGGATCTTTCATTCCCATCAGATCGATAGCAGCTTGATTAACGACTACAGCAGTTGAATCACTTTTAAAATCGCGTGAGAAATCTCTGCCTTCCAGCATTTTTATTCCCATGGTTTCAGAGTAATCGTATTCAGTAGCAATGGTAGTAAATCCAACGCGCTGACCTTCGGGCATACCGGCCCACTGTACTTCGTTATTTGAGAAAATAGAAGTTATGGGACTATTGCTTTTGCAAACTGATTTCACAACACCTGTACTCATAAGCGTTTCCCGAATCGTTTGAAAATTGGTTTCCAATTCATTGTTAGTCCAGATTTGCATTAGGTTTTCGCGATTGTAACCGATGTCACGATTCTTCACATGCATGATTTGTTGATAGATCACCAGTGTACCAATGATGAGAAATATTGAGAACCCAAACTGCAAAGTAACAAGTACTTGTCGTGGAGTGCTGGCACCCTTTCCTGCATTTACTTTCCCTTTCAATACTTTAACAGGTTGAAATGCAGAGAGGTAAAAAGCTGGGTAGCTACCGGAAAAGATACCAATTACTAAAACCAGTGCTAAAGCTGAACTCCAAATCCAAGGATTAGAATAGGTAACCGAAATATTTTTCTCCACCAACGTATTATAGGCTGGAAGCAGTAGCTCGACAACGACTAAAGCAAACAGAAAGGAGATAAACGTAATCATTAATGATTCTCCTAAAAACTGGAAAATTAATTCCTTTCTTCTCGATCCAACACTTTTACGAATGCCCACTTCGCGTGCCCGGCTTTCACTTCGAGCCGTTGCCAAATTCATAAAGTTGATGCAGGCGATGATCATCACAAAAATAGCAATGGCTGTAAAGAGCTGTACGTAATCAATCATTCCTCCGGTATTCTTTCCATTTTCAAAATTGGAATACAACCGCCATTTGCTCATGGGATGTAGGAACAATGTGGTCGTGAGTGCTTTGGGGTTATTGTCTTTAATAATGTATTTGATACTATTGTTTACATCGGCCTCTATAGCGCCAGGCTGAAGCTGAACATACATTTGAAAGGAGTTGTTGTCCCAATTATCTTTTGATCTGCGTACCCAACCTTGAGTTGATTCATAATAGGCGAAGGGTAGAATATAATCGAATCGAAAAAAAGATTGTTTTGGTACATCTTTAATTACACCCGTAACTTTCAGTTCTTCTCCATTGTCAATTTTGATGAGTTGATTAATAGGGTCTTCATCGTTAAAGAAAGATTTTGCTGTTGATTCTGTAATAACAATGGAGTTAGGTCCAGACAGTGCAGTGCTCGGATCACCTTTCACCATATTGAAGCTGAACATGTTGAAAAAATCTTCGCTTGCGCTTAATCCCATTTTGTTCAACCGTTTCGCTCCAACTTGCAGCATATTACCTTCACCCCAGTTGGTCATCACAACATATTTCACCTGACTTGATTTGTTCTTGATCGTTTCTTTCAATGGATAGGGCATTGAATTACCTGTTCCTATACCTTGAGCCCATTGTTGACTTTGATACAACTTATAAATGTTCTCATAGTTTTTGTGAAAGGTGTCGTATGAGTATTCGTCTGCTACCCATAAAAGAATCAGTATGCTCGATGCAATGCCGATGGCAAGTCCACCAATGTTGATGAAAGAGTAAGCCGGATTTTTGATCAGACTTCGAATGGCGATTTTAAAGTAGTTGCGCAGCATGAGTGTTCATTATTAGTTGATCGATGATGGTTGTTCGTTACTCAATTTATATTATCTAAGCAGCCACCGAATACCGATAACTGATTACCAATAACTTTTTATTCACTCTTCAAACTCTCTACTGGATTTTTTCTTGCTGCTCTGAACGATTCGAAGCTCACTGTGGTCCAGGCAATAATTAAAGCTGCTCCACCCGCAAGAATAAATACAATCAAATCAAAACTGGTTCGATACTCAAATCCTTCGAGCCAGTTGCTCATCAGGTAATATGCTATAGGAATGCCAATGGCAAAAGCGACTAGCACGAGCATAATGAATTCTCTTGATAGCATGCTTACAATTTGAATGACCGATGCACCCAATACTTTTCGCACACCAATCTCCTTTATTCTTTGTTCTGCTGTGAATGATGCTAACGCATAGAGCCCAAGGCACGCAATGAAAATAGCAAGACCTGCAAATAGTAAAACAATGTTTGAGAGCCGTTCTTCTGTACGATATAGTTTTGCCATCTGCTGGTCGAGGAAAGAATATTCAAATGCGGATGGCACTGTTTTCTTATAAATGGTTTCAAGTTGTTTTAAGGTAGATGCTAAGTCTTTTGTTTGAACCTTTACTAAAAGGTAGGTAAGTCTCTCGGTATTTGCATTGTGAAAACAATACGGTCCTATTTTCTGATGAAGGGAAGTCACGTGAAAATCTTCTGTAACACCCACAACGTCTGTTGGCCCATCAAACCCTTGAATGCTCACCCGTTTTCCGATGGCTTCTTCAGGACTTAATCCTAAATAATCAGCGGCCGATTTGTTAATGACTACCTGCACAAGTGTATCCTTTGGGTCCTTGTTTTCAGGAAGCGTTTTCCCTGCAAGTAATTTTATCCCAAGCAAATCCAACACTTCATATGTAGCTCTTGTAGTAAGTATGGCAGCTCCCTGAGCTGTTCCTCCTTCCCGAACAATATTTCTGCTGCTTGTACCAATGCCAGGATAGGATTGACTGCTCGCTACACTCGTTACTTCAGCAAGCGATTCAAATTCTGTTCTTACGGACGCAATCTGATCGCGATCCTTTACAGCCGATACCATTACAGAAATTACTTGCTCGGGCTCATAGCCGAGTTTCTTATCGCGAATGAAATTCATTTGCTTATAAAAGATCAGTGAGCAAATGATTAAGATAATGGAAACGGAAAATTGAAATACAACCAATCCTTTTCGAATAGAAGATTGTCCACCAGAATTAGAAGTTTTCTGTAAGGCTAACTTCGGTGAAAAAGAGGAGAGGTAGAGTGCGGGATATGCACCAGATATAAAAGTAAGAAACAACCAAACGATCCCGAATGAAATCCAGAACCAGCTTTGATTAATGAAATCAAGCGATATGTTTTTCCCACTTAATTCGTTGAATACCGGAAGAGTAAGAGTGAAGAAAGTAATTGCAATCAAAAGCGATAGCAAGACAAAAACAGAAGCTTCAAAATAGAATTTCCGATTAAGCTGACCAAACGTTGCACCTAAGGTTTTAGCGATGCCCACTTCTTTATTTCTCCGCTGCGCTTGTGCGGTGGTAAGGTTCATGTAATTGACTGCGGCAATCAACAAGATGATGAGTGCTAATCCTATTAAAATTTTTACCTGTTTAAAATCACCATACTCTCTTCTGTCAATACTGGACGTCAGATCACCCGAATGTAATCGAATATCCAGAAGAGGTTGAAGGGCTATCGAAAACCAACGATCATCTTTCTCTATGTTACGTTCTAACACCTCTGCGATTTTGTTGTCAACAGCTTCCTTCGTTACATCTTTATGCAATAAGAAATAGGTATCGAAACTCGCATTACCCCAGTTTTGACTTTTCTCTGCACCAAACCAATTCGAAGAAAATGAAGCAATGAGCTGGCATTGTAAAAATGAGTTCGAAGGGAAATCGGAATAGATGCCCGTAACTTCCAGGCTTGTTGTGTTATCAACGAGAAGATTTTTACCGATAGGATCCTCACTCCCAAAATATTTTTTAGCAGACGATTCGCTTATCACTACGGTGCCCGGCCGATCCAATACTTTTTTAGGATTTCCTTTTATAAGAGAAATAGTGAACACATCAAAAATTTCAGGATCAGCAAAAAACAAGCTGGACTCCGAAAACTTTTCAGTCTCGGTTGATATAAATCCAATGTCACCAAAGTTGTGATGAAAGACGCGTGTTGCTTTTTCGATCTCGGGAATTTCTTTCGCTGCTGTGGGTCCGAGTTTGTTGGGTGAGCCTCCCCTCTTCATGGTTTGTCCATCCCAGTCAGCACTGATTACAGATCGGTAAATTCTTTCTTTCTTCTCATGAAAGCGATCGTAGGAAAATTCATCTACCACATATAAGCTTATCGCTAAAAAAGTAATAAGCCCGATCGACAAGCCCAGGATGTTAATCAGACTAAACGTTTTATTCCTGATTAAACTTCGGATAATGATAATGAGATTGTTTCGGAGCATGGTTTGTTATGGTTGAGGGGTTTGGTTATATGTCGATTACTTTTGTTTAGTGTTACCAGTTGCCGGTTACCAGATACCAGTATCCGGTAACTGGCGACTGGCAACCTTTTTATTCGCTTCTCAAGCTTTCCGTTGGATTACTCATGGCTGCTTTTAACGCCTGTATACTCACAATCAATAAAGTAAAAGTGAGGCATGCTAATCCTGAGAATGCAATAACCCACCAGGGAAAATCAATTCGATAAGCATATCTTTCTAAGAAGTTGCTGAAGCCCCACCAGGATAAGGGTGCAGCCACTGCAAATGCAATAATCACTAACCATGAAAACTCTTTGGCAATAAGCGATACTAGGCTGGGAACAGAGGCACCCATTACTTTGCGAATTCCAATTTCTTTCTTTCGTTGCTCCGCTGTGAAGGAAGCCAAACCAAAAAGACCAAGACTGGTTATAAAAATGGCAAGAATTGTAAAGAGATTAGCAATGCGATTAATCATTGTAATGGTCGAAAACTTTTTAGCATACTGTTGATCTACGAATGCGTATTCGAAGGGATGAGCAGGATCCAATTTTCTGAAAACACTTTCCACTTTTTTAAGTGATTCTTCTGTGTTAGCTGTTTTTTCAAGTCTTATTGTTAATGCGCTTACCCATTGCGGTTCGAAAACAATAAAGGCAGGTTTGATTTGCCCGTTGGGTGACCCCATTAATACATTATCGATAACCCCCACAATAGTTGCTTTGCGTTCACCCCAAAAAGTCACTTGGGTTCCAATAGTTTCATTCAATCCCATAACATCGACAGCAGCCTTATTAACCAAAATGGAAGCAGTGTCCGCTTTAAACTCTTCAGAGAAGTCGCGACCTTCAAGAACTTTTACGCCAAGGGTCTTAGCGTAATCATATTCAGTAGCGATGGTTGTGAAAAGGACCTTTTGATCTTCTGGTTTTCCGGGCCAATCCAAAAAGTTATTTGAAAATATTTCAGTTACGGGACTATTTGATTTTGTTACCGAAACAACAGCGCCCGAAGTGAGTAGCTCTTGCTTAATAGCTTTGTAGTTCTTGCCAATTTCTTCGTTGTTCCAAACCGTGATTAAGTTTTCCTGATCGTACCCAAGTGCTCTTTCTTTTGTGTGCTGAATTTGTTGAGAGATAATCAGTGTACCAATGATTAAACCTGTCGCAAATACAAATTGCAAAACGACCAATGCCTGGCGAGGCGTTGCATTTTTGCCGACCTGCATTTTTCCCTTTAACACTTTTACAGGTTCAAAGGAAGAGAGGTAGAAGGCTGGATAGCTTCCGGAAAAAACTCCGGTAACGATAATAATACTGATTGAGTAGAACCAAAACTCAGGACTGGTGTAATTGATGAAAAGAGTTTTGTTAACCAAATTGTTATACAAGGGGAGAGATACCTCAACAATGACTAAGGCAAATATAAAGGAGATGGCTGCAATTAGTATGGACTCGCCAATAAACTGAAAGATCAATTCCTTTCTTCGCGAACCAATGCTTTTGCGAATACCTACTTCGCGAGCACGACTCTGACTTCTTGCTGTGGCGAGATTCATAAAATTGATACACGCCATGACAAGGATGAAAATGGCAATGATGCTAAAGCCCTGAACGTAATCACTCATACCACCTGATTCTTTTCCATTCTCAAAAGAAGAATGCAAACGCCAACGAAGAATAGGATGGAGGAAGAATTCGCGAGGCATATCCTTTTGTCCTTTTTCAACTAATACATTTTTGATTGTCGATTCAACTTCCGCTTTGTCAATGCCGGGTTGCAATTCTACGTAAACCTGCCAGGAATAATCGCCCCAATCACCATCTGCTTCTTTTATAAACTCTTCATTTTGGAAAAGTTTAAGAGGTATTAGAAAATTGAATTGAATGGAAGAATTGTCCGGGATGTTTTTCACAACTCCCGTAACTTTCACTTCATTTTTATTATCGAGTAGAATAATTTTCCCGATGGGATCTGCATCACCAAATAATGTTTTCGCTGTCGCCTCTGTTAATACTATCGAATTCGGTTCATCCAATGCAATTTCCGGCTGGCCGGCTACCATTGGAAAATGAAAGATGTCGAGAAATTCTTCGGTTACAATTCGTCCTTCATTATTAATACGCTTATCACCCACCGTTAAAAGATGGCCGCTTCCCCAATCGGTCATAGCAGTATTTTTAATGCGACTGTCTTTTGTTTTCAGTTCATCTTTAGAAGGAAATGGAACCGAGTTAAATGAATTCACGCGTCCATCATAGGTAGAATTGATCCATAGTTGATGAATTTGATTTGAATTGCTATGAAATTTATCGAATGATAATTCATCCGTTACCCAGAGCAAAAGCAAAATGCTACTGGCTAACCCAACGGCAAGTCCGGCAATGTTGATAAAAGAATACACTGAGTTTTTTACTAAACTTCGTAGAGCGATTTTGAAATAGTTACGGAGCATGTTTTAATTGTTGGGTGATAGTTATTAGTGGTTGTTTCCAGTTACCGGTTACCAGTATCCGGTAACTGGAAACCGGTACCCTTTTATTCGTTTCTCAAACTTTTCACTGGATTTACTGTTGCGGCCTTAATGGATTCGAAACTGACAGTTAGCAATGCAATAAGCAGAGCGACTGCACCAGCATAAACAAATACCATTATGCTGATCGGAACTTTATAGGCAAAACCTTCCAGCCATTGAGTCATACCATACCAGGCAATGGGTATTGCAATGATCAATGCAATAATAACCAGCTTGATAAATTCAGTCGACATCAAGCCAACAATCTGATTGACACTGGCTCCCATTACTTTCCGTACACCAATTTCTTTAAATCTTCGTTCTGCCATGAAAGTAGAAAGTCCATAAAGACCAAGACATGAAATGAACATGGCGATGAAAGTAAAGCTGGTTATGATATTCGACACCTTGCGGTCTTCATCATATTGCTTTTGAATATTTTCATCAAGGAATGAATACTCGAAAGGCGTGTCGATTACTAATGTCTTCCACTTTTCCTCGATCGAAGAAACAGATGATTTAAAATCTTCTGTGTTTACACTAATCATCATAAATGCAAACTGGTTGGTTGAGTCTGCCAGTTCAAACAGGGTGGGGTAGATTTCTTCTTTCAAACTGGTTTGATGATAATCTTCCATTACACCAATTACTTCAAAGTCATATTTCTTTCCTTGCCAATCAAAAAAGAGCGGTTGACCAATAATTTTATCGGGCTCTAACCCAAATCGTTTGGCTGCAGTTCTATTCACAATCAACTTTTTACTACTCTCTGAGGCTCTGTTGTCGTTAAACGATCTGCCAGCAATAATTTTAATGTTCATCATTTCCAGATAGCCTTGATCTATGGTGTTGCGTCTGATCAAATTTGCATTGTCCATGCTACCGCCAGAGCTGTAAAAATTCATATCACTCCAAATCATGGAGCCAGGAATATATTCTGTAGCGGAAACGGTTTTAACAAATGATTCCTTCTCTAATTCCTTTTTCAAGGACTCATAACTTTTCTTTGCAGATTCGGTGCGTAGCGGTAATACAATTTTAGCACGTGCATCAAAGCCAAGATCTTTTTCTTGCATGTAGTTAAGTTGTTGAGTAATGATCACCATTCCACACACCAACACAATGGCAATCATAAATTGAAAAACGACAAGGGATCTTCTTAATAAACTTGATGCATTGCCTAACGCGCTCTTACCTTTTAAAACTTCTGCAGGTTGAAAGGACGATAAGTAAAGTGCGGGATAACTTCCCGCTATGATACCGGTAGCAATTGTAATGATGGCGAGAGTAACTGCGAAGTACAACACGTTCTCACTACCAAATGATATTGACTTATCAGTGAGCTGGTTGAAAATTGGTAATGCGGTTTGTACCATCACCACACTGATTAGAATTGAAATCAAAACGATAACCAATGCTTCGCCCATAAACTGTCTGATAAGAGATGAACGGAATGCGCCCATTACCTTCCTCAGGCCAACTTCATTTGCGCGCTTCGTTGCTTTTGCCGTAGAAAGATTCATAAAATTGATGCAGGCAATAAGTAAAATGAAGAGAGCGATTGAAGCAATTACATAGAGGTAAGTAATGCGGGGACTCTTATCAATTTCAGATTTTAAATAGAGGTCTTTTACAGGTTCGAGCGTAAGCGTCTTAGAGATACCCAATGCTTTCATGTCTTCGGCACCGTGTTTAATCAGTACCTGATTCATTTTTTTCTCCGTCTCTTCTTCTGATTGGCCGGATTTCAGTTTCACAAACGCTGGCATAAAATTCTGGCCTGCCCACTCACCCTGTGCATTCTCTGAACGGAGGTAGTTTGCCCAGTCAGACGAACTTGTCGCTGAAATGAAGAAGTTGACTTTGTAAACACTTTTCTTATCTGATTTGTAAACACCTGTTATTTTATATTCAGCCGCTGCGCCTCCCTGGCTAATAGAAATCATTTTGTCGAGCGCAGATTCACTTCCAAATATTTTGTGCGCTATGGTTTCAGTGATTGCAACGGAGTTGGCTTCTGTCAATGCTTTTTTAGGATTGCCTTGAACAAACTCGTATGTAAGTATATCAAAGATGGTAGAGTCTGCGATGTAGCCATCGGTTTCATAAAACAGGTTGTCTTCGTATTTAATTAAGTTCTGTGCAACGCCTGGAGGATTTACCATTCGGGCAGTCGTTTCAATTTCAGGAATTTCATCCTTCATGGCCATTGCAATAGGAGGTGAGGTAGTGCCAAGATTGTCAAGACCCTTTTCTCCTTCAAAGTGAGAGTTTATCCTGTAGATGTTTGCAAGGTCTTTATGATGTTGGTCATAGCTCCATTCATCCTGAATATAGAGTGCCAACATCAGGCAACATGCTACGCCAATAGAAAGGCCAAGGATGTTAATTATGGAGTATGACTTGTTGTGTAACATGGTACGCAAAGTGATCTTTAAGTAGTTCTGAAGCATGATACAGGAGTTAGACATCGTCCTGATTCCAATATCAATGCCACGACAGAATCTTCCCTTTAAAGTGATTTTAGAGGTATTTCAGAAATTGTAAAGGTCAAAATCGAACGGGGGTGTCCGCATGCGGATAGTACAACCAGTTAGTCACGTTCTCTTTTAATTTTCACTTTGGCTTGTGGTCCAACTTGAATCGGAACCTTCTCGATTTCCAGGTTGGCTGCTTCAATACCATAAAGTTCTTCTGTAGGCAAGCTGTGCTCTTTCAAAATGCGATACCCTTGAATGATAAGCCTGTCGAAGGTAGAGATTTCACTGTCAGAGGATGCCCAGGAGTGAATGATGACGAATTTAAAATCGCCCATCATGCTGTACTTATGCAAGGATGGATACGAGCTCACTAAATCAATTTCACCGCTATCCGCCATTTCATGAATGATCTGATTGAAAAGAAGGTTCACACGATGATCCGTTTTAAAACCAAGTCGCATCCGAATAAAGAAACACTTTTTGGGAATGATTGTGTCAACAGAATATTTGCTTGTAAAAGGTGTATCAACTGTATCTACATGGAGGAACCAATATATATCTGCACGCTTAGGCCTCTTCTTAAAAATAGAGTAAATAATATTAGAGTCGATGTAGCGCTTACTATCGGCTACCGCGAGATACACAAGATTAGTTGCTTCTTTTTGAACAGTAAGGTCGGCTTGCAAATCTTGAATCATACCGACATAATGTTTTAAGTCAACAAATTCAGTGTGGCGTTCGCGCAGCCATCGCGCCCGTAGTAAGATGAACATCATGAAAAAGAAGATGGAGGCAATGACAAAGGTAACCCAGCCACCATGTGCAAATTTGCTTAAGTTAGAAATCAGAAATGCCCCTTCCACAGTAAAAAACACCAATGCCATTAAAGAAGATCGAAAGGTTGACTTTTTAGCGGTAGAGAAATAATAAACCAATAAGGCTGTAGTCATTAACATATTGAATGTTATTGCAAGTCCATATGCAGCCTGCATAGAATCAGACTCCTTGAAATATAAAACCACCATTGAGCTTCCTAACAACAACAGCCAGTTAATAGCCGGAACATAAATTTGTCCTTTCACTTGGCTAGGATACTGAACGCGTGTCGCAGGCCAGAGCTTCAACTTCATAGCCTCGTTCACTAACGTAAAAGTGCCTGATATCAAAGCCTGGCTGGCAATAACGGTAGCCATGGTAGCGAGGATTACACCAAAGATGAGTAGCCATTCAGGCATCATGGAAAAGAAAGGAATTGATTCATCTAGCGTCTTTCCCTCTAAAGTAGAGAGCATCCATGCGCCTTGACCGAAATAGCTTAGTAAGAGACATATCTTTACAAATCCCCATCCGATTCGAATATTGGATCCACCACAATGACCTAAGTCAGAGTACATGGCTTCAGCTCCGGTTGTACACAAGAAGATGGCCCCTAAAATCCAAAACCCTCCAGGGTATTTCACTAATAAATTGAAACCGTAAACAGGATTGATGGCTTTTAATATTTCCCAATGGCCTGTTAAATGATAGGCGCCAATTGATCCGATAAATAAAAACCAGATCAACATTACCGGACCAAATGTTTTACCTACCACGCTGCTGCCAAACTGCTGGAATAAAAACAGTAATACCAAAATGGCAATAACGATGGTGATGATTGTTTGATTGGTAATGCTTGGGAGGAGAGTCTTTAAACCTTCTACGGCAGAAGTTACGCTAATGGCAGGTGTAATAAATCCATCGGCTATCAGCGTACAACATCCAATCATGGCCGGGAAAATAACCCACCCTGCTTTGTATCTCCTTACTAAAGCATAGAGAGCAAAAATTCCACCTTCACCCTTGTTGTCTGCACTAAGTGCAAGGTAGATGTACTTTATGGAAGTAATAATAGTAAGCGTCCAAAAAACCAAAGAGAGGCCACCAAGAATTAAATCTTCCGTTACAGGACGATTGCCAACGATAAAACGGAGCGTGTATATGGGTGATGTTCCAATATCACCATAAATGATGCCCAGTGAAACGAGTACACCTGCTGCGGATAATGGTGTAAGGTGTTTATCATTCGAAGTCGCCATATTGCTTAACACCGTCTTTCGATCGGCTCTTAATACTACTTAATCAAACAAGAAACGTACGCTCCTGTCTTCACTGCTAATCTAAAGGTGTAGGGTATAAAATGGAAATGTAAGTGTTCAGGAGAGCCAGTAGTAATAGTGCTAACGTCACTGGTTTTGTAAACGGGTTGATGAAGATCCAAAAATGTAAAGCGCTTTTGAGGGGCTATCAAAATAGACATGTAGGCTTGCTGCAAGCTTTAAACGGTCGCAAATTTAACTTCCTTTAGACAATAGCAAAAGAAAACATGAATATCTTAATCCATGATGAGCTTTTAATAAATCAAATCATCGGGATTATCGGCCCTTTAACAGTAAAAAAAATATTTTAGCGAGGCGTGTCTTGTAGCATCAAAATCAGGAGTACTTTTACGGCCTAATAACCCCTAAATCAATCTTTATGCTAAAGAAATTATTATTTGCTATTCCGGTTGTGGCACTATTTGCAGCGTGTGATAATGGCGAAAAGGTAGCCTTACAATCTAAAGTAGATTCTTTAAAGGTAGAATTGGAAGCCAGCCAAAAAGTTGCTGCTACCTTAACTGAAGTAGGTGTACTCATGGATTCGATTGACGCAAGCCGCCAGTTGTTGCGTGTTAACATGGTTGAAGGAACTACCTACGATGACTACAAGTCACGCATGAAGGATATCAATGGTTATGTTAAAGACACTCAAAAGAAAATTGATGATCTTGAATCATCATTAAAGAAGTCTAATTCAAATGCAGCTTCCTACTCGAAGCAACTGAAGAAACTGAAGAATGATTTGGAATCAAAATCGAAGGAAATTGCATCTTTGCAAGAGCAGGTTGATAAGTTCCGTAGCGAAAACCAAAATCTGATCACGACAGTAGGTATGCAGGAAGCAGAATTGTCTGATAAGTCAGCTCAGATTGAAACAAAGAACCAGGAACTTGCTTTAATCGAAGCACGTGTTCAGGAAATGATGATCCAAAGCAAGATGAGCGAAGCGGATGCATACTTTGCTCGCGGACAAGCGGTTGAAGAAGCAGCAAGACGCACACAACTTGCTCCACGTAAGAAGAAAGAGACTTACAAAGAAGCAATCGAACTGTATAAGAAAGCATTGTCTTTAGGTAAAACTGAAGCACAAGAAAAAATCACAGCATTGGAGAAGAAAATCTAGTTCTGATCAATGCATAGAAAGGAAGCTATCTCATTTGAGGTAGCTTTTTTTTTGAACGTTACGAGTTTAAAGTTTCGAGTCTCAAGTTTAAAGTTGAAGAGTTTAATCAATTAACAATTAAAACAATCGTAAAATCGGAAACCCCATACTCGAAACTTTAAACCCGAAACTTGAAACCGGAAGAGATCAAATCATTTTTGAACAAAAAGGTAGAGCAATATAATCGACCTGGCTTTATTGCGAACGATCCCATTCAAATCCCACATTCTTATAATAAAAGAGAAGATATTGAGATTGCTGGTTTGTTTGCTGCAGTGTTGGCGTGGGGGCAACGCATTACTATTATTAATAAATGCAAGGACTTGTTTCTTCGAATGGACAATGATCCTCACCGTTTTATTCTGCATCACTCAGAGAATGATTTAAAATCGCTGTTAGATTTTAAACACCGCACTTTCAATACAACCGACACGCTTTATTTTATTGAATTTCTGAAATGGTTTTACTCTCATCATTCATCACTTGAAGAAGCATTTTTAGTTCCAAAAGAAGAATCAACCGTAGAGAAGGGATTGATTCATTTTAACAATCTCTTTTTTAGCTTACCTGATTTTCCTCATCGAACGCGCAAGCACATCGCCTCGCCCGAACGAAAGTCAACATGTAAGCGACTCAATATGTATTTGCGATGGATGGTGAGGGATGATAATAATGGAGTCGATTTTGGTTTGTGGAAAAACATTCGAACTGATCAGCTTCTTTGTCCGTGTGACTTACATGTGGAACGCGTTGCGCGCAAACTAAAATTGATCAAACGAAAACAAACGGATTGGCAAACGGTGTTGGAGTTATCATCAAACCTAAAGAAGTTTGACCCAATCGATCCAATTAAGTATGACTTTGCCTTGTTTGGATTGGGAATTGAAGAAGGTTGGTCAAAAGGTGATTAATCGTTCATAATTATTAGTGAATGATCATCAATGTTCTCTTACTGTTCTGCTAATTCTTTACTGCTGCTCTCACACGGCTCTAATTTATTACTCCCAGCAATTCCAGCGCGTTTTGGAAGGGTTAGTGAAGTTATGCATGCTGACCACGCAGCACAGCTTGCGTTTGAGAATACTATTACGGATTATCTTTTTTCTGTAGCACACCGTTTTCAACATACCAGAACTGAGTTGGAATTTTAGGCCAGGATTTTAAATTGAATGCTTCGGTGCCACCAACCGATGCGGCATAAACAAAAACCTTTAAAGCTGAATGGTTCGCATCCCAATGAATAGGAGTAGAGGCATCACATTTTTCGGGGTTAACATTACTGATAATAAAGTAGACCTTATTCTTTCCAAACACTTTTGCATTTCCTTTCTCGTCAATGCATACTGCAGTTTGTTCATCGACACCAATACCTTTTACTTCTGGAAGGGAAAGATCGTGCATCATCCGGGCAAGAAAGGTAACGTGTCTTCCATGGCGATCGCGCTGTGAGTAATGTTGATCCGCGATTGTATTTTTAAGATAGGGGAGATGAACAAAACTTTTTGAGAGACTTACCAATGTGTCATAAGGATTGGTAAGTGCTTCTGCCGAGGTAACAGATCCTTTTCGCGCATCAAAAATAAATTCACCTAAAACAGCACAGCCTGCGCTTGTTCCACCAATGGGTATTTTCTTTTTTGTGATCAGATAATCCAAAGCGGAAGAAACTTCAGAGTCTTTCCAGAAGTTTATATAATTGGCCTGGTCTCCTCCGGCAATGAAGATGGCTTCGGCTTCGCGAATGCGCTTGCCCACTTCAACAGTCATTGCTTTTTCTTTCGAGTCGATCAGCAAGGTTTCTACTGAGTTCAGATCACCCAACGCTTTTATATACTCGTTGTATCCTGTCGATCCGGATGCGCGAAGAATAATAAAGTCTCCACCCTTTGATCGCTCAATCATCCAGGCAATGGCTTCATTCACATCATTACTTCCGCCAACAAGTACGATTCCAGATTGGGTTGCGACCTGAACATCTTCTTTTCCACCAGTTATACCAATTCCGAAGTAAGAAGATTCGTCAGATGAAGTCTGTTTAACATCTTGTGCCGTGCCAGCGGAAGAAAGAAATAAAAATAAAATGAAAAGTGTTGATCGAAATTTCATGTTGACAATAGAGGGTTGAATAATCTATTATTTGAAAGAGTCAAGATCGGATAATGGTTGTTGCGCTTAACAAAATGGTTGTTATACTTGCTCGGAGTATGATGAAGATGAGTATAGTTATGAATTTGAAGTGGCTTATTACTCAATTTAAAATGATTCTAAATTGTATCGCTATCTCTCTCTGCGTAAAGGTAACTTCGCTCTCAGATGTTGAGTAATCGTGTCAATTTCCGCATTATTTATTGTTCAACCACGCAAATAAATTTGAAAAAACAAGTTCCGATAGTAGATTTGTGCCACTTGATTTAAAACGGATACTAAACCTGTCATGATAAAAAATCGTACTGCTTCCGTCTCTCTGTACACCTCAGTCGTTTTCATATTTCTCTTCTCCAGTTTAACCTCACTCGCACAAACTATATCAGATGATCCTGCGGCAATCACAGCAGGTGCCTCTCTTTTTAATGCGAATTGTAAAACGTGTCATGCGGTTCACAAAAAGGTTGTGGGTCCTGCATTGGCCGGAGTATATGATCGTGTACCTTCCACGGATTGGATCATTAAATTCGTAAAAAACTCGTCAGCATTAATCGCCACTGGTGAACCCTATGCGGTAAAGGTCTACGAAGACAACGGCAAAACTCAGATGACAGCCTTCTCAGGATTGAAGGATGCTGAGATCATGAACATTCTGGCGTATGTAAAAGCTGAGACGGTAAAAGGGCCTGACCTTCCAAAGATTGCTCCTGTCGCTGGTCAACCAGCAGGTGACACTGGCGCTCCATCTGCCTACCTCAATATTATTCTTATCGGGATGGTACTTATACTGGTACTACTCCTTATTATACTTGGCTTCCTTGTTTCAGCATTAAAACGTTTCCTCGATCAGAAAGAACTTTCTGAAGAAGACAAAGAAGTTGTTCACTCACCGATTTCATTTTCTTCAGTTACTAAAAGTTCTGGCTTCATTTTCATCGTGTTATTCCTGGTTAGTGCATTGGGTTTCAAAGCTGTTATTAACGGACTCTATTCCATTGGTATTCAGCAAGGTTACGCGCCAAAACAGCCTATCGCTTTCTCTCATAAAATCCATGCAGGTCAATATGAAATTGACTGTAAATATTGTCACGTAGGTGTTATGAAGAATAAGAATGCTACCATTCCTTCGGTAAACATCTGTATGAACTGTCACAACCAGATCAAATCAGGTACAATTACAGGCGAAGGTGAAATTGCCAAGATCACAGCGGCCTGGGAAAATAATAAACCAATAGAGTGGGTTCGTATCCACAACCTTCCTGATTTAGCGTACTTCAACCACGCTCAACACGTAAATGTGGGTGGCGTAGAATGTCAGACTTGCCACGGTCCAATTGAAACCATGGATGTTGTTCGTCAGCACTCTTTATTAACAATGGGTTGGTGTATCGATTGCCACCGCAAGACCGATGTCAATACTAAAGGCAACGCTTACTACGACAAGTTAATGGAGCTTCACAAGACTAAGAATGGCAACAAGCCATACAAAGTGGAAGACAATGGTGGTTTGGAATGTGCGAAATGCCATTACTAAAAGAAGGCTTTACAACTATATATAGATAACGATTAACAGTTCAGAGATACAAATGGAAGAGTCTAAAAAGATATACTGGAAAGGCATCGAGCAACTTGCAAACAATACTGAGTTTGTAAAGCATGCAAATACCGAATTCGCACAGCCCGGACCAGAAGAAGATTTAGGTCATTCGCGCAGGGATTTCTTGAAGATGATGGGCTTTGGTGTTTCTGCAGCTGCATTGGCAGCGTGTGAGGCACCTATCAGAAAAGCAATTCCATATGTTAATAAACCTGAAGACGTTGATCCAAGTTTACCAAACTACTACGCTTCTTCATATACAAACGGAGGTGATTATTGTAGTATCGTTGTAAAGGTTCGCGAAGGTCGCCCGATTAAAATAGATGGTAATGCATTATCAAGTGTTACAAAAGGTGGAACAAGTGCACAGGTAGAAGCTTCGGTTCTTTCATTATATGACAACTCCAGACTTCGTGGTCCGAAACTAACCGACAGGGCAAAGAAAACGAAGTGGGAAGAATTAGATGCTGAAGTAATTTCTAAGCTTACCGAAGTAGCAGGTAAAGGCGGACAAATCCGCATCGTTAGTAACACCATTCTCAGCCCAAGTACAAAAGCGGTTATCGAGAAATTCAAAGTAAAATATCCTACAACACAACATATTCAATACGATCAATCTTCACATTATGGAATGTTGAAGGCAAATGAAGAATCATTTGGCACTGCCATGATTCCATCATATGATTTCAGCCAGGCTGATGTTATAGTAAGTGTTGCAGCCGATTTCTTAGGAAGCTGGTTGTCACCTGTAGAATTTACAAAGCAATACGCAATCACGCGTAATGTTTCAGAAGAGAAACGTGACATGTCACGTCATTATCAATTCGAATCGAATTTATCGATCACGGGAGCAAACGCAGATTACAGATCACAAATCAAACCGTCACAAGAAGGAGCGGTATTGATTAAATTGTATAATGCCATCACAGGCTCATCACTTCAAGGAGGAGCGGCTGATGTAAAAAATATTGACAAGGCAGCGAAAGATTTATTGGCAAGCAAAGGTAAAGCCCTTGTGGTTGCCGGATCAAACGATAAGTCAGTTCAGGTATTAGCGAATGCGATCAACGCAGCATTAGGAAGTTATGGATCAACCATCAATACGACTCCGGTAAACTATCGTCAGGGTAATGATGAAGCAATGGCTTCTTTCGTTTCGGATGTTGATGGAGGTAAGGTGGATGCCGTTATATTCTACAACTGTAATCCGGTTTACGATCATCCAATGGGTGCTACACTGGCAGCAGGTTTAAAGAAGGTATCACTTTCTATTGCAACAAGCTACAAGGAAGAAGAAACAGGTGAGTTGGTGAATTACCTTGCACCTGATCATCATTTCTTAGAAGCATGGAATGATGCTGAGCCAAAGAAAAATCATTTTAGTTTAGGTCAACCTGCTATCACACCGATCTTCAAATCGCGTGCAGCTCAAGAAAGTCTTTTGACTTGGGCGGGAGAATCTAACGTAGATTATTTTGAATTTGTCAAGAACAATTGGAAGACGAAGTTTTTCACGGGTCTCGATTTCCAAAGTTTCTGGGATAAGTGTTTGTATGATGGTGTATTAGAATTACCTGTAGAAGCAACGTCAGTTTCTTTTGTTGGTGATGTAAATGCAGCTGCAAAGACAATCACTAGCGCACCGAAAGGCGGAGCATTCGAATTGGTGATCTACGAAAGTGGAAATCTTGGAAATGGTTCCCAGGCAAATAATCCTTTATTACAAGAATTGCCTGATCCTATCACAAAAGCAGTTTGGGATCATTATGTAACGGTATCTCCAAAAGATGCAAGCGCAGTAAAAGATTTCTCAGAAAGCGTTACGAAAGTTGCTATTATAACAGTTCCTGGAAAGGAGCCGATAAAACTTCCAATACTGGTTCAACCTGGACAAGCCGCAGGAACGATCGGTATACCTCTAGGATATGGCCGTACAAAAGCGGGTAAAGTAGCCGACAATATTGGCGAGAATGCTTATCCACTTCTTTCATTAGTGAATGGTTCTATTAGCTATTCAGCAACGAACATTACATTCGCACCGTCAGACGAAACCTATCAGATTGCACAAACGCAGACGCATAATACCTATATGGGTCGCGAGACAATTGTTCAGGAAACATTGTTGAGCAGTTACAAGAATAAGAGCTGGGATAGAACTTTTAAACCAAAAGTTACTACCTGGGCTACTACTGAGAAAGATCATAAAGTTGATCCAGATGTATTATCGCTCTGGAAAGGTCACGAATACAAGAATCACCATTGGGGAATGGCGGTTGACTTGAACACCTGTATCGGTTGTGGTGCTTGTGTTGTAGCCTGTAACGTAGAAAATAACGTATCCCTTGTTGGTCGAGATGAAGTAATCAAACGCAGAGAGATGCATTGGTTACGTATTGATCGATATTATAGCAGCGATGCTCCAGCGGACGATTGGAAAGGTGTGGAGGTAGCTTCTGAAAATCCGGAAGTTGTGTTCCAGCCGATGATGTGTCAGCATTGTAATAACGCACCATGCGAAACAGTTTGTCCGGTGGCTGCAACAACACACAGCACGGAAGGTCTGAATCAAATGACCTACAACCGTTGTATCGGAACTCGCTATTGTGCAAACAACTGCCCTTATAAAGTAAGACGATTCAATTGGTTTAAATATCACGATAACACTCAGTTTGAAGATGTGAACCCATCAATGAATACAGATTTAGGTAAGATGGTATTGAATCCGGATGTTACCGTTCGTTCACGCGGTGTAATGGAAAAATGTTCTTTCTGTGTGCAACGCATACAAGCAGGTAAATTGTCTGCTAAGAAAGAAAGAAGACCATTGGTTGATGGTGAAGTAACAACAGCTTGTCAGGCATCTTGCTCAACTGGCGCAATTGTTTTCGGAGATGTAAACAATCCCGAAAGTAAAATCTCGAAGTTGCTTAAGATCAAACCTCTAGATCCAAGTCAACCGCATCGTATCGATAAGATTACTGAGAACCCTAGAGCGTATCAAATGCTGGAAGAAATTGGTGTGAAGCCAAACATCTGGTACTTGACGAAGGTGAGAAACAAGGATGAAGCGAAAGCATAACCTTTTAGCACACGCACACAATTGAATAGAATAGAAGCAACTAGAATTTAAACGGATAACAATAACGCTCAATGCAGGTAACGTCAGCAGTTCGTGATCCCCTGGTAACCGGTGGCAAAACAGTAAAAGATGTTTCGCACGACATCAGCCGTCAGGTAGAAGGTAGTCCTACAAAACTTTGGTGGATGGCCATGGCCGTATCCATTGCCGTAATGGCGTATGGTTTTTATTGCCTTTGCTTCCTGTTGTGGAATGGTGTCGGAGTCTGGGGACTTAACAAAACAGTAGGTTGGGCCTGGGATATTACAAACTTCGTTTGGTGGGTTGGTATTGGTCACGCGGGTACATTGATTTCCGCGATCTTGCTGTTGTTCCGTCAGAAATGGAGAATGTCTATCAACCGTGCTGCGGAAGCGATGACGATCTTTGCCGTTATATGCGCGGCTACTTTTCCCTTCGCTCACATGGGTCGTTTATGGTTAGGTTTCTATTGGGTATTCCCACTTCCAAATACGTGGGGTTCACTTTGGGCTAACTTCAACTCACCACTGTTATGGGATGTGTTCGCGATCTCAACATACTTTACGGTATCATTAGTATTCTGGTACCTTGGTTTAATTCCTGACTTTGCTGTTATTCGTGACAGAGCTGTTGTTCAGGGAAATAAAATCAGAGCCAGTGTATATAACGCATTGAGCTTCGGATGGCAAGGTGGTGCTAAAACATGGAGCCGTTATGAATCGGTTGCCTTGATCTTAGCAGGTCTTTCAACACCTCTTGTACTTTCGGTTCACACTATTGTATCCATGGACTTTGCAACGTCAATCGTTCCTGGATGGCATACAACAATCTTCCCTCCATACTTCGTTGCCGGTGCGATCTTCTCTGGCTTCGCGATGGTGTTAACACTCTTGCTTGTAACACGCGTTGTGTTTAAGCTGGAAGATTACATTACGATCTATCACATCGAGTTGATGAACATCATCATCATCGTAACGGGTTCAATTGTAGGTATTGCTTATATCACTGAGTTGTTCATCTCCTGGTATTCAGGCGTTGAATATGAAGGCTACGCTTTCTACAACCGTGTTCAAGGTCCTTATGCCTGGGCATACTGGTCTATGATGACCTGTAACGTAATTTCTCCGCAGCTTTTCTGGATCAAGAAAATCCGTACCAGCATCGCAGCAACATTTGTGCTCTCTATCATTGTGAACATCGGTATGTGGTTCGAACGATTTGTAATCATCGTTACTTCTATTCACCGTGACTATGTTCCGTCAAGCTGGACCATGTTCCACCCAACCATGTATGATGTTGGTGAATACCTTTTCACCTTCGGATTTTTCTTCACAGCCTTCTTACTTTTCGCGAAATTCTTCCCTGTGATCAACATGGCTGAAGTGAAAAGTATTATCAAAGGTGGAGGAGAGAAAACAGAAAATAAAGAGCATCACTAAGTAGTGTTAAAATATTCTAAAGTTTAGAAAATGGATGCAGACAAGAATTTTTTAGTAGGCATATTTGATGATGAAGATGCTGTGTTGAGCGGAATAAAAGACGTTCGCGATTCAGGCATTAAAATTCATGAAGTGTATTCACCTTTTCCGGTTCATGGAATTGATGATGCATTAGGAATTAAGAAATCACGTCTTCCAATCGCTGCCTTTTTATTTGGTTTGACCGGTACCACGTGTGCATTGACCATGCAAATCTGGATGTTGGGTTATGACTGGCCGATGATTATAGGTGGTAAGAATAATGCATCGTTACCTCCGTTCATTCCCGTTACATTCGAGATGACCGTCTTGTTTGCCGCACTTGGAATGGTGGGTACGTTTATGATTGTAAGTGGATTGAAGCCGTATGCATGGCCGCGTCAGTTTGATTTGAGAAGTACGGAAGATAAGCATGTAATGGCAGTTGATCTTGCTATAAATCATGGCAAGAGCAAAGAAGAAATAAGCCGCATTCTGAAAAGTGCAGGCGCTTCAGAAGTGAATGAAAAGAGTTTTGAATAACCAGCGATCGGTAACTATGCGTTCAATATTAAATTTAGTTGGAGGATTGGCTTTTGCAGTAGCACTTGCATCCTGCAGCGCTAGTGGCAATAACCAGGGTAAGGAATATGCCCCTAACATGTATCACTCCGTAGCGTACGAACCTTATACTCAAATTGATGATAAGGATGCAGGACGTTGGTTAACATCGATAGAATATAAGGATGGACATGCTGAGTTTTATAACTCAAATAATCTTAACCCTTATCAAATGAACATGCGTTTACCAGCTCCGAACACGGTGAGCCGCAATAAGAATGGCTACTTACCATACAGACTCGGAAAGGATAGTTTGGCATTTGCAGCACGTGTGATGAAAAACCCATTAGACTCTACAGCCGAAGTGATTGCTGGAGGCAAAGCACTTTACGAAATGTATTGTGATCATTGCCACGGACCTAAAGGTGCTGGTGATGGTAAGGTAGCAGCAGGTGTTAAGATTGATGAAGTTCAAAAAGGAAATTACAATGGTGTTCCGGATTACAATTCTGGAGTCTTAAAAAATATTACAGAAGGACATATTTTCCACGTGATCACACACGGTAAAGGTTTAATGTGGGCGCATGGTTCACAGATCAGCCCGGAAGACCGCTGGAAGATTGCGAAGTATGTAAAGACTTTACAGAAATAGAATAACAACGAGTAACGTACAACCGACAAACGGATAACGATAATGGCGCATCATCAAATAGAAGTGGCAGAAGAACATTATGTATTTAAACCTGAAACCAGGACGAAGCTTATCATCTTGCTCATTGTTGGAGTATTGGTGTTTGGACTAGGTTTGGTTTTAGCCATGTCAGGTGGACATGAAGAAGCAAAACATGGTGAAGGCCACGCTTCAGCAGTTGTTGCTAAGGAATTAGTAGCCAGTACACAACATGGGGCAGCCGCAGAACCACACGCAGCTGAGGCTGATCATCATGAAACAGCTTCCTGGTTGAAAAGGATATATACGACACTGTGGATGAACAATGTGTTCTTCACAGGTCTTGGAATTATTGGTTTGTTTTTCGTTGCCATTCAATATGCAGCGCAAGCAGGCTGGTCAGTAGGAGTGAAGCGCGTAGGCATGGCCATGGGTACATGGATTCCTGTAGCCGGTATTTTAATGTTAGGTCTTTACTTCTTAACACACCACGATATTTTCCATTGGACACACAGCTCTTTGTATCATGAAGGTGAAGGTTTCGATGCAATTATAAACAAGAAAGCTCCGTTCTTCTTCTGGCCATTGGCTGGTGGAACATTCCCAATATTCTTCTTAGGTCGTATGGTATTGTTCTTCTCTGTATGGTATTGGTTCCTCACCATGATTCGCAAAAACATGAGAGCAGAAGATCTTGAATCATCAACAAAATTCTGGCACAAGAATCAGGTATTGTCTACTGTGTTTCTTATTTTCTTTGGAGTAAGTTCTTCTGTAGCGGCTTGGGATTGGGTAATGAGTATTGATACCCATTGGTTCAGTACCATGTTCGGTTGGTATGTATTTGCCAGCTGGTGGGTAACGGGCCTAGCAACAATCACTTTGATTGTTGTAAACCTGAAGAGCGCTGGATACTTAAAGATTGTAAACGCAAACCACATCCACGATTTAGGAAAGTTTGTATTTGCATTCTCTATTTTCTGGACCTATATCTGGTTCAGTCAGTTCTTATTGATTTACTACGCTAACATTCCGGAAGAAACAGTGTACTTCCTGGAGCGTATGAAAAACAGTCCTTATAGCTGGATATTCTTCTTGAATTTGATCTTAAACTTTGTGCTTCCATTCTTGATGTTAATGACAAGAGATGCGAAACGTCAAATGTCAATGTTGAAAGTTGTTTGTCCGATTATCATTGTTGGACATTGGTTCGATTTCTTTAACATGGTCACGCCAGGTGTTATGAAGTTCGAGGGAGGGGTAGGATTTATGGAAATTGGTATGGCCATGATTTTCGCGGCCGTTTATTTATTCGTTGTACTTACGAGTTTAACGAAGTTGCCATTGTTCGGCAAGAATGATCCAATGTTAGAAGAAAGTCTTCATCACCACATTTAATTATAGAAACTGATATGATGAGTTTGATTGTAGTTCTTGGTGTTGTACTTGTCCTGGCGATCTTATACATGATCTTCCGGGTGAGCAACCTGGTAAGTATAGCGAAGGGGGAGAAGGATAAGAAAGTAGATTCATGGAATTCTTTAAACGCTGGACTTTTCATCGTCTTTATGGTGGTGAGTTTCATTGCATTCTTTTGGTATTCATTTGCGTTTTATGATGATTACACATTGCCTGTTGCTTCTGAGCATGGTGTAGTAACCGATAACTTATTCTGGATTACGATGGGTGTAACGGTAGTGGCCTTTACCATCATCAGTATCATCATGTTTGTGTTCATCTATCAGTATCAACACAGAGAAGGTCAGAAAGCAAAATATTTTCCAGATAATCATTACCTCGAATTAGCCTGGACGATTATTCCTGCCATTGTATTGGCGGTATTAATCTTTACAGGTCTTCGTGCATGGAATGACATTACAGCACCTGCTGGTAAAGAAGCTGAAGTGATTGAAATCATTGGTCAGCAATTCGCCTGGACAGTTCGCTATCCGGGTGTAAAGGACAATGAGCTTGGCAAAAACAATTATAAATTGATCGATGCTATAAACGAATTTGGCCTTGACTTAACCGATAAAAATTCTTTCGATGATTTTAAATCATTGGAATTACATATACCGAAAGGAGACGAGGAGCATCCAATTGAAATCCTTTTAAAGATCAGAGCGAAAGATGTTTTGCATAGTGTGTTTCTTCCTCACTTCCGTTTGAAAATGGATGCGGTTCCTGGAATGCCAACACAATTCAAATTCATTGCTACGAAGACCACAAAAGAAATGCGTGAGGAATTAGGGAATCCTAATTTCAACTACGAATTGGCGTGTACAGAAATTTGTGGTAAAGGACACTTCTCTATGAAGATGTTGGTAATTGTAGAAGAAAAAGAAGAGTATGAAAAGTGGAAGGCTTCACAAGAAGCATGGTTAAAGCAAAATCCGGATTACTTGAAGAAAGTACCTGATGCTTTAAAGGAAGCAGCGATGATTAAAGCAGGAATGCAAAAAGATCCTGGAGCGTCAGTAGCGAAAGTAGTAGAGTAATAGGGGCTAAAGATTTATTAACGACATGGCAACGACCGATATCAACATTCACCAAGACACGCACCATCATGATGAACATGAGCATCATGAAGGTAACTTCTGGACTAACTACATCTTCTGTCAGGATCATAAAGTAATTGCAAAGCAATTTTTAATTACGGGTATTTTCTGGGCGTTGTTGGGTGGAATTCTTTCTGTGATCTTCCGTCTGCAACTTGGTTTTCCAAATGCAAACCTGGATTGGTTAAAACCTGTTCTTGGCGAGTGGATTACTGCAGAAGGAAAACTGGATCCTGAATTTTATCTTGCTTTGGTTACGATGCACGGAACCATCATGGTGTTCTTTGTATTGACTGCCGGCTTGAGCGGAACATTCTCTAACTTCCTTATACCCTTGCAAATCGGTGCCCGTGATATGGCGTCTGGTTTTATGAACATGCTTTCGTACTGGTTCTTCTTCCTGTCGAGTGTAGTGATGTTCATCTCTTTGTTTTTAGAAACAGGTCCTGCTGGAGGTGGATGGACAGTATATCCTCCATTAAGTGCATTACCTCAAGCGATAAAAGGTTCTGGCTTAGGTATGACCATGTGGTTGGTCGCTATGGCACTGTTCATCGTTAGTTCCTTGTTAGGAGGTATCAACTACATCACGACTGTTATTAACATGCGTACACGTGGTATGTCGTTCACACGCATGCCACTTACAATCTGGGCATTCTTCTTTACAGCGATTATCGGAGTTCTTTCTTTCCCTGTATTATTTGCTGCAGCCTTGCTATTGATTTTTGATAGAAGTTTTGGAACAAGTTTTTACCTATCGGATATTTATATCGCTGGAGAAGCATTATCAAATAGTGGAGGTAGCCCTGTTTTATTCCAGCACTTGTTCTGGTTCTTAGGTCACCCTGAAGTGTATATCGTATTGCTTCCTGCACTTGGTCTTTCCTCAGAGATCATTGCTACAAACTCACGCAAACCAATCTTCGGTTACAAAGCCATGATCGGTTCAATGCTCTTCATCGCCATCTTATCGTTCATTGTTTGGGCGCATCATATGTTTGTAACGGGTATGAATCCATTCCTGGGTTCGGTCTTCATGTTGCTCACGTTGATTATAGCGGTACCCTCAGCGGTTAAGATTTTCAATTACGTAACAACGCTTTGGAAGGGTAACATCCGCTTTACACCGGGTATGTTGTTCTCTATCGGTCTTGTATCGTTTTTCTTAACAGGAGGTATCACAGGTATCTTCTTAGGTAACTCTGCTATTGACATTCAACTTCACGATACATACTTTGTAGTAGCTCACTTCCACTTGGTAATGGGTAGCGCATCATTCTTCGGTATGATGGCGGGTGTTTACCATTGGTTCCCAAAAATGTTTGGGCGTATGATGAACAATAAACTGGGATACATTCACTTCTGGCTGACATTTGTAGGTGTATATCTCGTGTTCTTCCCAATGCATTACATCGGTATTGCTGGTTTTCCAAGACGTTATTATTCCTGGACTAACTTCGAAACATTTAGTGGCTTCACGGATTTGAATATGCTGGTAAGTGTGGCGGCTATCGTTACGCTGAGTGCACAGTTCATTTTCTTATTCAACTTCTTCTATAGTATTTATCGTGGTCGTGTTGCTTCCGCTAATCCTTGGGAGTCAACTACATTGGAATGGACGACACCTCGCCATCCGGGTCATGGAAACTGGGTTGGCGAAATTCCATCCGTGTACAGATGGCCATATGACTACAGCAAACCTGGAGCGAAAGAGGATTACATTCCTCAAACTATTCCATACTCTGAAACTCCTGAGTCTAATTTCCCTCACGAGAATGATCTAATTAAATTGGAAAGTTTAGATGGAAATGATGCCATTATAATTGAAGGCAGTAAACACTAAAAAAATAATTTAGTATCAAGGTTCCTGGTTCAAGGTTCAAAGTTAAATGCTGTTGAACATGGAGCCTGGAACCTTGAACTTTTATAGCCTATGAGGTCTTTTCGCAGACTATCTCTTTCTACATTAATTGCAGTTTATATTCTCATTTTTGTTGGGGGAGTAGTACGTAGCACAGGTTCAGGAATGGGGTGTCCTGATTGGCCGAAATGTTTTGGTAGTTGGGTTCCTCCAACTGAAGTATCTGAACTTCCTGAAAACTATAAAGAGGTCTACGCTGCTTATCGCGACAAAAAGAATCAGCGGTTTGCTAAATATCTTTCGGCATTTGGTTTAGAAGATACTGCTTCAAAAATCCTAACCAATCCACAGGTTTTACACGAGAATGATTTCAATGCCACCAAAACATGGATTGAATACATTAATCGTATTGTGGGTGTTGTTATAGGCTTGTTCATTTTTGCTCTCTTTATATTATCACTTCGCCTTTGGAATAAAGAACGGAAGCTTACAATTGCCTCCTTCGCTACTTTAATATTGGTCGGTATTCAAGGATGGTTTGGCTCATTCGTAGTTTCGAGTAATCTTACTGCCTGGACCATTACGGTGCATATGTTCTTTGCTTTGGTTATCGTAGGTTTTCTGGTTTACATATTTAAGGAGGCTAGCTACGGACAAAACATTACCATCGCGTCTGCTTATGGATGGGTAGTGGCATGTATGATTGCCTTATTAGTTCAGGTATTTTTTGGAACACAGGTGCGCGAAGAAATTGATCGTGTTGCGCAGTCCTTTGCTCGCGTGTCGTGGGTCGATAATCTCGGACAGCCATTCGTTATCCATCGCGCATTCTCGTGGGTTGTGCTCATTTTGCATGTGATATTAATCGTGAAATTATGGAAAACGGAGGGTGCTAAAATTTTCGCCCTTGCGTTAATCATGCTACTTTTGGGGACTGTTTTGGCAGGAACAGGAATGGCTTATTTTGCTGTTCCAGCGTTTCTTCAGCCGATTCATTTACTACTGGCAACAGTGACGTTTGGAATACTCTTTATGTTGCTGCTGCGACTGAACAGAAGAACGGAATCAGTGTTAAATAATTGAGATGATTACAGGAAGTATAGATCAGCTAAATGGATTTTCACTTGCGCTCGCAAAAGGCAAAGCCTATTGGGAGCTGTTGAAACCCAGGTTGTCTTTTCTGGTAGCATTCTCCTGCGCATTTGGCTTTGTGTTAGCAACCTCTCGTGTTGATGTAGTAACGTTGATCATGCTTTTCCTTGGCGGTTTTTTACTTTCGGGATCTTCGGTTATTGTCAATCAGGTTATCGAAGTTGACCTTGATAAACTCATGGTGCGTACCATGAAAAGACCTTTACCAACCGAACGACTTTCTATCCGCGAAGGCATAATCTTTTCCATTGTTTGTTTTGTAGTAGGTGTAACGATCCTTATACTTTTTACCAATTGGCTTACTACATCATTGTCGATTTTGTCGATGGTGCTTTACAGTTTTGTCTACACTCCACTAAAGCGTGTCGGCCCTATCGCAGTTTTTGTTGGAGCCATTCCAGGTGCATTACCTCCGCTTTTAGGATGGACTGCTGCGACTGGAACAATATCACATGAAGCGCTTATTATTTTCGGTATACAGTTCATCTGGCAGTTTCCACATTTCTGGGCCATTGCGTGGGTGTCGGATGATGATTATAAAAAGGCAGGTTTCAAATTGCTTCCTTCCGGTGGAAAGAAAGATTTGAACACGGCCGTTCAGATTATGATCTACACCATGTTCTTAATTCCGATGGGAATGCTTCCGGCTACTTTTGGAATAACAGGAATTAATTCGGCTATCGTTGCAACGATTTGTGGTGTATTGTTTTTTGCACTTACATTTTCATTGATGAAATCAGGTGATCGTAAGTCGGCTTTAAAAATTATGTTCGCATCGTTTTTCTATTTGCCGATTGTACAGATTGCGTATTTATTGGATAAGGTATAGAGTTTATAGTTCAAAGTTTCGAATTTCAAGCTCCAGGTTTAAGAGAAGTTGATAAGTGAGGTAGGTTTAAAGTAGAAAAATATGGCTGCAGATATTAGAATAGTAGAAGAAGCAAACAAACCGATCGGCATGAACCCGAAGAAGTTCGCGTTGTGGTTGTTTATGGCTACCGTCATCATGCTGTTTGCTGCTTGGACCAGTGCATATATTGTTAAGCGTGGTGACATCGGCTGGGCTGAGATTATTGTGCCCGACCAATTCTGGGTCTCTACAGGTATTATATTGACGAGTAGTATAACGATGATGTGGGCGGTTCGAGCGGCCAGAAAAGACAAGCTTGAAACGGTAAGACTGGCCTTGAGTATTACCACTATTTTAGGTTTAGCCTTTGTGATTGGCCAACTAGTTGCCTACAAAGAAATGATTAGACTAGGGCAACATTTTACAGGTGGCGCTGTATCACATTCATTTGTGTATGTAATAAGCGGTGTTCATGGTCTTCATTTAATCAGTGGAGTGATTTTTTTGACTATCGTTTTAGTAGCCACTTTTAAATTTAAGATACATTCAAAAAACATGGATCAGATAGAAATGTGTGCCACATATTGGCATTTTTTGGATGTTCTTTGGCTATATTTGTTCGTCTTTTTATTGATTAATAAATAAGATATTCACTACTCACCCACACACCTCAACCAAAACCTTAACGACCAATTAACTATGTCCAGTACTTCAGCAGCAACAGCTTCAGAGCGCAGCGCATGGGATGGCGGAGCTTCACCGATGGGTGCAAGTTACGGCAAGCTTATGATGTGGTTCTTCTTGCTTTCCGATGCCTTCACATTTTCAGCCCTGCTCATTACCTATGGCTTAGTGCGTTCAGCGCACGGAGTTTATGAAGGTACTGTAGATGCGTTTAAATTCTCGCAAGAATACTGGCCGATACCTGAAAAAGTATTTGAAGCCATTCCATTCTTTCATGGCTTAGAAGCACCACTGGTTTTCGTGGGTATCATGACATTCATTTTGATCATGAGTAGTGTTACCATGGTGTTGGCGGTTGAAGCCGGTCATCGCATGGACAGAGTAGCGGTTGAGAAATGGATGCTTTGGACAATCGTTGGAGGTATTGCTTTCTTAGGCTGCCAGGCTTGGGAGTGGTCTCACTTCATTCATGGAAGCGGAGTTGGTGCAAGCTTGACGCATAATGAATACGGTCCACCTGATTTTGCTGATTTCTTTTTCTTTATCACAGGCTTCCATGGTTTCCACGTATTTAGTGGAGTATGCTTTAACTTCCTGATCTATTACAATACAGTAACTGGAGTGTACCAACGCAGAGGCCATTATGAAATGGTAGAGAAGGTAGGTTTATACTGGCACTTTGTGGATTTAGTGTGGGTATTCGTATTCACATTCTTCTATCTGGTTTAATTAAGTATCAATCTGTAACTACATATAACATGGCACACGCAGAAGAAATTGAAGTTCAAGTTATCCCGGCTGATAAAGCAAAGATTAAAAAGCTATGGATGACGGCTTTGATATTGTTAATCATTACGATTGTTGAATTCGCTGTTGCGTTTGGTGTTCCACACGAATACAAAGACGCTCGTGTTTGGATATTTATCATCATGACAATTGTGAAGGCAGCGTACATCGTGGGTGAGTTTATGCACTTGCGCTACGAATCGAAAGTATTGCTTTGGTCGATATTGATTCCAACCCTTTTTATTATCTGGATGTTGACCGCCTTTATTTATGAAGGTATGGCGATATCAACCGTTCGATAATCTAAATGAAGCGAATACAAGAGAGGCTTAGGTGAAGACTTAAGCCTCTTTTTTTGAGCCGCCATGAAATACAGATAACAGTCGAACCCGATGCAGAAAAAATCCATTTTCCTTTTCCTTGCACTCATCCTTCCGGTATTGATATTCATTTTTCTGAAGTTCTTTGGTAAAAATGAATTTGCAGTCAAACCATTATTTACGGAAAGTGATTCTGAAATTCCTGAAGGTTGTTTTCCTGTTTCTTTTCCATATCATGTTTCGGATAGTGTATTGCGTCAATTGGATTTAAGAGAAGATAGTTTGGTTCTTGTTTTATTTGGTGAACCCAATGAAGAAGCAAAAATTCAGATCAACCGGATCATGGAAGAGATTTCAAAGGATGGAATTCGCATGATTCGTTTTCCTGTGCTTGCTGGAAAAGTAATGCAATGGAAAAAATGTGTGTTCTTTTTAAAAGAGCCATTTGATTTGGTGATGGTTGATAGAACTGGATTAATTCGAGGTCAATACACGTCAGATGATCGCGAAGAAGTTGATCGATTGCTAATGGAAATAACAATCATGCTTAAGAAATATTAAGATGGAAACAGTTGACATAGAGAAAGAGAAAACGATTTACAAAAGAATTATAATAGCAATTTCCATTGTTATTCCGGTTGTAGTGGCAGTATTGTTCGGTGTGAAAGTGCCAGGTTACGACCTCTCTTTTCTTCCTCCGATTTATGCTAGTTTAAATGGTCTCACAGCAGTTTTTTTGGTTGCAGCGGTTGTGGCCATAAAGAATAAAAAGAGAAACCTTCATGAGGCTTTCATGAAAACGTGCATCATGTTATCTGCAGCGTTTTTAATTATGTATGTACTCTATCACATGACCAGCGATTCAACGCCTTTTGGAGGGGAGGGCTCAGTCCGATACATATACTTTTTTATCCTGATCTCGCACATTTTACTTTCCATTTGTGTTATACCATTGGTTCTGTTCACTTACCTGCGAGCCTGGCTTGGGGATTTTGAAAGGCATAAGGCTTTGGCTAAATTCACATTTCCAATCTGGCTCTATGTGGCTGTAACAGGTGTGATTGTTTACCTGATGATCAGTCCGTATTACAAGTGAAGTTGAAGTAGTGATACTAATAATATGCGCATGAAGACAGTACTTTGTATCCTGGCGTTCCTCATTTTGTCAGTAGGAGATATTTCTGCTCAATGCGCCATGTGTCGCTCAACACTTGAAAATAATTACTCTAATGGAAATCCTGGGATTGCAGCAGGTATCAATACGGGAATTTTATACTTACTTGCTATGCCGTATTTAGCGGTCATCATCCTCGGATACTTTTGGTATAAGTCAAGCAAGCATGCAAACAAAGAGTTACACAGAAGCACTGCTCAACGGTAAATGTCCACGCTGTCGCGAAGGTGCCATATTTACTTATCCTGTAAGTAAAGTCGACCAGTTTAATGTGATGAATGAAAAATGCCCGCATTGTGGTGTTCGATTAGAACCTGAACCAGGGTTTTATCAGGGAGCAATGTATGTAGGGTATGGCATCACCATCGCCTGTTTACTTGCGATTACAATCATTCTTTATCTATTGGTTGCACCAACTTCTGAGTGGACCTACATTGCAACGATTATAGGATTCATGGTCAGTATAGCACCGCTCAACTACCGATATTCCCGTATTCTTTACCTTCATTTTTTTGGTGGCATCAAGTACGATGCAAAGTTCTAGCAACCGAGTAATTCATTATCTTTATCAATCATCATTTGATAAAGCGTGAGGTTAAAATCGATCTGGCTAATTATTTCTTTTATCGTGTCGTTGATCATCGGCATGGTGTCTTTTTATTTTTCCAGCTGGAAAGTTTCGCCTCAGCCTGTCGTTGAAAAGATAACAGCACGGCTTCGTTCAGCGTTAGCATCGGTGGATAAACAGGCAGCTTTATTATTGCCTTTACTTAAAGCGAATCAAGAGCTTGAGATAACAAACGAGAATGACAACGCTTTCTTTGTCTACAATCACCAGGAAGTTGAATTATGGTCGGACAATAAATTCATACCAACACCGACAGCTGTTGCAGATACCTTTGAGCTTAAATTAATAAAGGCAGGTAATGGAGATTATCTCGCTAAAAAATGGATTATCTCCGATCAGAAATTTCTAATTGCAATCATCCCGCTGGCACGCAAGTACACGATCACGAATTCATATCTGCATGCTGAATGGAATGAGCATATTTTTTCATCTGGTAATTTCAATATACTGGAATCTTCCTCCAACATCGGTTTCCCGATTTACATTAATCAAACAAGTCCTTTTCGCGTAAGCTTTTTACAAGATCAATTGATTACACATGAAATTACCAGTCGGGTTGCATTTGCTTTTATTGCTCTCGCTATTATCCTTTTTGTCATCATTCTATTTCAACGATTGGAGAAGTTTAAACTTCCAGAGTTAGGTGTAGTTATACTCTATCTGATGCTGCTCTTGCTTCGGTGGTTTATGGTGAAGCTGAATTTTCCGAATCGCTTGTTGGATGTCGAACTCTTTAATCCTCAAATTTTTGCATCGTCTGAGTTTAATGCCTCATTAGGCGACTTAGTTTTGAACGAGGTAGGCGTATTGCTGATTTGTCTTTACATATTCAGACACTACTATCGATTTCGATTTTTAAGACAGGTGCATTCAAATAAAATAGCGGTATGGATTTCCTCCATCGTGTATGGGTTATGTATTTTGTTTGCGGCACTTTTTCCCTTTGTCGTAATCCAAACGCTTTGCAATAACTCCGCTATTGTATTGGATATTTCTCAATCTTTATCGTTTAACACTATCCGGATTATGGCGATGGTGAGTATTTTGCTTTCTGGAGTATGCTCATTTCTATTTGCACACGTTTTTATAAGACTATTAGTTGGTGACCGTAATGTTGTTCGCGTATCAATCGCCTTTGCATTATCAATTCTTGTTTTTGTTATGATCAATGAGTCAACGGGTCAGAACTATTTATCGTCCTTGATCACAGCTGTTTTATATTTTACTGTGGTGTACTACCTCCATTTGTATGCCACGCTCAGACGACTAAGCTTCAGTACATTTGCATACCTGTTCACCATTGTTTTTTTTCTTTCTGCCAATGGAGCATATGGCATTTATAATTTCAGCCGTTCTAAAATGACAGAAGAGCAATTTAGGTTTGCCAATAATTTCTTAATTGATCGCGATAATTTTGGTGAGTATTTGTTGCATGAGATGTATCATCGCATTGCAGAGGATGCTTTTGTTCAAACACGTATTGTTAGCCCTTTTTTAAATCGTGATGCGATTCGTCAAAAAATACGACAAGTTTTTGTCCCAGGTTATTTCAATCGTTACGATGTTGATATTTCCATTTTTGATGGAGCGGGTGAACCGCTCAATAATCGCACGGAGGAATCATTATCAACCATTCTCAATTCATACAATAGGGAAACAGCTCGGACTGATTATGAAAATGTTTTTTTTGTTAGTGGATTGACAGATCAGGTAAATCAAAAGTATTTAGTAACTATTCCGATTGACCGAGCGACAGCCATTGCCGGTTATGTAATTCTTGAATTTTCTGTAAAAAAAGTTATCCCTCAAAGTGTTTATCCTGAACTGTTGGTGGATAATCGGGTACAGAAATTATACCGGAATCGAGACTTGAGTTATGCTGTTTACTCAGACCATTCCATATTGTTTAGTTCTGGAACTTTTAATTACGAGCGAGAATTTAATTCAACATGGCTTGGACGACCTGAAATGTATTCTGAAGGTATTGATGAACGCGGACAACACCACATTGCACAAGAAGATCAAAACGAACATGTGGCTGTTGTTTCGATGCCCCGTGCAACCATTACTTATCGCCTGGCAAACTTCTCCTTCTTATTAGTATGGAGCCTTGTATTTGTTTTGGTGTTTATCATTGTTCTCAGCGTTGTAAACTACGGACAAAGCAGTAAGCTGAATTATTCAGCACGCATTCAACTGTTTTTGAATCTTGCTTTTTTTCTGCCGTTAATTTTGGTGAGTTACACTACTCTGCGTTTAACGAACCAATCTTCTCAACAACAATTGAATGATGAGTATATTGAAAAAACAAAAGCATTGAGTGAACAAATTTCTGCTGAGCTTGATGATGGCGTTATTCAAAATCAGGAGAACGACAGAAGTTTAGGTAATCAGGTTTCCGATCTTGCAAAATTAGCAACACTGGATGTCAATGTATATGACCCAACAGGGTTGCTGTTAACAACTAGTCAACCGGCTATTATTGAAAACAGTTTACTTTCTAATCGCATCAATCCGATTGCACTTCATCAAATTAAATCAGGAGAAAACAGTTTCATTAAAGAAGAAGAGGTAGGATCGTTGTCTTATTTTGTTTCGTATGCTCCGTTAAAATCGCCATCGACAGGGAAGCTCTGGGGCGTGTTGGGTATCCCTTTCTTTCAATCAGTGGCTTCTTTAGAACGAATTCAAATCAATATGCTGGCTAACATTTTGAATATTTTCGCATTGATTTTTATCGTGCTCGTTGTACTCTCATATTTCGTTTCCAAGTGGCTTACGTTTCCATTAAGTTTCATTACGCAAACCCTTCGCAAAACATCACTCACCAAAACGAATCAGCCTCTTGTATGGAGATCGGATGATGAGATCGGTACGATGGTGAAAGAGTACAACCAAATGCTTTTTAAACTCAGTGAGAGCAAATCGGAGTTGGAGCAAACACAACGTGAATTGGCCTGGCGTGAGATAGCGCAACAAGTGGCGCACGAAATTAAGAACCCGCTCACGCCCATGAAGCTCACTCTTCAACAGCTGGAGAGACAACTTCAATCTGGCTCTACATCAACAGAACGTACCGAGAAAGCAGTTTCTACTCTGCTCACTCAAGTTGATACGCTGAACGATATTGCCTCCTCCTTTAGTTCTTTTGCGAAAATGCCTGAGCCTGTTATGCAGCCCCTTGATTTATCCCTTTTACTTAAGCGCATTGTTGAGCTGCATCGTCACTCTGGTAACATTGTGCTTACTGTTTCGAATGATAACTTTAATGTGACGGGAGATGAGCAGTTACTTGGTAGAACATTTTCAAATATTATTTTAAATGCTTTTCAATCGGCAGTGCCAGGTAGAAATGCGCACGTGGTTATTGCGTTGCAAAAACAGGGCAATTCGAGCTTGTTGTCTTTTCAGGATAATGGTAAGGGTATCGAACCCGATGCTGCCGAGCGTGTTTTTCTCCCTCACTTTACCACTAAGAAATCAGGATCGGGATTAGGACTTGCCATTGCCAAGCAAGCCATCGAGCAGATGCAGGGAAAGATTTGGTTTGAAACCAAAGTGGGGAAGGGGACTACCTTCTTTATTGAGATGGTGTTGCGTTAAGGCCGTTGTTTTCTAGAGTCAAAGCATCCAAAAAATCCTGACAATTCCACTTCTTTATTTGAAATTAAGTCTACATTGTCACGTCATTTTCGAGCACATGAAATTGTTAATCAGAACGATTGCTATTCTAAAACTTTCTATTTCTTAAACTTTACATCAATTCAAATTATGGAACCTGAAATCCTGAATTACTGGTGGGTACTGCTTGTTATCCTTGGTATTTTACTTTACAAATTCATTTTGCGTTTTATCTTCGGAATGGTCATTGTGCCTGAGGATAAGATCGGCTTAGTAACAAAGAAATTTGTTTTGTTTGGAGAGAATAAAGAATTACCCGATGGCCGCATCATTGCAACAAAAGGAGAGGCTGGCTTTCAGGCAAAAACTCTTGCGCCAGGGCTGTACTTCTGGATGTGGTTTTGGCAGTATGATGTAACGATGGAAGGATTCACGATCATCCCGGAAGGCAAAATTGGATTGGTTTTGGCACGAGATGGAGCAGAAATTCCAACTGGAAACATCCTTGGGCAGCGTGCGGAGTGTGATAATTTCCAAGATGCTGAGAAGTTCTTAAACAACGGAGGCCAGCGTGGACGACAAACTAATTACATCACTTCAGGGTCTTATCGGATCAATGTATTGCTATTTCAAATTTCTGTAACTGAAATGATTCGGATTCAGGAAAGTATGGTTGGCATCGTTACTACGCTTGATGGATTGCCAATTGAAGCCGGACAAATTGCCGGTAAGCAAACGGATGGGCACAACAACTTTCAGGACTTTGATAAGTTTATTAAGAACGGTGGTAATCGTGGTCTTCAACCTCAGGTTATTCTGGCAGGTTCATACAACTTAAACCCATGGGCTGTTCAGATGGAAGAAATTCCAATGACTGAAATTGCTATCGGCTATGTAGGTGTGGTGATATCCTATATTGGTCAGGAAGGACATGATCTCACCGGAACGGAGTTCAAGCATGGTAACATAGTTCAAAAAGGATTTAAGGGTGTGTGGCTTGAGCCATTGGGGCCAGGTAAATATCCCGTCAATAAATACATTATGAAAGTAGAGCTTGTGCCAACAACCAACCTCGTATTGAACTGGGCAAGTGCCAGGAGTGAGGCGCACAATCTTGACAAGAATTTATCTACCATCACCGTGCGTTCTAAGGATGGTTTTCCATTTAATCTTGATGTAGCGCAAATCATTCACGTTCCTACAACTGAGGCACCGAAGGTAATTGCACGATTTGGAAACATGATTAATCTGGTTTCTCAGGTATTGGAGCCAACGATTGGTAACTACTTCCGAAACTCTGCACAAGACAGTGATGTGATTGCTTTCTTATCCACTCGAAAAGAAAGACAGGAGTCTGCAAAGTCACACATTAAAAGAGTGTTGGATGAATACAACGTTAATGCAGTAGATACTTTGATTGGGGATATTGTGCCTCCTGAATCTCTGATGAAAACATTGACGGATCGTAAAATTGCGGAAGAGCAAAAGGTAACATACGATACACAGAAGAGAGCACAAGAAACACGTCAGGGTATGGAGAAGGAAACAGCCATTGCTGATATGCAGAAAGATATTGTGAAGGCACAACAAAGTGTTGAGATCGCAGAACGTACAGCAAATGCTACTGTAAAGAAATCAGAAGGTGATGCATCGAGTGTTAAGTTGGCGGTAAGTGCGGAAGCAGAAGCTACGAAGTTACGCGCTCATGCTGAGGCGGAAGCAACACGGGCGCGCGCGCAAGCAGAATCAGAGTCTATCAAGCTTCGTGCATCGGCACAAGCAGAACAGATTTCATTGACGGGTAATGCGGAAGCGGAGAAGATTTTGGCCATAGGTAAATCAACTGCGGAAGCATATGAGCTGGCAGTGAAAGCCTTAGGTGGTGAAAACTTCACTCGCTATAAGATCACCGAAGAATTATCAAAAGGACATATCAAGTTAATTCCTGATGTATTGATTGGTGGGGGAGCAGGAGGTGGATCTTCCATGGACGGATTGCTTGGTTTAAAACTCATGGAGATGATGGAAGTCAAGAAGAAGGAAGAAGAGAAGAAAAAATAGTAATTTTAAAATATTAAATGGAGGTCAGGCTATGTGGAATAGAGCTGACCTCCTTTTGATTTATAGTACATTCAATTTCATTGCATTTTATACTACTTATACCGCAGAGCCTTCACCGGATTAGCTCTTGCCGAACGTAAAGTATGATAGCAGATTGTGAGCAAAGCAATGGTCATCGCCATAGCACCGCCTAATAAAAATAGGAGAGGGTTGATACCAATTCGGTATGCAAAATTATGTAACCATTTGTCAAGAAAGTAATAGGTCACCGGACTTACGATGACAAAAGAAATCACAATAAGTAATGCAAAGTTCCTTGAAAGTAAAACAGTGATTTGAGTTTCCGTTGCACCCAGTGCTTTTCGTATTCCAATCTCTTTCGTTTTCTTTTCTGTGGTAATAGCAGCCAAGCCAAATAACCCCATGCATGAAATCAATATAGCAAGCCCGGCCATGATGGTGACGACCGAACTCATTTGCTTGTCGGATCGATAGAGCAATTCAAAATGTTCGTCAAGGAAAGAATAATCAAACGGAAAGCTCGGAACATTTTTACCCCACAATTTCTTTACAAGTGCAACTCCTTCTGCTTCGTGACCGGCTTCAATCTTTACAGACATCTCATCATATCCCCATTCAGGGTGCACTACCATTTCTAATGTATTTACTTTGTAGTGAAGTGAGTTGAAATTAAAATCTTTCACAACGCCTATTATGGTGCCAAGTGAATCGTTGTGATAATGATCATGTCCAGCTTGTGTTCCTATTGTTTCTTTTAGTCCAAGTTCTTTCGCAAGTGTTTCATTGATAACGAATGCTTTTCCATTATCAGTGGCGAAATCTTTTGAGAACCCTCTTCCTTCTTTTAACTCTATCCCATATACCTTCAAATAATCATAGTCTACGTTCACGTTGGAAGGTGTTAAGCTAACTACTCCCGTATCAGCTTTTATTTTGAAACCCCATTGGTGAAAATTATTCCCCATGCGTTGACTACTGGCGGTTACACCTTTAATTACTGAATTACCCAACAACTCTTGCTTCATTGTCTCGAATTGTTTGTTAGCATCCCTGTTCATTTGTACTAACAACATTTGATCTTTGTTGAAACCAATATCAGCATTTTGCATAAAAGATATTTGCTGCACAACAATGAGGGTGCTTACAATCATAGCGAGTGCTAATCCAAATTGTACAACAACAAGTCCGCTGCGGAAAATGGATCGACCTTCTGTTTTATTTCCTCCTTTTAAAACGCGCGACATATTAAAGGAAGTCATGTAGAAGGAAGGATAAATTCCGGCAAGCATACCCAACGCGAGTGTGCCAATTAAAGCGAATGCAAGCTGAGTGGAATTACTGAAAAAATTCAGCACGGAAAGTTCCCTACCGATTAGATTATTGAGTAACGGAATAAACAGTACATCAAATAGAAGTGCAAGGACCAGCGCCATAATTGCCATCAATAACGATTCAAAAATAAACTGACTGAACAATTGAGTCTTCTTGGCACCAACTGTTTTGCGCACGCCAATTTCTTTCCAGCGGTGAGATGCTCTAGACGTTGTAAGGTTCATAAAGTTTACAGCAGCAATCAACAATATAAATCCTCCGATAACATAAAATACGTCAAGGTAGGTGCCATTGAATTTCCGGCAGTTATTGTAATCGTGCTCAATATCCGTAGAGCCAAGATGGACTTGTTTCAAAGGTTGGAGAAATAATTTATAGTAAGTGTTAATGTCAGGATCATCCATGTGACGCGACATAAAAGCAGGAAACTTTGCTTCCATAGATTTGATGTCGGCTTTTTCATCCAATACAAAGTAGGTGTTGAGATAGTTAGAACCCCATTGATTGTTAAACTCCTTTTCTTCGGAAGTAACGGTGGTCATCGATATAAGTGCATCGAATTGCAAGTGGGAGTTTTCAGGTACATCTTTCAGAATTCCAGTGATCTTATATTCTTTGTCACGGGTGGTAAGCGTATTGTTCAGTGCCAGGTCTGTGCTCTTGAAAAATTTCCTGGCCAGATCTTCCGTCACCAGCATGGTGTAGGGTTCATTTAAAGCTGTTGAACGATTTCCAGCTATTAATTCATAGTCAAAAATATCTAGAAACGTGCTGTCTACTAAGGCAACATTTGATACTAAGAGACGCTCTTCACCTTTTATCATCAATTGTTTCTCGTTATTCATGAAACGAGTATAATTCTTTACTTCGGGGAAATCTTTTTGAATGTGAGGTCCCATACCTGGCATCGACAATGCCACCTTTTGTGAGTTTGTACCCGGAAAGGTTTGTATCTCTGTGAGCCTGTAGATTGTATTGTTCTTTGCGTGAAAGGCATCAAAGCTTTGTTCATCTGCAACGAACAAATAAATTACTAAACAAGCAGCCAGTCCAATAGCCAGGCTGAAGATGTTGATGAAGGCATAAAGCGGATTTTGGCGAATGTTTCGTAGCGCGATAGCGAGATAATTCTTTACCATATAGGGGTGAGTTTGATAGTAAGATACTCACTCCAACAGAAATGGTTACTGCTCTATTTCAAAGAGTTTACAAAAAAAGTGATCTTCTGGCGATTTACTTCTGCTAGCGGTTCATTCTTTCATTATTGTAGATGTCCTAATCTGACATACCTATGTTCAATATTGAACGGCACAAGTAAAATACAATTCGAAATTGAACTGGTTTGCGAGATTGAGATTGGCACGATTGTTAACTTTCCGTGTTCACTAAACCTATGGAATACTTTAGCTTTGTTATATGCTTAAGAACTACCTGAAAACCTCGTTCCGTAATCTGCTTCGTCATAAGAGCTACACATTCATAAATGTTCTTGGCTTAACGGTAGGACTTGTCACCAGCATTTTCATTCTGCTTTGGATAATTGATGAATTGTCTTTCGACCGCTTCCATTCAGATGCTGACCGCATTTTTAAAGTAATGGTCAACAACACGTATCCCGATGGAAAGATTGAAACGTATCCTGCCACTCCGGCTAAACTGAAGGATGTAATCGTACAAGAAATTCCTGAAGTAGAATTAGCAGCCCAGTATAGCATGGAGACAGAATTGTTAGTAAAGCACGAGACCAAATCATACAATGAAATTGGAATTTATGCTGATCCAACACTCTTCAAGATACTTAGCTTTCCTATTGTAAAAGGCAGTGAGACCAACCCCTTAACCGACATTAAATCAATTGCTATTTCTGAAAGACTCGCTGAAAAATTATTTAAAAACGAAGACCCTATCGGGAAATCGTTGAACCTGGGAGTATCTCATGAACTTATCATTACCAGCGTCTTTGCTAACATTCCCCAACATTCAACACTGCAATTTGACTTTGTTGCTTCGTTCGAACTCTTCACAAAGGAAAACCCGTGGACACAACACTGGGGGAGTGGTGGCACCCGAACAACTGTGCTGCTGAAATCATCGGCCTTTGTTGACATGGCAAATCAGAAGGTTGGTGATTTGATAAAGAATAACTGCCCTGATTGTACTACATCATCTTTTCTATTTCCCTATGTAAAGTCAAGACTGTACAATGAATTTGAAAACGGAAAAAACGCAGGAGGCAGGATACAACAGATTTACCTTTTCGGTGCAGTGGCTATACTAATCCTTGTAATGGCATGTATTAATTTCACCAATCTTTCCACAGCCAGAGCAACCACTCGAAGTCGCGAAGTAGGAATTAGGAAATCAATCGGAGCTCAAAAAAATAGTCTTATTGTTCAATTCATTTCCGAGTCGATGCTAATGTCTTTCATTGCACTGATATTTGCTATTGTAATTGTTCAGCTTCTTCTCCCATTCTTTAATGAAGTTACGTCCAAAGCTATCTGGTTAGATGTAAGCAACCCTGTGTTCCTTACTGGAGTTTTGGGAATTACAGCGATGTGCGGATTGCTTGCGGGATGTTATCCCGCCTTTATCTTGTCAAGATTTAATCCTGTTAAAGTCTTGAAGGGAGACACTCAACTCGGACTAACTGGAAATACGCTTCGCAAATCGCTGGTCATCGTTCAATTCACGAGCTCAATAATACTGGTTGTTGGAAGCATAGCCGTATACAAACAAATAGTTTTTATCAGTGAAAAAAATCTTGGTTTTGATAAAGACAATATTATAGTGGTTGACCAAAATGAAGGTATCGTTAAATCGTACCCAGCTATAAAAAATGACCTACATCAGTTAGCCTCTGTGAACGGTATCGCCTTTGGCGGGAATAACATATTTACAATCCCCATTACCACGACAGACCCCGTTTGGAGCGGCAAGCCAGATAACTCTTCCATCCTCTTCAAAATATATCGATGTGATGCGGAATTCATTCCGACTTTGAATATTAAAATCCAGCGTGGTAGAAACTTTAGTGACGGACAAGATGCTTCCAACTATATCATTAACAGGAAGGCTGCGGAAGTTATGGGAATATCATTTGAAAATGCTGTGGGGAATGAACTTGAAATGTGGAATGGAAAGGGAAAAATAATTGGCATAACAGACGACTTCCATAATGATAACTTGAAATTTGGCATTGAACCTATGATATTCATGTATTCTGAAAATGTTGG
>JANMRZ010000034.1:0-9311 GCA_031388805.1 Chryseolinea sp.
ATCATTTAAACGAGTCAAAAAAAATGTCCAATCAAAAAGCAAGTATAAAACCTTTACTAATTTCAAACCAGCTTATTAAAATGACCCCTTAACTTAATGACATTGCCCGCTGGGGCTAAGTCCCAGAGGGACGGACATATGGTAGAAAAAAATGATTCTAGAAAATGGCGCGGAATAACAGGAAGAGTGTTCCCGCCATTATCATCACTACCGGTAAAGTTAAAAACCACGCTGCCAGGATATTTCGGATGGTTGCAGGCTGAAGATTTTTAACACCTTTATTCGCTACCATACTTCCGGCAATACCCGATGATAATACGTGTGTTGTACTAACAGGCCATCCATAGCTGCTTGATAAACCAATAGTAATAGAGGCTACAATTTCTGCGCTCGCACCCTGAGCATAGGTAAGGTGTTCTTTCCCGATTTTTTCACCCACCGTTTTTACGATACGCTTCCAACCGATCATCGTACCCAAACCTAACGAAAGGGAGATGATCAATAGAACCCAGGTAGGAGAGTAGTCTGTTACATTCCGCACTTTCTTGAGTTCATTTTTTATTGTATTCTTCTCGACTTCACTCAGCTTCAGTTCTTCTTTCTTTGCTAGTGAATTGAGGTTGCGATCCATGACCATGATGTCCTTTCTCACAAGGAAGCGCTCTTGCTTCGGAATGTCATTAATATCTCTTAGAGAAGCAAAGCGAGTCTCTAATCGTTCATTCATGGCAATTGATTCTGCCAGCTTCTTACGATCAGGTTCGGATAATTTCATTGAGTCAATAGAGGTAATAACGGTTTCTATTTTTTGAAGCGACTGCGGTAAGTCCGAGGGTGTAAAATTCGTATTCAATGCAAAGAATGCAGGAACAACTCCAATCAGGATTAACATGATAAGGCCAACACCTTTCTGTCCGTCATTCGAACCGTGAAAGAAACTAACCAACGTACAGGTAATGACTAGTATGCCGCGGATCCAGAATGGAGGCGGTTGATTCTTTTTTGGTTCTTTAAATAAGCTATCGCCAGATGCCGTCTTCTTGGTGAAGGTTCGAATGAGGTACATAAGAATGATCGTAGCCGAAAACCCAAAGAATGGAGATACTAATAAAGACAATCCGATGTCTTGAGCTTTTCCCCAGTTAACAGCATCGCCAGTGGCTTCAGGTAATAAGGAATAGGCGAGACCTACACCTAAAATAGAACCAATAAGTGTATGGGAGCTGGAGCATGGGATACCAAAATACCAGGTTAGTAAATTCCAGAAGATAGCCGTAATGAGCAATGCCATAATCATCGATAAACTATGCGCCATGTTTTGATCAATAAGCGTTTCTACAGGGAGCAGGTTAATAATACCTACTGCCACTGCTATACCACCCCAAAACACACCGAGAAAATTCCAGAAGCCAGACCAGATTACGGCAACCCACGGTTTAAGCGAATTAGTATAGATTACAGTTGCCACGGCATTAGCTGTATCATGGAATCCATTTACGAATTCAAATGAACAGGCAGCAATAAGACAGACAATAAGTAGGATGGAGTAGGCGAGATCTAGTTCGAACATAAGGGATCAAATTCGGGTCGCAATCTAACCTGAAAACCCACGCCCATTGTTAACCCCACGTTAACTTTTTTTCGAAATGATTCCTTTAATAAATCTACTTCATTGACTATCAGTGGATTGTTAATAGATGAAACTAAAGAATGAATTCTGTGCGCGATTCAGTGTTCTATACAAGGTATTCATGACAACTTCATATCAATAGTGAAAGCCATTGGATCACATCAGTATATTTAGCTTAATTCGCCACTTATATGACGATCGATCTTTGCGGAGAAGCCCTTGAGTTGTTGCCTCAGAAAGCTATTTATTGGAAACGTGAGCGAGCGTTGCTCATGGCTGATTTGCATTTGGGTAAGATCAATCATTTTAGAAAGTCCGGTATTCCCGTTCCATCAAAAGCAAATGAAAAGAATCTGGAATTGATTGTAGAATTAATAGAGTCTACTAATCCAGCACGTGTTATTTTTCTCGGTGATTTATTTCACAGTCATTATAATACGGAATGGGAAGTATTTGGAGAATTATTGAAATACTTTCAATCCATTTCTTTTGAATTGGTGTTGGGTAATCACGATATACTAAGTGAAGGTCAATATGTTCGGAAGAGCATTACCTTACACCATTCACTTCGGTTATATCCTTTTATTTTTACCCATCATCCTATGGAGGAGATGGATGACAGTTTGTATAATTTGGCAGGACATATTCATCCTGGCGCGACCCTTCACGGTAAAGCGAGACAATCTGTTACCTTGCCCTGTTTTTACTTTGGCAAGCAGCAAGGTATTCTTCCTGCTTTCGGGATGTTTACAGGTTTAGCGCGGATAAAGCCGAAAACCGATGATGGAGTTTATGTTATTGCAGAGGATATGATTGTGAAAGTTTAAAATATTGAAATCGTTGATCATTGGTGGTTGTTCTTTGTTCGAAACCACACCTCAAAATGTGAGGTTACGATCGAACATCTATCAACGAATAACCACCACGAAATTAAAGCTAATGAAGAAGATAACGTTACTCCTTTTATTCATTCAATGTGCAGCCACTGCTCAGGACACCACACGTCTGTCATTACTTTTTGGTGGCGACATCATGGGGCATGATTCGCAGATTGCTTCAGCGTATAACGTAGCAACAAAAACGTATGACTACACTTCTTGCTTCCAATTTGCAAAACCCTATTTGGAAGCAGCTGATCTTACCATTGCCAACCTCGAGCTTACATTAGCCGGACCACCTTATAAAGGTTATCCTCAGTTTAGTTCTCCTGATGAATTAGCTGTTGCTTTAAAAGATGCAGGGTTTGATGTATTGGTCACGGCAAATAATCATTGTGTCGATCGTGGACGCAAAGGTCTTGAACGCACAATTGAGATGCTGGATAGTTTTAACATTCTCCACACCGGTACTTTTGTTGACACGGTTTCAAGAATGAATGATCATCCTTTGATGGTGGAGAAAAACGGATTTAAGCTGGCAATATTAAATTATACCTTCAGTACCAATGGTTTGCCAGTACATAAACTAAATGTTGTAAACCGATTAGACACGACTATTATTCACAAAGATTTAAATCGTGCGAAAGAATTAAGACCCGATGCTATTATTGTCTTTACCCATTGGGGAGTAGAGTATCAAAGTCTGCCACTGAAAAGTCAGAAGGATGTAACTGATTTTTGTTTTAAGCATGGTGCTCAATTAGTAATCGGTGCGCATCCTCACGTGTTGCAACCAATGGAATGGCGAAGAGATAAAAATCAATTTGTGGCTTACTCATTAGGCAACTTTGTTTCAGGTCAGCGAAAGCGTTACACCGATGGAGGTGCTATGGCGTATATAGAGTTGGAGAAAATAAATTTCAAACCAGATAGTTCAATAACGACAATTGATAGTGCAGGATATTATTTGAATTGGATATACCGTACTGTAGATACACACAAAGATTATTACATGCTGCCCGCGGGGAAAGTTGAAAGTGATTCGGTGAGCTTTATTAAAGATGCAACATCAACGGCAGCCTTTAAGACTTTTGTAAAAGATTCGCGCAAATTGTATGATATACACAATAAGGATGTTGTTGAAATGACGACGTTGCCTCGAAGTTTTATGGAGTTGCCAAAGCAGCAAGAGATGGTAACACCAATTGAGAATAAGGAATAATAGGTACCTAATATCGATTTAGAGGAAGAGATGAACTCAATATTTGATAATCTCCTTCCGACAATCTTTCTGACTTCTCGGCTTGAAGACAATCATCCAAATGTTGTTGATTTCGAATTCCCGTCACGGCAGAAGTAATGGCGGGATGATGAAGCGCAAACTTCAACACCACATCAACCGAATTTCTTTTTGTCTTATCAGCTATTACCTTCACAGCATGAGCAGCATTTCCCACCTCTTCAGTTGAGTAATTTAAAAAAGGTAAGGCAGGTTTGTCAATCAATAAACCTTTCGTTAAGCTTCCTCTTGCCAGAACACCGATATTGTTTTTATGAAGTAACTCCAAACACGTTTCTTCTGGCCTTCTATCAAGCAAACTGTATTGCATCATTACACTGGAAATGTTGGATCGCTTTACATATTCCTGAATTACCGCTGGCCGGATGGAAGAGATTCCGTAGTACCTGATCTTACCTTCAGTTTTCAATTGCTCAAAAGCTGCAATGGTTTCATCAATGGGATCTTCCATAGTGCCACCATGTAATTGATAAAGATCAATGTAATCGGTTTGTAAACGCTTCAGGCTTTCATCAACCGATTTGAGTATGTGTGCTTTTGTTGGATTCCAATCTAATCCACTTCCGTCACTTTTTATTTGATTACCTACCTTGGTAGCGATGACTACATGTTGACGGATATCTTTGAATGCTTTTCCAACGGTGGTTTCATTGAATCCGTTTTGATAAATATCGGCTGTATCAAAATAATTGATGCCTTGATTATATGCATTATGTAAGAGCTTGGAATTGGCTGAATGATCATCACCCAGCGACATACACCCAAAACTCACCTGACTGATTTTAAGATTCGAATTCCCGAGAAGGTTATCTTTCATTTTGGAATTATGAGCGGTTAATTTCCGTTACGAGTTCATTAAAATTATTGCATGTTAGAGTGACGTAAGATTAACGAATAAAGAATCATTTTAGATTGCGATTTAATTGCCAAATCATTGCGAAATGCCGCAAATCGTATCATTTTTGCCCTATATTTACAACCGTTTTGCAGGCTGGTCTATGGTTTTTAGAAAGAACATAAATCAATCGTGTGCAGAAAAGTTAACGCCTAAAACCTATGGAAGAAGCCGGACTCATTAAATACCTTCCCATTGTTCTCATGTTTTTATTGGCCGTTGGTTTTATTGTTGTTACCATGTTGGCCACACACTACTTTGGCCCTAAACGAAAGACTATTATTAAGTTAGAAAGCTTCGAATGTGGCATCGAGGCAAAAGGTAATGCGCGCGTTCCTTTTAATATCAAATATTTTCTAGTCGCTATCCTCTTCGTTTTGTTTGATGTAGAGGTAATCTTCATGTATCCCTGGGCGGTTAACTTCGAGGAGTTGGCAATGCCGGGCTTTATTCAAATGGTATTGTTCATCTCTACATTACTTATCGGATTCTTTTATATTCTGAAGAAGGGCGCATTAAAGTGGGAAGACTAGTCAATATATAGAATGGAAACAGCAACACGTACATATTCCATGTCAGAGAAGCCTGAAGGTTACGAGGGTACTGGCTTCTTCGCGACAAGTTTAGAGAAAGTGGTGGGTCTTGCCAGAAAGAATTCGATCTGGCCGTTACCTTTTGCTACTTCGTGCTGTGGTATCGAGTTTATGGCTACAATGGGAGCGCATTATGATCTTGCACGCTTTGGGTCAGAGCGTTTGAGTTTTTCTCCCCGTCAGGCGGATCTTTTAATGGTGATGGGAACTATCGCCAAAAAAATGGGACCTGTACTCAGACAAGTTTATGAGCAAATGGCTGAACCACGGTGGGTTATCTCGGTTGGTGCTTGTGCTTCAAGCGGTGGAATATTTGATACTTACAGTGTGCTTCAGGGAATCGACCGCATCATTCCGGTTGATGTTTATGTTCCGGGTTGTCCTCCACGTCCTGAACAGATTATTGATGGTGTGATGAAGATCCAACAATTGGTAGAAAGTGAATCCCTACGCAGAAGAGACTCTGCAGAATATAAAGCCATGTTAAACAAATACGGAATCGAATAACATGGAAGTAGTGGAACAAGAAAAAATTGTAGGTGTAATCAATGAAAAGTTTGATGGAGAAATTCTTCAGACCGAAATGCTCTACGATTTTTTAACCATCACCTTAAAGAAGGATAAGATCATCGAGGTCATTCGTCATCTGTATCAACATCCTTCAACGCAGTTTCAATATCTCACCACACTATGTGGTGTGCATTATCCTGAATTGAAACAAATCGCCATGATGTATCAGCTTCATAACCTGGTAAGCAATGTGCAGGTTCGATTAAAAATATATTTACCCGAAGAAAATCCGACAGTACCTACACTGACACCTGTGTTTGCAGCAGCAAACTGGTTAGAGCGTGAGACCTACGATTTTTTTGGTGTCATCTTTCAGGGGCATCCTAATTTGAAACGCATATTAAATGTGGAGGAGATGACCATCTTCCCGATGCGAAAGGAATATCCGTTGGAAGATCAGACACGTGAAGACAAGAACGATACCATGTTTGGAAGATAAATAAATGGAGACACCATTATCTGATCGAGTAGTACAAACAGAAGAGAAGGAATATTCCTATCTCAACCTAGGCCCAACGCATCCGGCAACACATGGTATTTTCCAAAATGTGTTGAAGATGGACGGTGAAGTAATTGTAGATGCAGAACCTACCATTGGTTACATCCACCGCGCTTTCGAAAAGCTTGCTGAACGCAGGCCGTTCTACCAGATAACGCCTATCACCGATCGTCTTAACTATTGCTCTTCGCCTATCAATAATATTGGCTGGCACATGACCGTTGAGAAATTGCTTGGTTTGGAAATTCCAAAACGAGTTCAATACTTGCGCGTTATCATTATGGAGCTTGCAAGAATTTCGGATCACATCATTTGCAATGCCGTGATCGGCGTGGATACCGGAGCCCTTACTGGGTTTGTATACATGTTCCAGCAACGTGAGCTGGTCTATGAAATCTACGAAGAGATTTGCGGTGCGCGATTAACATCAAACATCGGTCGCATCGGTGGGTTTGAAAGAGATTTTTCTCCTAAGGCGTGGGCCAAGATCAATCATTTTCTGGTTGAGTTTCCAAAAGTATTGAAGGAGTTTGAAAATTTGATGACGCGAAACAGAATCTTTATGGATCGCACCATCGGAGTTGGAGGTATTACGGCTGAACGTGCTTTGAACTATAGTTTCTCTGGTCCGAATTTGCGCGCTGCCGGAGTTGATTATGATATCCGTGTAGCAAAACCATACTGTTCTTACCAAGATTTTGAATTTGATATCCCGGTAGGTATCAATGGAGATGTATACGATCGCTTCATGGTTCGCCAGGGAGAGATGTGGCAGAGTTTGAGTATTATCAAACAAGCTATTGCCAAATTACCCGAAGGACCATTTCACGCAACCGTTCCTGATTTTTACCTTCCTCCGAAAGAAGAAGTCTATAATAATATGGAGGCGTTGATCTATCACTTCAAAATTGTGATGGGTGAAACAGATGTTCCAAAAGGAGAAGTATATCATTCAGTAGAAGGTGGTAACGGAGAACTTGGATTCTATTTGATCAGCGATGGAGGTAGAACACCTTTCCGTCTGCATTTCAGAAGACCTTGTTTTATTTTTTATCAGGCTTATCCGGAAATGATAAAAGGTTCAATGCTGTCGGATGCGATATTGACGATGAGTAGCATGAACGTAATTGCAGGAGAACTTGACGCGTGACGAGTTAATAGATAAAGAATGGAAGTAAAATTTTCAGATGAAGCATTGACCTTGGTGAACAAAATCATCAAGCGCTATCCGGAAGGAAAACAAAAGTCTGCTTTGTTGCCTGTGTTGCACGTGGCCCAGTCAGAATTTGACGGATGGTTAAGTCCACAGGTTATGGATTATGTGGCTTCGTTGCTGAACATCAAATCGATTGAAGTATATGAGGTCGCTACATTTTATTCAATGTACAATCTCAAACCAGTAGGTAAATGTTTGATCGAAGTTTGTCAGACCGGTTCTTGCTGGTTACGTGGTTCGGATGATATTGTAGATCACCTCGAAAAGAAATTGAACATCAAAGTAGGAGAGACTACCGCTGATGGGATGTTCACATTAAAGACAGTCGAGTGCTTGGGTTCATGCGGAACAGCACCGATGCTTCAATGTGGTGCAGATTATTACGAAGATCTTACAACTGAAAAGGTAGATACATTGATTAGTACATTGAGCGCAAAGAACGAGCGTAGCTCCTATATGAAATAGAATTATGAGTTTAGAGTTTAAAGTTTCGAGTTTGAAAAAGCTCCCAACTTTAAACTCGAAACTCGGAACTTGAAACTTTGGATTAAGACGATGGGGAAGAAGATACTACTGGAACACATCAACGTAAGAGGGATAGAAACATTAGACGTCTATCGCTCGAAGGGTGGCTATGCTTCTGTTGAGAAGGCATTAAAAACCATGACGCCCGATCAGGTTACAGAAGAAGTGAAGATTGCAGGATTAAGAGGAAGAGGTGGTGCTGGTTTTCCGGCCGGAATGAAATGGAGTTTCCTTGATCGCAAATCAGAGAAGCCACGCTACTTAGTGTGTAACGCTGATGAGAGTGAGCCCGGAACATTTAAGGATCGTTATTTAATGGAGAAGCTTCCTCACTTGCTTGTTGAGGGTATGATCACTTCCAGTTATGCATTAGGAGCGAAGGCATCCTACATTTACATCCGTGGTGAGTACATGTACATTGTTCGCATTTTAGAAAAGGCAATCAATGAAGCGTATGCTGCGGGATTGCTTGGTAAAAATATTTTAGGAACAGATTATTCTCTTGATCTGTACGTACATCCCGGAGCAGGTGCCTATATCTGTGGTGAGGAAACGGCATTACTTGAATCATTGGAAGGCAAGCGTGGTAATCCAAGATTGAAGCCTCCGTTCCCGGCTATTGCTGGTCTATATGGTTGCCCAACCGTGGTGAATAATGTTGAGACCATTGCTTCAGTTCCATCGATCGTGAATTTCACCGGTGATATTTATAATGATGTTGGTATAGGTAAAAGCACGGGTACGAAATTGATTTCGGCCAGCGGCCACATCAACAAGCCCGGTGTTTATGAAATTGAATTAGGTTTACCAGTAGAAGAGTTTCTTTACTCTGATGAATATTGTGGAGGCATTTGGAAAGGCAGAAAACTAAAGGCTGTTGTAGCTGGGGGTTCTTCGGTTCCCATTCTTCCTGCTGATTTGATCCTAAAAACTGCGAAAGGCGAACCACGATTAATGACCTACGAATCATTAGCTGATGGCGGATTTGTAAGCGGGACGATGTTAGGTTCAGGTGGATTTATTGTGATGGACGAAACAGCTTGCATCGTTCGCAACCTCTGGACATTCGCGCGCTTCTATCATCATGAGTCTTGCGGGCAATGCAGCCCGTGTCGTGAAGGTACCGGATGGATGGAAAAAGTTTTACATCGCATTGAGCACGGTCATGGTCTCATGGAAGATATTGATTTGCTTGTTGATGTTGC
>JANMRZ010000181.1:0-27803 GCA_031388805.1 Chryseolinea sp.
AATACCTCAACTCTATTATGGAACAGAGTTGCTTATGGATGGAGATGGGAGTAATCATTGTGAAGTGAGGAAGGATTTTCCCGGAGGCTGGATTGGCGATTCAATTAATGCCTTTTCAAAGGAGGGACGAACAACCGAACAGAGTGAGGTTTATGATTTTATGCGAAAGCTTTTAAACTGGCGCAAAGAAGAAGAGGTAATACACTCAGGTAAGCTCACACATTATATTCCTGAGGACAACGTATATGTTTATTTCAGGACCTCAGAAAGTAAGACCGTTATGGTGGTTATGAATGCAAACAAGTCTGTGAAATCTTTAAGTCTGGAAAGATTCAGAGAGAATCTTCAAAATTTCAAAAAGGGAAAGGACGTAATGAGCGAACAAACTCATGACCTCAATCAGTTATCCATACCTTCCCAAACCACACTCATCCTCGAATTGGACTAATTTTTCTTAGAAATCACCAAAGCTTCATCATTTCCGGAATTGGTCAAAATTTGAAATAATTTAATGCCACAAACGTTTGCGATTCCGATTCCGACAAAAAATAAACGTTTTTTATGACCTTTTTTAGGAGTTTTTATGCTACCTTTTGAAATGACTATTTAAAGTAGATAATAACCCATCTGCTTATTAGCCCAAATTTTTAACCCAAAACAAAAAAACGTATGACAAAATTTTATCTGTATTTGAGCAGGTACTTGACAGTGCTGCTCCTGCTCGTAACAGCAACAGCGTGGTCTCAGAGTAGGACAGTTTCTGGTAAAGTAACTTCTTCCGATGACGGATCGGGATTACCGGGTGTGAACATTGTGGAGAAAGGCACTAATAATGGAACGATCAGTGCTGTTGATGGTACTTTTTTACTAAGCGTACAAGAGAGTTCCACCTTGGTTTTTTCATTTGTGGGCTATAAACCAACAGAAATAGTAGTTGGCTCTCAGAGCACAATAAATGTAATACTTGATGCGGATGTTACATCATTATCGGAGGTGGTTGTAATTGGATATGGCCAAATTGAGAAGAAGGATGTTACGGGAGCTCTTGTTTCATTAAAGCCTGAAGACTTTAATTCTGGAGTAATCTCTTCACCAGAGCAATTAATTCAAGGTAGGGCTGCTGGCGTTCAAATTACCTCTGCAAGTGGTGAGCCAGGAGCAGGTGTAAACATTCGTATTCGAGGAACATCATCTGTTAGAAGTGGCAACAACCCTTTATTCGTTGTTGATGGAGTACCATTGAGTGGGGATGAGGTTACAGGTGGTGGAAATGCGGGTGCTCTTGGAAGCAGTGCATCCAGGAATCCACTTAATTTTTTGAATCCTAACGATATAGCAAGCATTGATATTTTAAAGGATGCATCAGCTACTGCAATTTATGGATCACGTGGTGCGAATGGAGTAGTATTGATAACCACAAAAAGCGGAAAATCTGGTGGCGGTACGCTTGATTATTCCTATAATTTAAGTGTAAGTAAGATATCAAAAAAGTATGACTTACTAGGCAAGGAGGAATACCTTGACGCATATGAAACCTTTAATGATGCGGCAGCGAGGGCTGCTCAGGACAAAGGCGGAGATACAGATTGGCAAGATGAGATACTTCGTACTGCGATTACCCATAATCATAACCTTTCATTTGGGGGTGGAGATAAAACTAGTAACTATAGGTTTTCAGTTGGTTACATGGATCAAGAAGGAATTGTAAAGAAAACAGGTCTTGAAAGATATACTGCACGATTCAACGGTTCAAAGAGTTTTATTCAGGATCGTTTAAAAATAGCGACTCAAATCACTTTAGCAAATACTCATGATACAGGCGCGCCTATAACAGATAACTCAGGCTTCGAGGGAGACTTATTGGGTTCTGCGCTCAAAGCTAATCCAAGTTTACCTGTCCGCGGAAGTGATGGGGAATTTGTTCAACCCAGTACTTCTGAGCCCAATCCAGCGGCAATTCTTGCATACTCAAAAGATTACACGGATGCATTAAGAGGAATGGGTAATCTTTCTGCAGAGTTTGAAATTATAAAGGGACTCTCATTTAAAACCGTTTTGGGTTTTGATAAATCTCTCTCAGCCAGAAAATCAGCATTATCAAGAGATTTGGTAGTAAGTGGTGTTCAAAATAGAGGCAGGTTATTCCTAAACAATATTGAGATTGATAATAAGCTTTGGGAGAATTACTTTACCTACTCTAAGGACATAGGTTCGAAAATTAAGCTTAATGCCGTGCTGGGTTACTCTTACCAAAGTTTTGGAAACTCAAGACAGAGTTTTCAGTTTACCAATTTCAATACGAGCGATTTAGATCTCATGATTAATAACTTTGCCTCTGCAAATCAGAAACCAAGTGGCGATTTGGCATCGGGTTACAAAGTGGGCGTTGTGGGTACAAACTCCTCTAATACAAAAGATGAACTTCAATCGTATTTTGGACGAGCTAATTTTACAATTGCAGATAAGTACATCGTTACTGCAACTTTGAGAGCTGATGGATCTACCAAGTTTGGAGGAAATAATAAATATGGATACTTCCCATCAGCAGCAGTAAAATGGAGAGTTGGCGATGAATCATTTGTGCCCGAATTATTCTCTGATCTTAATTTTAGAGCAGGTTATGGAATTACGGGAAATCAAGAAATACCACACAATTTATATGATGCCAGATCGCGATATGGCGACTGGTCCATTGATAATGACATGAATGTTGGTGGGGGTGGTCTCTCAACTATAGCAAACCCTAACCCGGATTTAAAATGGGAGTCTACAGCGCAACTTAATATAGGTATTGATTTTGCTTTTCTGGACAATAGACTGCGAGGAACAGTTGACTATTATAATAAGAACACAAGTGATTTATTGATTCAAAGTTTTTATGCGCAACCCGGCCTTCAAGATTTTAAATGGGTGAATCTCGATGGTAACGTTATCAATAAAGGGTTTGAAATTTCATTAGAAGGAGATGCTGTTGCGGGACAAGATTTTAAATGGACGATCATCGGAAACGTTTCATTTAATAAAAATGTCGTAGAGAATTTTTCTGGTGTAATTAACACAGGTGCTATTAATGGACAGGGTTTATCTGGTGCCTACGCTCAACGGATCCAAAACGGGTTGCCATTATTTGCGTGGTGGGTTAGAGATTTTTATGGTTTTGATGAGGATGGAAACTCAGCAACCGGACCCGGTAGTGATGTGCAGAGTTATCATGGCACTGCTATACCAAAAGCAAATGCTGGCTTAACAAATAACCTGAAGTATAAAAATTTAGACTTAAGCATTTTCTTCTCTGGCCAATTTGGACACAAAGTGTATAATAATACTGCTAACGCATTCTTCTCAGCAGGTTCTCTTTCGAACGGACGAAATGTTACAACAGATGTTGTAGGGAATGGAGAAGGTAAGCTTAATGCGCCTGATGTATCAACTCGATTCTTAGAAGATGCTTCATTCATAAGGCTTCAGAATGTGACACTTGGTTATAACATCAATACAAAAAATACTTTTGTTTCATCTTTGCGCCTATTTGTAACAGGCCAAAATCTTTTTGTGATAACAGACTATTCAGGCCAAGACCCTGAAGTAAACACTAATAAGTCTATTAGTGGAGTGCCGTCTCTCGGAATTGATTATACCTCATATCCAAGAGCTAGAACTTTTACATTTGGTTTAAACGCATCCTTTTAAATAAAAATAATTATGAATAATAAGAGGAAATTTATAATGTGTTCTCTCGCTTTATCACTTAGTATAATAGCGTGTACAGATTTAGCAACGAATGAAATTGATTCGAACATTGAAGACACTTCAACATCTGGAGCAGGAACTATTGATCCTACTGAGGGTTTGAAAACGGCTTATAAGGATTTAGGTGCCTATACTGATCAGGCCAACATCTATTCATTATTCGAACACACAAGTGATGAATTAATTCCACCAACACGCGGGGTTGATTGGAGTGATAATGGAGTTTGGAGATCATTGTATACGCATACTTGGGACCCGACACATAGTTATGTTTTAGGAGCATGGAATCAGTTACATCAGAGAGCCTTTAAAGCGTCTCAAATCCTTGCTTCTAATCCAACAGCAGAGCAAGGGGCAGAAGCAAGATTCTTACGGGCTTTCCACATGTGGCACCTAATGGATTTGTTTGGTCAGGTTCCTGTTAGAGAAATTACAGCAGATGTTAGTTCTATTCCAGAAGTATTATCCAGATCTGAAGCTTTCGATTTTATAATAGCTGATTTAGAGGCTGCACTACCAAATTTGCCAAGCACTGGTCCAGTAGCAACTAATTCCAAAGCAACTCAAGCCGCTGCAAATGCATTACTTGCAAGATTGTATTTGAACAAGGCTGTTTATAAATCTGATGTGCCGGAAGGTCCTTATACTTTTGCTGCTGCTGATATGAATAAAGTAATCGGATATTGTGAGGCTGTTGAGGCTGCCGGTTACTCGCTGGAAGCTGAGTATTTTAAAAACTTTAGCAATTCAGCTAATAGCGAAATAATATTTACCACTGCAGAAGGAACACCACAGAATAGGTGGTTTATGACCTTACATTATGGTCAGAATCCGAGTGGTTGGAATGGTTTCACTACTCTTGCTGATTTCTATAACAAATTTGAGGATGGTGATGAAAGAAAGGGTATTGCTGCTACTCCTAATGGATCTAACTTTTCAGGTATTGGTAGAGGTTTCTTAATAGGTGATCAGTTTAAGGATGACGGAACTGATCTAATTGATACCAGAACGCAAAAACAACTTTCTTTTACTCCAGATGTTCCTCTTTCTGGTGCGGCAACGGATAAAGGCATACGTGTAATTAAATACCATCCTTCTGATAATGGTCAGTATATCCTTCTTCGGTACGCGGATGTATATTTAATGAAAGCGGAAGCTATTCTGCGCGGAGGAACTAGTTCAGAAACAGCGTTAGAATTGGTAAATGACTTGCGAGATTTAAGAGGAGCATCTGCGCTTGGTTCTCTTTCTGAAGCTGCGATGTTAGATGAAAGAGGACGCGAACTTTATTGGGAAGGTATAAGAAGGGTCGATCAAATTCGCTTTGGTACCTTTAACACAGTTTGGAGCGAAAAAACCAATACAGAGACCTTCAGAGTATTATTCCCAATCCCTCAACAAGCTTTGGACTCTAATCCAAATTTAGTACCGAATCCAGGTTATTAATTATTTTTAGTTTTGTAAGAAGGCACATAATCAATGATTACGTGCCTTCTTTTTTTATATTCCGGATTCAAAAGAAATTTTTAATGCCTAGAATTTACTTCCTGCTATTTTTAATTGCATGCTCCTGCGCGAAACCAATGGAGGATGTTACTGAAAAGAAAAAACTCCAAACAAAACTTTTTAAAACTCTCGACAAAGAAGAAACTGGTATCGACTTTATCAATGCGTTAAGTCTTAAAGAAGACTTTGATGTCTTCCGCTACCGTAATTTCTACAATGGAGGAGGAGTAGGTATTGGTGATTTCAACAATGATGGTCTGGCAGATGTTTATCTCACCTCTAACATGGGCGACAATAAACTCTACCTAAATAAAGGAAACTTCAAATTTGAAGACATTACTGAAACAGCTGGAGTGAAAGGAACAAAAGTATGGTCTACAGGTGTAAGTATTGTTGATATCAACTCCGATGGCCTGCTTGATATTTATGTAAGCAATGCGGGTGATATCAAAGGCGATAAAAGAGAAAATGAATTATTCATTAACAATGGTAATCTAACTTTTACCGATAAAGCAACGGAGTATGGCTTGGCAGATAAAGGTTTTTCAACTCACGCTGCATTTTTTGATTATGATAAAGATGGAGACCTCGACTGTTATGTTTTAAACAATTCGTTTCGCCCCATTTCAACACTAGGTTTTAAAAACCTGCGTGATAAGCGAGACGAGTTTGGAGGCCACAAACTTTACAGAAATGATAATGGACACTTTGTTGATGTAAGTGAATTCGCTGGTATTTACGGAAGTGTGATTGGTTTCGGCCTTGGTGTAACGGTTGGCGATGTGAATAATGACAACTGGCAAGACCTGTATATCTCAAACGATTTTTACGAACGTGACTACCTCTATATTAATAATCACGATGGTACATTTTCTGAATCGTTGGAAGAATACATGGGCCATATCAGTATGTTTTCTATGGGTGCAGATTTAGCCGACCTTAACAATGACGGCTTGCCTGAAATATTTTCAACGGATATGTTGCCTGAAGATGATTACAGATTAAAGACATTAACAGCTTTTGAGACGTATGATGTTTATCAACTGCGATTAAAGAATGGTTACTATCATCAGTTTATGCGCAACATGCTGCAGGTTAATACAGGTAACAACTCTTTTATTGAAATGGGAGAGATGGCTGGTGTTTCTCGAACAGACTGGAGTTGGGGGGCATTGTTGGCTGACTTTGACAATAATGCTTACAAAGAAATCTTTGTGTGCAATGGAATTTACAAGGATGTTACCAATCAGGACTTTGTTGATTTTTTTGGCAGTAGCGAACAAATTCATGCCGCCATTGATGGTAAGAAAATAGACTTTCAAAAGTTTGTTGATAAGATGACGTCACAGAGAATCAGCAATTACATGTTCTCCCGCACAGGTGAATGGACATATCAAAATGTTTCTGCAGACTGGGGATTGGATGAACCAAGCTTTTCTAACGGTGCGGCTTACGGTGATTTAGACAATGATGGTGATCTGGATCTTATTGTAAATAATGTAAACCAGGAAGTTTTTGTTTACAAGAATCAGAGCAATGATCAGAAAGGTAATAATTATTTATCTGTTCAGTTTAAAGGTGCGCCAGGAAATGTTTTTGGATTGGGTGCATCAGTTCATGCTTTTGTGGGGAATGAAGAATTATTTTTTGATCATATGCCCATTCGTGGTTTTCAATCCAGCATGGATTATAAAATGGTGATTGGTCTTGGAAAATACAATAAGGTAGATAGTCTGATTGTAATTTGGCCGGATGATAAAATACAGATTTTAAAGGATGTAAAAGTAAACCAGACTTTAATGGCCGATTACACTGCTGCAGATCGGAAATGGATTAATAAAAGCAAAGCAAGCAAACCTTTGCTTCAGGAAGCAAAGACTACAGAAGTAATTCATCAGGAAAATAGTTTTAATGACTTTGACAGAGATCGATTATTGTATCACATGTTGTCAACTCAAGGTCCAGCATTTGCCAAGGCAGATATTAACAGAGATGGATTAGACGATTTTTTTGTCGGGGGATCTGCCGGAAATTCCAGTGCTATCTATATACAAAAATCACCCACTATTTTCACCAAGCTTAATACCAATATTTTCGATCTCGACTCACTTTCAGAAGACGTAAATGCCGTATTCTTTGATGCTGATGGCGACAAGGATGATGATTTGTACATTGTCACAGGCGGATCAGAATACACATCTCAATCAACATACAATCTTGATCGGTTGTACATCAATCAAGGTGTACGAAAAGGATTACCTTATTATGAAAAAGCGGAAGACAAACTTCCGGCACGCTATCAAAGTGGAAGTTGCGTAAAGCCTGCTGATATTGATAATGATGGTGATCTCGATCTTTTTGTTGGAACGCGTGTCATTCCATCTTATTATGGTTTGCCCTGCGATCAATTTATTCTGATCAACGATGGCAAGGGTAATTTTACGGACGCCACAGCTTCATTAGCGCCTCTCTTTAAAAGACTGGGTATGGTTACCGATGCAGTGTGGTTTGATTATGATAAAAATGGGTTTATTGATTTAATGATCGTAGGAGAATGGATGCCCGTCACCATTTTTAGTAATGATGGAAAACAACTCACCAAAGTTGAAAATGTTTCAGGGCTTGAAAAATCAGAAGGATGGTGGAATTCAATAGAGTCAGCCGATCTTGACAATGATGGGGATTTAGATTTCGTTTTGGGAAACCTTGGTCTAAACTCAAAGTTCAAACCTTCAGCGGAAAATTCCCTTTCACTTTATGTAAATGATTTCGATCAGAACGGTTCTATCGAACCCATTTTTAGTTTTATCAAAAGTGATGGCAAAGAATATCCCGTTGCCTTGCGACAAGACATCGTAAAACAAATGAGTTCCATGAAGAAGAAGTTTGTTTACTATAAAGATTACGCTAACAAATCGGTCACCGATATTTTTGACTCAAAGTTATTAGAGCGTGCTACTGTGCTTAAATTTTCAGAACCACAATCTTCTATTCTTTTAAATAATGGATCAGGTGGGTTTCAACGAAAACCGCTTCCAATGGCTGCTCAGGTTTCACCGGTATTTGGTATTCAGGTGACTGATGTTACAAAGGATAAAGTTCCCGATATTATTATCGGTGGAAATCTTTTTGCCGTAAAACCTGAAGTGGGTCGATATGATGCTCTTCATGGTTTAGTATTAAAAGGTGATGGCAAAGGTAATTTTATACCACTGGATTTTTACGAATCTGGATTGAAAATAATGGGTGAGATACGCCACATAGAGATAGTAAATTCAAAAGGTAAAAAAATGATTGCCTTTGTACGCAACAATGATTCCATTAAGTTTTATTCGATTAAGTAATGAATGTATGATCAAACCGATTTTTTTTATATCCAGTCTTTTAGTTCTTGTGGGTTGTTCAAAAAAAGAAGATACTAAATTCAGGCTTGTTACTTCCAGCGAGTCAGGTGTTACGTTTCGAAATACGTTAAAAGAAAGCGTTGAATTCAACATTTTTAACTATATGTATTTTTACAATGGTGGAGGCGTTGCAACTGGCGATCTAAATGGTGATGGGCTTCCTGATTTATTCTTTACCTCTAACCAGGAATCAGATAAACTCTATCTCAATAAAGGTAATTTTAAATTCAGTGATGTTACAGAGATAGCCGGTGTTGAAGGATTTAAAGGATGGACAACAGGCGTAACGATGGCCGATATAAACAATGATGGTAAACTCGATTTATACGTAGGATACCTGGGTGATTATCTTATCTACAAAGGCAAGAACCAACTTTTTATTAACGAGGGGAATGATGAGAACGGAGTTCCGAAATTTACAGACCGTGCCATGGAGTTTGGTTTGGATCTTGTAGGATTTGCAACACAAGCTTCTTTCTTTGACTATGATCGCGATGGTGATTTAGATATGTTTATGCTGAATCACTCACTCCATCAAAACGGAACATTTGGAAAGTCTACCATGAGAGACGATCCACATCCCATGGCAGGCGATCGATTGCTTCGAAATGATAATGGAAGATTTGTTGATGTAACTGCCGGCTCTGGAATTTACAACAGCGTAATTGGCTATGGACTCGGAGTAGTGGTGAGTGATGTAAACATGGATGGATGGCCAGACGTTTATGTAGGAAATGATTTTCATGAGAATGATTATCTCTACATAAATCAAGGAAATGGAACATTTAAAGAAGTACTGGAACAATCCATGAACCACACAAGCCGATATACAATGGGCGTTGATTTTGCGGATTTTAACAACGATGCATTTCCAGATCTCATTGCCATGGATATGTTGCCTGAGGATCCGATAATCCTAAAAGCATCGGCAGCAGAAGATGCTTTTGATGTATATAATTTCAAACTTAATTTCGGTTATAACCACCAGTTTTCTCGTAACACATTACAACTCAATAATCAGAATGGAACCTTTAGCGAGATAGGTTTGCTTGCGGGTGTTCCCGCAACGGATTGGAGTTGGTCTTCTCTATTTGCTGATTTCGATCTGGATGGATACAAGGATATTTTTGTTTCGAATGGCATTTATAGAAGATCAAATGACCTGGACTATATCAATTTCATTACGGTAGATTCCATTCAGATGAAAATGAAATTTGAAATGAGTGAGAAAGAACTGCTCTATACCGATAAGATGCCTCAGATTAAAGTTCCAAATTATATATACGTTAATAATCACGACTCAACATTTACCAATAAGGCGATGGCGTGGGGACTTGACCGGCCTTCTTATTCTAATGGAACAGCGTATGCTGACCTTGACAATGATGGTGATCTCGATTTGGTGATTAACAACCTAGAGGACGAAGCGTTTATTTATGAAAACAAAACGATTGCCATACACAGGGAATCTACCGATCAGCCTACCTATCACTACTTAAAAATTAGCCTACAGGGTAAATCAGGAAATTCATTTGGTATCGGAACAAAAGTGTTTGTGTTTAAAAACGGCAATGTTCAAATGCAGGAATGCATGCCTACGCGAGGATTTCAAAGTGCCGTTGACCCTCACCTTATTTTTGGAACCAATACAAATACAGAATTGGATTCGGTAATTGTTGTTTGGAATGATGGGCTGTTTCAAAAATTGATGAACGTAAAGACAGATCAACAACTTATGCTAGACCAAAAGGATGCTGTTGGAAATTTTGACTATTCACGTTTTCATTCAACGAATGCTATTTTGAAAGAGGTGACCAATTCAGTTGATGTTTCGTATAAGCATAAAGAAAATAAATTTGTGGAATTTAACAGAGAGCAACTTATTCCACACATGATGTCTTCTGAAGGCCCAGCATCTGCTGTTGGAGATGTAAATGGTGATGGTTTAGAAGATATTTTTCTTGGCGGGGCCAAGTGGCAAACTGGTAAAATGTTCGTTCAGAAACCCAATGGAAAATTTAGTGCACTTGCCCAGCCATCGATAGAATCAGACAGCACTCATGAAGATGTTGATGCAGTGTTCTTTGATGCGGATGGAGATAAAGACGATGACCTTTTCGTTGTCAGTGGGGGCAATGAGTTCTCAGGAAAATCACCTTATAGAACACCTCGACTTTATGTAAATGACGGGAACGGAAATTTTTCGAGATCAGGAGGAATCCCGGAAATTAAATTAACAGGCTCCTGCGTTGCAATTAATGATATTGATAGCGATGGCGATCTTGATATGTTTATTGGTGCACGCACTACTACATGGCACTACGGTATTAAGCCTGATAGTTACATATTGCTAAATGATGGTAAGGGTAATTTTATAGATGCTTCCGATTCGGTTGCCCCTTCTTTGAGAAAGTTTGGTTTTGTAAAAAATGCGGTCTGGGCAGATATGGATGGTGATGGAGTAAAAGATTTGATAATCGCTGCTGAGTGGAGTCCCATTACAATTCTTTTGAATAAAAACGGGAAACTCATTTCATTAGTGCTTGAGGGAAGCGGCCTTGATAAAAGCAACGGATGGTGGAATACCATTCTACCTTTTGATTTTGATAACGATGGTGATCTTGATATGATTGCTGGTAACCTAGGGGTAAATTCAAAATTGCATACTTCTCTTGAAGAACCCGTAAGAATGTATGTAAGCGATTTTGATTCAAACGACAGCACAGATCAAGTGGTAACACACTTCATGAAGGGTAAAGAATATCCGTTTGTCACGAGGGATGAAATGACAAAGCAAATGCCGTATCTGAAGAAGAAGTATTTATCGTATCACACCTTTGCGGAAACTACCTTTCCTGAAATGTTTAATGCCGATGTTGTGAATAAGTCAGAAAAGTTTACAGCCTATACGTTTGAAACAGTGTACATCGAAAATCTAGGTAAGGGTAAATTCAGGTTAAAGCCTTTACCAAAAGCGGCACAATTTTCAGCCATTAATGCTTTGCTGGCGGATGATTTTGACAAGGATGGCAATGTGGATTTACTTCTTGCTGGAAACTTTTATTCACCTAATATTCAGATGGGAAGGTATGATGCAAGTTATGGCCTATTGCTGAAGGGAAATGGGAAAGGAAACTTTGTAACACTACCAGCTGTTAGATCGGGATTTTCCATTAAAGGTGAAGTTAAAGCTATTCGAAAAATTAAGATAGGCGCTCAGGTTCACTACTTAGTAATACGAAACAATGATACCACTGCTGTATTTACTAAGGTAGAATGAAACCTTTTTTATTCTTTCATTTTAGTAAACCCTTTGCGCTATAAAAAGTGATAAGGACCTACTGTATTTAAAAATAATCTATCTGGTGTATGAGATCATTAATGTGTTTTTTTTTATTCTTCCTGCCTTTTATAATCAAGGCACAAGATCAAGGTTGGATGATTGAATCCTCTGCAATAGATCCAAATAAATACTTCGGAGTGACAGTGGCTAACGGCATGGTTGGCATTGTCTCTTCACCGGAACCAATGAAGGTGAAGGATGTCGTATTGAATGGAGTTTATGATTATTATCAACGCGGAAGGGTTTCGAATATACTAAAGACATTCAATCATGTTAACATGAATCTGGATGTAGATGGTGTCCGCATCGGCCAAAAAGAAATAGCCAATTACAAACAGGTGCTCGACATGAAGAAAGCATCGCTCACAACTACTTTTGATGTGGGTAATAAAGTAAGTGTGCGACATACCATGATGTCGCTCCGGCATTTGCCTTATACGGCTCTCACTATGATAGAGATCACTGCAAAGAAAAATACTGTTATTACACCCATGAGTGTGATTGAAGCTCCAAATCATTTAACGGATGTTCGTAACCTGTATGCTCAAATTGATCGCCCACATGTTGTGATTCCACTTCTTACTTCGGTGGGAAAAAGTCCATCGGGCAAACACACCGTTGCGGCTAGCAATAGTTTTATTTTTACCGAGCAGCATGGAAAAGAGCCAGCGCTTATTCATGAAGATTGGGATTATAACATGCACTTATTAAAATTCACCAAAGAATTAAAGGCAGGTGAGAAATATCAGTTCAGTGTAGTGTCATCCGCAACATCTACTGAACAAACTAAAGATCCTGTAAACGAAGCGGAACGCCTCACCATCTTTGCTAAGCTGGAAGGTACCGAGCGATTGCTTCAGCGCCATGAAGAAGCGTGGCAAGAATTGTGGAAGAGTGATATTGTAATTGAAGGTGATCTGCAAATGCAAAAAGATGTTCGCTTTGCTTTGTATCATCTTTATTCTTTTGCGCGTGGAGGCACAGCTTATAGTTTGTCGCCCATGGGCTTATCTGGCTTGGGTTATAATGGTCATGTGTTTTGGGATACTGAGTTATGGATGTATCCACCCCTTTTAGTTTTGCAACCTGAAATTGCCAGGTCGTTATTGGAGTATAGATTTCAACGCCTGGGTGCTGCTAAGGAAAACGCTTTTTCACATGGATATAAAGGTGCGATGTTTCCCTGGGAATCATCTGATGAAGGTACAGAAGATACACCTGTATGGGCATTGACAGGACCCTTTCAACATCACATTACCGGATGCGTGGGTTGGGCCTTCTGGAAATATTATCAGGTAACGCATGATAAAATTTGGCTTCGCGATCGGGGATACCCTGTGTTAAAAGAAGTAGCTGATTTTTGGGCGAGCCGTGTTGAGCGTAAAGGACCCGGGAAATACGAAATCAATAATGTAATTGGTGCAAATGAATGGCAAGAGAATATTGACAACAATGCATTCACAAATGCAATGGCAATTACTGCGCTGCGATATGCTACACAAGCTGCAAAAGAATTGGGCATAGAAGCGAATGCAGATTGGGAACACGTAGCGCAAAATATTCCCATTCTTAAGTTTCCAGATGGCACAACAAAAGAGAATGCAACGTACTCGGGCGTGGAAATCAAACAAGCCGATGTAAATCTTTTGTCATATCCATTGAACTTTATTACAGATCGTTCGCAAATAGAAAAAGATCTTAAGTATTATGAACCGCGTATGTCGCCACAAGGTCCCGCAATGGGCCACTCTGTATTGGCAACCTTGTATGCGAAACTGGGTAATCCTGAAAAGGCATTTGAAATTTTTCAGAATAGTTATAAACCTAACCAGGTTCCACCTTTTGGTGTGCTTGCAGAAACAGCCGGAGGAACAAATCCCTATTTTGCAACAGGTGCAGGTGGTATGCTTCAAGCTGTCATTTTTGGTTTTGGTGGATTGCAAATTACGGATAAGGGTGTTGAGCAGCATCTCACCCCATTGCCTAAAAAATTGAAGTCTATTCAAATTAAAGGTATTGGTTTAGAAAAGAAAGACTTTGTCGTGAAGTAAACCCGGATGATGGAAATCATTTGCTAATTTGCCAGAGTTGATAACTTTGAATGTTCCTTAAGTACAATCAGATGAAGAATTTTAGTATTGCGTGTTTTATAATCAGTGCAGTTTTTATTTCATGTTCGAAAGATGACGAAGGAGCCTGGAGAGCAAAGGCTGAGAATCCTGAATTTCTTCATCGTTCAGTGAAGCATGTAACCGATGTTATTGTACATGATATTTTTTCACCACCGGTCGCTTCCCGCATCTATACCTATATGAGTGTTGCGGCATACGAAGCTGCGATTCAACAAGATAAAAAATATGTAAGCTTATCGGGACAATTGCATGGACTCAAGACGCTTCCGAAGCCTGACTCAACATTGGAGTATTGCTTTTCACTGGCTTCGGTTCAGGCAGCCTTGAAAGTTGGAAAGACACTGGTTTTCTCAGACGACCTAATGGATGGGTTCTATGAAAAAATAATGAAAGAGTATAAGGACACAGGCATTCCCGAAGATGTTTATGAACGATCTGTTGCTTATGGAATTCAAGTTGCGGATACCATTATGAAATGGTCAAGTAAGGATAATTATAAGCAAAGCCGTTCTTTTCCGAAGTATTCTATTGAGGATAATCCCGCAACCTGGAAGCCTACACCTCCTGCTTACATGGATGCCGTTGAACCTCATTGGAATAAAATCAGAACATTTGTTTTGGACTCTGCCCATCAGTTTAAACCTCAACCACCAACCGCATTTTCAATTGATAAGAAAAGCCAGTTTTACAAAGAAGCTTTGGAAGTTCATGACATAGGGGTGAACTTAACAGAAGAGCAGAGACAAATTGCTGCCTTTTGGGATTGCAACCCTTTTGTGATGAATGTAAAGGGTCACGTGATGTTTGCCACAAAGAAAATTTCTCCCGGTGGACATTGGATGAACATTACACACGTTGCCTGTGCAAAAACAAATGCAGATTTTATTCAATCCGCAGAAGCATATGCGCGTGTTGCCATGTCACTTGTTGAAGGATTTATCTCATGCTGGGATGAAAAGTACAGGAGCAGATTAATTCGTCCGGAATCCTACATTAATCAATACATCAATGAAGATTGGGTACCAATGCTTCAGACACCACCCTTTCCGGAATACACTAGTGGACACAGCGTAATTTCCGGATCGGCAGCTACAGCATTGACTACCTTGTTCGGGGATAACTTCTCATTTACAGATTCAACCGAAGTTGAATTTGGCATGACCGCCAGAAGTTTTACCTCCTTCAATGAAGCTTGCAAGGAAGCAGCCGTTAGTCGTATGTATGGTGGCATTCACTACCGACCGGCTTGTGATAATGGATTGCAGCAAGGGATAAAAGTAGGAAGCTTCATCCGCGATAAAATAAAGACGAGAAAGGAGTAGTCTAGCGTCTTTAGTATTAGTCTTGAGTTTCAAGGTAATCCGCTTTTGACTCAATATTCAGATGGACTTAAGACTTCCTGCACAAGTTCCGGTTTCGATTGCTGCCCCTAATATTTCCTTTATTCAGAAAACGTTTGTTATTTGTTATTTTCCAATTCAAACGTAGATAATGATTAAACCCCAACTTTCGTTCTGGCAAATCATCAATATGAATGTTGGGTTCTTTGGCATTCAATATAGTTTTGGATTGCAGCAAAGTGCAGTAAACCCGATCTATGATATGCTGGGTGCCAGCCCCGATGAAATCCCCTTATTGAACCTTGCAGGCCCGGTAACAGGGTTGATTATTCAACCCATCATAGGTGCCTTAAGTGATAAAACCTGGCATCCTACCTTCGGTAGAAGAAAGCCTTACTTTTTTATTGGTGCATTAATCTGTAGCATTTGTTTATTCTTTTATCCCTTCAGCAGCAGCCTATGGATGGCAGCCGGATTGTTGTGGATATTGGATGTTGGAAACAATACAGCCATGGAACCTTATCGTGCTTTTATTGCGGATAAACTTGATGATAAGCAACAGCCCACCGGATTTCAATCACAAAGTTTTTTCACAGGTCTTGGTCAAACACTGGCAAATGTTTCCCTCTTCATATTTCCAATTCTCATTATCGGTAAAACCGGCTCGTTGCCAAACTGGGTGTATGCTTCATTCTTTCTAGGATCCATTTGTTCAATTGGTTCGATTTGGTGGAGCATGAAAACAACGCCAGAAATTCCTCCGACAGATGAAGAACTAAATCATATCCGATCAACACCAGTCAATATTTTTTCTCCCTTCAAAGAAATCTTTGGAGCGATTAAAGACATGCCCAAGGTAATGTGGCAATTGAGTTTAGTTTATTTGTTTCAGTGGTATGCACTGTTTTGTTATTGGCAGAATGTATCAAAGAGCATTGCATTATCGGTTTGGAAAACTTCTCCTTCTGCTAATCCTGATTTATATGAGAAGGCTGTCAGCTGGACTGGCTTGGTGAACGGCTGGTATAACATCGTTACATTTTTGAGTGCATTCGCATTGGTTTATTTTGTAAAAAAATATTCCGCAAAGGCAGTTCACTTTTTATGTTTAGTAGCAGCGGCAATTGGCCTGTTGGCTTTTCCATTCATTGAGAATAAGTACGTGTTGTTTCCCGCCATTACAGGCTTTGGGATTGGCTGGGCTAGCATGATGGGTATTCCATATTTGTTAGTCGTGGGGAGCATACCGAAAGAAAGATATGGTGTTTATATGGGTATCATCAACATGATGATTGTTATTCCGATGATTATTCAGAATTTAACTTTCGGTTTTATTCTGAAAAATTTCTTAGGAAATAATGCAAGTTATGCCGTGGTATTTGCCGGAGTGCTTTTATTACTGGCAGCGCTCGCTACACTTCGCATCAAGCCCGAGATTCAAGATAATAGACTTTAGATACAAGATATTGGATACTAGATTTTAGACTCGAAACTATAAACTTAGAACGTTGAACCTGGAACTTCGAACATCAAACCCTAAACCATGTCACCATACTTTGCAGAATTTATAGGCACAGCATTACTTATCTTATTAGGTGAAGGCGTTGTTGCTGGAATTGTTTTAAAAGATACGAAGTCACATAATGCCGGATGGCTTACCATCTGTATTACCTGGGGACTTGCCGTTACACTTGCTATTTATGCCGTGGGTCGCTTTAGTGGTGCGCATCTTAATCCTGCTGTAACGGTTGGGCTTGCACTTAGCGGGAGCTTTCCATGGAACCAGGTTGCGGGATATTGCATCGCTCAAATAACCGGTGCATTTGTTGGTGCTGTACTCGTTTGGATTCAATATTATTCTCATTGGGGAAGAACGAATGATGCTTCAGCAAAACTTGCTGTATTCAGCACGGCTCCTGCCATTCGGTCACCATTCATTAACCTGATCAGTGAAGTGATTGCAACTACAGTATTGATTTTAGGCTTGCTCTTCATTGGCGCAAATAAATTTGCAGAAGGATTAAATCCATTGGTTGTCGGGGCACTCATTACAACAATTGGTTTAGGCTTAGGCGGAACAACTGGTTTTGCGATTAATCCTGCCCGTGATTTTGGTCCACGCATCGCTCATTTTATTTTACCGATTCCGGGCAAGCGTGATTCGGATTGGGCATACTCCTGGATACCTGTAGTTGGTCCTCTGCTTGGTGCATTTCTTGGCGCATTTCTATATAAGACATTATTTATTTAAGTATTGAACGATTAACTAACAACGACCAACGATCAACATGAAATTTATAATAGCACTCGATCAAGGCACCACCAGTTCACGCGCGGTGCTCTTCAATGAAAAGGGAGAGATCAAAGGAATTGCGCAGCAGGAGTTTCAACAAATATTTCCACAGTCCGGATGGGTAGAGCATGATGCGAAAGAAATTCTAAGCACCCAGATGTCGATGTTGAATCGATTGATTCAGGAAAATAAAATTGAGGCTTCTTCGATCAAAGCCATCGGTATTACCAATCAACGCGAGACAACGGTTGTATGGGACAAGAAAACCGGTGAACCAATTTATAATGCCATTGTATGGCAAGACAAACGCACGGCATCCATCTGTGAAGATTTAAAAAAGAAAGGATTGGAATCGTATGTCCGTGAACATACCGGTCTCGTAATTGATTCCTACTTCTCAGCAACAAAAGTAAAATGGATTTTGGATAATGTTCCGGATGCAAAACAACGTGCATCAAAAGGGGAGCTGGCTTTCGGCACAATTGACAGCTGGTTGATCTGGAACATGACGGGAGGTAAAGTACATGCAACGGATTATACCAATGCATCACGTACCATGCTTTTCGATATTAAAGAATTGAAGTGGGATGCAAAACTTTTAAACGAACTTGGAATCCCTGAGTCAATGCTACCCGAAGTAAAACCTTCAGCTTTTCATTTTGGTAATTGGAAACTAAGCAACGTTGAAATACCCATTGCAGGTGTAGCGGGAGATCAACAAGCCGCACTCTTCGGACAAGCTTGCTTTGAACCGGGCATGGCAAAGAATACCTATGGCACAGGATGTTTTATGCTGATGAACACAGGATCAAAAATTCAACATTCAAAAAATGGTTTGATTACGACCATTGCGTGGGGTCTTGATGGAAAAGTAGAATATGCATTGGAAGGAAGTGTATTCATTGCTGGTGCAGCCGTGCAATGGCTTCGCGATAGTTTGCATCTGATCGATCAATCAAAAGACTCCGAATACTTTGCAGCAAAGGCATTGGGTTCAAATGATGTGTATGTCGTTCCCGCGTTCGCAGGATTAGGCGCGCCCTATTGGGATATGTATGCTCGCGGAGCAATTTTTGGATTGACGCGCGATACTGGAAAAGATCACATCATAAAAGCAACATTGGAATCTTTGGCCTATCAAACAAAAGATATTTTGAATGCCATGCAGGAAGATGCAGGAGTAAAATTGCTAAGCCTTAAGGTAGATGGTGGTGCATGCGCAAATAATATTCTCATGCAGTTTCAATCGGATATTTTAGGAGCAGAGGTAGAGCGACCTGAAGTAATCGAATCAACCGCGCAAGGCGCAGCTTACTTAGCCGGAATTCAAATCGGATTGTGGAAGAAAGATGATATTGTGAAGAACAGAAAAATTCAAAAACGATTTGCATCACAGATGGATGAAACCACACGAAGTAAATTATATAAAGGCTGGATGAAAGCGGTAGAACGAACGAAAGGGTGGGTTGATTAATTCGTGGCAAAAAAATAAGCCAGGAAAGCACGAATAAAACCATCAGAATTTAATAAATAAATAAATACAGTGAACGAATTTTCTTTTCATAATCGCGAAAAAATATTGAGTGAACTGACTGCTTCTCAGTTCGATCTCATCATTATTGGTGGAGGAATAACGGGTGCAGGTATTGCACTGGATGCTGCTTCGCGCGGTTTGAAAACGGCTCTCATTGAAAAAAATGATTTTGCTTTTGGTACGAGCAGTCGCTCAACAAAGCTCATTCATGGTGGCCTGCGATATCTTAAACAATTTGAATTTGGCTTGGTGAAAGAGGTTGGAAGCGAACGCGCCATCCTGCATAAACTGGCACCTCATCTTGTTGTACCTGAAAAAATGTTGTTGCCCCTTTATGAAAAGAAAGGACTTGGTTATTGGCTTACATCCATTGGTTTGAAAGTGTATGATTTGCTGGCAGGTGTTAAGCCGGAAGATCAACGCAGAATGCTTACTAAATTACAAACACTAAAATATGAACCGCTCCTTCAGCACGATGTAAAAGGTGGGGCGATCTATGCTGAATACAGAACTGATGATGCGCGACTTACCATCGAAATTATGAAGACCGCGGCACAGCATGGTTCAATGGCTTTGAACTATGCTGATGTAAAAGATTTCCTGTATTCGAATAATACAATTTCAGGAGTAAAGGTAGAAGATCAACTGTCAGGCAGAGCATTTTCAATAAACGGAAAGGTAGTAGTGAGTGCTGCAGGACCTTGGGTGGATGAATTGCGTGAGGTAAACAAATCCAAACAAGGCAAGCGACTGCATCTTACCAAAGGAGTTCATATCGTTTTGCCACGCGAAAAACTGCCAGTTGCCCAGGCAATTTATTTTGATGTGGAAGATGGCCGGATGATTTTTGCAATTCCTCGTGGAAGAACTACCTATGTTGGTACTACTGATACAAATTACGAAGGATCAAAAGATAATGTCGTAACGAGCCATGATGATGCTCAATATTTATTGAATGCGGTTAATACGATGTTTCCATCGCTCCATCTTAAAATGGAAGACATTGAATCCAGTTGGGCAGGTCTGCGTCCGTTGATTCATGAAGAAGGAAAATCAGCTTCCGAATTATCGCGCAAAGATGAAATCTTTGAATCATCAACCGGATTGATATCAATTGCAGGAGGTAAGTTAACTGGGTATCGGAAAATGGCGGAGCGCGTGGTGAACCTGGTGGCAAAAAAATATTTTAATGATCGCGATTTGAAAGAATGTTTTACAGACAAGATAAAGTTTGAAGCATCTGAATTCGCGAATTTCAAAGAAGTGAAGCAATACATATCCGCTATTTTTCAAAAGCTAAAGCTTTCCGGTTTTTCAGAATTGACCGCACGTTATCTCGTAGAGAATTTCGGAATACAAACCGATTTGATTTTGAAACAATATGACGCTAGGTCCGCACATGAGAATCCGGAATTGTCACTTTTAAAAGCAGAGCTTTGGTTTTGTATTCAATATGAAATGATAACGGGTCTTCAGGATTTTTTTGGTCGCAGAACCGGTCTTATCAATTTCGATATACATCGCGTAATAAAATGGAAACTTGAAATAGCCAACGAATGTAAATCACTCTTAAATTGGAGTGAAGATAAAATGGCTTCAGAACTTAAGGTATTGGATGAATTAATTCATTCTGTGCAAAACTTCAATGTGGAGACGCTAGATACTAGACAATAGACTTTAGATTTTAAAATAATGCTAAGTGTTAGTAGAAACTCAAATGCTTAAGGCCATTAACGATTAACATTTAACTTAATTTCTTAACTCGAAACTTTAAACTCTAAACTTGATACCTTGAACTCAAACTGGTGGAAAGAAGCTGTCGTGTATCAAATTTATCCCCGCAGTTTTAAGGATAGTAATGGGGATGGTGTTGGTGATCTTCAGGGTATTATTGAAAAACTGGATTACATAAAAAGCTTAGGCGTTGATGCCGTGTGGTTAAATCCCATTTACAAATCTCCGAATGCAGATGGTGGCTATGATATCAGCGATTACAATGATATTCAACCTGAGTTTGGTACACTCCATGATTTTGATGAATTACTGAAAGGTCTTCATCAACGCGGAATAAAACTCATCATGGACATTGTGGTCAATCATTCTTCTGATGAACATTTTTGGTTTACAGAATCGCGCAAGTCGAAAGACAATCCTTATCGGGATTATTATATATGGAAACCTGGAAAAAATAGTGGACCTCCGACTAACTGGCCTTCGTTTTTCGGTGGTAGTGCATGGAGTCTTGATGAAACTACTGGAGAATATTACCTGCATCTGTTTTCAAAAAAACAACCTGACTTAAACTGGGAGAATCCTAAACTTCGAAACGCAGTGTATGATATGATGACGTTCTGGCTCAACAAAGGTGTTGACGGACTGCGCATGGATGTAATCTCCTGCATTTCAAAAAACACAAATTTTCCTGATACAGATACGGCTGATTTTAATGAAACGATTCGAAAGTATTATGCCAATGGTCCACGACTTCGCGAATTTTTGCAAGAAATGAATGATCAGGCTATTTCTCGTTTTGATTGTGTTACCGTGGGTGAAGGCCCCGGTATTACCAATGAAAATGCATTAGCCTATCTGGAACCAGGTAAAGGCTTGAACATGATTTTTCATTTCGGACACATGTTCATCGATCAGGGTACTGGTGGAAGATTCGATCCGGTTCCGTGGAGCATGACTGATTTTAAAAAGGTGTTTCAAATGTGGAATGATACTTTTTCTGAAAAGGGTTGGGGAAGTGTATTTTTAGGGAATCATGATTTTCCCCGAATGGTTTCACGCTGGGGCAATGATAAAAAATATCGGATTGAGTCGGCCAAGTTGTTAGGTACGTTGGTAATGAGCATGCGCGGAACACCTTTCGTTTATGCAGGCGATGAAATCGGGATGACCAATGTTGAACTTTCCTCTATAGAGGATTCGAAAGATATTGAAACATTAAATGGCTGGCGGGAGGCAAAAAAGAAAAACATACCAGATGCAGAGTTTTTAAAGATTGCGAATCAGCAAGGTCGAGATAATGCACGGACACCTTTTCAGTGGAATGCTTCTGATCATGCAGGTTTTACAGAGGGTAAGCCGTGGATGGAGTTGAACTCAAACTTTGAACACATCAACCAGAACATTCAAGACAATGATCAGAATTCTGTTCTGAATTATTATCGTAGCATGATTCGCATTCGGAAAACGCATCCTGTACTCATTTACGGTACGTATCAGCCTATTGAAACAGAGCATGAAAAAGTATTTGTTTATGTCCGCGAAAGCGAGGAAGAAAAAATACTCGTAGCGCTTAATTTTTCTGATGAGACTGTTAACTTACACAGCCGTTTCATTTCAAAAATTCAGGAAAAGTTAATCGGGAATTATACACCGCTAACCCAGGAATGGATGATATTGCGGCCGTGGGAAGCGAGCATTTATACATTATCAAGGTAATTTTATGACAAAAAAAGTAAAGGGTGTAATTGATAAAAATAGTCTTTGGGGCATCGACATGGGAGGCACTAAAATCGAAGGCGTTATCTTAAAATCAGCAGAAGATCCAGAAGTACTTTTTCGCGATCGCGTTCCAACCGAAGCCGATCAGGGCTATGAACATATCCTGGATCAGGTGAAGAAGGTGGTGGACATGATGAAGAAAGAGGCTGGTTTCAAACCCGTTCAACTTGGTATAGGTACACCCGGAGCACTCGACCCAAAACTGGGCGTAATGAAAAATTGCAATTCAGTAGTAATGAATGGCAAGCCCATGAAGCGCGACCTCGAGAAAATGCTGGAAATAAAATTAGAAATGGCAAATGATGCTGATTGTTTTGCATTAGCTGAGGCACGCTTTGGTATAGTAAAGGAAGAGTATCCCGATGCACGCGTGGTGTTTGGTGTAATTATGGGAACCGGTGTGGGTGGTGGATTGGTAATTGATGGCCGCGCCATTGTTGGCTTACAGGGAATTGCAGGTGAGTGGGGACATAATTTTTTAGATGAATCCGGCGGACCATGTTATTGTGGAAAATCTGGTTGTGTTGAAAAAGTAATTTCAGGTCCTGCATTGGAAGAATATTATTTTAAAGAAACGGGCAATCGAAAACCCTTAAAAGATATTGTGGCGCTTGCTGAATCGAAGGTAGATCCGACGGCACAGAAGACGATGATTCGCCTGGTTGAGTTTTATGGCAAGGCTCTAAGTGTAATCATTAACATCATCGATCCTGATGTCATTGTGATTGGAGGCGGTGTAGGTAACATCGATTTGTTATATGATCGCGGATTAGATTCACTTCGCAAATATGTATTCAACAACCGACTTGATACACCAGTAGTACGACCATCGCTTGGTGATAGTGCCGGAGTAATTGGCGCTGCCTACCTCGTGAGTTAACCCATCAATGAATAACGTTCAATTCTAACCCAATAGACATGAAACGAATCGCAATCCTCGGTCCCATTCCCCGAGATCACATTGTTACACATCAAGGTGACTTGATTCAAAAGTGGGGATGTGTGACGCATCCTGTAATAGCATTATCCACGCTAGCGGGAGATAAAATGGAAATCATACCGGTATCACATTTGCGACAGGTCGATTTGGATAATGTGATGGAGGTCTTTCAAGGATACAATGGTATCAACACGAAATTCATTACAACAAAAAATGACCAGGGCGATATTATCAGTCTGCGATTTCTCGATATGAATAATCGCGTTGAGCGTCAAACGGGTTTTATGGATCCCATCATGCCGGATGATGTAAAGAAACTTTTGGATTGCAGAGTGTTTGTCTTTATTCCAATTAGCGATTATGAAATTTCATTGGATACACTGAAGTTCCTCAAGAAGAAAAGTAAAGGTATTGTTGTATTCGATGCACATGGCCCAACCACTTCTTGCTTGGTGAATGGAGAACGTCAGCGCAAGTTCTGGATCGACAGAGATCAATGGCTTCCTTACATTGACGTATTGAAAATGAATTTAGAGGAAGCGCATGCCTCCTGGTTCAAGAAAGAATATGAAAGTGTAGATTTTTCTGAAACACCAGATGTAGATCGGAATTTACTTCGAACATTTGCAGAGCATTGTCTCGCAAAAGGAGTGAAGTGTGTTTACATCACCGTTGATTCGCGTGGCTGCCTTGTATATTATAAAGAGCGTGGAAAATTAAGAGAAGAAATGGTAGAAGCAGTAAGGGTTGATAATGTAATTGATACAACAGGCTGTGGCGATTCGTTTGCCGGGGGCGTTGGTTTTGGCCTATTACAAAAACCAAGAGATTATATAGGAGCAGCCCGTTATGGTAATGCCTTAGGAGCTCAACGCACGCAGGGTAAAACGTTTGCGGTATTTAAATCGCTTGACGAAACCAATAAAATCATAAAGGAAACTTATTTTTGATGCTTTTTAATAGACAATAGATGTTAGACAAAAGACACTAGACCCAGAGTCTAACATCTAACTACTTGATACTAAATACTAGCTACTAAATACTATTTCATTGATAAAAGCATGCATATTTGATTTGGATGGAGTGATCGTAGATACGGCGCACTATCATTATCTGGCCTGGAGAAGATTAGCAAACGAATTGGGATTCGACCTTTCCATTGCTGACAATGAAAAATTAAAGGGCGTAAGTCGCATGCACTCATTGGAGATTATTTTAAATCTGGGTGGAGTTTCACTAAGCGATCACGACAAAGAAATTCTTGCCAATAAAAAGAATGGCTGGTTTGTTGACTATCTCGAGCGCATGGCACCGGAGGAAATTTTTCCTGGTGTTAAACCCTTGTTGAGTGAGCTTCGGAGAAAAGGAATTAAAGTCGCACTTGCTTCCAGCAGTAAAAACGCAAAGACCGTTATTCAACTTCTTCACATTCAAAATGAGTTTGATGTTATCGTAGACGGCACGATGACTGTCAATTCAAAACCAGATCCTGAAATATTTTTATTGGCTGCAAAAAAACTCGGACTCGATCCGAAGGAGTGTCTTGTTTTTGAAGATGCAGAAGCAGGAGTAGAGGCAGCACTTGCAGCAGGTATGCAGTGTATTGGCATCGGTTCACCGGATCAACTCGGCAAAGCAAATAAAGTAATTACAACCACTGGCGAATTTCAACCCCAAGAACTTGCTACATTTTAGCATACGAACAACCAACAACAATCACCGAACAACCCAAAATAGATAACGAAATGAAAGCGTATCTCAAGCATCACGAATGGCAAATCATAGAGGAAGGTCTAGATCCTCATTACAATAAAATTTCAGAAAGTGTTTTTAGTATAGGAAATGGTCGCATGGGCCAACGTGCGAATTTTGAAGAAGAGTATTCCGGAGAAACGCTTCGTGGAAGTTATGTAGCCGGTGTTTATTATCCGGATAAGACGCGTGTTGGATGGTGGAAGAATGGATACCCTGAATATTTTGCAAAAGTATTGAACGCACCCAATTGGATTGGCATTCATATCAGTGTTGAAAATCAAAAACTTGATTTAGCGAAATGTAAAGTAGAAGACTTCAAGCGTGTACTCGATATGAAACTTGGACTTCTGTCACGCAGCTTTGCCGCTACTTTTCCGGATGGAAAGAAAGTAAAGGTGGAATCAAAGCGGTTCTGTAGCATGGCACATGGTGAGATCGGTGCTATTCGGTATGCCATCACGCCCTTAAATTTTTCAGCGAAAGCGATGCTCTCCATTTACGTGGATGCGGATGTAGTGAATAAGGATTCAAACTACGATGAAAAGTTTTGGGAAGAAGTATACAAAGAAGCTTCAGAAGGTAGTGCCATCGTAACGGCACAAACCAAGAAGACAAACTTCCATGTAACCACAGGGATGCGTTATGTGATTGAGTCAGATGGAAAGAAGGCTGCCTTTGATCGAATCAACACAGAACTTCGTGAGAAATTTGCTGGCAACGTTATCCAACTTGATTTACATGAAGGCAAAGCACTTGAGATTTACAAGTATGCAGCAGTACTATCTTCAGAGAATCATGCAAAAGATAAATTAGTTTCAGCCTGTAAGTCTGTGTTGGATGAAGCGGTTGCTAAAGGCTTTGATGCATTATTAAAAGATCATATAAAAGTATGGGCACATAAGTGGGAAGAATGTGATGTTACTATTGAAGGAGATATCGCAGCACAGCAAGGTATCCGGTTCAATATCTTCCAACTCACGCAAACCTATACCGGTGAGGATGAGCGATTGAACATAGGCCCGAAAGGATTTACCGGAGAGAAATATGGTGGAAGTACCTATTGGGATACGGAAGCATATTGTCTTCCCTTTTATCTCGGAACATCTGAACCTAAGGTAGCGCGTAATTTATTGGTGTACCGTTATAAACATTTACAGAAGGCAATTGAGAATGCACAGAAGTTAGGCTTTACGGATGGTGCTGCATTCTATCCATTTGTAACGATGAATGGTGAAGAATGCCATAACGAGTGGGAAATTACATTTGAAGAAATTCACCGCACCAGTGCAATGGCGTATGCCATGCGCGATTACATTGACTACACAGGTGACAAAGCATATTGGAATGAATTCGGATTGGAAGTGCTCATTGGTATCGCACGCTTTTGGGAACAACGGGTTAACTGGTCGACCGAGAAAAATAAGTATGTAATATTGGGTGTTACCGGACCGAACGAATACGAGAACAATGTGAACAACAACTGGTACACCAATTACCTTGGTGCATGGACACTTCGCTTTACACAAGAAGCAATTGACCATGTTAAGAAATCGGATGCAAAACGATTTGCTGAGATTGTAAGCAAAACGAAATTCAAAGAAAGCGAAGAGACTGAAAAGTGGAAAGATATTGTAGACAAGATGTATTATCCTCATGATCCAAAGCGTGATGTGATTTTACAACAAGATGGATTTTTGGATAAAGAACTTCGTCATGTAGATGACCTTAAACCAACGGATCGTCCCATTAATCAGAAGTGGTCATGGGATAGAATACTACGTTCGTGCTTCATCAAACAAGCAGATGTTCTCCAGGGTATTTATTTGTTTGAAGAAGACTTCGACATCGAAACTGTTCGAAAGAATTTTGATTTCTATGAACCGATGACCGTGCATGAGTCATCCTTGTCACCCTGTGTTCACGTAATTCTTGCTTCTAAACTCGGTTATAAGGAACAAGCTTATGAATTCTATTTACGTACCGCACGTTTGGATCTTGACGATTATAACAATGATACTGAAGACGGCTGTCACATAACTTCTATGGCTGGTACATGGATGAGCGTGGTGAAAGGTTTTGGTGGTATGAAAGTGAAAGACGGAAAATTGTTCTTTAATCCGTTTATCCCTCACCAGTGGAAATCGTATTCCTTCCGATTGGAATTCAGAGGACGAGTTATAAAGATAACGGTGAATCAGGAAGGCGTTCAAACCAAACTGGAATCCGGTGAGTCTTTAGAAATTGAAGTGAAAGGAAAGACAGTTCGATTAACTGCTTAGTAAATAAGTGGTGC
>JANMRZ010000079.1:0-150835 GCA_031388805.1 Chryseolinea sp.
GTCGCGCATTAAAGACTCAGCAGTGTATTCCTGCAACTCGCAGGAATACACTGCTGAGTCTTTAAATACAAGAGCCATCAATCCACTTCTGGCGGATTGATGGCTCTTGTATTTAATCGCGCGACTGCTACCTGTCTATGAAATACGCTTGATCTTGCGCGCAGTTGATCTGAAAGCAGATCGATGCGGATACTCTTTGTAAGTTCAAGAACGCTCCAAGAGAAAGGATTTAGATGGTCGAAGGATCAGAGTCCTATCCGGGTAACTCTTGTCGGGAAAAGATATCTACTATAAATACGATAACCACCATTTCTCCCGGTGATTGCTCTTGTATGCATCAAACCATTTGCACAATGGATACAATGCCAGTACTACAAAAATCCAAACACCATACACTACCCATAAATTAAAACCATAACCGCGGAGATTCTCCGACATCGTAACCCACACTTCGAAGTTGACCATGGAAGAAAAACCAAAACCCGTTGCCATTGCTGCTAATAATCCTAATCCATGTATTAAGTAGAGATGGAGCAAATAATAAAACATCGGTACGCGGCCAATGGTAACGAAGGCGCGATTGAGTTTCCCTAGTGGTCGCTCTGCGAATGCTAAGAAAAGAATAGCAAGCCCTAAGGTGAGCAGCACATACAACAATGATGGTGGATACTTGCTTACATTTATAAATGACAAGAAGGTAAAGACGGGTGATGATTGCACGGACCATTGTGATGGGTCGCCATACATATTGATTGCTCGGATAATAATAAAGAGTGTGATCACCGTGCCTCCCAATTGGAGTAGATACTTTTTCCGTAGAGAAGCATCAAGCGTATATAAAGTACCAAAGCAATATCCCAATGCCATTGTTCCGACCCACGGTAACAAAGGATAGCCTACAAACAAACTGATTCCGTCATACGGAAAAAATTGGAACTGGTGAAGAATTGCCCAACCCACAGCTTTAAAGCCGTTACCTTCAATCTGAATGCCATCGAGAAGATTATGCCCGGCTACAAGAAGTAAACCAATCGCTAAAATTATTTTCTTCGGAAGATGAATGAGTCCGGCAAGAACAATCATGCTTACTCCAAGAGCCCAGATAACAACCAATAAAATCAATGAAAAATGAATATTAAAAAACCAGGCAAAGTTTACTACGGTGAGTTCGAGGAAGATCAGCCAGATGCCGCGCTTCAAAAGAAAAACAGAAAGTTCTTTCTTTCCTTTTCGTTCACCAATTAAGAAAGCTGAAGTGCCTGCCAGAAAAACAAAAACGGGAGCACAGAAGTGTGTGATCCATCGCGTAAAAAATAAAGCAACGCTGGTTTGACTCAGATCAAGCGGATCATAGAGAAAAGCATCAGCATGAAAATAGTCACGAACGTGATCGAGTGCCATAAGTACCATTACAATACCCCGGAGCAGGTCGATGGATTCGATGCGATTTGTTTTTGTTAATGTAGTCACGGATGAAAGGGTAAGTGAATAAAATTAAAATTAAGGTATTTAATTTAGTTTGTCCACCCGGATCTTGCCCTCTTTTGATTCGTTAATTCTTTTATGAGTCGATTTGTCTCATCAGTCTACCAGAGGAGAACCCTGATCCTTTGATGCAGAAGTTTTTGCTGACTATGAAAAGAAATGATTCAATATAATTTTCTCAATAAGAACGCCTAAAATATATAAAAGAGGTCATCCAGCCGGATGACCTCTTTTATAACAAAATGATTATTGCATTATAATTCTCTGAATGTAGTACCAACGGCAAGAATGATAAATCCAACGAGTAACAATGCATAATTGTATTCAGTAAGAATTTGAACATTGACGTAATGCCCCAATATTCCCAGAATACCGCATACCAAGCCGATAATCCAGGTGATTCTTTTTGGTGACGAAGGTGATGATGCCATTGCGGTTAGTTGTTTAGTGTGAAAATGGATGAACAGTGTCAGGTAAATGTACAATAATACATGGCATTAACTATTTCTTCCCAGTCACCACTCTTTGTGCGGAATTTTATTTTATTGATTACAGGTTGTTTAATAGGGCAGTTGCAGATCCTGCTTTGTTGATTTCTCCATAACCCTGTAATATTTTTTGACTCCGTTGTGACCTTCTTCACTATGCTGCATTCTGAGTTAAATAATTAGTCTAAACTTAAACCATCTGAAGTATGAAAACAGAAAATTCAGTGCCTAAGAACTGGGATGACTTGGTTTTTGAGAATCGCAATCACGAGTACGGAGCGTATGCAATCCGGAAATCATATTCGGATAATTTACTCTCCGGAGCATTTCTAAGTGTTTCCTTTGGTGCACTTGTGTTACTTATACCGTTGTTGACTTCCATGATGCGGGGTGAGGATGTTTCAATAATCCCCAAGCCAATAGTCGACCCTCTAACTATAATTTCTCAACCTCCAGTGATTGAACTCGAGCCTCAACCTGTACAGGTCCAGCAGGCAAGAGCTGAGAGTTTGGTTATACCAACACGAATGACTACAGAAATAACGGATGAGGTAATACCTACCAATGCAGAAATTGTTGAATCTATTATCAGTACTCCTGATGCACCCATTGGTGAGCCAACTATGTCTTCCGGTGTAGGTGTAAGTATTGTAGAAGTACCTGTTATCGTTGAACCATCTGTTTTTGATATTGTTGAAATAATGCCGGCATATGATGGCGGACTTGAAGCGATGTATCGATTTATTCAAAGGAAAATACGATATCCAGCAATGGCTCAGCGTAATAATCTACAAGGAACTGTGTATGTAAACTTTGTAGTGGATGCTAGTGGAAAAGTAGTAGATGTTGGGATATCCCGTGGAATAAGTCCTGACTTAGATAAAGAAGCTGCACGCGTCATCTCCATGCTGCCCGGTTGGAAAGCGGGCAAGCAACACAACAAAAATGTTTCAGTGCGGATGACGTTGCCCATTAAGTTTCAGCTTAGTAATAATAATTAGGCCTTGAGAATTTTCTTAAAGATAGAAATGAATGATGTAAAGAAATTCAGCGCCACATTATATCCAAAGTGTCTCAACATGAGAGACACTTTGGAATATGAGGTCATTGGAATTTGTAAAAGAATTTGTTAAGGCCTTGTTCGTTTTGATGAAGAGCGAAATCGTAAATCGAATTAATTCCTATTCATTCTTCAATACAAACCGATAATAAAGTCTTGATCCATCTTTTAATGTCAGGTGGAATTTAGAGCCGGCTACTCCGGCAAACTCAGAGAATAGCTTTTGCCACTTTTGTGGTATCAACGTTCGGATCCGTTCTTTTTTTGATTCGTCTTCTGCTTCGATCGAACGAATTACATTGTCGGTAATATTTTCATCCTCCAGCATTTTCATACCTGTGTTCAGAAGTTGACTGCGCAACGTTGCCATCTTTTCTACATTCTCTTCGTTGCGGAAATCCACCAACAATAAATGTCCTCCGGGTTTTAGAACACGCTTTACTTCACTTAGAAACTGATCAACACTTCCATACGCATGACAGGATTCAACATTGATCACAACATCAATACTTTTATCCGGTAGTGGTATAAGCTCGCCACTACCCTGAATGAATTTAAGATTAGGCATTTTGTGTAATTTGTTGGCGAGGTCAACAGCACTTTGTGCTAAGTCCATGCCCACATAAGACGCAGGCTTCATGGCTCCGGCAATGTAGCGTGCGCCACCGCCACGACCACTTCCTACTTCAAGAATATTCTTGCCTTCTATAGGAGCCTTTGCCGCCAGATAGTGATACATCTGCATCGAATACTTTTGAATTTTAGGATCGTTAGGCAGTTCAACCTGCTGCTCGTTCGCATTGGGTGCATAGCCGTAATTCATGAAACTCCATTCCGCAACAGGAATGTGTTTGGCGAGGAGTTCGTACGTTATTTTCGCATTGAATCGTCTGAACCACGCAAAGCGTTTCAGAGAATGAATAATAAGATTAATCATTTGGTTTGGTATAGGATAGGTCTGCAAGATAGAATTAATTTTTCATAAACACTCCGTTGTGCAATCAAGCACAACGTTCGCGCCTTCGGGTCTTAATGTTGCGTGGGAACTCGGCAGGCGATAATTAAAGATGGTGTAAGCGGCGGGTATTTTCAGAATGTAGGGTGAGTTGATAGCTCACTGATACCAATATTCTTTATATGTAAAAGCAATCAGTGCTTTAACTGTACCAATACTTTTTCTGAGACCTTAAACGCAGTTCCATGCCGCACACCTTCCGGAAAAGACACCGTATCACTGATGTCTCTCCATAAAATTAAATCGTTGGAAGACACCGCGCCCATTTTATGATCGCGATATTTATCAAAATAGACAATCCATTGATCGCCTACCTTTAAACATGTTGGGCCCTCTGCCCAATAGTTCCCGGTAATCGGAACGCCTGGCTTTCCATACCCGGAAGATAATTTCTGACTTGTAGCAATGCGAATATTTTTCTGAGGAGGTTCAATCGTTTCGTCTTTCAAAAACATCGAATAATTCCTTCCATGCTTAATCAGTGTTGCGTCAATAACATTGAAGCCTTGATTGTACAGCAATGCAGCTTTGCTAAACGATTTGAAATCGCTGGTAGTAACATAATACATGCGATGATTGTATACATTCTCTTTAGCACTTTGTGTTTCTGTGAATTGCCCTGTTATAGTCGTTGCCCAATAAATCATAAACTGGCGTGAGGTAGCATCATAAAAAATTTCAGGGGCCCAGCAATTACGTGCGCCTTCCTCATGTTCCATCACCGGAAGATAACGTTGTTCTGACCAATGTATCAGATCTTTTGAAGTGGCATAACCAATTCCCTTTTCGTTCCAGCTCACCGTCCACACCATATGAAAAGTTCCGTCAGGCCCTTGTGCAATACAGGGATCGCGCATGAGTTTGTCTTTACCGGCAGTTGGTGTTAAGAATGAACTATCGTTCTTCAATGCTTGCCAAGTGTAACCGTCACTGCTTTGCGCGAGATGCAAACCGTCTTCACCGTTGCCTTTAAAATACGCGAAAAGATAAACGTCATCCTTCGTTTTTTCCTGAGCATGTGTTCCGAATGTAACAACTGTTAAAAAGAATAAAAGCAAGATCCTCATTTCTGTAATTTAATTTCTAATTAACACTATTGTTATGATGTATTCAACTCCTATGACCTATTTCAATTTTAAATTTCGGATAAGCGAAGTTTTCTTAAACCTTATCTTTTGAAGTGAGGTAACATTGAAGCTTTGCCGCAATCTACCCCTAATAATGTCGCCTTTACACGCTAACAATCTTTAAAAGAGATAGTAGATTTGTAGATAGACAGAGTACACTTAAACGGAGGGAAAAACGATATGAAAACAACAGAAGCAAAAAACATCGATGAATACATTGCAACCTATCCAAAGGATGTTCAAAAACTTTTAAACGAGATGAGAGCCACCATCAGGAAGGCCGCCCCGAAAGCCGAAGAGGCTATTAAATATGCCTTGCCCACCTTTGTGCTCAACGGTAATCTGGTGCATTTTGGAGCATTCAAAAATCACATTGGATTTTACCCAGCTCCGTCAGGAATCGAAGAATTCAAAAAGGAACTTGCGAAATATGAAGGAGCCAAGGGCTCAATACGTTTTCCATTAGATAAACCTCTTCCGTTAGCATTGGTTGCAAAAATTGTAAAATTCAGAGTGATGAAGAATATGGAGAAAGTGAAAGCGAAAAGTAAGAAATAAAAAAGTTTACCTGGTTAATCGTTAGGAGTCAGTGATTCCATTGAGGGGTAGGATCTCCTTCTTTTTGATTTTGTGGAATTTTTAAGTCAGCGAGCAGAACTGTTTTTCATCTTTACTCCAGTTTTTTTTGACCTGTACTTTATTTCGTATCAGAATTGGTTCAGATGCCAATAGCTTATGACCACTGGTTGTTCATAACGATGAATTGCATTGATGCGATTTTTTTTCTTCGTGACCTGATTTTTTAGTGATGCAGAAAAACTTTTGCAAAAGCAATTCACAGATATTGAATTCTCCATAAGTAGGGTGATGTGTAAGTTGCTTGCAGTTCAGAGATAATTGAGACGAAACTTAAACATCAAAGCGTATGTCAACACAACTTCCAGATAAGATTTTAAAAGATGGAGAATGGATGGATTTGTATTCAAACCCACTTGAACAATATTGGATTGTAGCACGAAAAACACGCCCTGAATTTTATCCACGATTCAATTGTAAACGTGGTTATGTAGCGAGTTGGGAAATAAAAGGTAATCAGCTATTTCTAAATGATATCGTGGGAAGTTTTGAGAAGCGAATATTGTTTTTCATAAAGAAATCAGCATCGTGTTCTTTAAAGTGGCTATTCCCCAGGTTAACACATAAGCACAAATTAGTGAAGGCTGCATGGTTCTCTGGAAAATTACGAATTCCATTGGGAAAGATGACGTTCTATGAAGACAGGGGATACGATTCGCGATTTGAGAAAGAGCAAATCATTACAGTCGATCATGGAGATATTCTCAAAGTAGTTGTTTTGGATAATGTTCAACATGCACTGATTGTTCAGGAGTGAAAGGCATCTGGGTCTGATCTGTAATCCAAATTGTATTAACTAATTACAGCATGTAATATAAGAGAATAGGATTTGCAAGCCCCCGCATTTACCTTAGTCTTCTTAAAATTAAACATGCGCTTCATTCTTTTTGTCATACTATTAACTGTTTCGAATCAGGCGTTTTCTCAAACAAGGCCTGAGAAAATCATTTTAGATACTGATTTTGGAAACGACTGTGATGATGCCGCGGCATTGGCTATTCTTCATCAAATGGCGTATAAAGGTGAAGCCGAAATTCTGGCAGCGATGTATCCGATGAATGACGAATGGGGTGCAGCAGCCATTGATGCTGTCAATACCTATTATGGCAAACCCAATATTCCGATTGGAACATACAAAGGAAATTATGAGTACAAGGGAAAGCACAACGATTTTTACAACAGCAAGCTGGCCTCTGATTTTCCTAACGATATAAAATCGGGACATAATGCTCCTGATGCAATTTCTTTGTATCGCAAAATACTTTCTTCTCAACCAGATAAGAGTGTCACCATTATTGTAGTTGGTCCCCAGCGACTTGTTGCTGATTTGTTATTGTCGAGGCCAGATTCGATTAGCAACCTCGATGGAATGCAATTGGTGAAAAAGAAAGTAAAGAAATTAGTTTCGATGGGGGCGGAGTATCCCAATGGCAATGAATGGAACATTCGGATTTGTCCGGATGGTGCAAAGCTAGTGGCCGAGCAATGGCCAACACCTATTGTGTATTCTGGTTTTGAAATTGGCAAGTCCATCATGACGGGAGAAAGATTAATTATAGAAACACCCGAAACAAATCCAGTGCGAGTTGCCTTCGAGACCAATCCGATGGTGGATGAAAAAAAGAATCGTCATAGCTGGGATCAAACCGCCGTACTATTTGGTGTTCGTGGATTGAAAAATTATTGGACAACAGCAATAGGTACACTTCAAATTACAGATGATGGAAAGAACATCTGGACTTCTGGCAAAACACATCAATATCTATTGAAGATTTGATGGTGGCACCTCCAGTTACACATAAGTAAAGTTCTCTGATTGAAGGTTGTAAATCATATTTCGGACAAAACTTCTATGAACTATATCCTGGAAACGGAACGGTTGCGGCTCAGACAATTTGAAATAAGTGATGCTCCATTTATTGTTGAATTGGTCAATACACCTGGATGGCTTGAGTTTATTGGTGACCGGAAGATCAAGACGAATGAAGATGCCATTCGATATCTTCAAAATGGGCCCATGAAAAGTTATGAGCAGAATGGATTTGGATTGTCGTTAGTTGAATTGAAAAGTGATCAAACGCCAATTGGAATGTGTGGTATTCTCAAAAGAGATAGTTTAGAAAATCCGGATATTGGTTTTGCATTCTTACCTGAGTTCTCGGGAAAGGGTTTTGCTTTTGAAATAGCACAGGCAACCCTAAACTATGCAAAGCATAAATTGAAGTTAGAAACCATTTGTGCGATTACGATTTCCTCGAACATAAAATCAATTCAGCTACTAAAGAAAATAGGACTTGTGTTTGTAAAAACAATTCGTGATCCGAAAGACAATTCTGAATTACAGTTGTATAGCAATTAAAGTATACTACTGATAGTTCTTATTCATCCTGATAAATAATTGACTATTCACTTCGTAATGTTTTAGAAGGACTAGCTGAAATGGTTTTCATCCCCTGAATCCAAACAATGAGTGCAATGATTGTCACAACACCTGCACAGGTGATAAAATAAATCCACCATGGCATGGGAGTTCGATAAGCGAAACCTTGAAGCCAATGATCGGCAGCATACCATGCCAGGGGTATTGCAATTAAGGTTGAAACAATCAGCACCAGTGTAAATTCATTGAATAGCATCAACAATGCTTGCGCAACCGATGCGCCAAAAACTCTGCGCACACTTATTTCTTTTGTTTTGCGAAAGGCATTGAACGTTGCTAATCCAATGATGCCCAGCCCGGCAATGATTGATGTGATGATGGTGAAGAGCAGTATCAATCGTGAAGCAATGATTTCAGTTTTATATAAATCATCAAAGGTTTCATCCTGGAACCAATACTTCATTGTAAAGCTTGGTTCAAAACTTTTGTAAACTTTTGAGATGGTCGCCATTGCTTGCTGCGTTGAGCCTGATTGATATCGCACATAGAGCGCAGAAACATGTTCGTAATCTGTATGATAGAGGATAACGGGTTGACGAACCTCATGCAAGGATTCAGTATGAAAATCATTAATCACTCCGATGATTACACATGTGCTCCCACCTATTTTTATTTCTTCGCCAATTGAATTCTCTAGGTTCATTGCCTTAACAGCATCTTCACTTACAAGAACTTCTGTTCTCAACGAGTCCAGTGGTTGTGATTGAAAGTTTCGGCCTTCCAGTATTTTCAATCCCAGGGTTTCGGGAAATTCAGGGCTGCACCCAATCGTTTTAAATGAAATACGTAAGTCTTTGGGTTTGCCTGGCCAACTAACACCTGTATTGCCGCCTCCGGTATTAAGTGGATTAACATTTGAAGCAGCCACACCTAAGATGGAGGCATCCTTACTTAATTCATTCTTGAAACTCGCAAATTTTTTCAGTAGCGGAAATGTAGGTTCAATACGAACCATGTTACTGCGATCAAATCCAATGTTTTTGTTCGTAACGAAATTTAATTGATAGTATAATACACCACTAAAGATGATGATACCAATGGATACACTTAGCTGCACGATTAATAATGATTTTCGGAATCGTTGAGACCCGGAGGTGTTGCTGTTAAACTGATTTTTTAAAATTCGGATGGGTTGGAATGACGACAATATCAATGAAGGATAAATTCCTGCTAAGAGTGCAACCGTCAGAAGGAAGCCGACCAGGTATAGCGGCATTAATCCTGAAACCATGTTTAGGCTAATGGGTTCCGTAAGTAACGTATTAAAAAGAGGTAACATCAATTGAGCAGCGACAACGGACAATGCAAAGGCGAAGAATACCAGGAGAAACGATTCTCCCATAAATTGAGCGATGATTGTACCACGCACGGCACCCGTGACTTTTCGAATTCCAATTTCCTTTGCACGCAAGGTTGCCCGCGCAGTGGACATGTTCACAAAATTGATCACGGCCATAATTACCACCAGTCCACCGATGATGATGAATAGAATGATATACTCAATGCGACCGCCAGTATTTTTACCGCCTTCGAATTTGCTTTTCAAATGCCAGTCGGTAACAGGGTAAGCCTGATAACTTAGTTTCTGTGCTTTGTGTTCATCTGTTACTACACGTACATCATTTAACTTTTTGGTAAGTTGTTTTGCTGAAATGGATGTATTTGTTTTGACGTACATATTGAAAAAATTCTGCGCGAATCCTTCATCATTAATGCCCCATTGTTTTTTAAGGATCGCGTACGGAAGAGCAAAATCAAATTGAAGAGTAGAGTTAGAGGAGATGTTTTTAAAAACGGAAACAATGGTTACTTCACGTGTGTCATCAATTTTAATAGTCTTTCCAACAGGGTTTGCATTACCATAAAGAGCCAACGCCATTTTTTCGGAGATTGCAATATTGGCACTTCCCTTAAGTGGATTTTGATCGCCTTCTAAAATAGGAAAGTTGAAAACTGAAAACAGATTTTCATTTGCATAAACACCATTCATGTAGATGCATTCATTTGCCTTTCCTTCAGGACGGAAGCACAGTTCATGCGGCCATCGATCTCCTGATGAAACGCTAACAAGAGTTTCTGCTTCCGGAACAGAAGACAGATCGATAACACACGATGCAACACCGTATGTTTGAACATCTCCGTTAGCTTCTACATGTGTGAGTATTTTAAAAATCCTATCGGGTTCAGCGTGAAACCGATCGAAAGAATATTCATGTGCTACCCAGAGGATAATCAATATGGTACACGTAAACCCGGCCGATAAACCAAATACATTAAGAAAGGAGTGACCCGGCTGGCGAAGAAAATTACGGACGGTTACGACAAGTATATTTTTAAGCATAGCAATAGAGAGTTGAGATGGGTAATGTTTTGTTTTTGTCTTGTTAATATTTTTCCACCGAAAGAATCGGAGTACATTCCAAATAAATTGCAGGTCAGCCAGCTTCTTGTTTTCTTCTGCTTTGCGATAGTATAATTCGTATGCATCACCCTGGATTTCTTCCAATACATCCGGTCTGCAATACCACATCAGGAATCCATCAGCCCATTTTGGTGGGGTTATTTTTTTCATGCCATTTTGAATTGCAGTGCGACCTTTGGTATCTGATTAAATAATTGCGTTCGCAATTCATTCGCTTCTTCAATGGCGCGTTTTCCGGCTGCCGTTAAAAGAAAAATTCTTTTTCTGCGACCACCACGTTCAGCGGATGGGTCTCCCATTTTTGATTTTAAGAAACCTTTCTCTTCCAGCCGAGTAAGTACAGAATGTATTGCGCTTATATTTAAACTTCGTCCTGCTTGCCTTTCAATTTCATCCATTACGGAAATCCCATAAGCTTCGGGGTAAAGGATGCCAACATGTAAAAGCACTAATTCTTCTAACTCACCTAAATAATCACCTTTCATAGAATCCCAATTTTATTAGTTCTGCAAACGTGAAAGTAATACATATGTTTCATTTTTGTAGGAGTATTCAGAAAAAAAATAGCATGAGTTTGATGAATATTTTCAATGTGGAATGAAAGATCTTTATTTAGCAGTGTTTGGGATGGCCAATTTGACAGTGATTTTCGTCAATTTATTACATCGTTAAGTGTTTGAATCTCTATTCTGTTTCGAAAACCTTCGTATTGAACCCACTATTTTTTTATTTTCGAAAGATTAATTCCATTCTATATGCTTCGTTTGTTGATATGCACCGTTGGTGTTATGCTCTCTATCACATCTTTTGCCCAAAAAATCCCCTTAATTAATGCGGCTGAGGTAATTGTTCAGGGAAAGGTGCTCTATGATTCTGGAAAATACGCAGATGCAATCAAAGTGTATTTGACTATTTCCAAGCGTGATACGGCCTATGTTGATATGCTTACAGAACTGGCGTTAACCTACACCGCCAACGAAGAGTATGATAGGGCCATTTCTACGACAGAAGAAGCATTAAAAATTACATCACCAAACCGAGCTCATTTGCTCCGCTCGCGCGCCATAGCCATGGATAAGAAAGGCGAGTATGATAAGTCGGTTGTTCTTTTTAACCTGGCGATTGAAGAATTTCCATTTGATTTTTCTTTGATTTTTAATCTGGGTATTACGCACTACAATCATAAAGAGTATGACAAAGCTCAAGATTGTTTTTTCAGAACGCTAAAGCTAAATCCATTTCATGCCGGGTCGCATTTAAATTTAGGCAGACTTTCGGCTGCTCAAGGTAAGAAGGCACATACCATGTTATCATTGGGTTTATACATGGGAGTAAACAACCAGGCAAATCAGTGGCTTGTGTTTATTGAGAAGTTTGTATCGAATGAATTTCAAGAAGAGAATACCATTCCGTTCACCGGAAAAAACGCATTCGACAAAGTCGATCAAATTATCAAATCAAAGATAGCCCTTGATAAAAGTTATACCTCCACGGTCGACTTTAATGCCAACTTGGTGAGGCAGTATCAAATGTTTTTTGATCAACTCTCAACCGTAAATACTTCTGTGGATGATCCTTGGGTAAAATTTTACATGCCCATATACACTGCACTAAAGGAGCAAAATGCAATTGAACCTTTTATATATCATATTCTTAGTTCTGTAAAGGGAGATCAGGTTAAGAAGTGGCAAAAGAAAAATGAAAAGCGAATGAATGCTTTTTACACATTAACCAATGTAACCCTTAAGAAAGGCAGAGAAGAACTTACTGTTCCTGCTTCATTGGGTTTTAATAAGCAGGTAAGTGCCCGGTATGATGATGACAATCATTTAGAAGCGCTTGGCAATAAAGATGAAAATGATGTTCGAAATGGTCATTGGATTTATTACCATAACAATGGTCAACGATCTGCAGAGGGTGATTATGATGACAAAGGAGTAAAGAAAGGTGTTTGGAAATTTTATCGATCTAGCGGAACTGTAAAAAGCATTGAAGACTATACTACTGGTGAAGTCAATACATACTTTGAAGAGTTTATTCGCAACCAGCATTTCTTCTTGAAGGATGATAAGACACAAGGTGAGGTTGAGATATATTCAATGTGTGGTGCTTTGGATGAGAAATTAGGATATGATCAGGATCTGCGAAACGGACCAGGCGCTTCGTACTATAATAATGGAGCAGTCAGAACCCGTTATCAGCACAAAGACGATAAACTTGCAGGCGAGTACATTCAGTATTACGAAGATGAGACGCTGAAGAGTAAATCGTTCTACAAAGAAGGAGCGTTAGATGGAGATTATATTTCTTATCATCGAAATAAAAAAATAAAAACAACAGGAAAGTATTTGAATAATGAAGCGAATGGCCCCTGGAAATATTATCATTTCAATGGAAAACTGGAAAAAGAGGGTTCATATAAAGATGGAGCAGGAGAAGGTGAATGGATTTTTTATAATAGCCGCGGACAAGTTTTCGGGAAACGAACATTGGTGTCGGGAGAAATAAACGGTGAGGACATTACCTATCATGACGGAAAAGTCCATTACATTAATACCCATAAGAATGGGTTACTTACTAAAGTTGCATATTTCGACAAGAGCGGAAAAGAGTTAGGGAAGTATGGAAATGACAAGGGAAATTTTTCAGTCAAACAGTTTTATTCTACTGGTCAGCTAAGTGGTGAGGGAACCTACGTAAAAGGAAAACAAAATGGTGTTTGGAAATATTATTACCGCGAGGGTAATAAACAGAGTGAATACACCTATGTTGATGATCAGATCCAGGGAGAAGGAATTGAATATTTTAGATCGGGTGGAAAGAAATACGTTTCAAATTATAGTAATGGCGAACGTGATGGATATTACCAGGAGTTCTATCCACACGGACAAGTAAAACAAGAAGGTTGGTTTCAGCAAGATATGCGCCAACAACAATGGCTCGGTTATTATTCTGATGGTGTTGTGGAGTCAGATTATTATTACCTGAATGATGAGTATCACAATTTATGTTACGATTTTAATGCAGATGGTAAGATGTATGCAATGGCAAAATATGATAATGGCAGTTTGATGGATATAACAAACTACAATGCTAAAGGCGAAACCATAACCCAAAAGAAGAAAGAAGGAAATGGTGTTTTGCTGGAAATGAAATATGCTTCGGGTAAACCTCAATCGAAAATGAATCTTACTTGTGGTGAGTATTCAAACTCCGTTACAAAATGGTTTTCGAATGGTAAACTATTTTATACCTATACGTTGTCCGATGGCAGGCGACACGGTGTATATCAATACTACAGCCCGAATGGACAGATTGAGGTACAGGGCAATTATATTCAAGGTAATCCGGAAGGATGGTGGGAAGGGTTCAACTTCAATGGTAAAAAGGAATATGGTGGAAAGTATGTTCAGAGTGAGCAGGATAGCACATGGACTTATTATCTCTCAATAGGAGGTATCTCTTCTATTTCGGAGTTTAAAAACGATGACCGCGATGGACTAACCAAACAATACGGAGCGGATGGAAAATTAGTGTTGGAGAAAATATACTCAAATGGCGATTTGATATCGTATCGACCCGTTGTTGATGATGTTCCAGGCGAGTGGCTTCCATTTACAGGTGATGCATCCATTATCGTGAAATATTCAAATGGCAAAACAGCCTTTGAAGAGAGTTATAAGAAGGGTGTATTAGAAGGAACAAGGAGAATATACTTTTCGAACGGCCAATTGTATAGCGAATTTCAATATGCTTTAGGTGACTATGCAGGACCTTATACATTATATCATCCGAATGGTAAAGTCTTTGAAAAAGGTCAGTACAAACTGGATGAGCTGAATGGCAGTGTTGAGTGGTTTAATGAAGATGGTTCGTTGAACCATGTTGAAAATTATTTACTGGGTGCCCGCCACGGAAAATCAACCTGGTATGAGAAGGGAGTGAAAGTAAAGGAGTTTAATTTTTGGGGAGGAATGACAGATGAATAGCATGACACAAAAAAACAAATTGACGTTCGGGCTTATTTTTTTAACGACGCTTAGTAGTTATGCCCAGACCACCGACCTGTGGCAACAAAACAAAACAAAATTTCCGGATGAGCCTGCTGTTTTTGTAGAGCGATCAGAGATAATGACCATCTCCATTGAGGGTGATTCGTTAGCTGTATATACTGATCAGAAGGAAGACATACTTCATCTGAAAGAACAAACCGAAGGCTTTTCCAGCAGACATGTTTACGGTTCACATTTTAATCAGGTAAAAGATATTAAAGCCAAAACGCTGGTGTGGGATAAGAGTCGCTATAAGGAAATGAACGTCTCTGATTTTAAAAAGAAGAGCGATCGTGACGATGGTATTTTTTATGATGACTCTTATTATTATACATTTAACTTTCCCTCCATTGCATCGCACAACCGCACGCAGTTGGAGTATCGCACATTAATAAAAGATCCGAGATTTATTTCGGGTTTTATTTTCAGCAGCTATTTGCCGCAAGTGAAGACCACCTTTACCATCAAGGCATCCAAAGGTGTTGAATTGTTTTATCAGGTAGTGAACGATAAACAAAGTTCCATTCATTTTAAGAAGTATGAAAAAGGAGGAACTGTTTTTTATGAGTGGACTGCTGAAGATATAACGCAGCTAAAGCGTGATGATGGAAGCCCGTCCATTCGTTATTATGCTCCTCACGTTATTTGCTACGTCAAGTCTTACACAACAAAAAAAGGCAAGGTAAGTTTGCTTTCGGGCACAGATGATTTATATCACTGGTATTATTCTTTTATTGAAAACCTGAATAAAGAAACCTCACCCGAATTGAAGGCAGTGGTAGAAAAAATTAAAACAGAAAGTAAAACAGAGGAGGATGTAGTAAAGAATGTGTTTTATTGGGTTCAGGACAACATCCAGTACATTGCCTTTGAAGAAGGTATGCGGGGCTTCATTCCACATAGCGGAAATTATGTTTGTGAGAAACGTTATGGCGATTGTAAAGACATGGCCAACCTCATTGTAAACATGTTGGATCTTGCCGGGGTAAAAGCGTATCATACTTGGATTGGTACACGTGACCTGCCGTATAAATATTCGGAAGTGCCAACACCCTTAGTAGATAACCATATGATTGCTACCTACATTACAAAAAATGGTCAGTACATTTTTCTGGATGGTACGGGTGATCATACCAAATTTGGTTTCCCTTCTTCCATGATTCAAGGGAAAGAAGCATTAATTTCGATTGATCGTGATCATTATGAAATCAAAACGGTACCTGAAATTGCAAAAGAGAAAAATGTCATGATCGATTCGATTTCAATTACCCTGAACGAGAACCAAATGACAGGAAAAGGAACCACGACATTGCAAGGTTATCCGAAAGTCTTTGGGGGATATGAAATGGATCGCGCAGGCAAGGATGATGTAAAGAAATACGTTACAAAATTGATTGGCCGTGGAAGTAATAAATTTTATCTGGACGATTATGCTCTTTTTAATTTAGAGAATAACGACCGCCCGACTAAAATAACCTACACCTTTCGCATTGCTGATTATTTTCAAAAAATTGGTGACGAAATGTACATAAACTTAAATCTGAATAAGGATTATTATAACGCCTTTATTAATGTAACCTCTCGTAAAACTCCAAAGGAGTCAGACTATAAATACCTGAAACAGGAATCTTATTCTATGACTATTCCTGATGGATATGCAGTCGAGTATCTTCCGCCAAACGAAAAATTTGATAGTGAGTTACTAGGCTACACAACCGAGTACAAAAAAAATGGTAATACAATTTTGTTCGCCAAAACTTTTTATTTGAATTACCTGCTGATGCAACCAAACCAATTCAATGATTGGAATGAAGCTGTAAAACGTGTCAGTGAAACATACAAAGAATCCATTATCCTGAAAAAGAAATAATATGAATAGCATAAAATTAGTTGTTACAGTATTTATCTCATGTATCAGCATTCAATTATTAGCCGCAGAGATCAATCCATACGAGTGGGAGAAGGACCGAAAACGTTCCGTGCTAACAGAGAAAGAAAATGCTTTGTCCGAGTTGATTGTAAAACAGCATGTGCAATATCAGTATGTATTGGAAGACGACCAGTTCTTAATGTACTCCACGATTCATCGTATTATTTATGTTAACAACAATGAGGCGATACAGAAACACAATCGCATAGTTATTTCCATGAACAGCACATTGGAGCTAGTCGATCTGAAAGCGCGTGCCATTAATAAGGAGGGGAAAGCCATTTATTTCGATAAAAGAAATTTGAAAGAAATTAAGGATGAAGAAACGGGCAACGCAGTGCGCATTTTTGCAATAGAAGGAATTGAACTGGGCAGTGAAATTGAATATTATTTTACCCGCAAGATGAATGCAAGTTTATATGATCGCGTATTCATGCAATTTGATGTTCAGGTAAAAAATGGTTCGTTCATGTTAAGTTGCCCAAGCCATTTAAAGTATGATTTTAAGACCTATCAGGATTTAACAAAAGTTTCTGAGGAACTTGGAGAAGAAAAAAATATATACAAAACAACGGCAACGGATGTTCCTGCATTGAAGAAAGAAGAATTCTCTCAATTTGATTCGAATCGCAAGCGTATTGAGTTTAAGCTGGCCTACAACACTGCTCGTTCACAAGCGCGTCTTTACACATGGGAGGAAGCAGCTAAGACTTTTTACCGTGTGTTAACCACCAACTCAAAAGATGACGAGAAGGCTGTTGATAAATTTGTAAAGACACTTGGTGATAATACTAAAGCAAAACCAGCGGAACGCATTAAAAACATCGAAACAAAAATTAAAACAACGATACAAATTAATAAGGACAGCCGTGGTGATGCGTTGGATCAACTTGAGTCAGTTCTCAAACAGAAAGTAGCATCACGTGAAGGTATCACAAAACTGTTTTTAATTGTGTTTGATAAGCTTTCAATAAGCTGTGAGCCTGTAATTACATGCAGTCGTGAGAATATGAAGTTTGATGGTGATTTTGATTCATGGTCGTACCTGGATGATTACCTTATTTATTTTCCGGAGACCAAAGGATTTATTGCTCCTTACTTTTTTGAGGTGCGATATCCTATCGTGCCGGCCGATCTTACAGCACAGCAAGGATTATTTTTAGAGCCATTTAAAGCAGGAGAGGTGAAGTCTGCTCTTGCATCGATACAAGAAATTCCTGCTATAGACTATGCCATTAATACCGATGATTTGGACATTGATGTGACCTTCAATGCCGACCTCACGTCAAACCAGATTAAGCAGAAGCGCGTGTTTGGTGGTATTAACGCAACATACCTTTCGCCATATTATGATTTGATGACGAACGAACAACGCACATCAATGGTAGAAGAACTAACTAAGAGCACAGCCCCCGATGCTGTTGTTACCACATGGAATGCAAAACCAGTGGCAGGAATGGAAGCGGATAATTTTTTAATTGATGTCGATTTTCAATCGACTCATTTTCTGGAGAAGGCAGGCCCGCGTATTTTGTTCAAGGCTGGTGAATTGATTGGTCCGCAAACTGAAATGTATCGGGACGATCATCGAGAAACTGAAATTGAAAATGATTTTAATCGTGGATATAACCGAATTATAAAAATTCATATCCCCTCCGGATATCAGGTTAAAAATGCAAAAGACTTAAAGATCGATGTTACCTATTCAGATAAAGATGGCATTCCGTTCTTGTTTCAATCCGATTATGTGATAAAAGATGATGTTGTAGAGGTTACCATTAAAGAGTATTATAAACATATTTATGCTCCCTTAGCACGATATGAGGATTTTAGAAAGGTGATCAATGCCGCTGCTGACTTTAATAAAGTTACCTTAGTGCTGGAGAAGAAGTAATGGATTCAATGTCGTTTACTTAAGCTCTGTTGATTTTCTCCTCTCTTCTAAATTGAGGTGAAGCCATAAAGAAAGGCTTAAGTAAACGATATTGATAATGAAAGGATTATTCAACCTAAACGTATTTGCCGTTGGAATATTTTCTGATTATAGTAGTAGGTCTGGTTATTATTGCGGTGCTGATGGCATTTGTGTATGGACGCGATTTTAAACAGCATCAGCGCATCGATGATTTAAAAAAAGAGAATTTAATACTTGAGCAATCCGCTAAAACACAATTAGCCACATTAGAAGAAGACCGTGCCCGCATTGCCCGCGATTTGCACGATGACATGGCGCAATTGCTTTCAGGTGTGCGCTTAACGCTACAAAACTTTAGACTGGAACCCAGTCTTTCAGAACGCAGCAAAGCATTATTGTTGCGAATGGATAGAGATTTGACTGATTTGCTTAATCGTGTGCAAAACATCATTTGGAATCTTTCCCCACAATTGCTGGAAGAAAAGGGACTGACACATGCCATTTGGAAAATGTGTGATCAATTGAAAGAGTTGCGTGCGTTTCATGTTCACTTTTCACAAGTAGGTAGCGATAAACGCCTGGCGCCTGAAATTGAACTTCAACTTTTTCGCATCGCACAAGAAATGATAAGCAATGCGCTTAAGCATTCTAATGGTTGGAATATCTACGTACGCGTACATTGGAATGATCATGAATTGCTGATTACGATTCACGATGATGGAGCATCGAAGGGTGAAGTCAAGAAAGAGCGCACATCAGGAGGCAGGGGTCTATCGGGTATGCAACTTCGCGGTAAATTGGTAGGTGCAGAAATTAAAACGCGAAAAGTAGAAAAGGGAACATCCTATGAGATTACCTACCCACTCATGAAGAGATGATGCCACTGCGAATAGCAAAGGCAATCAGTTCATTCGTGTTTTTAGAATTTGTCTTCCGAAGAATGTCCTTCCGATAACTCTCAATGGTATGCTTGCTCAAAAATAATTTTTCAGCAATACTTGCTGTGTTCATTCCTTTGCAAAGTAAAGTTGTCACCTGAAATTCACGAGCTGTTAATTTGATTGGTAGCGAATGTACAATACCATCCGGTTTATTTTCAAACGCTACCTGTACCTTTTCACTGTAATAATGTCTGCCTTCAAGCACAGTAATAATAGCGGTATAGATTTCTTGTTGATGTGTAGTCTTCTTGAATAAAATTCCATCTACGCCCGACTTCATTAAATTAAAAATCATCGCTTCTTCATCAAATGCAGTGAGGGCGATGGTCCGCGTAGATAGTTTGAGTTCCTGAGCATATGCAATGACATCAAAACCATCCACTTCGGGCATGCGAATATCCAATAAGGCCACATCAATAGCATGTTGCGCCAATAGGTCCATCGCTTGCCTACCGTTTTCAGCTTCGTAAATCTCTTTTACAAACTGTGTTTTTTCCAACATACCCCTCAGGCTCTCCCGCATTAACAAGTGGTCATCGGCCACCAGCACAGAAATTTTTCTATTCACAGATTGTGTTTCTTATTTATAGACGAAGGTTTTTAAAAATATTTTACAAAGATACCCTGAATTCAGGGGGTAAAACAACCCCCTGAATTCAGGGGTTTTTCAATTTGCTATTGCACGGCTAAATCACACATTCTACATTGTGGTATTCAAGAAGGGAAACAATGTTTACCTACTGATGGGATAACCTGGGCTCCAAATAGGTTAGAAAGATCAAGCAACTCGCGCATCTCCAAATATGCGTTCTATTGGTAGATAGCGTTGAAGTCCCTCTCTTGGAAAAAGTTGTCGGCTATATTTTAAGAGGCTGCCTTTTTAGGTGGCCTCTTTTTTTGTACTTGCTCTCCGAGAGTTTTAGTGATTAGAAATAATACTTACCCTTCTCATTCACCTTCACTACTTTTATTTTCTGTGTTGATTTAAAATCCTGATAGATCGGTTGTAAATTTTTCCAGAATTCGGTTGTTGTTTTGGAGGGAGCGTATTCATGTTCTAATCTTTCGATTGAACCTTGATCAAGCCGATCCGGAAAAATATGTATAGGTATTTTTTCTTGTCCATTCGTGCGAGCTTCTACAGCAAGGATATACACCTCTTTTATTTTATCATCTGTTAAGGGAATGCATCCAATCGTAACACAATTGCCATGAATGTAAATATTTCCACCCAGATGTTTTTTGTCACTTAAGATTTTATCAGATGCGTTAGGGTAGTTAACCCCTAACGACAAATAGAAATTACTTAAGGGGTTAAAATGATTGAGATAATAAATTCCTTCGGGAATCTGAAGATCGTCTTCTTTGCGCTTTGGACCAAGTGTGCCTGAGCTGGCGCAGAAAGGATAGGTCTGCAACAATGTAAATTCTTCTTTCTCTTTTTCTTTAATCCACACTTCCAGCAATTCTTCTTTTTTGAATGCACGAATAAAAAGATGGAAGCCAGAATAATTCACGTTCCTCGATTTGAAATAATTCTTTACACTATTTTCCTTTTCCTGATACGCTACCTTAACCCGACTGTTTTTGAGTTGAGCATCTTTAAACGAAGCGTCTGGAAAAATCATAATCAGGCTGATAAAAATGAAATAGCGCATAATTCAAAATTAATCTAAATTGAATGAAAACTTAGGCATATAGCTTCGTGCCTTCTTTGTGTCTTAGAGACTTTGTGGCGAATATGCACACGCCACAAAGACACAAGGTCACTAAGGTTCACAAAGTAAGTAAGCGCAATGAACCAAACTCAACCTCAATTGTTTCTTCTGATATGAAATGGAAAGATGTTTTAACCTATGCCTCAACAGGCAACCTCACTCCCGATAAGCGAGTAGAGAAATCGGATGACGAGTGGAAGAAGATCCTTACACCCGATGAATTTCATATTCTTCGAAAGAAAGGAACGGAACGCGCCTTCTCCGGAGAATATTGTGAAGCACACGAACCGGGCCTTTACGCCTGCCGATGCTGCAGCACTCCGCTTTTCGACTCACGACAAAAGTTCGAATCAGGCACAGGCTGGCCAAGTTTTACGGAATCAGTAAAGGACAATGTAATTAAATATGTGAGTGATAAAAGTTACGGTATGGTTCGCGTAGAGGTAATGTGTAACGTTTGCGATGGACACCTCGGTCATGTTTTTCCGGATGGACCGGCACCAACTGGCCTGCGTTTTTGTATTAATTCAGCTTCAATTCAGCTGGTGAAAGAAGTTTAGTAGGCAATGGTGTTAAAATTTGTTTCATCCCGCAGCAGTGCGGGACGAAACAAATGAAGGAAATTATTTGCCCGCTTTTTTAGCCTTTTTATCAGCGCGTTTTTCTTTCAATGTTTTTTTTGGCTCTTTCTTAGTTTCCTTCTTGGCATCTTGTGCTTTTGACATGTTACTTGAGTTTAAAGGTTTGTTAAAAGTAGTAAAAAAACATTCACACCTAAAAAAATAGTGCAAGAAGCACAAATAACCAAGCGTCATTTTTAAAACGAGCTTTGAAGTGTGTTTAACAAGTGTAAGGTATCTTTCTCATTTCGGAATTGACAATCTGCGCATCGTAAATCGGAAATTATTTAGCTAGTTTTGAGGTTATGAATTTTAGTACTTTAAAGAAGGAATTAGTTGGCGAACTCTTTACTGATGAAACGGCCCGAAGACTTTATGCTACTGATGCCTCTGCCTACCGGGAAATTCCGATAGCTGTTGCAATTCCCAAAACAGAAGAGGACCTGGTGAAGCTCATTCGCTTTGCTAACGAACATAAGACATCCATTATTCCACGCACCGCAGGAACATCCCTTGCAGGACAAGTAGTGGGTGGTGGCATTATAGTAGATGTATCAAAGCACTTCAACAAAATTATAGAGATTAATAAAGAACAGGGGTGGGCAATAGTTCAACCTGGAATTGTACGCGATGATCTCAACCATCACCTGAAACCCTACGGCCTTTTCTTCGCTCCAGAAACGTCAACAGCCAACCGTGCGATGATCGGAGGGATGATCGGAAATAATTCCTGTGGATCTAACTCTGTTGTATTTGGAAGTGTTCGTGAACATTTGTTGGAAGTAAACACCCTTCTATCGGATGGCAGTAGTGCATGGTTTGGTTCGATTACACAAGATGAATTTATAGATCGAGGAAAGGGTAATACGGTAGAGAACAAACTCTATCAGCACATCAATACCGTCCTTTCTGACAAAAATAACATTCGTGAAATTGAAAAAGAATTTCCAAAGCAATCCATCGAACGAAGAAATACAGGTTATGCCATCGACATGCTGGCGCGCATGAAACCCTTCAATCAAAATGGTGAATCCTTTAATTTCAGCAGCCTGATTGCCGGATCGGAGGGAACACTTGCGTTGGTAACACAAGCGAGGATTAAGTTGACACCTCTTGATCCACCTCATAAGAAAGTAGTTTGTATTCATTGCAACAGCATTGATGAATCGTTGCATGCAAACTTAGTGGCGCTCAAGCACCGTCCTTCTGCAGTTGAACTGATGGATCATTATGTATTTGAGGCCACCAAGCGAAACAGGGGTCAGGCGGAAAATCGTTTTTTTATTGAAGGTGATCCAAAAGCAATTTTAGTAGCAGAACTTACAAGAGAATCGGAAGCACAAGTGAATGTGGATGCTAAAGCATTGATTGAAGATTTAAAGCAAAAGGGATTGGGGTATTCCTATCCTGTTGTTGGTGGTGATGATATAAAGAAAGTATGGAACCTTCGTAAAGCAGGTTTAGGACTTTTATCCAACGTGCCGGGCGATGACAAACCGGTTCCGGTTATTGAAGATACAGCTGTGGATGTGCAAGACTTGCCAGCCTACATTGCTGACATGGCGGAGATATTGAAGAAGCATGGTTTGTACAGTGTACATTATGCTCACGCAGGTTCTGGCGAATTACATCTTCGCCCAATCATCGATTTAAAAACTGCTGAAGGTGTTGCTCTTTTCAGAACGATTGCTGAAGAGACTGCAACGCTAGTAAAAAAATACAATGGCTCATTATCCGGTGAGCATGGTGATGGAAGATTACGCGGAGAGTTTATTCCACAGATGATTGGTGAACATAACTACAAACTGATCAAAGAACTGAAACGCGTTTGGGATCCAAACAATATTTTCAATCCTGGAAAGATTGTGGACACACCTCCAATGGATACCAATCTTCGCTACGGAAAAAATCAGATAACAAAAGAGTTTGAGACCATTCTGGATTTTTCTGATAACCTTGGTATTGTACGTGCTGCTGAACAATGTAATGGTTCAGGTGATTGTCGCAAGACGGAAATAAGTGGAGGAACGATGTGCCCGAGTTACATGGCCACGCGACAGGAAAAAGATACGACACGTGCTCGAGCCAATATTCTTCGCGAAATGATTACACAATCAGATAAGGTAAATCCATTTGCACATGAAGAGATCAAAGAGGTAATGGATCTTTGCCTGAGTTGCAAAGGCTGTAAATCGGAATGCCCTTCTAATGTCGACATGGGCAAACTGAAACAAGAATGGCAGTATCAATATTATAGAGAGAAAGGTGTTCCATTCAGATCACGATTGATCGGAAACTTTTCTTTGGGAATGAAATTGGCATCCATTGCTCCATGGGGTTATCATTTTATTTTTAATACAAAGTCGCTTGCCAGTGTTGCAAAGTCCGTTATTGGTTTTGCGCAAGATCGAAGCATGCCACATCTTTCTTCCATTACCTGGAAGAAATGGTTTACAAAGAAATTCATGCCAACAGTTAAGAAGCCAATCAAAACAGTATATCTATTTATTGATGAGTTGCTGAATTACAATGAAGCTGAAATAGGCATCACGACAGTGAAGTTGTTGGATGCATTAGGATATGAAATCAAATTCATAAACCATGTTGATTCCGGAAGAAGTTTTCTTTCAAAAGGATTGTTGGAAGAAGCGCGTGAACTGGCAAAGAAAAATGTTGATTTGTTCAGTACAGTAATCACAGATGAAACTCCCTTAATTGGTGTCGAGCCATCCGCCATCCTTACTTTTCGCGATGAGTACCCCGATTTATTGCGCGGCGAAGAAAAGGAAAAAGCAAAACGAATTGCTTCAAATACTTTAATGATAGAAGAATTTCTGGCTAAGGAACTGGATGCCGGAAGGATTGATCTTACGCTGTTCAAAGATCAAAAGTCGTTGATAAAATTGCATGGTCACTGTCAGCAAAAGGCATTATCTTCTTTGGTTCCAGTTAAGAAAATCCTTACTCGCTTGGGTAATAATGAAGTTCATCTTATTCCTTCCGGATGTTGTGGTATGGCTGGATCATTCGGTTATGAGAAAGAGCATTTTGATTTATCGATGCAAATCGGAGAACTGATACTTTTTCCAACCGTTCGAAAGCAACCACAGGAAGTAGTTATTGCTGCTGCCGGAACCAGTTGCCGTCATCAGATTAAAGATGGCACAGGAAGAAAGGCATTGCATCCGGTTGAAATTATCTGGGGAGCATTGAAGTAATACAGTTTCTTTCGCATGAATCGCTAAACCTCCAACGGGAATTAAAAATCACCACTGGTGTATTTGATTGATTCCCTCTTCCATTTACCATTATCTTGAAGTCGTATTTTACCTAAACCTAATCTCGTTTACAGATGAAGAAGTTCTACTCCTATCCTTTTCAAAGGTGGGCATTGGTGATGTTGTTTTGCTGGCCATTGTTATTGCTTGCGCAAGATGATGTGTTGGCTCCAGTATCCCGCACATATGCTCTTACAAATGCCACCATCGTTCAGGCTCCCGGCCGAAAGATCGAAGCTGCTACTATCGTTATTAAAAACGGATTGATTCAATCCGTAGGTAAAGGCATTTCGATACCACCGGAAGCGATTATTATTAAAGCAGATAGTCTTTTTATATATGCTGGTTTTATTGATGGACTTTCTCGCACAGGAGTCAACAAAGCAAAAGATGATGCTAACAAAGACCGTCCAAAAGATCCAGGTAATCCCACGCCTGAGCGTGCAGGCATTACACCACAATACGATGTTCGTCCGTTTTTGAATCCTGCTGACAAATCAATGGAAGAAATGAGAGGTGTTGGATTTACTGCAGCGCATGTTGTTCCCTATGGAGGAATGCTTCCGGGTAATGGATCTGTAATTTTATTAGGTGGATCATCGGCTGATGCCATGATTGTATCCAATAAAAATTCGTTTTACTCAGAGCTTACTCCTGCAGAACGTGCATATCCGGCAACGGTAATGGGAGTGATGGCTAAGTACAGAGATCTTTATCGTCAGGCTACACTTACAAAAAACTATCAGGGCCTCTATGCTTCTAACCGTTCAGGTTTGGAACGTCCCACTTCCGATCGAATATTGGAAGCATTCTATCCTGTAATCGATAAAAGACAACCTGTATTTTTCAAAGCAGAAAAAGTATTGGAACTACAACGCATACTCATCCTTCAAAAGGAATTAGGATTCACACTTACGCTGATCAATTTAAAAGAAGGTTGGGATATGATTCCGAAAGTGAAAGCATCAAATGCACAAGTCTTTCTGAGTCTTGAACTACCGGAGGAAAAAAAGGACGAGAAGAAAGCAGATGATAAGAAAAAGGATGAAGCAAAGAAGGAAGAAATAAAGAAGGAAGAAAAACCAAAGACCGCCAATGAGCTTGAGAAAGAAGTGCTTGAGAAAAGAAGAGCAGACTTCATAGCGAAGTATGTTGGACAAGCTGCTACTTATCAAAAAGCCGGAGTGAAGTTTGGCTTCTCTGCATTAACGGTAAAATCAAAAGACATTCCGGCAAACTTGCGCAGAATGATTGCTGCTGGTTTAAGCGAAGACGCAGCCCTAGCATCCCTCACTACAATACCTGCTGAAATCTTTGGACTCTCTGATCGACTCGGTTCGATTGACAATGGAAAAATTGCCAATCTCGTAATTAGTGACAAGCCATACTTTAACGAGAAAGCAAAAGTGCGTTACGTATTTGTTGATGGTGTTTTGTATAAGCAAGAAGTCACTGAAGAAAAGAAAGCAGATCCGAATGCAAAAGTAGAAATTGAAGGTACATGGTCGGTAACAACAGAAATCCCACAAGGTAAAAGTGAAACCTCACTTGTTATCAAGAAGGAGGGAACAACATATTCTGCAAAGATCTCGGGAGGACAATTGCCTCAGCCGGTTGATGCCAGTAGTGTCGTGTTAGAAGGTAACGTTCTTAAGATTGCATACACTGCAACGATTAACGGTCAGACAATGGATGTGAAAATGGAAGTAACCATTGATGGCAACACCTTCAAAGGAAAGACTTCAGTTGCTGCTTTCGGATCGTTTCCTGTGGAAGGCAAGAAAGAACCAAAGCTTTAATTTCTATCCACCGGATATTCAAAATTTAAAAGAATATGAAAAAATTAATAATACTCTTAATCGTCTCCATCTCCTTCAGTCAGGTGCAAGCTCAGGTTGAGCACGGAAACGTATTAATTAAAAACGGAACAGTCATCACCATCACGAAAGGTACATTTGAGAATACCGATGTATTGGTGAAGGATGGCAAGGTAAGTCAGATTGCAAAAAACATTGCCACTCCTGCTGGATACAAAGTGATTGATGCAACCAATAAGTTCGTGATGCCCGGTATCATCGATGCACATTCGCACATTGCACTAACAGGTATCAATGAATATTCAAATGCAATTACACCCGAAGTATGGACAGGTGACGAGCTCAATCCATTTGATATTTCCATATACCGTGCGTTAGCAGGTGGGGTAACGGTATCGCATGCATTGCATGGATCAGCTAACTCCATCGGTGGTGAAAGCGAAACCATTAAACATCGCTACGGTACTCTTGATATGAATGTATTGCGAATGGAGAATGCACCCCGTACAATAAAATTTGCATTGGGAGAAAATCCAACAGGCCATGGAAGAAGAGACGGCCTTCAACCTCAAACACGGATGGGTGTTGAGTTTGTTATTCGCGAGGCATTCTCTGAAGCAAAGCAATACATGGAAGCATGGGATAAGTACAATAAGGAAAAACTAATAAAAGGTTTTCGTGGTGCGCCACCAACATACAGTTTACGATTAGAAACTCTCGCTGATATTTTGAAAGGAAACATCATTGTACATTGCCATAGCTATCGTGCCGATGAGATCAACATGTTGTTGAAGATATGTAAAGATTTTGGCGTGAAGAGATTGGTATTTCAACACGTGAACGAAGGATTTAAGGTAGCACCTGAGCTTGCGGCAGCAGGAGCAATGGCATCTGTTTTTTCGGATTGGTGGGCATATAAATTAGAAGTGTATTATTCTACAGCTTACAATGCTGCCATCTTAGTTCGCAATGGAGTAGTTACTTCAATCAATTCAGATTCTGGTGAATTGATTCGCCACTTGTATCACGAAGCAGCAAAGACACAAAAGTATGGTGGACTGAGTGATGACGAAGCGCTTTCGCTGATCACCATAAATCCGGCTAAGCAATTGGGTATTGATAATCGTGTAGGCTCGTTGGAGGTAGGTAAGGATGCTGACATCGCCATCTTTCAGAATCATCCACTTTCCATTTACACAATTCCGATGATGACATTAGTAGATGGCGTGGTTCGCTTCGATCGTGAAAAAGATGCAGACGACATGCGCATTTATGTTGATCCAAAAGAAGTAGTGGATATTCCAACACTTCACGCACAAGATAGAAGTCATGACAATTGTCTTCGCGATGCAGAAAAGCTTACCGTTAAAATGTTCGGAATCAACTAAGAAACAACATGAAAAAGAAAATACAATTTTTAGTTAGCGCGTTCGTGTTGATTGCTTTTGTAGCACAAGCACAAAATCCGAAAGCAAAGTCGGGTACATTCGCACTGACACATGCTAACATCGAAACGGTTACGAAAGGTGTTATTACCGATGGAACGATTATCATTCAAAAAGGAAAAATAACAGCAGTGGGCACAACCGTAACGGTGCCGAGCGATGCCACCGTAATTGATTGCAAAGGCAAATGGATTTATCCCGGAATGATTGATGGTGGAACGCGTCTTGGTCTTTTAGAAATCGGACAAATTCCTCAGGCAAGTGATGAAGATGAATCGGGCCAGGTTGTTCCTCAAATGAAAGCGTTGTCTGCAATCAATCCAAACTCTGCCCTTATTCCGGTTACGCGCATCAGCGGAGTAACAACAGTGATCACTGCACCAGGTGGAGGTATGTTTCCGGGAACGGCTGCTCTTATTAACTTACATGGATATGTGCCTGATCAAATGTTTGCCGGCTTTGAAGGTGTTGTAATGAATTTTCCGAACCAGGCGCGCAGAGGTTTTTATGATCGCAGAACAGATGAAGACATAAAGAAGGACGTTGAGAAAGCCACCAAGCAAATGAATGATGTGTGGGACAAGGCCATTCAATATTATAAACTTGATTCTGCTACAAAGGGAAAAGGTCTTATCTATTATCCTGAAATGACTGCCTTCTTACCTGTGATAAGAGGTGAACAAGCACTGATGATTGAAGTGAATGCGGCCAATGATATTAAAGCCGCATTGAAATGGGTAGCAGACAAAAAAATAAAAAAGGTAATCTTCACAGGGGTTGCGGAAGGTTGGCGTTTCGCAGATGAAATTGCAAAAGCAAAAATTCCAGTTTTGGTTGGACCTACATTAGAGGAGCCTGCACGTGATTATGATCGTTACGATAAACCGTATGCCAATGCCGGCTTGCTGAAAAAAGCAGGTGTGAAAGTTGCACTGCGCACATCGCAAGCAGAGAACGTTCGCAATCTTCCATACTATGCAGGCTTTGCTGCTACCTATGGATTAGGTCGTGAAGAAGCAATGAAAGCTGTGACGATTGTACCCGCAGAAATTTTTGGTGTGGCCGATAAGTTTGGTTCAATTGAAGTAGGTAAAGTTGCCAATGTATTTGTGTGCGATGGTGATCCGTTTGAAACCAAAACCAATATTCTTCATGTATTCATTGATGGTTGGCAAATGCCAATGGTGAGCAGACAAACACTGCTTTATGAAGAATTCTTAAAACGTGATCCGGGGTTGAATAAGAACTAAACAGAAATTGTCTTTTGTTTGAGCCGCTCCAATATTTTGGGGTGGCTTTTTTTATTATCTTGAGACCATGTCTACCCGTCAACGATTTATACAACTGAACGCACTCCGTGTTCGCAAAATTCAAATCGAGCGAACGATTAAAGACACTTTCTTCATAGCCTTTGGGGTTTTGGCTGCTGCCTTCGGATTGAAAAGTTTTTTATTGCCTAATAATTTTCTGGATGGAGGTGTTGTGGGTATTTCGCTTCTTATCAACTTTATCACCAAAATAAATGTAGCCTACCTTATCCTGATCATCAATATTCCCTTCATCTTAATAGGATATACACAAGTTTCAAAGTCATTTGCTGTTAAAACCCTAATTGCCATTATTGCTTTGGCCCTGTGTTTGGAGTTTGTTGACTTCCCCTTAATCACTGATGATAAATTATTAATCGCTTTTTTCGGAGGATTTTTCCTTGGTGCCGGTATCGGACTTTCCATTCGGGGTGGAAGTGTATTGGATGGCACTGAAGTTCTTGCGATCTATTCCAGTCGTAAGACAGCCTTGACGGTTGGTGATTTTATTCTAGGCCTTAACATTATTATTTTTTCGATTGCTGCCTACCTAATTAATATGGAGACTGCGCTGTATGCGATTCTTACTTATCTGGTTGCATCGAAGACAGTTGATTTTGTCGTGCATGGAATTGAAGAATATACCAGTGTGATGATTGTCTCTGAAAAGAGTGATGAAATAAAAAGAGCGATCACCAATAAGTTAGGCCGAGGCATTACCGTCTTAAAGGGAAAGAGTGGTTTCGGTAAAACCGGGCATCGTGAAAAAGATCTGGATGTAATTTATTCTGTCATCACCCGACTCGAATTACAACGACTCAAAACGGAGATTGCCAAAATAGATGAAAACGCATTCATGGTCGAAAACAGTGTGAATGATATCAAGGGTGGCATGATCAAGAAACGTCCCCTGCAAGAATAGTCGATTCAGCATTGTTTGATGCGATTCACTTTTGTAATTTCAGTGCTTACTTAAATTCAATTTTATGCAATGGCGAGGCGGAAGACAAAGCGGTAATGTAAATGATCAGCGCGGAAGTGGAGGAGGCGGTGGTGGAATGATGTTCAAAGGCGGCATTGGAACAGTCGTGATCGTAGTGGTGATAAGCCTTATTCTTGGAAAAAATCCCCTTACGCTTTTGCAGCAAATAAATGGTGGTGGTGAACTTGTTAACACAGAGCAGAGCACCAATTGGGTGCCTAGTCCTGAGGAAGAAGAACTGGCCAGTTTTGTAAAAGTAGTTTTAGGGAGCACAGAAGATGTATGGCATACTCAGATGCAAGATTACCGTGACGCTAAATTGATTTTGTTTAGCGGCAGTATTCAATCAGCCTGTGGAAATGCAACTTCATCAACGGGCCCATTTTACTGTAGCGAAGATGAAAGCGTTTATATTGATTTGAGTTTTTATGAAGAACTTCAAAGTCGTTTAGGTGCTCCTGGCGATTTTGCTCAAGCCTATGTAATTGCTCACGAGGTGGGGCATCATGTTCAACACATCTTAGGTATTACGGATAAGGTTCATGCCATGCGTGGACAATTAAGTGAGGAGGAGTATAACAAGCTTTCAGTTAAGTTAGAACTTCAGGCAGATTTCCTGGCTGGAGTATGGGCGAATCATGCCAACAATGAAAATGTTAAAATTGAAGAAGGTGATTTTGAAGAAGCCATCAATGCCGCCAGCGCCATTGGAGATGACAGACTTCAGCAACAATCGCAGGGATATGTAACGCCCGATTCATTTACACATGGAACTTCCGAGCAGCGTGTGCGCTGGTTTACAAAAGGATTTAAGTCTGGAAACATTAAGGAAGGTGACACATTTAATACAGATAATCTTTGATGGAATCTTGAGTACATAGTATTTAGTATGGTCTAATATCTAATGTCTTTCGTCTAAAGCCTCATTCACCAATTTTTAATATTCATTAGGGCAACGTCCTTTCGGTGCTTATCTTTGATCGGATGGACGCTCAACAAACTTACCTATCGGCTTTTGGAGAGGTGCTACTCTTTTTAGTAGTGGGGATTCTTTTTATTATCGTTACCCAATTCGTTTCCAAACTCCTTCGTCCTAGCAGACCGAATCCCGAAAAACTTTCCAGTTATGAAAGTGGTGAAGAAGCCGTAGGTAGTGCATGGACACAATTCAATATTCAATTTTATATCATCGCTCTGATTTTTCTTTTGTTTGAAGTGGAGATAGTATTTCTGTTCCCATGGTCAACTGTGTTTGCTAACAAAGAAATGATTGAAGGCACGAATGGAGTTTGGGGATGGTTCTCACTAATTGAAATGTTGATCTTTATTGCCATCCTCGCATTAGGTCTGGCATATGCCTGGGTGAACGGCCATCTCGATTGGGTAAAACCAAATCCGAAGCCTACTCCCTTTGTTTCACCTGTGCCGAAGGATTTGTATGATAAGGTAAACGAGAAGTATAAGAAGTAGCCAATAGTTTATAGTATTGAGTTTCGAGTAAATATAAATTGCATTCATGGGAGGTTTGTTAGATCAGAAATTTCAACAAGGCGGTATCATCGTCACACGCCTCGATGATTTGCTCAACTGGGCAAGATTGTCTTCTATGTTCCCAATGACTTTTGGTTTGGCATGTTGTGCAATTGAATTCATGAGTAATGCTACGGTGTATGATATGGATCGTTTCGGCATGGCACCGCGTGCAACACCTCGTCAGGCAGACGTGATGATTATCTCTGGAACGGTAACCTTTAAAATGGCTGATCGCATTAAGCGATTGTATGAACAAATGGCGGAACCACGCTATGTAATTTCAATGGGCTCATGCTCCAATTGTGGAGGTCCATATTGGCAACACGGTTATCATGTAGTGAAAGGAGTTGATCGGATTATTCCGGTTGATGTTTATGTTCCAGGATGTCCACCACGACCAGAAGCTTTGATCGGAGGGTTCTTAAAACTCCAGGAGAAAATCAGAAATGAAAGTATGATGGCGCCAAAGGCGATTGAAAAATTATTACAAAACGAAACTTCAAATGTTAACGTTTGATCAAATTCTTGCGCTTGTAAAAGAGTCGTGTACTCACGGTGAAGTTTTGGCTTTAGAAAACACATCGCCGAAAGCAATACGAATTCCCTCTGAAGATTTACTTGCTGTTGCAAAAACTCTTTATCAAAACCCGGAGATGTATTTTGATATGCTCTCCTGCATTACGGGAATCGATAATGGAGTAGAAGCAAATACAATGGAATGTGTGTATACATTGTATTCCATTCCATTCAATAGTCAGTTGATGTTAAGGGTGGTTCTACCACGAGAAAACCCAGAGGTTGATTCAATCAGTCATATATGGAAATCGGCCAATTGGCTTGAACGAGAAATTTTTGATATGTATGGAATTCATTTTAAAAACCATCCCGACTTACGAAGAATATTATTGCCAGGCGATTGGGAAGGATATCCCCTTCGAAAAGATTATAAGCAACAAGAGTACTACAGAGGAGTAAAAGTAGAATCTTAAAATTGATTGATTGAAATAATCATCCTCACTATCGATTAACGATCAACCACCAACGAACAACTAGCATTGCAGCAACAATACATATATAAAGACACCAATCTCACTCTCTCTGAGCCCAACAAGTTCAATGCATCGAACTTGTGTTCAGAAGAAATGATCATCAACCTTGGCCCACAGCATCCCTCTACACATGGTGTGCTTCGGTTAGAAGTTTTGATGGACGGAGAATTGGTGCGCGAAGTAGTTCCGCACATTGGTTACTTACATCGTTGTTTTGAAAAACATGCTGAGAGCCTTCCATACAATCAGGTTATTCCCTTTGTTGACCGCCTCGATTATGTAGCCTCAATGAATAATGAACACGCTTATGCGATGGGCGTAGAGAAGATGTTGGGTATTTCCGAACAAATTCCAAAACGCGTTGAATACGTTCGTGTGTTGGTTGCGGAATTGAACCGCATTGCATCACATTTTATTTCGATTGGTACTTATGGAATGGACATTGGTGCGTTTACTCCTTTTTTGTGGGTGATGCGCGACCGTGAACATATCCTTCGTATGTTAGAATGGGCATCCGGTGCGCGCTTACTCTACAATTATATTTGGATTGGCGGTTTGTTTTATGACATACCTGTAGGATTTGAAGATCGTTGCAGCGAGTTTATCACTTACCTGAAACCGAAGTTGAAGGAATTGGAAGAGATTCTGATCAACAATAAGATTTTTGTTGAACGTACAGCAAATGTAGGTGTGCTTCCATTAGACCTTGCTATCAATTGTGGAGTCACGGGCCCAATGTTGCGCGCTTCAGGTTTGCGTTTCGACTTGCGTAAAGTTGATGGATACTCTGTTTATCCTGAACTTGATTTTGATATTCCGATTGGTGAAGGTAAGATGGGTAAGGTAGGCGATTGCTGGGATCGTAATTATGTGCGCTTCCTTGAACTCTATGAATCGTTGAAGATCATTGAACAATGCGTTGAGAAACTGACAGGCGAACATAAGCGCAGTCGTGATTTCGATCCGCAAGCATTGGTTCCGAAAAAGATCAGACCAAAGGCGCAGGATTTTTATGTTAGAGCCGAAATACCGAAAGGTGAATTAGGATTTTTCTTTCGGGCCGATGGAAAAAGTGATGTTGCCTTTCGGTGCAAATGTCGCTCGTGTAGTTTTTCAAACCTCTCTGTGTTGCCTGAAATATCGAAAGGTATTTTAGTGGCCGATCTTATTGCCATTGTAGGCTCGATTGATATTTTGATGGGTGAGGTTGACCGATAGATCATAACGTATCACTTGAAATCTTTCTGTACATTAAGTATTAAACGTAGTAGCAAGATAGATAATGCCTAAAATATTATCCGCTAAACAAATCAAAGAACTGGATGCTTACACCATTCAACATGAACCGATTACCTCAATCAATTTGATGGAGCGTGCGTGTCGCGCATTTGAATCATGGTTTACAGAACGATTTGATGTTACCTATCGCATCGGTATTATTTGTGGAACAGGAAATAATGGTGGTGATGGATTAGCTATTGCACGATTGCTTTATGAGTCGGGTTATAACATTCATGTTTGGATAGTTAAAGGTGAAACAACAGAATCAATTGATTTTAAAATCAATCTGGATCGCCTAAGAAGTAAAATCGCAATAGCTGAGATAACATTGAAATGTGATCAAGCTATATTTTCTTCTTGTGATATTCTAATCGATGCCATCTTTGGTTCAGGATTGTCGCGCGCTCCTGAAGGTTTGTATTCAAAAGCAATTGAGTGCATCAATCAAACCAATGCATTGAAGATTGCAATAGATGTACCATCCGGATTGCTGATGGATGAATCTTCAACAGGTTCGATTGTGAAGGCACATCACACCGTTTCATTTCAATTACCTAAGCTGGCATTTTTTCTTCCGCAGTGTTATCCGTTTGTTGGAAATTGGAATGTTGTACCAATCGGCTTAAATAAAGATTTTATTCGACAAGCATCGACACCTTATTCATGTCTTTCCTTAAAGAATATAAAGCGAATTGTAAAACCCAGACTCACTTTTGATCATAAAGGCCGTTACGGACATGCTTTAATCATTGCTGGAAGTATCGGAAAAACAGGAGCAGCAGTTCTGGCATCGCGTGCTTCACTTCGTGCAGGATTAGGGCTCTTAACTGTTCATGTTCCGAAGTGTGGAAATATAATAATGCAAACAGCAGTTCCCGAAGCGATGGTGGACATTGATAAGCATGATGAGTTTTCATCAAATGTTGTGAATCTCGATCCGTATTCTGCGATAGGTATTGGCCCAGGACTTGGTCAACATGCGGAAACAGTTAAGGCATTTGCTTCTATTTTGGAACGATTCAAATCACCAATGGTTATTGATGCTGATGCTCTGAATATTTTGTCGATGAATAAGGAGTTGATGAACCATATCCCGCAAGGAAGTATTCTAACACCACACCCAAAAGAATTTGAGAGATTGGTTGGAAACTGGAAAAATGATTTCGAGAGATTAGAATTGCAGCAGCAGCTAGCAAAGCAATTGAAATGTATTATTATTTTGAAAGGAGCGTATTCATCCATCGCATCACCCGAAGGGAATGTGTATTTTAATTCAACCGGAAATCCGGGTATGGCAACAGGAGGGAGCGGAGATGTGCTAACGGGAATATTGACAGGCTTATTAGCGCAACATTATTCTCCCTTGGAGGCTGCACAATTAGGCGTGTACCTTCACGGACTTTCAGGCGATGCGGCTGCGTATGAAAAAGGTATGAATAGTTTAATTGCCTCTGATATAATAGAGTTTCTTCCTGCTGCCTTTAAGAAGATTACTTCTTAAGTAGGAATAATTGAATGGAAAGTTTGAATACCTGATTTACCAGTCTACTTTTGATGTAATCAATTTTGAATTACTATGCTGGCTGATGAAATAGAATATGCAATTCGCGATGTGCAAGATTATCCGAAGCCCGGAATTGTGTTCAAAGACATCACACCTATTTTTGATGACCCGAAATTGGTTCGTAAAATAGTGAAGGCGCTGGCAGAAGAATACGGTGATCAGAAAATTGATGCAATCGCCTCTGTTGAAGCGCGCGGTTTTATTTTCGGTTCCGTGTTAGCAAACGAATTGGGGTGCAGATTTATACCTATCCGTAAAGCAGGTAAGCTTCCTTTCAAAACAAGGTCACAAAGTTATGCACTTGAATATGGAACGGCTACTATTGAAATACACGATGATGCCATTAAACCGAATTGGCGGGTATTAGTGCATGACGATTTACTCGCCACGGGTGGAACGGCTTCTGCTACAGCAGATCTGATAAAGAGTTTTGATGGTGTTTTGGCGGGATTTTCATTTCTGGTGAACCTTAGTTTTTTGCCAGGTGAACAAAAACTGATCAATCGGTATAACCTCAAACCACATTATTTAGTGAGTTATTAACTTTCTTGATTTTGTATTGTTAAGGTAAGTATGGCAGATGTAATTCATATACCCATGTTCCCGCTTGGAATTTTGCCATTACCTGGTGAGCTGGTTCCGCTTCATATTTTCGAACCTCGGTACAAACAACTTTTACATGATGCTGAAACCAATGACATCAGTTTTGGAATTTATTTTAGTCATGAAATAAATACAGAGAAGATTGGATCATTGATGAAACTGGAAACGATAATTAAAAGATATCCAGCCGGAGAAGCCGATATTATTGTAAAGTGTCAGGATGTTTTTTCGATGGGATTGTTGCTGCGTGTATATAAAGACAAGATGTATCCTGGTGCAGATGTGCGATTGTGGAATGTAGTTGATCAGATTTTTCCTGACCAGCCTTTGCTTGAACCCTTTCAGGATTATTTAAAGCTTCGAAATATAAAACCACACGATTCTCAGTTTACACTTTATGATGTGGCTGCAGAGCTGAACCTCGATGTAAGCGATCGGTATAAATTTTTAACACTCTCCCCCAAGAAACGTGAGGCTTTTCTAATGAACCATGTTCGTTTTCAAACACATGTGTTACAACAAGAAGATAAAAGCAAAGATGTATTTCATCTCAATTGACTAAAACTATTTTTTTTATTTCGGCAACCAACGCATTGAATAATCGTTGCTCACTTCTTTTTAACAAGAAGTGAATCTTATTTTCATTTGTTCACGTTTCATGCGGGCTCCTTTATTTTTTTATGTTAACGATTTAGTTAACATAAATTAACGTTTGCACTGCAACTTTCATAGCGAGTCGGTCGTCTTATGCTAAACAAATAAAAACCCTTTATGAAAAAGACCCTCTCAATTTTTATCGTACTCATTGTCATTAGCAGCGCAGTAAGTGCCCGCAGATTAGATAAGCCTGAAGAAACCTCCGCTATGGCTGTTATGAAAAGCGGCTCTTTGATAAAACTGTTTTACAAAGGAGTGAAGGATTGCAACGTAAAAGTGTCCATCATCAATTCGGAAAACCAAATTGTGTTTAAGGAAGAAATCAAACACATTGATGCGTTTATGAGACCCTATAATTTTTCCAAACTGCCAGAAGGAGATTATACTATCGAATTGGTTGATCACACTGGAAAGAAAATCGAAAAGGTAAGTTATCGTGATGGCAAGGTAGAGCGGCTTGTTAACCTGATAAAGGTAACAGACGAAGACAATAAGTATTTGCTCACCATTTCAAATAGAGGTAAGGATAAATTTGATGTGAGTATTTATGATTCTGTGGGTACCTTACTCTACAGTCACTCGGAGGAGGCAAATGGAGACTTCGCACAAGTGTATAACCTCTCAAAAGTATCTGGAGAATTTTCATTTGTAATTACGGATAAGTCAGGAAACACAAAGCAGATTAAGTATTAATCAGAAAGTCTTTCTTTAACAGACTTTCAAAAAGCAACTTGTACTAACAAGTTGCTTTTTGTTTTTCAGAATGGTTCAATGGGGAAATAAAATTATGATTTAGATTGAATTACCATTGAAGAATTTAGATAACGATGATTTCTCAAAACGAATAGCATGTACGATGAACTTAGCAGAGGATAGGAATGACATGCAATTGCAAACGTTGTACTAAAATTTTCTCACCCTGATTGCGATTGCACCCCCCATTTGGTTAACCATTTTCTGGTTTTTGCTCTGCAATTTTTTCGCAAACGATTTTTAAGCTATTAAATAAGGTTTACTTACAACTTTCGACCTCGTGACATGCCGTCACCGTTCTTTGTATCATAACAAAAAAGAAAAAGCATATGAAAACAAAATCCCTTTTAATCGCAGCCCTGGTAATAGTTAGTGCAACTGTATCAGCAATCGGAAAAGAAGAGCCAACAAAAGCTGGCTTAGCAATCGTACCTGTTAAAGGATCTCAGACTTTCAAAATAATCTATAAGAGTGAGAACACAGGAACTACCAAAGTGAACATCTACAATGCAGAGTCGAAAGTGATCTTCACTAAAATAGTTTCAAATGAAGGTGGTTTTATCTTACCATTAAACTTTAACGGCCTTACAGCTGGTGAATACACTATTGAATTGACAGACGCAACTGGAACTAAAACTGAAAAGGTAAATTTCCAACCAACTGCTAAGTCAAAGTTGAATGTGCATGTTGCTAAAATGAGTGAGGAAGGTAAGTTTTTATTAGCTGTTGCAAACACAAAGAACGAAGTGATTACAGTTAAGATTTATGACAACTTCAACAACTTGGTTTATAATGAATCAAAAGAATTAAGTGGTGACTTTGCACAAGTGTATTCATTGAAGAGCGGTTCTGCTTCTTATACATTCGAAATTTCTGACAACGCAGGTAACACGAAGTCAGTTACTTTCTAGTCTGAGATTTCCCTCTCAAAAAAAGCCTGGGTAACCTGGGCTTTTTTGTTTCTATTCATCTGATTTAAATCAGGATTGTTGGCAATCTTTATCAGTATCCATCCGCGATGATCATTGCAGATTTGTTTCATTAAAACAACCGTATAATCACGCTGGGGACAGCGTCTAATATGCGTTTTTAATTCTGACTCAATTCGCTATTTTTACTTCTGTCAAAATGAAACTAACAATCTTATGAAGAAAATACTTGTTCCGATTGATTTTTCGAAACCATCATTATTAGCGGCAGAGACCGCTGCCGATATCGCACGCAAGGCTGGTGCTGAATTGATCTTGCTCCACGTAGTTGAGGAAGCAACCGGCAATTCAATTAACATAGAAGGTCAGGTTACTGAAGGTGGTGATTGGGAAGAGCGGCTTTTCACCATGAAGTTAATTGAGAAGGCGAAAAAGCAATTAGCTAAGCTTGTTGATGATTCGAAATTTGATGGTGTTAAGATTCGTTCAGAACTTCGCTTAGGATCGCCTTACCATGGTATGAACACTATGGTTATAGAGAAAAAAGTAGATTTAGTTGTGATGGGTACAGCGGGTCATTCCGACTTAGAGCATATGATCATTGGATCAAACACGGAGAAGGTAGTACGTATGTCTCATTGTCCTGTGTTGACTCTTCACAATAAACCATCTGGCGGAGACTTTAAAAATATTGTTTACGCTACTTCCATGAGCAAGGATGAAGAATTGTTCTCTAAAATCGTAAGAAGAACACAACAGCTATATGATTCAACAGTTCATCTGGTTCGTATCAATACCCCAGGTAATTTTCAACGAGATGCTATTGTGAAGAAATACATGGCCGATTTTGCTAAAAAGCTTCAACTTAAAAATTACACACTTAATGTGTTTAATGATGTTACCGAAGAGGAAGGTATCATTTACTTTGCTGAGAGTATAAATGCGGATTTAATTGCCATGGCTACCCATGGGCGGACAGGTTTTGCACATGTACTGGCTGGAAGTATTGCTGAAGACGTAGTGCGTCACTCTAAACGCCCTGTTCTTACTTTTGTAACAAAGAAATAGAATTGCTTTTCTTAAGTACGAAAGGCTGCCCATAAAGCAGCCTTTCGTATTCTCAGAGACTCTCTTATGAAAAGCATCACGGCTGCTTCTTGGTGAACGCTGCTTTAAAAGCATTGCTCAATTCGTCACCAGCTTTTTTCAAGCTTTCCTCTACTTCCTTCCAGCGTTCTTTATTCTCGGCCTCTTTTTTAAGTTTTTCGGCAGAAATTTTAAGTTCTTCGTATTTCAGTTGGAATTCCCTCTGTAGTCTTTCTCCCGCCTCACCCAATTCTTCAACAAAGTCATCTACTTTTTTGCCAAAACCTTTAAAAGCCTTTTCTGCTTTTCCTTCATCATTTGTTTCCATAACCGCTTAATTTTTTACAATTTACTAAACTAAAACAAGAAGGTTATCTTTTTGCCTGTGTCCTTATAAATCATGAAAACAGATTTGTTGCAGAGGGCGAAGGTCAGCTGCCTACTTTGTTTACAAAAATTTCAGAAGCCGCTATTTCAGAACGGGAGTTAAATATACAAGTTAAATTTTCTTTGCTAACTGCCATCGAAAATGATTTAATGCACCCACGTTTCCGGATGTGAGGTTTATCACACTTTACCAGAAATTAGAAAAGACACCAGAACTAGGAGGAGGCAAAAAACAGGATTCCGAATGCGTCATCAAAACAAAATTGATGCATAAATGGACTGATTTGGATTAAAAGAAATAAGTAAAGTGCAACTGTACCTTTCTAAAAATACTAACTTTGATTAACCAGATTAATCGAATTACCTTTTGAAAACACATCGCTTCTTTCTTCTTTTATGTGTTGTGCTGGTGTTGGCATGCAGCTCACACAAACATCACAAGAATAAAAAACTGAAACCGGGCAAACCTATTCCTTGCCCTCAAAAAGACTGCTGATGAACCTTCGCAAAATTGTGATCGCCATTGATGGGTATTCTGCCTGCGGAAAAAGCACCACGGCAAAAGAAGTGGCCAAAATCCTTGGTTATCATTACATTGATTCAGGTGCAATGTATCGTGCTGTGACACTTTATTTTTTAGATCATCATGTGTCGCTTACCAATCCAAAAGAAATTTCAAGAGCCTTACAACAAATTACTATTTCGTTTAAGACCAACTCGAAAAAGAAATCAGAGACATACCTGAATGGTTTGAACGTTGAAAAGGCAATTCGTAAGATGCGTGTTTCTGAAATTGTGAGCGAGGTAAGTACGATAAAAGAAGTGCGAACGGCGTTGGTAGAACAGCAACGAAGAATGGGTAAGGATAAAGGTATTGTGATGGATGGCCGCGACATTGGAACCATTGTGTTCCCAAATGCCGAATTGAAATTATTCATGAGTGCCGAGATACTTATTCGAGCCTTCAGAAGACAAAAGGAACTGTTAGACCGCGATCAGCTTGTTGATTTAGATGACGTGATTGAGAATATTTTGCATCGAGATCAGATCGACACTTCAAGGAAAGAAAGCCCCCTTCGGCAAGCCAATGATGCAATTGTAATAGATACAACTCACATCGCTATCGATGAGCAGGTTGACGAAGTGATTCGCATGGCATTGACAAAAATCGTTCATGCTGGTTAGTTCCTTCTCCAAGTCTGTGTTCAGTTGATTTATGCTTTAAGGGTTACTTCATTAGCAATTGATTCCAAGGATAATAATTTCCTTGCTTAAGATTCGCTACTTTTTATAGGTGAAAGATCTAATGTTACAACTGAACCAATTACCTTTATGCTAGTCTTGATTGAAGATCTAAGGATTCTTCGAACTATAATTCTCCGCATAAAAGACTTTCTTTTCATGAATTAAAATTACGTCATGAGCGATTTCGGACTTTAATAATAAAATGGAAACTACCTTTCGAAAAGTAATTCGGTATTTTTTCAGTGGCACGCTCTTCATTGTTCCATTAGTTGCTACGGCCTACTTTATCTATGTTTCATTTCGATGGCTTGATGATTTATTGAATTTGCCCTACACCGGACTGGGTTTTGCTATAATTATTCTTGCTATAACGAGCTTTGGATATCTCACTTCTAATTTTGCTTTTAAGACAGCCACCACCTGGTTTGATCATGGTGTAAATCGAATTCCGCTAGTGAAACTGATCTACTCATCCTTAAAAGATTTATTAGGAGCATTTGTTGGTGATAAGAAGAAGTTCAACAAACCCGTATTAGTTCGAATCAATAAGGATAATAGTTTACATCAAATTGGTTTCATCACACAGCCTGATCTTTCTGATCTTGGCTTAACAGACATGGTAGTGGTTTACTTTCCGCACTCCTACGCATTTTCTGGTTACCATTATTTTGTTCCGAAAGAAAGTATTACACCTCTCAATATTTCCGGACCTGCAGCAATGAAGTTTATTGTTTCGGGTGGTGTTAGCGGATTTAAGGATAACAGCTAAACACTGAATTGAATAGAATTACCTACATATACCATAAGGGCAAGGAAATTATCTACGTAGATTATTCCGGTTGCAAGGAAGCAGAGATGATTTACCTTACACAACAACACCGTGATTTAGTGTTGAAAGAAAATAAGACGAGCTTGTTTCTTGCCAACTATGAAAACACATATGGAACACCTGATTATATGAAAGCCGCAAAAGACTTCACGCAATCAACGAATCATCTTATTCCAAAAGGTGCCTTTCTCGGTATTACTGGTGCAAAAGTCTATTTGCTTAAAGGAATTACTTTTTTCTTTAATGTGAATTTCAAAACGTTCACCACCAAAGAGGAGGCCTTGGAGTTTTTAGTTTCGTGATGAGATAGACTGTCCTAACGGAACATTAATTCCCAGGGACAAAATGTATTGAACTGAAAAGAAGTGATGATTCGCCCTTCCCTTTTCATAGAGTTTAACATTTGTGTAATTGGCAAACGACCCTTTGATATTTGATTCCAAAAAGAAATACGTAAAGAAATCATAACGAGCTGCAGCGCTAACCCCCACTACCCAACCGGATAATCTAAATGGACCATCGTTATGATATTGTTTATTGTTTATTGTTATGTAGGAATCTGATTTGGGAATCAATCCGCCACCACCAGCACCGAAAATTCCACTGAGTTTATGTTGCTGATTTTTTGAACTCAGTATTTGAACACGCTTAAGTAAACTAATAATCAGATAATTATTTCCATTGGTGTGCTCAAAATGCACAAAGTCTGGTGTAACGAGTGTATCCAAATCGTATGATTGATCATCAATCGTACCGGTCATGTGCATCACTTGATTATCGGTAACAACATACTTCAGGTGATTCCAGCATACTTCTATTCCTAAATCATTTTTATCATTAAAGAAATATCCAAAGTTTAACACGTATTGTGGTATTGTTGGACCTTTCTGAAAAAGATTATGCATGTCAAGCTTATCATGCGCTTTGGCATTGCGAAATTTAAAGTTGTAATGCGGCACACCGGGAGTTTCAGTGTCTTTAAACTGGATGGTACTCGTGGTGTATGCGTCACGATGATACCCCCAGTTGACAAAAAATGTACCGTGGAGTTTCTTCTTTTCTTTTATTTCGGATTCTTGTTGGGCCACTGCAGGAAGACTAACCAGTAAACACAATATGGCCAGGAGCAATATGGATTTCTTCATTTATGAATAGAACTCGTTGTTAATCAGATAAAATGCGGTGCGAATTAACAAGAATTCTATGTTTAAAAGAAATACCTCTTGTTAGAAAAACTTTGCTCTTTATACAAATGATAACGAATAGATAACCTATTCGTTATCTACTAATTACTCCAGAGCCAATTAATTCATCATCGCTATACCAGGCGGCAAACTGCCCGGGAGTGATGCTCTTTTGAGGTTGTTCGAATATAATGTAAAGACCAGTTTCTGTTTTATGAAGTATGCACGGAACAAGCGTCTGCCGGTAACGTATGCGAGCCATATATTTTGCAGTTTGTCCTATATTTAGCCGGAGATCATTTCGAATCCAGTGCTCATCAGCATTTGGTACAAATAATCCTTTTCTATACAAGCCTGGATGATCTTCGCCTTTACCTATATAAATAGTATTGGTAGTTGTATCTGTTCCGATTATAAAAAGAGGCTTATCACTTCCGCCAATTTGCAAACCTTTGCGTTGGCCAATGGTATAATAATGCGCTCCACGATGTTCACCAATTACGCTACCTAATTCAGGTTGAAGATTAAAAGGTTCTGCAAGAAGTTCGAGATCATCAGTTGTTTGCAACCTATTTTTGAACACAGAAGCCTCAGCTGGAATATTAACGACATTACCTTTTTTCGGTTCAAGGCGTTGTTGCAAGAAGTCGGGTAGATGCACCTTGCCGATGAAGCATAAACCTTGAGAATCCTTTTTCTCAGCAGTAATCAGTCCATTTGCCTTGGCAATGGCACGCACTTCTGGTTTTAATAATTCACCTATTGGAAATAACGCTTTTGATAACTGAGCTTGGTTTAATTGGCATAGAAAATAGCTTTGGTCTTTGTTAGGATCCATACCCGAAAGTAATTGATAAACTTTTTGGCCATTCTTTTCGATCTCTCCCTTTCTACAATAGTGACCTGTGGCAACAAAGTCTGCACCGAGTTTTAGTGCCGCCTCCAGAAACACATCGAATTTTATTTCACGGTTACAAAGCACATCCGGGTTTGGTGTTCTGCCGTTTTTATACTCGGTGAACATATAATCAACAATGCGTTCTTTGTATTCATTGCTGAGATCAATTGCTTGAAAAGGAATGTTTAGATGCTGGGCAACAATCATGGCATCGTTACTATCATCGAGCCATGGACATTCATCGCTGATGGTTACAGAATCATCATGCCAGTTCTTCATGAACATACCAATCACTTCATACCCTTGTTCTTTTAGCAAGAACGCAGCAACGCTTGAGTCAACTCCACCCGATAAACCAACAACAACTCTTTTCATATTTCTATCCAGCTCTTTCCATTGTGGAGAGAGAAGATCATTTATTTCTTAGAAGATAAATTCTCACTTAAAAGTTCATTCACAATTTCATTGAATCGTTGCTTGAATTGTTCATAATAGATGCCGGTACCTGGACCACTGAAGCCAGTATGAATGTGTTTAACATTTCCATCCTTACCAATATAGATAGTTGTAGGGAAGGCCATCACACGATTTAACATGGGCAATGTTTTACTCGCTTTCTCTTTATCATTTGTACCCGCAATAACGTAAGGGTAGTGAACACCTAGCTTCTCCTGCATTTTTTTTACACGACCACTCGCGTATGTAAAGTCATCTTTTCGTTCGTACGCTAAACCGATAATTTCAACGCCTCTGTCTTTGTTTTCATCATACCATGAAGATAGAAATTTGGTTTCATCCATACAGTTAGGGCACCATGTTCCGGAGAGTTGAAGAATCACAACTTTATTTTTGAATACTTCATCAGTCGGACTTACTTTCTTTCCATTTACATCAGGAAAACTAAAATCGATTTTAGTGAAACCTTCTTTTAGAATTGTCAAACTTTCTAAATCTACCAAAGCAGCATTCTCATTTTTTGAAGCTACCCATTTCTCATATCCGGTTTTACCAGACCAGTAGTCTCCTATAAGTGTGGAGTCCGATTCTTTTGTTGCTTCGAAAACATACGCGTGATTTCCATCAAAAGTGCTGAGCATTAATTTTCCATTAACGACACTACCTTGAAGATAACGGTAATCACCAGTAGGGTTGAGGAATGTTCCTTCTACATCATTATTTGTTTGCTTGAAAATTCCAACGGAATGAGTGGTATCCGTTTTTGATGTAAACGTAACCGAATATTTTCCCGTGAAATCAGATGAGTTTGATTTATCGTTTGATTTTTCAAATCGAAAGTCTTGACCGAATGCTGCCTTGAAGGGCAAACGATAATTTTTTTCATAGTTCTTAATAAAGAAACCAACTAAGCTATCACCATCAATTTTTGCTTTAAGTTCCGAATCAAAAATGTGAAGCGTGAAAATCACGGAATCGTGATCAAATGTAATTTCATCCAATAGAAGTTTTTCAGATCCATTGACTAGGGATGCATCATATCCTCCCTGAGCATCTTTTACCACTTCAAAATTAAACGGCAAGTCATGCCCCTGAATATCAATGACACCACGCCATGTCCCGGTTTTTAACTCCGGCTTTGAACATCCAACCAAAATCAATCCCACTGCAATTACTACGATTAACCTCATTACTTTTGAGTTATTAGAATGTGAACCAGAAAAACCATGCAAAGTAAAGAATTGTTCCGTTGCGGTTAATGGTTAATTATCCATTAACCGTACATCCAACACCATGGACATAGCACACCAATAACTACTCATTAACTGATGCTCTCTAACATAAAAGTAATCGAACTCGCCTCTGTACTAGCTGGCCCAAGTGTTGGACAGTTTTTTGCCGAACTGGGAGCTGATGTAATCAAAATAGAAAACCTCAAGACTCATGGTGATGTAACCCGAAGCTGGAAGGGAAGTGGAGAACAAACGGATGAACGATCGGCTTATTTCTGTTCAGTTAACTGGGGCAAGCGCTCCCTTGCAGTTGACTTGACTAAAAAAGAGGGTAAAGAAATCATCCATAAACTTGTGGCTGAAGCTGATATTGTCATTGCCAGTTATAAACCTGGTGATGCCGAAAAGCTGGAAATGGATTATAAAACATTGTCCGCGCTGAATCCAAAGCTGATTTATGGAGAGATTACTGGGTATGGATCGGACAATCCAAGAGTAGGCTACGATGCGATAATTCAGGCCGAAGCTGGATTTATGTATATGAATGGTGAACAGGGTGGCGCATCTTTAAAAATGCCAGTTGCTTTAATTGATGTTTTGGCTGGACATCATTTGAAGGAAGGTGTGCTGTTGGCAATGCTTCAGCTACAACGGACTGGAAAGGGCAGTTTTGTGGGAGTTTCGCTTATTCAGGCTGCCATTTCATCACTGGTTAATCAGGCCACAAACTGGTTGATTGCTGGAAAATTACCACAGAAGAAAGGTTCTGCTCATCCTAACATTGCTCCCTATGGAGATGTATTCACAACCAAAGACGGTCAAGAGGTATTACTTGCTGTAGGTAGCGATAGGCAGTTTACTGATTTATGTGAGCTTCTTATGATCTCTGAAATCGCATCACAACCTAAATTCTTAACAAATCAATCTCGGGTAGATAATAGAAAGGAACTCAATCTCATTCTTCAAGAAAAGATAAGTCGTTTAATTGCTGATACGATTATAGATGATCTTAACAAGAATAGAATCCCTGCAGGAAGAATTCAGAACTTGGAACAAGTTTTTAAAATGGGCGAGGCAGCCGAACTTTTGGTTCATTCAAATGATCGAATTGGAGTAAAAAGCTATGTCGGAAGTACTGGATTTACAGTCAATCAGGAAAATATCTCCCACATTTCCCCACCACCAAAACTAGGTGAACATACTTCAGAAATACTTTTGTCAAGCCTTCAATTGAGCTCTGAATCCATTAAAAATCTCTTCGAGAAGGGTATCATCCTCTAGTTTCATTCCTTAATAATCCCCTAAAAGTGTCTTTTTAAAGGTTCTTTTGGTCAATTATTGATAAAATATGTAAAAAAGTGGGTGAAAGTGGTGTAAAGTGGTAGAAAAGTGCCTATGTTTGTTTAGGGGAAAAAGGCAACCACTACGTCTATGACTTTCTTCACAAGTGAATATGAGAGTAAGCTCGATGCCAAAGGCAGATTAGTTCTGCCTTCCAGGATAAAAGCGCAGTTACCTGAAGGTGATGGCAATGAGCTGGTCATCCGCAGGGGCTTCGAGCCATGTCTTATTATTTATCCTATGGTGGAGTTTAAGAAGGTCTTCTCGAAAATTTCAGGTTTGAGTGAGTTTAACGAAGAGTACCGCAAACTTCAGCGGAATTTTTTGTCTGGAGTCGTTACGGTTGAGTTGGATTCCAACGGCCGTTTTCTGATTCCGAAGAACATGCTCGCCTTTGCACAAATCGACAAGGATGTAACCTTGGTTGGTTTGGGAAGCAAAGTAGAACTCTGGAATCCTTCAACATACGAGAAGCACCAAATCAATGATCCGGGTGAGTTGTCGAAGCTGGCTGAAAAGTATTTGAATGAGTAGGGTGTATGGCGTCTAGCTATCACAATCCGGTAATGCTCACCGAATGCATCGAAGCATTGAACATAAATCCTCAAGGCATCTACGTAGATGTAACCTTTGGAGGTGGTGGTCACAGCTTAAAAATTCTCGAGCGTTTAAAAGACGGTCGCTTGATCTCATTTGATCAGGATGAAGACGCCAAGCGACAGGCTGAAAATATTAAGAGTCGTTCTTTTACATTTTGTCAGGCCAACTTCATGTACATGAAAAAGTATTTGAAGTTGAACGGTGTAACGAAAGTGAACGGAGTGTTAGCGGATCTGGGTGTTTCATCGCATCAGATCGATTCACCCGAACGCGGATTCTCCACACGCTTTGACGGACCGTTGGATATGCGAATGGATAAAAACATTTCGCTTACAGCAGCAAAGGTGTTGAATGAATACAGTGAAGAGGATTTACACAAGCTCTTTGGCATGTATGGTGAATTAAAAAACGCCAAGACCGCTGCTCGTTTAGTAACACAACAGCGCGCAAACAAAGCGATTGTACGCACCGAAGATTTAAAGACAGTACTCCAGCCGATTACACCGCGCGGCAAGGAGAATAAATATTTCGCCCAGGTGTTTCAGGCACTTCGTATCGAGGTTAACCAAGAGATGAAGGCACTTGAAAATTTTTTGCACCAATGTGGCGAAGTAATGGAGACAGGAGGAAGATTAGTCGTGATGTCGTATCACTCTCTGGAAGACAGAATGGTGAAGAACTACATCGCTAAAGGGAAGGTATTCGGAGAAGTCGAAAAAGATTTCTTCGGAAACCAACTCAAACCTTTCGAAGCAGTAAGTCGCAAACCGATTGAAGCTTCAGAAGAGGAGATTGCCGAGAACAAAAGAGCACGCAGTGCGAAGTTGAGAATTGCAGAGAAGATTGAAAGTAAAGAAGTAAAGATTTAGGATTGAAAGTTTGATATGAAAGACAACAACATTCACCGGATGGCGACAAATGAACTTCGGTCTACTGATGACAAACAGTCGACTGAGAATAAGTTCAGAATCAAGCCGGTGAAAAGTGGAGGTACTTCATCTGGAACTGGTTTCTTTTCAGGCATCGAGAAACGCTTAAAGCTTGAAAGTTATTTTGAAGAAGGTTTTCCGACACAACATTTGCCGAAGATTCTTTTTGCCATGTTGTTAGGTCTACTCTATATAAGTAATACGCACTATGCAGAGAAGACTGTTCGGAAGATAAATGCAAGTCAGGCAGAAGTAGAAGACCTGAGAGCAGACTATACAACATTGAAAGCTGACCTCATGTTTGCAAGCAAGCAATCGGAAGTAGCAAGAAAAGTAAAAGCACTGGGTTTAAAAGAAAGTTTAAGACCACCTTATAAAATAGCAGTAGAGAAGGGTGAATATTAAGAGGTCCATATTATTAAGAGTTCGGGTTGCATTTCTTTTTGTAGTGCTGTTTGCTATTGCCGTTGTAATAAAAACCGGACATATTCATTTTGTTCAAGGAAAGAAATGGGCTGCTATGGGCGAGCGCATTTCGTTCGACTACAAACGCGTTAAAGCTACCCGAGGCAATATCTATTCTGACAACGGAAGCCTGCTCGCTACATCTTTACCTTTTTATAAAATCGCATTTGACGCGACCCTTCCAAAAGATGAAGTGTTTAAGCAAGGTGTAGATTCATTGGCATGGCATCTATCCCGATTCTTTAAGGATAAATCACAAACGGACTATAGACGAATGATGATTGATGCACGCGCATCAGGAAAGCAATACATTATTTTAAGTCGTAAGCAGATTGATTTTCAGGATAAGAAGACCATGATGGAGTGGCCTATTTTCCGTGAAGGCAGATTACGTGGGGGAGCCATATTCGAAAAGATGGATGTTCGCTATCGCCCCTTTTCAAATCTGAGTAGGAGAACCATTGGTTTTATTAATGAGAATGATAAGGGTGCAGGTATTGAATACAGTTTCAATGCACAACTTGGCGGGCAAGATGGTTATGCATACTATCAAAAAATTGCTGGTGGAATATGGAAACCAATTTTCGATGCGAACAATGTAAAGGCAGTCGATGGTCTTGATCTTCAAACCACATTAGATATTAATCTTCAGGATGTTGCCGAGACCGCTTTGTATAAAGCAATGTCACAACACGATGCGGATGATGGATTAGTGGTCGTGATGGAAGTTGAGACCGGTGCGATTAAAGCAATATCGAATTTAAGCAGCGATGGTCATGGAAATTTTCATGAGAAGTTCAACTTCGTTACTGGTGCTCTTTTTGAACCAGGTTCAACATTCAAACTTGTTACCATGATTGCTTTGTTGGAAGATTCAGACATGGAGCTTTCAGACAGTGTTCAAACCGGAAATGGTGAATTTACTTTTTATAACAAAACCGTTCGGGATCATGAAGATCATGGATTAGGAAAAGTTTCTGTGCAAACGGCATTTGAACATTCTTCAAATGTAGCCATGGCGAAACTTGCTGATAAACATTTTGGTTTACATCCTCAAAAATTTGTTGATCACATAGACCGTTTAAAATTATCTCAACCTCTGGGCATTCAGATTTTGGGTGAATTAACTCCTAAGGTAAGGCGTCCAGGCGAAAAAGGTTGGAGTGGTATTAGTTTACCATGGATGGCATATGGATATGGACTCGAAATTTCTCCACTACATACATTGACACTATACAATGCTGTAGCAAACAATGGTAAAATGATTAAGCCTGTCTTTATCAAATCGATAAATAAAGCTGATGAAGAGGAAAAAGCATTTGAAACGGAAGTGATCAATTCAAAAATCTGTTCCAGCAAAACTCTTGATAAGCTCAGACTTTTGTTAGAGGGTGTTGTTGAGAATGGAACGGCAAAGAATATCAAGGGCACCCATTATCGCATTGCTGGTAAAACAGGTACAGCTCAAATATTAGAGAATGGCCACTACACCAAAAAATACATTACTTCATTTGTTGGATACTTCCCAGCACATGCTCCTAAGTATAGTGCGATGGTATTGATTAAAAATCCAAGAGGTTGGTATCAGTATGGAAGTAATGTTGCGGCTCCAGTATTCAAAGAGATTGCTGATAATATTTATGCACGCGACATCAACCTTCATGAACCAATGGATGTGAAGAAGTTCGCAGAGCTGGAAACATTGCCAGTTATCCGTGGAGGTAATCAACAAGAGTTGACGATGTTATGTAACGAATTGGGAATATCAACGCATTCACAAACGGAAGAAGAATGGGTTCGCGCATCACGCAGCGGAACCGGGGTCGATTGGAAAAAAGGAACAGAAGGAAAAAATCTTGTGCCGAATGTAGCCGGTATGACTTTCCGCGATGCGATTTATTTATTAGAACGATCCGGCTTACGAGTTTTTTACGAAGGCAAAGGAAGAGTGAAACAACAATCGCTTACTGCCGGATCACGAATGACAAAGGGCGATCGAATTTATTTACGATTAGGATAACAAACAATTAAAGAGTACCGAATAACAAATAATGATCAACTAAAAAATAAGTGCTTGAACTAAAAGACATATTGTACAAAGTATCCCTTACCTCCGGCTATGGAAACATGAGTGTGGAGGTGAAAGGAGTTTGCTTTGACTCAAGAAAGGTTCAAGCTGGATTTTTATTTGTAGCGGTAAAAGGTACTCAGTCTGATGGGCATGAGTACATCAATAAAGCAATTGAACTTGGTGCTACAGCAATTGTGTGTGAAACATTGCCAGAAAGCATCAATGAAAATATTTCGTACGTAACGGTTAAGAACAGCGCTCATGCTTTAGGCATTATCGCTGCTAATTTTTTCGGCAATCCATCAGAACAACTCAAGCTTGTTGGAGTAACCGGAACGAACGGAAAGACAACTACTGCTACTTTGCTGTATCAGCTTTTTAGCATGTTAAGCTATCGGGTTGGACTAATCTCCACCGTTGAAAATAGAATTGTGGACGATGTCATTCCATCGACACATACAACACCGGATCCAATTCAATTAAATGAATTGCTGAAAAAGATGTTGGATTCTGGTTGTCAATACGTATTCATGGAGGTGAGTTCCCATGCCATCGATCAGGATCGTATTGCAGGGTTAAGTTTTGTTGGCGGTGTTTTTACAAACATCACGCATGATCACCTCGACTACCATAAAACATTTGAAAATTATATTAAGGCAAAGAAGAAATTTTTTGATGAGTTGAAGGGTGATGCTTTTGCATTGGTAAATGCTGACGATAAACGCGGTATGGTGATGATGCAAAATACGAAAGCTACGAAGTACACTTTTGGATTGAAGAAGATGGTGGACTTCAAAGGTAAAATCATTACTAACTCTATTGAAGGTCTTGAAGTAGAGATTGGAACAAAGAGTGTGTGGTTCAGAATGATTGGAGACTTCAATGCATACAATCTTCTTGGTGTATATGGTGCAGCTGTTTTACTAGGAGAAGATTCGGATGAAGTGTTGACGCATCTCTCCGCGTTGAAAGGTGCACAAGGAAGATTTGAACTGGTGATGCCAGGTGCAAAAGTTACAGTCATCGTAGATTACGCGCATACACCTGACGCATTAAAGAATGTATTGGAAACGATCGCTCAATTCCGCACGGGAAATGAGCAGGTAATTACAGTAGTAGGTTGTGGAGGAAATCGCGACAAAACGAAACGCCCTTTGATGGCTTCAATTGCTTGTCGCTTCAGTGATAAAATAATCTTGACGTCTGATAACCCACGTGATGAAGACCCAATGGAAATCATTCGCGAAATGCAGACCGGTGTAATGCCAACTGAAGCGCGGAAGACATTAGTGATTGCGGATCGTGAAGAAGCAATTAAGACGGCTTGTATGATGGCGAAGGAAAAAGACATCATTCTAATTGCTGGTAAAGGACATGAAACATACCAGGAAATAAAAGGAGTAAAGCATCCGTTCGATGATCGAGAGGTCGCAAAAAGGATGATGGGGTTAATGAATAATTGATAATAAGAAATGCTGTATTATTTATTCAACTATTTGGACACAATGGACATACCTGGGGCAGGTGTGTTTCAATACATTTCATTCCGCGCGGGTGTAGCAGCATTTCTATCTCTATTGATTACGATTTTCTTTGGAAAGAATCTGATCAATATTCTTCGTAAGAAACAAGTGGGTGAAGATATTCGTGATCTTGGTCTTGAAGGTCAGATTCAAAAGAAAGGAACACCAACGATGGGTGGTTTCATTATCATTGCAGCGATATTAATACCAACCCTTTTATTAGCAAAGCTTGATAACGTATATATCATTCTATTAATCACGGCTACAGTTTGGTTAGGACTTATCGGTTTTTTGGATGACTACATTAAAGTTTTCCGTAAGAACAAAGAAGGCCTTGCAGGTCGATTTAAAATTGTTGGACAAGTTGGACTAGGATTGATTGTTGGATTAACGCTTTACTTCAACGACAATGTGATTGTTCGTGAAGTGAGTCCAGCGTCATTTGCAAGCATCGAGATGGAAGATTTGCAAGAGAACTTTGATACAAAAGTGGAATACAAGGATGTAAAGTCAACCAAGACAACCGTTCCTTTCTTAAAAAACAATGAATTAGACTACAGCAAACTTTTACCTATTCCAAAAGAGTACACCTGGATTGTTTATGTGTTAGTTGTTATTGTAATCATCACAGCCGTATCGAACGGAGCAAATATTACGGATGGCATAGATGGTTTGGCTGCGGGAACATCGGGTATCATTGCATTGACCATTGCTATTTTTGCTTACCTATCGGGCCGCATCGATTTTAGTAGCTATCTCAATATTATGTACATCCCGAACTTGGGTGAGCTCGTAATCTTTTGTACAGCATTGGTAGGAGCGTGCCTTGGATTCTTATGGTACAATGCTTATCCAGCACAAGTTTTTATGGGCGACACTGGTAGTTTAACATTGGGTGGGCTCATTGCAGTTTTGGCATTTGCAGTTCGGAAAGAATTATTGATACCGATTCTCTGTGGGATATTTTTAGTAGAAAGTTTGTCCGTTATCCTTCAGGTTTCCTATTTCAAATACACCAAAAAGAAATACGGTGAGGGAAGAAGAATATTTTTAATGTCTCCTCTTCACCATCACTATCAAAAGAAAAATATTCACGAGGCAAAGATTGTTGCCCGCTTTTGGATTGTAGGAATTCTGTTGGCGATTTTAACCTTAGCGACATTAAAATTAAGATGAGCGAACGGATCATCATATTGGGTGGAGGTGAAAGCGGAACGGGCGCAGCATTGCTCGCGAAAGCGAAGGGCTATGATGTTTTTGTTTCCGATCAAGGACCTATCAAAGAAAAATACAAAGCTGAACTAACTCAGAATAATATTTCATTTGAAGAAGGTCAGCATACAGTTGAGAAAGTTTTAAACGGGACGCTTGTAGTTAAAAGTCCAGGCGTTCCTGATAAGGCAGAGATTATCAAGAAGATCAAAGCAGCAGGTATTTCAATTATTGATGAAATCGAATTTGCATTCCTTCATACCACTGCTAAGGTAATTGCCATAACCGGGACGAATGGTAAGACGACAACGACATTGCTTGCCTATCATTTGATGAAAAATGCCGGGCTTAATGTTGGTCTTGCGGGCAATGTAGGTTTCAGCATGGCGCGTCAAGTGGCACAACAGAAATTCGATTGGTATGTACTTGAGGTCAGCAGTTTTCAACTTGATGGAACAAAATCATTCAAGCCTGAAATTGCCATTCTCCTAAACATTACTCCAGATCATTTGGATCGGTACGAATATAACATGCAGAACTACATTGATTCAAAGTTCAGCATTATTAAGAACATGAATGAAGCGCAGCATTTTATTTTTTATGCTGACGATGATGGGATTATTAAAGAACTCGGAAAGCAGAACCGCACACCAAAGCAGGTAGGTATTTCTTTAAAGAATACAGCTAATACTCTGCTTTTCTTTGATGGCGAGAAGATGAACTTTACAATGAAGGAAAAGTTCAGCATTAAACAATCCGAGACAACATTAAACGGACCTCATAATCTGATCAATACCATGGCGGCAGTTTCAGCTGTATCAATCGCTGGTGTTAGTTTGAGTTCAATCAAAGAAGGACTAAAAACTTTTAAGAATGCTCCGCATCGATTGGAGTTAGTTGCTACAATTAATGGAGTGGAATTCATCAACGATTCAAAAGCAACGAATGTAGATTCTGTTGTGTATGCATTAGGAAGTTATGAAAAACCATTGGTGTGGATTGCTGGTGGAGTTGATAAAGGAAATGATTACAACATCATCAAGGATGCTGTGAAGAAAAAAGCACGTGCCTTGATTTGTCTCGGTAAAGAGAATGACAAATTAAAGAAAGCGTTTGGTGATGTTGTTCCAACAATAAAAGAAACCCAAAGCGTGCATGAGTTGGTGCGCATGGCGTTGCAGGTGGCTCAAGCGGGTGATGTAGTTCTACTTTCTCCGGCTTGCGCAAGTTTTGATCTCTTCAAGAATTATGAAGATCGTGGAGATCAGTTTAGGAATGCCGTGTTGGAGTTGAAGGAAGAGGTTGAGAAGGTAAGAATATAGGATTTAGGAGTTAGAATATAGAATAATAAAACATGGAGATTCGGGAACCGGCAAAATCATTCAGAGACCTAGTGGTGTGGCAGAAAGCACATCAGCTAGTTCTTGCCGTTTATCAGAAGACAAAGAATTTTCCAAGAGAAGAAATTTATGGACTCACTTCTCAATTCAGAAGGTCTACGGTTTCAATTGCGGCTAATATTGCTGAAGGGTTTAAAAAGAAAAGTCCCGCGGATAAAGTGAGGATGTTAAATATTGCACAAGGTTCACTATCAGAGACTGAGTATTATTTGATGTTGGCGCAAGACCTTGAGTATGCGGATATGAATGTGCTAATGAGGCAAGCCGATGAAGTCGGAAAAATATTGGAAGCTTATATGAATGCAATTAAAAGATGATTCTAACTCCTAAATTCTACATACTAAATTCTGAGTTATGAACAAGTTCAAAGAGTGGATAGACAAAAACTTACAGGGCGATCGTGTGATCTGGGCCGTTGTATTCGCGCTTTCGCTGATTAGTATCCTTGTGGTGTACAGTTCGATTGGTACGTTGGCTTTTAAACGAACCAGTAGTCCAGAGAGTATTTTGATCAAACATACCTTTACAGTTATTGTTGGCTTGGCAGCTATGTGGTTTGCACATAAAGTAGACTATCGCTATTACTCGAAGCTTTCCAAGTTTGCTTTGTGGATCAGTATTCCATTATTGATTTATACGTTCACCAATGGAGTTTCACTCAATGAAGCAGCACGTTGGATTGAAGTTCCAATCATAGGTTCTTTTCAACCTTCTGATTTTGCAAGCTTGGCCTTGATTGTGAATCTGGCGAGTATGTTATCCAAGCGTCAGCAAAATATTGATGATATAAAGGAGTCACTCATTCCGATACTTTTTTGGTGCGGTGTCATTTGCGGATTGATTGCCTTGACAAACTTATCAACAGCAGTACTTCTCTTGATCACTTGCATGCTCATTATGTTTATAGGCCGCGTGCCGACAAAGTATTTAGCGATGTTGGTGTTCGTAGGTATTTTGTTTGGATCACTTGCTGTTGTCTTTGGTTCACGAGGAGAAACGGCAAAGAATAGAATTTTAAGTTTTGTAAATGGATCAGAGCTTCCTTTCCAGGCAAAGCATGCACGCATTGCTGTTGCTACTGGAGGTGTATTTGGAAAAGGGCCGGGTAATAGTGATCAACGCAATATTCTGCCGCATCCTTATTCTGATTTTGTTTATGCTATTGTGATTGAAGAGTATGGAATGATTGGTGGTATAGTAGTTCTGATTTTGTATTTGGTTTTACTTCATCGCGGAATGAAAGCAGCTTACAATAGTGAGCGTGCCTTCGGGGGATTACTCTCCGCTGGACTCAGTTTCGATTTGGTCTGTCAAGCCATGGTGAACATGGGTGTGGTTGTTGGACTTGGTCCGATAACAGGTCAACCGTTGCCACTAATCTCGATGGGAGGAACATCAATGGTATTCACGGGATTGGCAATTGGAATTGTGCTCAGCGTGAGCAGAGGCGAACAAGATCAGGCATGGGAACAATCCGCAGGATCGGATAAAGAAAGAGAAAATAAAAATGTAACTGCGAAAGCAGCCTAATATAGAATTGAGACTTTGAGTAATACAGCACCATATCGAATTATCATAAGCGGCGGCGGCACAGGTGGACATATTTTTCCAGCGGTGGCCATCGCGAATGAATTTCGTGAGCGTTATCCGGATGCCCAGATATTATTTGTTGGTGCTCAGGGAAAAATGGAAATGACACGGGTTCCGGAAGCGGGCTATAAAATCGTGGGATTGTGGATCAGTGGTTTGCAGCGTAAGCTTACTTTATCCAATCTTTTATTTCCAGTGAAATTGGTCGTGAGTTATATACGGGCAAGAAAGATTGTTAAAAAGTATAAGCCGCATGCCGTTATTGGAACCGGTGGTTATGCAAGCGGACCAATTATGTTGGCTGCAACGCGCTTTAAATTTCCAACCCTTGTTCAGGAGCAAAACTCTTTTGCAGGATTAGCAAATAAGCAAGTGGCAGATCGCGTAACGAAAGTTTGCGTAGCATATGAAGGCATGGAGAATTATTTTCCGAAGGAGAAAATAATTCTTACGGGCAATCCGGTTCGCAAAGATATTTTGAGTGTAAATCAGAAACGTGAAAAGGCATTGTCGCATTTTGGTTTTGATAACAATGTAAAAACACTTTTGATTATTGGTGGAAGTCTTGGCGCAAGAACCATCAACGAAAGTATTCTTGCGAATATGACAAAACTGGTTGATGCCAACATTCAAATGATCTGGCAAACTGGTAAAGGATATTATGAAGTGTTGAAATCACAATTGGATAAGTATGATTTAAGAAAGATCCGTGTGCATGATTTTGTTCGCGAAATGGATTTGGCTTACGCTGCTGCAGATGTGGTGATATCACGTTCAGGTGCCTTGGCTGTTTCTGAATTGTGCATTGCCAACAAGCCTTGCATACTTGTTCCTTCACCGAACGTGGCCGAAGATCATCAAACCAAAAATGCAATGGCACTTGTCAATAGAGATGCTGCCATTATGATCACAGATAAGGAAGCAATGGACAAACTGGTTGATGCAGCGCTTCAATTATTATTTGATGAGCAACGCTGCAACAAGTTAAGTACAAACATCGCAGAATTGGCCAGACCCAATGCGACACGAGATATTGTAGATGAAATTGAACGACTGATTGGAGAGCGAGCGACTTCTACTATTGGAAGCTCTGCAGTGAAGAGCGTAAGTGTAAATGGAAATCAGGTTCAGTTTAAAGGAGTACAACACAAATTAATGACCAGCTAAAAGTGAAGATAGAGCAATACGATAATGTTTATTTCCTGGGTATCGGTGGTATCGGTATGAGTGCTCTTGCTCGTTGGTTCATGAAAAAAGGACTAAAGGTTTCGGGTTATGACCGTACCTCTACAACATTGACTACCGAGCTAGAGAAGGAAGGAATGATGATTCATTTTGATGATGACATTGAATCGATTTCAAAAGAAGTAGTGAATCAAAAGGACAAGACATTAGTCGTTTTTACTCCTGCTATTCCAAAGGATCATAAGGAATACAATTACCTCAAAGCTAATGGTTACAACATTCTGAAGCGTTCAGAAGTGCTGGGCTTGCTCACGAAAGGTTATAAGACGATTGGAGTTGCTGGTACACATGGAAAGACAACAACCTCTTCTATGGTGGCGCATATTTTATATGTGGCAGGGAAAGATATGGTTGGATTTCTCGGTGGCATCACAACGAACTATGCATCGAATTTGGTGATGCAAGGCGAGATCAATGAAAAAACAATAGTAGTGGTGGAGGCTGATGAATTTGATCGTTCATTCCTTCGTCTCTTTCCTGAGATTGCAATTATAACTTCAGCAGATGCAGACCATTTGGATATTTATGGCAATCACGAAAGTTTAATTACATCATTTAAAGACTATATCAACCAAATTAATAAAGGTGGCTCATTGATTATTCACGAGTCCATAGTAGAATTACTTGCTTCACATGCCGATCATGTAACAAAGAATATTTATAGCATGAGCCGGGGACAATTTTTTGCCGAAAACATTACCGCTAAAGGTGGATTTTTTGAGTTTGATCTTCACGGGTTAGGAAAGATTGAACACGTGAGACTCGGTGTCCCTGGTTTTCATAACATTGAAAATGCTATCGCAGCTTCGGTAGCAGCAAGTTTGTGTGGCGTTAGTACTGCCACAATAAAAAAAGCGCTGGAGTCTTTCACGGGTGTGAAGCGCAGATTTGAATTTGTAGTGAAGGGTAAGAAAGTAGTGTACGTTGATGACTACGCACATCATCCGACCGAGATTGAAGCGTTTTTGAAATCAATGAAGTCGTTGTACCCCAACAGAAAATTGACGGTGATATTTCAACCGCATCTGTTCACTCGTACACGGGACTTTGCTGAAGGTTTTTCAAAGAGCTTGAGCATTGCTGATGAGTTGTTGTTGATGGACATCTATCCCGCACGCGAGTTACCAATACCGGGCGTGACATCAGATATGTTGTTCAATGATATCACGAGCAAAGTAAAAATACGATGCAACAAGACAGACCTCATGCAAAAACTGGAAGGTCTTGATATTGATGTTATCGCCACCATTGGTGCAGGCGACATCGATACGTTTGTAGAGCCGATTAAAAATATGGTAAGTAAGAAGTATGAAGTTTAAGTTCAACATAAAGCGTGAATTGAAGATTGGTGCAGCTGTGCTTGTACTGGTGGCGGTTATTGCTTTTGCTGAGCGCACACAAGGAAATGCCTCAATAAAAGACATTACGATTAAGGTGGATAATGTAAATGAGAATCACTTTATCGATGAAGAAGACGTGGTGAAGTTGATGCAATTGAACAAAGACAATCTGAAAGGAGCAAGCCTGGATAAGGTAAACCTGAAAGATGTTGAGAAGAAAATCAAAATGAATCCTTTTGTGGAGGATGCGGAATTGTATAGCGATTTGAAAGGCAATCTTGTAGTGAAAGCAGAATTGAGAAGACCTATCGCTCGTATCGTTCGCAACGATGGACCAGATGGATACATTGCTGAAGATGGAACCATTATGCCAACATCAGAAAAGTTTACATCACGTGTGGTGCTGATCAGTGGTTCTTATACGCGTACACTTTTACAAAAGGATAATGTAAATGAATTGGAAGAAGGTAAACAGTTGATGCAAATGATCAGCACCATTCGTGATGACGAGTTTTGGGCTGCGCAAGTGGCACAGCTTGATATCGACAGTAATGTAAGGATCACTATTTTTCCACAGGTAGGAGATGAAGAAATTAAATTCGGAAAGCCCGAGAATGTAGAAGCGAAGTTTAAGAAGCTGATGATTTTCTATAAAGAAATTCTTCCGCGCATGGGCTGGAATAAATACAGTAAGGTGAGTTTAGAATATGAAGGACAAATTGTAGCCGAATAATTCATGAAGCATTACCTATAAGTAAAGAATACAACAACCACTAATAAAGATTGACATTATGGAACACGAAAAAATAGTAGTCGGGCTCGACATTGGCACAACAAAGATTTGTGTTATTGTTGGACGTAAAAACGAATTCGGAAAACTCGAAGTGCTTGGCATGGGCAAAGCAGAATCCGAAGGCGTTGTGAAAGGTATCGTCTTCAACATTGATAAGACAGTGTATGCCATCGAGAAGGCGATTAAAGAGGCGGGTGATCAGGCAGGCATTGATATCGGTGTAGTGAATGTCGGTATTGCCGGACAACATATTAAAAGTTTCATACAACATGGTGGCATAACGCGATCGTCTAAGGATGGTGAGATTGACATTAGTGATGTAGAGCATCTTACGCAAGATATGTATCGCATGGTTGTTCCTCCTGGAAGCCAGATCATTCACGTAATGCCCCAAGACTATATGGTAGATTACGAAGAAGGGATCAAAGAACCAGTAGGTATGTCGGGTGTACGGCTGGAGGCCGACTTCCACATCATCACGGCTCAGACTAATGCCATCAATAACATTAACAAATGTATTCGCAGAGGTGGGTTGGAAATTGAGGATCTTATTCTTGAGCCACTTGCCTCAAGCCTTGCAGTATTGAGCGATGAAGAAAAAGAAGCAGGTGTTTGTCTTATCGATATTGGCGGTGGAACAACAGACATCGCTATCTTTTATGATAATATTATCCGACACACTGCAGTAATTCCATTTGGTGGAAACATTGTAACGAACGATATCAAACAAGGCTTGATGGTATTACCTCAACAAGCGGAGCAGCTGAAGACACGTTTCGGAAAAGCAATTGCAGAAGAAGCTAGTCCAAATGAGATCGTTTCGATACCGGGTATACGAAATCGTTCTGCGAAGGAAATATCAGTGAAGAATCTGTCGAATATCATTCAGGCGCGCATGGAAGAAGTTATTGAAATGGCGCATGCTGAAATTATCAGTTCTGGTTTTGAAAATAGATTGGCTGGAGGTATTGTCATAACAGGGGGCGGAGCACAGCTTGGCAACCTGAAACAGTTGGTGGAATACATGACAGGTATGGACACGCGCATCGGTTACCCGAATGAACATTTGGGTAAGAGTAAGATTGAGGCTGTGAAGAGCCCCATGTATGCAACGGCTGTGGGCCTTGTGCTTTCGGGCTTCCGTTCACTTGATGAACGTGAAGACCGCTACAAAGAAGCACGTGAAGTAGTGAAAGCTACGAAGGTGGTAAAGAAGCCGTTGGTCTCATCTAAAAATTTCTTCAACGACATCTTGAATAAAACCAAGAGCCTGTTGATTGATGATCTGGATGGAAAGAACGAATATTAAAGCGATTGACATGAGTCTAATATATCTAAAGTCTCTTGTCTAGCGTCTAACAAAAAAGAAACAACTACTAAAAAATAATCATCATGTTTGAATCAGGATCATACAAGTTTGAAGTTCCCAAACATATCCAAACAAAGTCAATCATTAAAGTGATTGGTGTTGGAGGGGGCGGAAGCAATGCTGTGAATCACATGTACAAACAAGGCATTAAAGATGTTGAGTTTGTGGTTTGCAACACAGACAACCAGGCGCTGAACAGCAGCCCCGTTCCAAATAAATTACAAATCGGTTCAAACCTCACCGAAGGTCTTGGCTGTGGTGCAAATCCCGAGGTAGGTAAGAATGCAGCGCTTGAGAGCAAGGATCAGATTCGCGAGATGCTGATGGGCACACGTATGGTGTTTGTTACGGCAGGTATGGGTGGCGGTACCGGAACCGGTGCAGCTCCAGTCATTGCCAAGATTGCACGCGACATGGATATCCTCACAGTAGGTATTGTTACAGCACCATTCTCTTTTGAAGGAAAAAAGAAAATGAATCAGGCTGATCTTGGAATGGAGGCACTTCGCCAGAATTGCGATACTGTGCTTGTAATTTTGAATGATAAGCTTCGTGAAATATTTGGAAATCTTTCCATTGGTCAGGCTTTCGCACAAGCTGATAATATTTTAACAACGGCAGCAAAAGGTATTGCTGAAATTATAACGCTTGCAGGGTATGTGAATGTTGACTTTCAAGATGTGCGCACCGTAATGTTGAATGCTGGTGCTGCAGTAATGGGTTCAGCGGAGACACGGGGTGATAACCGAGCGAAGAGCGCAGCTGAAGGCGCGTTGGCGTCACCATTGTTAGACAATCGTGATATAATGGGAGCGAAGCGAATTTTGCTTTCGATCATATCAGGTGTTGAGGCAGAATTGCAAATGGATGAACTCACTGAAATTACTGAATACATACAAGAACAGGCCGGTGATGATGCTGAAATGATTTTTGGTCACGGTGTTGATCCTGATCTGGGTGATCGTATTCGAGTAACTGTAATTGCAACTGGCTTTGCAGCGGAAGCTAAATTATCTGCAAAAAAGGAGGATACAAAAAAAGTGCATGATCTTGATCGTTCACAGGGATGGTTGTTTCAGGCAGACAATTCAGTAAACGATAAGAATGATTTTGAAGTAAGAAAAAAGTCTACTATTGAACCTGATCGGAGTGAAGAGAAACCAATGGAACGTGAATTAGTCTTCACGGGTCCGTTCAATAAAATAGAAGAGCCTAAAAAAGAAGATAACGATGGTGAAGAAGGGCTCTTTGCAGATGATGACTTTGATGTTCGTTCAGAGCAATATGGCGATCAGGTAATCAACGATGATGGTATGATGCAGCATCGCTCAACGAAGCAACGCCTTCAGCAGCAAGCGAAAGAACGCCAGGAGAAAATGAAGCAAGCGAAGAAAGGCGAAATGACGAAGGACGAATTTAACGAAAAGTGGTCGTTGCCAGCATATTTGCGCAGAGGTGTAAAGATGCAAGATGTTCCACATTCATCTGAGCCCTTCATTTCGAAGTATAATTTGAATGATGACAACTCGCTTTTAGGGAACAATAAATTTTTACATGATAACGTGGATTAAGGTACGAAGTAAGAGGAACGAAGGACGATGTCAACTCGTACTTCCTACCTCATCCCTCGTCCTTATAAAAGGCATGGCATTTCCGACACGACAGGTTGATTTACTCCATTCGTAGTGGTTGTTGGTTGTAAATATTTTTTGCCGGTGTCGGAGTGCCAATTTTTAAACAGGAGATGCGCCAATTTTTTATTTGCACGTAACCGTTAAGCAAAGGGCGCAAGAAGGTGTAAATGCCGGACGTAACAACGTTCGGCATTTGCTTTTATGAGCTATTCTGAAAAGTTCGTTTTCAGTGCCAAAAATCCGTTTTTTAGAATTGGCAGGGAACTTGTATTAATGCAGGTAACACCAAAATTCAACGATTATGAAACGGATGTTACCCTTCTTCGGCCTTTTGCTTTTAGCATCTTGTGATGTTTATTATGTTGAGCCACGCTATGATAGTCGCGATCAGATTGTGGGATACTATAATGCAGAAGAGTATAGCGAAACGTATGACGAAAATCTCTATTATGATATGCGTGTATCGAAATCATCAAATGGAGATGATGAAATCTATTTCAGCAATTTCTATGGCTCGGATATTCGAGTGTATGCATATTTGGATTATGGGAGTATCTCCATTCCGTTTCAGGTTGTAGAGGGTTATGAAATTGAAGGCGTAGGGCACGTGACCGGAGGTGACATTAGTTTGAGTTATAGAGTAAAAGATAGAATCTCAAATACACGAACCGATTTTTGTGATACAATGCTTTATCGTGACTAGCAGCACAATCGTAACATTAAATTCAAAGCACCCGATAGTTAAATCGGGTGCTTTTTCGTTTATTAGATTCATCAATCATTAGCTTATGATCTCGAAGCGCACCATCAAAATCACCTTTCCTATTATCTTGTTGATTGGTCTATATTTTATCGGACCAGAGCCAGAGAAACCGAAATTCGATCCAACTCCTATTATAGTACCTGCTGCGTTGGAGCAATATGTTGCTGACAATGAATCAAAGCACGTTATAAAACCAAACAATGAAGCACGCATTGTTTGGAACGACAGCACAAAACAGAAAACAGAGTATGCAGTGGTATACCTGCACGGATATTCAGCAAGTCAGATGGAGGGCGATCCTATTCATCGCAGGTTTGCAAAAGACTTTGGTTGCAACCTGTATCTTTCACGATTAGCGGATCATGGTATTGACACGACTGAAACATTATTATTGTTTACAGCCGATCGTTTTTGGGAAAGCGCCAAGCAGGCATTGGCCATCGGAAAACAGTTAGGTGAGAAAGTTATTTTGGTGAGCACTTCCACAGGAGGTACAGTAGCATTAATGCTGGCTGCACAATATCCGAATGACGTATACGCTCTGATTAATTTATCTCCCAACATTGCGATTAATGATCCGGCAGCATTTCTACTCAATGATCCATGGGGTCTGCAGATTGCAAGGTTGGTGATGGGAGGCAAGTATCGTACAACAAACGCCTCTGAGGAACATGCAAAATTCTGGAATAAGAAATATCGATTGGAGTCACTCACACAATTAGAAGAATTGACAGAATCATCAATGACGAAGAAAACCTTTGCCAAGATAAAGCAACCTTCTCTTACCTTATATTATTATAAAAACGAAGAGGAACAAGATCCACAAGTAAAGGTAAGTGCTATGTTGAAAATGAACGAAGAGTTAGGTACACCAGCTGAGATGAAAGAAGCCATTGCTTTTCCAAATGCAGGAGCACATGTTATTGGTAGTTCTATGACTTCGAAAGACGTGGAAGGAGTTTATGGTGCGATGAAGAAGTTTGCTGTAGAGAAGTTGAAGATGAAGGAAGTTGATCTATAACTTTAAATACTCCTTCGCCTTCACTAAATCTTCAGGCGTATCAATACCAAAACTTTCGATTGAAGTTTCCACTGCCAAAATTTCAAATCCATTTTCCAACCAGCGCAGTTGTTCGAGTGATTCAGCTTTTTCTAATGTGGATGGATGTAGTTTGGTAAGTTCTGCTAGAATGTCTGCACGATAAGCATACATACCAATGTGTTTGAAAAAAGTGTGATGTGTTATCCAATCACTTTCTTTAATGTTCCGAAGATAAGGAATGGGTGAGCGACTGAAATAAAGTGCTTCACAATTTTTTCCGATAACGGCTTTCACCAAATTCGGATTAAAGAGCTGTTCGGTTTGATCAATTGCTTTTATCAATGTTGCAATTTCAGTTTTGCCGGTGAGTACTGCTGCCAGCAAATCAATTTGATCGGGTTGTATAAAAGGTTCATCACCCTGAATGTTGATGATGTATTCGTATGATTCCGATTGGAGCGTAAGAGCTTCATGGCAACGATCTGTTCCACTTACGTGATCTTCACGTGTCATGCATACATCACCACCAAAATTTTTCACATGGTTATAAATCTCAGGATGATCAGTGGCCACTACTACTTTCGATAGATGGGAAGATTTCTTGGCTTGTTCATAGACACGTTGTATCATAGAAGTGCCACCAATATCGGCCAATGGCTTAGCCGGAAATCGAGAAGAAGCATAGCGTGCTGGAATTAATCCGATTATGTTTGCCACTATTTGAGATTTAAGGTAAAAGCTTTCTCAAAACTAATGAACTGTTAACGTATTACAATACATTTCTAATATACCAAATAGATGAAACCGCCATCCTGATTCATCTAAATCTCAGTGTTTCTCTGTGTATATTTCCTCTGTGTGGTGAACAAATTCTTACCACAGAGTATTGCACGGAGAAACACAGAGGGGTTGGGTCGCAGACTATAGACCCAACACTGTTTTTAATTTGGTGTATCCTGTTTTGCTTAATGGAATTTTTGCACCAGTCTTCAGCAAAGCAATGTGAGTATCCTTCTCCAATGGTTCTATTTTCGTGAGTTGATTCAGTTGGATAAGGTAGGAGCGATGTACTCTTACAAACTGAGCATTATCCAAGCTTTGTTCGTAAAAACTCAATGTCTTCTTTTTAAGAAACATTTCTTTTTGTGTGAAGATTTTCACGTAGTCATCGTATGCTTCTATATAGTTAATTTCGTGTACAGGAATAATACGGATGTTGCTACCTTCTTTTACTACAATTCTGTTCCGCTCTTCTGGCTGACGAATTTCTTCACTAATCAATGTTTGAGTTGTCGCCTTCGGTTCGGACTGATTCCGTTGCTGCAGCCATTTTTGAATGGCCTTATCGAAGCGTTCTTTGCTGAAGGGTTTTAAAAGGTAATCGATAGCATGTGTCTCGAATGCTTTCATGGCGTATTCATCAAACGCCGTGGTGAATATTACGGCTGGTGGTTGATCGAGAAGTTCTAACATTTCAAAGCCATTGATCTTTGGCATTTGAATATCCAGGAAAATTAAATCGGGTTTATGTTGGGCGATGGCTTTTACACCTTCGAATCCATCGTTGCACTCTTGTACAATCGTAATTTCAGGATACGCCTGAAGATATTCGGCTACAAGACTTCGAGCAAGGGGTTCGTCATCTATGAGTAATGTATTGATCATGCAGGTTGAGGGATTTTTACTTCTGTTTTAAAAACTTTTTCGATTTGTGTGGTTGTCATTAAATCATTTCGTGCGTAGAGTAGATATAATCTTCGTTGCACAGAATTTAATCCGAAGCCAGTTCCTTTTCGCGGCTGTGAGGTTTCAGGATCAAATGGATTTTCAATGGTGATGATTAGTTGATCATTCAATCTCTTTGCGATAATACGAATGGTAATTTCTCCTACGGTATCATACAAACCAAACTTGATTGCGTTTTCAACCAGCGGCTGAAGCAGCAATGAAGGTAAGGTACATGTATTGATTATAGATTCGTAATCCATTTCGGTTTTAAGTCTATAACCAAACCTGACCTTTTCAATTTCAAGATAAAGTTCTAAATGCTTTACCTCTTCTTCGAATGTTACAAGTTGTTGATCATCGCGCTTAATGGTGCCGCGCAAGAAATCTGAAAGCTGTTGAATCATTTTTCTCGCGGCTTCTGGTTTTGTTCCAGCCAAAGAACTGATGGAGTTTAAACTATTGAATAAAAAATGGGGTTGGAGTTTTTGTTGCAACGATGCTAGTTCTGCTTCACGCGCAAGTTTCAATGCATCTTGATCCCGTTTGTCTCCTGCGCGCTGATCTTTTAAGTAGAACCACACCCAGCTAACCACAGCAATTATCGTAATCATCAGCCATGTGAACAATCCTCTGATAACATGAGAACTGTTTAAGTAGGCCATGTACACTTCATCCCGGGCTAAATAACGCCCCATGAAATAATCATGCACAAGACCACATAAAGCTGCTAAAGCGACACTTCCGGCAAATATGTATATCGCATTTTTAGGACTGGGTTGATAGTATCGCAACGAGTTGAACATTACATTTCCTGCTGTAGCAATAAGTAGATTTATATCCCCTACGTCAATTAGTGCTACTCGCCAGGTAAAGCCAAAGGTAACGACTAGTGCATAAGCCTCAATAACAACCAACACAATCCACCATGCTGCACAGGCTAGCAAGACTCTACGGGTTGTGTGGATGCTCATGGTTGGAAGTGTTTTTCGGTTACTACTAATAAGCGCATTCATTCAAGCGAATGGCAATGGCCTTTTGATGGATAAAGTTAACGTATGTTCTGGCTTCTTCCGTCTCATGAATGCGGGAATATAATTCAATTCCATCTTCCAGTTTGTTCATGGGAATAATCTCCGATACATTGATGAATTCCCACTTCACTTCATTCTGATTGCTATTAAAGAATATTTCTTCTTCATTCAGTCCGATAGTACGGGCCTTCATAAAGGCCCCTCCCGTACTATCGGCTGCGACCAATCGTAGTTGCTCATCAAATTGAGACTTTGATGCTTGTTTGTTCTCAATGCTAAACACGATTTTCGAAATATACCAGTTCATAAGAATGAGGTTAAGGATGATGAGGATTGGATACACAACTAGTAACTTTTAATGTCGATGCCACCAAAGATGCAGGTGCCACGGAGAATCAAAACTTTAGAATCATCAACCATTGAGTTTTGTACGATCGGACGTTTATCATCTAGTCCACCAAATATCGAAACCACTTCTTCTGTTTGCAATTTCCAATGGGGAGGTACTACCAATTTCGTTCCGCCAAAAAGTTGTGTTAATTCGATGACTACTCGACCATTTATATCGGCTTGCATCAGGTTTATTTCTGCACCACCAAACATGCAGAAGCTTTCACCACCTTTAAAATCTTTAGAGATTATATTTTTTTTTGTGCCTCCGAAAATGATCGTTGAGTCAATGAAATCTTCGGCTGAGCGTTCGTTATTTTGAACACCAAAGTCTCTCCAATATTCTTCAGATCGTTTTGATCTTTTTGGTTTTAAAATCATTCCAAGCCCAATAGCAATAATGATTGCAGGCCAAATATAACGATGAGCATCGATGTCTACTTCATTGAAAACTAATAAGACTACACCAAATGCAACTGGAATAAGCCAGTTAAAATTTTGGAAACGATGACGTGCGCCAATGTATAAACCAATTGCTATGGGTATCATTGGAAACGAGAATAACCAACCGGGCATATCAAAGCCCATTCGGTTTAGTAATATGAATACTCCAACAATGACAATGACAAGACCGCCCATTGCTCTACCAGAACGGAAGTTGTTTGATGATCTGTCGATACCTGATGTTGTGTTTTTTTCGTCTTGCGTTTCCATGTGTTATTGATTTATGATTCAAATAACGCTGGAATAGTAGATTTTGGCCATGCCTAATAGGCAACAGCCAGCCGAAAGTAGGTGAACGCAGGTTTGCAGTAGGTGAACTAAGAAGGTAGCGAGGTTAGTGAGACGAAGTACGAAGGGAGGTTGTTAAAAGACCTGATTGTACCTTGTTTCTCAGACCTCGTGCCTTGAAAATTATTTGTAACTCACTTTATTAATAAAGAATACCCTTCGTTTACCAAGGGTTGGGTTTGATATTTCCTGGATGCCGTAAGCATAAAAATATTGTGTGTACCAATAATCCAAATGATTTATGTCGGAGGTATTACGGCTTATAACATCGTTGTTAATTTTTGTTTTAATGGGTTCAGAAATTTTACCTTCCAATACCTGATTGTCTTTAATGATTTTGGTGCGCAGTTCGTTTTCGAAAAGATAGAGCAGGGCAATTTTGTCTCCTTGTATTTCTAGTTTAACAAATTGCTCCAGCGTAAATGTTTTTACATCGTTAATCTCAAAGCTGTTGTCCCATAGTAAATCGCCATCATTGTTAAATCCCATGACTACAGCATGCGTGTAATAATAGCCATCGAATATTCTTCCGTCACGTGAGTAGTAGTTGGTTCTTGCTCCTGGACTAAAGAAGCCATAATGTCTACCTTCTACTGTAGTGTATTTTGGATAGAATGCTTCACCGAGAAGAATGTATTGATTATTGTACGGAATAATTTCGTGAACAAGGAAACGATAATTAAATCGGGTTCTTTTTCCTTTTATTTTTCTTCGTTCAATCCTGCTCTTCACACGGATTTCGCGTTTGGCTCGCATATACTTAAAGAAATTCTCTAAATCGCCAAAACTATAATAACGAATGTTTTGCATGCCTGCAGGGTCGATACTCGCCATGAACATACCGCGAGAATATTCTACATTTCGTGCACCATATACACCCGCTATTAACTGCAATTGGTTATCTGTTTTGATTGATCGCGCAAAGATTAGATTTTTATTATCCTCCGGATCGAGCGCTTGATTGCTTAACAGATCGCCTTCAGGGTCATAATTTTTTACCCAAATCGTTTGTTGACCCTTGAAGTTTTTGGCGCTGATCAGCACATCGATAGTGCCATCATCGTATGTTTTCACTTGTGTAAGCTCACCGGATTCATTGAAGAGCCCGGGAAGTATTTTTGTTTTTTGAGTAGCGAGAGAAAAATAAATCACAACCGGTACGCGATTAAAATATCCACCAATTAATACCGCTTTTTCAGTTACCTGAAAATCATTTGGAGCAAAGGGTATAAAATTTTTTATGATATGTTTTAAATACTTTCCATTGGCCTGATCAATCACAAATAATTCAAAATCATTTTTAGTATAATCCTGGAAACGAAATAGCAGGTAGAGCAAATTCCTTTCTACTTTTTTCCCCATTAAGGTGAATTTTCGACTTACAAGAAGTTGACCTTGCCAGCGTTGTTGAAAAGTTGTATCCAGTTTGATGAGATCAATTACATCACTTTTGTCTAATGGTAATCTGCGAAGAAGAAAAAGTCCATCGTGCTGAGCGTTGATTATTTCAAAACTCTGATCGTCTTGAGAGAGAGGAATTTCGATGCGGTTTGACTGATTGATTTGCGCATACGCATTTACAGTACACATAAAAAAAAGTGTAACGACTAAAATGGATTTACTTTGCCACCACTTTATTAATATAGAAAACATCGCGCACACGGTCTTCTGAATTTATATTTCGAATGGTTTGATATCCCCAAACAAAGAATGAATTTCCGTACCAGTGCTTTACAAAACCATCAATGTCACGCTCTGAACGAATCTCATCTAACGGGTCATTTGTCTTTATTTTTTCTGTCTGTTCCTTTCCAGTGTTATCTGAAATTGTATTTTTCTTGAATTTAAGTTCTGATTCTTTTTTATAAAGGAAAATGATATTGTTATCAGTCATAGTAAAATCTGAAACTTGCTCTGCCGACTCTACTTTAAGATCATCCAACACCATACTTTGGTCCCAAACAACATTGGCTTTGGCATCAAATGAAATGATTATGGTTTCATGAATTTTCACTTCGTTGTTTTGTTTACCAGATGAAGAATAAGGATAGGGCCTATACATGCGGCTTGAACCTGGATAACTTCCAAAGCCATAGGGATTGAATCCATACGGATTGTAATAGTATGGATTGCTACTATAATACGGGTTGTTATAATTCGAACTAGGATTGCTTACTGCGGAGTATACTTCTGCTAATAATAAGAATCCATTTTTATGCTCTACAATTTTATAAGGCATAACCGAGCTTACAAATTTAGGGTTGCGTCCAGATTGTAAATCGGATTTTGTGTTTTCAATAATTTTATTGGCGCGTTTTGGCTTAAGATAATCAAGGTAATGTGTTAACATTCCAAATGGAATGAAGTTAATTTTCTGATCTTGAAATGGATCAATTGTTAAAGCATAAAAGCCATTTGAGGTTTTCGAATTCCGCTCACCCCAGTTTCCAACAACGATCAGATCTTCGCGTTCTAGTGTACTGGTAATACCTGTTTGAAGCGACTTGTTTTCATCGATAGGAATTAAATCTTCCAATAACAATTCTCCGGATAAATCGAACGTTTTAAACAGGAGTGTTCGATCTTCACGTCCGCTCCGGTCAACCATTACAACATTGAACGTATTATTTTGATTTACACGCAGATCGACCAACTCTGTATCTTTCTGAAAAAAACCAGGTACTACTTTTACATGTTTAGTAATCAGGTCATACATCAGTATTGCAGGCTCCTTATTTACATAACCTCCCAGCACAAGCGTATTTGCTGCGAGCACGAAATGGGTGAGCTTGAAATCTAAGTCTGATTTGATTGTATGTCGCTCTTCTTCTTCGCCTTTAAAATTCACAGGTATTAATTCAAAATCGTTCTTTGTTGTTTCACCCGTACGGTATAAAAGATAGATGTGGGTTGGTGTAACTTCGTAGCCTACCATTTTGTTCCGTTCTTTTACTTCAAGTTCAATTGCCTTTCTTTCATGCAGAGTAGTATCTAATAAAATCAGTTCCCATATTTTATTGTTGTTCTTATATTTATCTCGCTCACGAAAGAGAACAATTCCTTGTTCTTTTAAGGAAATAACATGAAAATAGTCATCCGAATTTTTTTGCTTTTGCTCGAAACGATAGGGTTGTGATAATTGAGCAAATGATGTGAAGCCTATAGATAGATTCAACAACATGAAAGTAAGAATGTGTTTGAAGGGATATTTCTTTACGCTAGACATACTCTAAGTATTTCTGTTTTACTTTTCTTCACTCAATGCAAGAATCATGTCGAACTCTTCTGCTTTTACGGGCTGTACAGAAAGCCGCGAATTTTTTACCAGCACCATGTTGGCCAAGCGTTTATCGGCCTTAACCATTGCCAGTGTTACTGGTTTTTTCAACTTCTTTTCAGGGGATAGTTCAACGACTGTCCACTCATTATCGTTCGGATCGGGGAACCCTTCCTTCCTTATCTTCCCTGTACCAACAACCGCTTTGTCATCCATACTGTGGTAGATCAGAACCAGATCACCTTTCTGCATGGCTTTTAGATGGATACGTGCGGCATAGTTTCTCACGCCATCCCAGATTGTTTTTTTGTCGCGTACGAGATCATCCCATGAATAGGTACTCGGTTCCGTTTTCATCAGCCAATAATTCATTCTCTTTTAGGTTTACTTTTCTAAAGTAGTAAATAGTCTTCGGATTTTCCAGGCAGTTTGTTTTGAAGGTAAACTTCTCTGTCTTCTACTATAACAAGATGCTGAAACAGGAGAATTCCATAAGGGAATAGACCGCTTTAACGAAAAAAGAACAGATAGGCAGGTGTAAATTCGCCAATGACGACCTGTGCAAAAACGGAAAGGAATTAAGAGTTTAACACCATCAAGTGAAGAAAGTGTTTTTAGATTCGCTGAAGTGCTTAATACGCTCTCACTAGTTTTCCTTCCATGTAATTGGCGTATGAGCGGTTTACTACTTTCATGCCGCCTGGCGTAGGATAATCGCCAGTGAAATACCAATCTCCACTATGATGCGGAATGGCTTTGTGTAAATTCTCCACAGTTTGAAAGACTACTTCAAGCTCTGCTTTCATATCCGTGGGGCGAACGATCTCGGATATTTTTGCTGAAATTTCTTCGTCCGTGAATTGTTCGTACAGAAGTTTTATATAATTCTGTTGTGTTTCATGGCCGCGGGCACGTCTGCATTTTTCATAGACCTCACCTAACAAATAATCTTTTCCGTGATCTTTCAGCAAGGCGCGCATGGCACGGAAGGCAACGAAATCTCCCATCTTACTCATATCGATTCCATAACAATCAGGGAAACGAATTTGGGGAGCAGATGAAACCACAACTATCTTTTTCGGTTCTAACCGATCAAGCATTTTTAGAATGCTCTTCTCTAATGTAGTTCCGCGAACAATAGAATCGTCAATTACAACCAAGGTATCAATACCTTTGCGGATTACCTCATACGTTGTGTCATACACATGTGCTACTAATTCATCACGGTGTTCATCATCGGTAATGAAGGTGCGTAGCTTTACATCTTTCAATACCAGTTTTTCGATGCGTGGCCTGAACGATAAAATTTCCTCCAGTGAATCGATTGTTGGTTTATGATCAATGATAATATCTTTTTGTTTAGCAACAAGATAATCTTCAATTCCCGCCATTAAACCGTAGAAGGCCGTTTCAGCCGTATTGGGTATATAGGAGAAAACGGTATTCTTAATATCGAAGTTGATGGAACGTAAAACCTGAGGCACTAATAACCTGCCAAGTTGCTTGCGCTCTTTATAGATGTCTGGATCGTTGCCACGCGAGAAGTAAATCCGTTCGAAACTACACGATGTTTTTTCGCCTGCCTGAACGATTTGATGTTGTGCATATTCACCGCTCTTATCAATCACTAAAGCATGTCCGGGTTTTATTTCTTCAATTTGACTGTAATCAATATTGAAAGCTGTTTTAATGGCAGGCTTTTCTGACGCTACCACTACGATTTCATCGTTCGCATAAAAATAGGCAGGACGAATACCATTTGGATCGCGAACAACAAAAGCAGATCCTGATCCAATCATTCCGGCCATAGTGTAACCACCATCAAAATCTTTACATGCTCTGCGCAACATGCGCGGTAAATCAATTTCGTTTTCGATAATATCCGATACCTCACGGTTCGAAAATTTATCTTTATACTTTTCAAAAAGCCCCTGTACTTCTTCATCCAAAAAGTGCCCGATCTTCTCCATCACGGTAACGGTATCGACTTTTTCTTTTGGATGCTGTCCTAAGCCAACCAGAATATCGAATAGCTCATCTACGTTAGTCATGTTAAAGTTACCGGCCATTACAAGGTTTCGGCTTCTCCAGTTATTTTGACGCAGGAAAGGATGAACGTTCTCTATATTATTAACGCCGTGTGTTCCGTAGCGTAAATGTCCGAGCCAGAGTTCGCCTGTAAAGGCTACATTTTCTTTAAGCCATTGCTCGTTTCTGTATTTATCTTTTCCTTCCTTTTGGGCTTTCTTAAATTTCTTACTGATTTTTCTGAAGAGGTGGGCAACTGGCTGGGGCTTGATTGATCTGTATCGGCTAATGTATCGGTGACCTGAATCGACATCGAGTTTAATGTTGGCAATACCTGCTCCGTCCTGCCCTCGATTATGTTGTTTTTCCATGAGGATGTACATCTTGTTCATGGCATACATGGAGCCATACTTTTCGATGTAATAGGAGAGAGGCTTTCGCAATCGAATGAGAGCAATGCCGCATTCGTGAAGGATTTGATCGCTCATGGGAAAAAGTGGTTAGTTGAGCGTTGATGGCTGTTCGTTCGTTTAGCGGTCAATTTGCTTTTCGATCAACGAACAACTAAAAACGGCCAACGATTAAAGCGCAAAGTTAATTTTATTAATCCATCCCATCAACAACCCTGGGTTAAAGAAGAGATAGAGTACACCTATAACCAAGATGAGACCCAAAAGATTTTCGAACGTAAGAATATTCGTTTTTATGTTGCTTTCTCCACTTTTTATGAAGGAATAGTAGGGGATGCGCAGGTAATAGAATAGGGAAACAACGGCATTGAGCAAACCAAAAATAAAAAGCCAAAGTAAAATCGGTTGCCCGGATAATTGATACGATTCCCAAAGCGAAGAAAAAATAAAAAACTTACCCATAAACCCGGCTGTGGGGGGTAAGCCGATAAGAGCAACCAAACCTATTAATAAGAATAGGGAAGATAATGGCTGGCTCCTACCTATTCCGGCAAATGAGCTGATCTCATGCATTCCGCATGATTCAAACTGCTGCAAATAGATAAAGACCAGATAATTCATGATCATATAAGCGGTTGCATAAAATAGCATATAGTGAATTCCCTGAGGTAAAAATGTAGCAACACCAACCAAAAGAAATCCAGATTGGGCAATGGATGAATACGCCATCAATCGTTTTACATTCTTTTGCCACAATGCAGAGAAGTTACCAACCGTTAGCGAGAGTATGGCCACTATACAAATAATAATTTGCCATGGATAAGCTGACTGGCCCATAATGTTTACTGTCAGAATAAATTTCGAAAGTATACCTATACCTGCCAGTTTAGGTACAACAGAAAAGAAAGCGACTATCGGCATCGGAGCTGCTTCATAAACATCAGGACTCCATGGATGAAGTGGTGCTGCTGCAATTTTATAAAAGAAACCCACTAAGGCCATAAAGCCACCAATTAGAAAGAGTGGTTGATCCTTCACCATTTGGTGATGCATGAAAGAAGAAAAATCGAGCGAGCCGGTTAATCCATAAAGAAGGGAGAAACCATACAGCATTACAGCTGAAGCAACTGATCCAAAGAGAAAATATTTTAAACTGCCTTCTGATCCCTTACGTGAAAATGAAAAACCAGCCAATAGGTATGAGCTGATGGAGATGAGTTCAAGCGAAAGAAAAACCATGATGAGGTTCATGCTCATCACCAGAAGATGCGCGCCCAACACCACGGCCAGAATCAGCGCATAATATTCAGGAAGATGCTTTTGTTCTCTTTGTTTTCTCCATGTCATCAGTACTGTGAGTAACGTGCCAATGTCAATTAGGATTTTTAAGTATCCTGAAAAGCCGTCTACTCGAATCATACCAACAAAAAGATTGATCGGCAAAACGTGCTGTCGTATTTGAATAATTCCAAACCAAAGTGACAACACAAGAATACCTAAACTAAAAAAACTGAGTATTGTGAGGTTGTCTTTTTTGATCAGACCGATTAATATGATGAGTAGGATACCTATGCTCAAAATGAGTTCAGGAATGAAGAATGAAATACTCATCCGAATCAATTCCAGTTTATCACTCAGTATCTCCACTGGTTATGGATTTAGTGTTAAACTCTTTCCACTGTTGATTACGAACTCACTGAAATGTTTTGCAAAGGGATCAATGATATCCATTAGGGGTTGGGGAATAATGCCGAAGAATATAGCCGCTATAACAAGTGGAATTAGCATGATATACTCTCGTTTGTTCAAATCGACTATTGAGCTTTCTAAAATACCTCCTTTTAAATGAAAAGGTCCGAAGAACATTCGCTGTAATGTCCAAAGGTAATAGGCCGCACCAAGCACAAGTCCAAGGGTTGCAACTATGGCCAAGCTTTCATGAAGAAGTCCATTGACGCTATTGGATTTGAACGCTCCAAGGAAAACCATGATCTCGGCAATGAACCCTGAGAAACCGGGCAAGCCCATCGAACCAAAAAATGCAACGACAACGATCACGGTGTACGATTGCATTTTAGTTGAAAGCCCAGAATAATTTTCAATGGTGCGATCGTGTGTGCGATCGTATAAAACGCCAGCAATTAAAAATAGCATTGCCGAAATAATTCCATGACTCACCATTTGATAAACAGAGCCTGCAACACCTTCTGTTGTCAATGATGCTAACCCCAGTAGCACAAATCCCATGTGTGATATCGAGGAGTATGCGATCAATCGTTTTAAATCTTTACACGCCAGTGCGTTTAATCCACCGTAGATAATGGAGATCACCCCCATCAATCCTACAAACCAACTAAAGTGCATGGCGGCATCTGGAAAAATTGGAAAAGCAATTCGGAGTAAACCATACCCACCGATTTTCAGAAGTAGTGCTGCAAGGATAACTGAAATAGGAGTAGGTGCTTCTACGTGTGCATCGGGCAGCCATGTATGCAATGGAACCATTGGCAACTTGATAGCAAATCCAAAAAACAAAAGAAGAAATGCGCAGTACCTTGCGGGGAAAGGACCGATCATCCACGTATTGTGAGGATCAAGAATGGTGTTTGAAATAAAACGAGTGGAGTCCGCCATGTTCAACATGTTGAAGCTATGTACCAGTCGTCCCGGTTCAGACGGATCACTTACGGATAGGTATAGAGCAATCATCACAATCAAAATGAAGATCGATCCAACCAATGTGTACAAAAAGAATTTTATGGATGCATACTCTCTTCTTGCACCGCCCCACATGGCAATGAGAAAGAACATAGGCAACAGCATAAACTCGAAGAAAAGATAGAACAATAGAAAATCCAATGCAGTAAAACTTCCAATGATCGCAGCATTTAGTAAAAGCAACAATAGAAAATATCCCTTTACATTTTTATCGATGGTCCAGGAAGAAATGGTGGCGATCAATAAAACAACAACAGAAAGTGCAACAAGAGGTAAGTTTAAACCATCGAGGCCAACAAAGTATTCAGCTTTTAAAATCCCAAGCGATCCCATGTTAATGGTGATCCACGATTGCTTCTCGATTAGTTGAATCGTTCCATTTGATTCATAGGAGTTAAAAATCTGGAACAGAAAGAATACTTGCAGTATGTTCGCGAAAAGTGTTAATGCTTTAAAATAAGGAACCAGCTTAGCAGGAATGAAAATACCTAGCAACGCAGCAATAAGCGGAGTGAAAATGAGCAGGGAGATAAGGTATTGCTGCATGTAACTGATGATTCGGTTTTGCTTAAGTGTTTTTACTTTTAAATGTGTCTACAAGTTCTTAGACTGGTGACTCTCGTTCGCCACTAAGACACCAAGGCTCTAAGGTGCACTAAGTATATAAAATTCAAAACTTCGTGTCTTTGAGCCTTGGTGGTAAAAGTTCCTTATTTTATACTCATTCCGTATTAAATAATCAGCCAAATTAGAAAAATAATGATTGCGAAAATCGCCCAGAAAATATAAAGCTGAATTTTTCCGCCTTGAAAAGATCGTGTAAGCGAGCCAATGCCTTTAGCCACTCCGGCAACGCCATCAACAGAGCCATCAATCACAATTCGATCAAACCAGTTTGTAAAGTGCGCCAGTATAACCTGACCATAGGCAGTTCCATGAATGAAACCATCAATCCATTTTCTGTCCAGGTGATCCACGAGGTTAGCAAGTTGTGACGTAGGTTTAACGATTAATGTATCATACACACGATCAAGATGAAAGTTGTTCATCAAAAAAGTTGATTGAAGTGATTTGTTTCGAATGACATACGCTGTAACGAATGCAAGCATTACCCATAATCCCGAGATAATGGGCATGAGACTGAAATGAAAATGTTTGCCAGCGTGTAAACCTGTGTAGAGCCAACTTGAATAATCAAGTGGATTGATTGAGACGATAAACCAAAGTGATGCAAAACCCAAAATAGCCAATGGCGCACGCATTACTAGAGGAGGTTCTGTGATTGACAAGTTTATCGTTTTCTTTTCGTCACCCATAAACACAGACCAGATCATCCTAAAAGTATAAAGTACAGTGACAAACGAAACGATGAATCCATTTGCAAACATGAACCACCTCCAGGAAAACTCACTTCCTTTCCAGAATTGTAATGCTGTTAGTATCGCATCCTTCGAAAGAAAACCAGTGAAGAATGGCAAACCAGATAAAGCACTTCCGCAGAGTATAAAAATCAAAAAAGTAAAAGGTAATTTCTTTCTTAACCCTCCGAGGTTACGAACATCCTGAACATCGAAGTGATCGTTATTATGATGTTGTGCCTGATGAAGGGAATGAATGATAGAACCTGCTGCTAGAAATAAACCAGCCTTAAAGAAGGCGTGTGTAAACAAATGAAACATGGCAGCTTCCGGTGCTCCCGCGCCAATGGCCATCACCATTAATCCCAATTGCGAAATGGTGGAGTAAGCCAATATTTTTTTGATGTCGTGTTGAGCAAGCGCGGCGAGTGCGCCCATCAGAGAAGTAATGCCTCCGATAATGATGACGACATCAAGAGCCTGGTTGGTGAATATGAAATGAATTCGCGCTAATAAAAACACACCAGCGGCCACCATTGTTGCAGCATGTATTAATGCGGACACAGGTGTAGGCCCTTCCATTGCATCGGGCAACCAGGTAAGCAATGGAAATTGTGTCGACTTGCCCATCACTCCACAGAAGATACATAGCGAAGCTGCCGTCTGCCACGAAAGAATGTCAGTACTTGAATTTAGTTCGATGAGATTAAAGGAACTTTGGTATGCCCACACAATCATCAAGCCTACCAAAAAACCAACATCTCCAATGCGATTGATCAGAAAGGCTTTTGTTGCTGCCGTTGATGCTTCGATCTTTTCTTTCCAATGACCAATAAGCATATAAGATGAGAAGCCCACCAGTTCCCAGAAAATAAAAATCAGCAACAGGTTATCAGCAAGGATGATCCCCAGCATAGAGAAGGTAAAGAAACCGAGCATTGCAAAATATCTTCTGATGCCCACATCACCAACCATGTAGCCAGCAGAGTATAGATGAACAAGAAAAGAAATGCCAGTAACAACGATCAGCATCAGGGCAGAAATGTTGTTCACTAAAATACCAATGGTAAAATGAAAATCACCGATAACGAACCAATGTATATGCGCGGCAAAGGGTTCATGTTTCCAAATCGAAAAGAAAACATAGATAGAAGAAGCCAAACTCACTATTAGCAAGAGTGTAGCAAGGAACGGAACACTCCATGAATATTTTTCTGAAATGATAAATGAAATAAAGAACGACAGCAAAGGCAGGAGCAATGCAATGAGCAAGAACAACTCTACTGAAGTGGATTGATATGATTGAACTGCCTCCATCCTAATCTTTCAATTCATTAAGCTCATCCGGAACAGAGGTTTTATAATCATGGTAAACACGAAGTACAAGAGCGAGTCCAACAGCAGCCTCGCTTACGGCAACAATGATGACAAACAAAGCAAAGAATTGTCCATCGAGAGCAGAGGGATTGAGTTGATTGAAGGCTACTAAGTTTACGTTGGAAGCATTCAACATCAATTCAATACCTAACAATACCATAATGGCATTTCGTTTTGTAATGACAATGATCAATCCCACTGAGAATAGAAGCGCACCTAAATAAAGAAAATGCTGGAGCGGAAACATCTATACTTTTTTTGATTTGATGGATGATGAAATTACAGCAGCACCAATAAGTGCGATCAATAATAGTATGCCCGCGATTTCGAACGGTAAAATAAAATCGCTCATTAGTTCGATGCCGAATGTATGCAGGCTTGCTTCGGGTAATGGTTTCGCTGTTGAGAATACGTTGAATTTCTGAGCCGAAAGAAAATAGATCAACAGGCCTAAAAAAGACAGACCAGCCAATGTTCCTGAAAATAGATTTGCATGTTCAACAACCAGTGGCTTGCCTGAAATTTTTGACGTAAGCATAATTCCAAAAATGATAACGACTAAAATGCCACCTGCGTAAATCAGGATTTGAGTTACTGCGATAAACTCAGCGAAGGCCAGTACATACAAACCGGCTAATGCTATTAGGCAAGTGATAAGGAGTAACGCACCATAAAATACGTTACGTATAAAAATCATACTGACGGCCGACAGCGCAGCAACGGATTCTAAAAAATAGAATATAAAATTCAGCAAATTCATGCGGATGCAGCGGGTGGCGTTGGTGGTTTTATCTTAGGTTTGAAAACAGGCTTCGCTACTGGTTTAACAGTTTCTGTACTTTCTGTTTTTTGCTCCGTTATTATGGGTTGAGCTTGCGCTGCGATTTTACTTTTTTGATGTTCCTCCAAAGCCTTTTTCTTTTCAGCAATTTCAACCTCTGTCATTTCACCAAATTCGAAATTGTGCTCGCGCATGTCGGTAACACTAAAATCAAAAACCTTTGTCATGGTTAAACATTCAGTCGGACAAACAGTAGTGCAGAGTCCGCAGAAGCAGCATTTGCCCATGTCAATGTCAAACTTGGCAGCATAAATCCGCTTGGGTGTTCCATCCGATGTCCTGCCAATTTCTTCTGTTGCTTTGATAGGTTCGATGTCAATGCAATCTACCGGACAAATTTTTGCGCACTTATCGCAGACAATGCAGTCGTCAATTTCATTATGCAGTCTGTATCGGCCATTATCCGGTACAGGCTGCATTTCGTAGGGATATTGAATAGTGGCAATACCTTCGCGTTCAGCAAAATAATTTTTATTAGAAATGGAAACGATTGGCTGCGTCTTTCTGGCTTTGATGAGATGTCGGAACGTGAGTTTTAATCCGCCCAACAATGTGTGAACAGAGCTTGAAATATTTCGCCAGTATGAGTTGCTTACACCTTCCATAAGTTGATTGACAAAAATAGAGCGGAAACAGCGAATAGAAACGTTTCGCGAGAGATTATTCCAGGCGATGCTAAAATAGTTTGTTGGCTAACTACCTTTCGGGAGTGTGAAGTAGAACGTACTACCTTTATCTTCTTCGCTTTCAACCCAGATCTTTCCGCCATTTTTTTCAACAAACTCTTTACAGAGAATCAAACCGAGGCCCGTTCCTTTTTCGTTTGCTGTTCCGCGCGTAGTGTAAGGAGCGGTTTTGTCGAATAACATGTTCAATACTTCTGGTTTCATACCCACACCATTGTCGTGAACGGTAACAAGGATCTCATCTGTTTTCATTTTGCCTTTAACAGTAACCGTTCCACCATCATTTGTAAACTTGATGGCGTTCGTAACCAGGTTTCGGATGACAAGGTTCACGGTATTTGAATCCGCGAACGCGATAGTTTGAGCAGGCACTTCGTTTACAAGCGAAATACGTTTTCCATGCACAGAATTTAAAAGTTGGATATTTTCTTCAGCAATACTTCTGATATCAATTTTAGCGGGCTGTAGGTTCAGCTTGTCCATTTGCAACAAGGTCCAATCGAGGAGGTTATTGAGAAGGGTTCGGGTATGGTTGAACCTGGCTTTAATTTCTTTTACGTGATTCGGTAGCTCCGCATTGCTTACAGCCCCCTTGTCGAGAAGGTCAAGCAATCCTGCCAAGGCATTAATGGGCGAACGCAGATCGTGCGAAATGATGGAGAAGAATTTATCTTTCACCTGATTGAGGCGCTCCAGCTCTTCGCTGCGTTTCTCCATCTCATCCTGATGGTTCAGTAAGAGTTTATTGATTTGACGTCTGCGTTGACCACTTCGATAAACTGAAATCAATAAGATAACACTAAGTGCCATTACCACCACAAGAATGTTTCGCACAAAGTCTTTTCGCTTTATTTCACCATGTTGTTTTGATTGGGCTTCACTTAGTGCAGCAATCTTAGAATCACGTGCTTCGGTTGCAAACTGAATCTGATCGCGGAAAAGTTTGCCTTGCATTTCCTGGCTGAATAAAGAATCTTCCAGTTGCTTATAAAGTCTAAAGTAATGAAGTGATTTTTTGTACTCTTGCTTCATTTCCCAAAGGGAAGATAGATGGCTGTAACATTGTATTTCCAATATCCGCGCATTGAGTTCGTGTGCTATAGCAAGGCTTCTTTCAATTTTAGTCAATGCCTGTTCATATTTTTTCTCTTTGGAAAAAACAATACCGCGTCCTAATTCAAGTTCAGCAAATCCAAATTTGTTATCTGTTTTGGTATGTAATACCTGGGCTGAATCGTAATAAGCAAGGGCTTTAGCATAATTCCCTTTAGCTAAATAAGCCATTGCCATTTTCGATAAAGTTCGTGGCTCTAAAACGTAAACGTCAAGTTTGCGTGTGTGTGCCAATGCAGTGATTAAAGTGATGATAGCCGAATCAATTTCATTTTTACGAAGCATGACATCGCCAATCTCGTCATATGCAAAAGCAATGCCTTCTTCATCACCTTCTTCAATGCTCATCTTTTTGGAGAGATTGAGATGATCAAGTGCGCGCTCGTACTGACCCAGTTCTTTGAATACACGACCGACATTATGTAAGGCAACCAGCATTCTGAATTTATTTTTGATCAGACTGGATATGCGATAGGATTGTGTGAAGTAGAAATAGGCATCATCATATTCGCCCAAATCATAATAATCATTTCCGATATTGTTGTAAGCTTTGGAAAGACTGGTGCTGTCATTTATAGCAAGTGAGCTTTCAAGAGTAAGGTTGTCATACTTCAACGCAGAACTATAGTCACCCATGCTGGTGAATAGTATACCTGCATTTTGATAGGCCAATATTTTATAATCTGTAATATCCACTCTTTCGGCAAGTTCAAGAGCTTCCTTACCATAGTTTCGGCTTTTCACAAAATCAACATACTGATAAGCTGAAGAGAGGTTGACAAGTGCTCTGACTCTGGCCGTATCTGAGAGGTCTTTTTTCAGCTGGCTTTCAAGACTGTCAATGCGATTTTGTCCGTTTAACTGAAGAGCAGTAATCGCAAAAAATAAGGTTAGATAAAAATTCCTCACACGTATTAAATAAAAATTACTTTCCAAAATCCACATAAAATAACCAATGCCAAAGCAAGTGGTGTTAAGTATTTCCAAGAGACAGCCATCAGCTGGTCAACTCTAAGCCGAGGGTACGTCCAGCGAATCCACATTTGTAATGCAACAAAAAGGAAGGCTTTACTCGTCAGCCAAAAAATTCCCCAAAGGGTTGAAGTCAATGTATTTTGAGCTCCACTTGTCCATTCCGCCAATCGAAGTGAGGCGATGTTCGGCAATGGTGTAGTCCAGCTTCCAAAAAATAACACAGCCCCTAATATACTGACTAAAAGCATCATTCCATACTCTGCAAGCATCACTACCAGAAACCGGAACCCGGAATATTCAGTATGAAAACCGGCCACGATTTCAGACTCTGCTTCTGGCAAATCGAATGGGGCGCGGTTACATTCTGCCAGCGAGGCAATGAAAAAGATAACCCAAACCAGAAACAAGAGGGGCATTCGGAAAACATTCCAGGTTAAAAATCCACCAATAGAGGTCGTCTCGATACCGAGTGCGGGAATGTCAAAAAGATAACTTTGCTTACTAGAATAAATACTTTGCTGATAGGATATTTCCTGCAAGTCAAGGGACTGGCAAACCATACAAACGCTAAGCACTGAAAGCCCTAAGGGGATTTCATAGGAGATAATTTGTGCCACGGAACGCATAGTGCCTAACATACTGTACTTGTTGTGAGAGCTCCATCCCGCAATGATAATTCCAACCACGTCCAGCGAAACAATGGCAAGCAGAAAAAAAACAGATGACGAGATAGCTGCACCATGCCAGGAAGGTGCAAGTGGTAAAACAGCAAAACCTGTAAAGATGGAAGCAAAAATAATAAGAGGAGCAGCTTTAAAAAGCGGACTGATTGCCTTTGTCGGAACGATGTCCTCTTTCTGCAAGGCCTTCAATAAGTCCGCAACGGTTTGGGCAATACCATAGTATCCTGTCTCCATTGGGCCAAGCCTGTCTTGTATGAAGGCAGATATCTTACGCTCGGCATACACGGCAAGAATGGTGTAGAAGAGAAGGAAGGGCAGTATGAAAAATAATGTTGTCAGGTCTTTTGCTTGAATGACTAAAGTTGATAAAATATTCGATGCGAAGAGCTTATTTCTTTAAGAAAACGACACGTCAGGATTACTTATCCATTCCATAAGGGGTATTTTTCAAGATGAACTTTTTGATGAAAGAACATGCGGGCAGCCGCTTCAAAAGACTCTGTATAATCAGAAACCAGAAATTGATGAGTTGCTAACGATTGTATATTTAATAGCCCCTCCTTTTCAAGATAATCTTTCAGCGCCTGAGCCACAATTTCAGACGAATCAAGAATGGGCATTTCGCCTTTATAGAAATCATTTATTTCTTTTTTGATCAGGGGGTAATGGGTGCAGGCAAGAATGAGAGCCTCCATGTTTTCAAGTGTTGGATCGGTCAAGTATTGGGCAATGATCTCGTGACTGATCTGGTTATTGAAAAAACCTTCTTCAATCATAGGAGCGAGCAGGGGAGTGGCAACCGTATGAAGGGTAATCCCTTTTTTTCCTTCGTCTATTTTTTTTGTGTATACTCCTGACTGAACGGTACGCTTGGTGCCAATCAAACCAATTCGTTTGCCATCGAACTGGTTCAGCACAAAATTCACCATAGGGTCAATTACATTGATAATGTGAATGTCGTTTCGAACGTATTCTTTTAACAAGGCGTAGGCAGCAGAGGAGGCCGAGTTGCAGGCAATTACAATTACCTTGCATCCCTTTGTTAGAAGAATGTCTGCAATTTTGATGGAGTATGCTTGTATAGCAGCTTCTGATTTATCGCCATAGGGGAGGTGAGCCGTGTCACCAAAATAAATCATGCTTTCGTTGGGCAATAATTTGGTAATGGCGTGGGCTACAGTGAGTCCACCAATACCACTATCAAATACACCAATGGGTTGGGATGGAGATAATTTCATACAGCGCGGCAATATACTTTTTCTCAGCGAAGCTGTATCAATTTTGCTAAATGGAAATTGTAATGATCGTTATGTTACACAGCATTGGTTGCCAGTCGGGCAATCACAACTTCACGCTGCTCACGATGGTTGCAATAGGTACATTTATAGTGCTTCATCAGCAGACCGTCTTCGGAAACGGTTGGTGCTTGTTCAATTTCTTCATGGTTTATTTTGAAGGTAAAGTAGCCACACTCCGTGCACTCTTCTGCGTGCTCAAAGGCATGGTATTTTTCGATTTTCTTAAAGCCAGTTTTGTCATCGAGCCAGATGTCGTAGTCCACAGAATGAACTTCACCTTCTTTGATATTTTCTAAATGATGTTCTTCTTCTGATTGGGTTAGCTTTCGCATAACATTTCCCTCAGGAGAAACACGAGGTGTATTGCGCAATTTCGTAAGTCGTTTTTCTAAGAACCGGGGATAATAAATCCGTACCAGGCTGTAGAAAACAAAATAGCCTATTATTAAGAAACAAACTGTGACACCAAGGCGCACATAGAACCATTGCATCCCTGCGCTTTCAATTTTGTGGGTTTGAAAGGTGTTGGCAAAACATGCAGCGGCCAATATTACACCGAGCACAGCGTACCAGAAATAGCGCACCTCGTGGAGATTGACGTAATCGTATTTCTCCTTGTAGTCTTTTATCAGCAGAACTTTGTATTCATGGTAGAGTAAGATCAACACACTGAAGCCAATAGATAAGGCAAGTCCAATGTACATGAATTGATCCCATGAACTCAGAAAGGTAGAGTTGGTTTCCATAGGTTTGATAGGTTAGTTTGACTAAATGTAATGATTTTCAAGGTTATGCGTATTAGTAAAGCATTAGATTTTAGAGGGATGAGAATCAAATACCCTGAAATTTCTACAATAAAAACCCACCTGGTCTTTGGTCAATAGGGTCGATTAAGCCAAACAGATTATGCTCTCGGATGGGCGATGAGATCGGTTCTGTATTAATATTTAACAGGATGATTGTATTATTGTGCTTTAATCAATCATTCTATCAGAAACTAAGCTATGGCTAACAATGTATTAAAAGGAAAGCGCGGCATCATCTTCGGTGCACTTGATGAAAATTCGATTGCCTGGAAAACAGCCCTGAGAGTTAAAGAAGAGGGAGGTATGTTTACCCTCACGAACGCGCCCATCGCCATGCGCATGGGTAAAATCAATGAGCTTGCAAAGGCTTGTAATGCTGAGGTTATTCCGGCCGATGCTACTTCTGAGGCAGAACTTTCTGCTCTATTTTCTAAGTCAACAGAAGTTTTGGGTGGCAAACTTGATTTCGTACTTCATTCTATTGGTATGAGTCCCAACATCCGCAAAGGAAAAGAGTATGGCGACATGAATTACGACTGGTATTTAAAGACACTTGATATATCGGCATTGTCTTTCCATAAGGTAATGCAGACTGCAGAAAAACTAGACTCGATGAACGAGTGGGGTTCTATTGTTGCACTTAGTTACATTGCCGCGCAACGCTCGTACCCAGATTATACTGACATGGCTCAAGCGAAAGCAATGTTAGAGTCAATTGCCCGTAGTTACGGAGCTCGCTTCGCTAAACTAAAGAAGGTAAGAGTGAACACCATTTCACAATCACCAACCAGAACAACAGCAGGTGCTGGTATTTCTGGGTTTGATGTGTTTTATGATTTCGCCCAAATGATGTCGCCATTAGGAAATGCAACGGCAGAAGATTGTGCAAACTACATTGTATCCTTATTCTCAGATTACACCAGAATGGTAACGATGCAAAACCTCATGCACGATGGCGGATTCTCTGCAAGTGGTATCACAACTGAATTGATCGAACGTTTGACAAAATAATTGGCCTCAGGTTATACGCTACAGGCTTCAGGCTTGTAGCGTGTAGACTGATGCCTGCAGGCAAATGGTAAGCTTTCCTCCCTGTAAAATCAATCTTGGTCTCAACATTCTGAATAAAAGACCAGATGGTTATCATAATCTTGAAACCTGTTTTTATCCAGTATCCTGGACGGATATTTTAGAAGTAATTCCTTCGGACACATTAACCTTTTCCAGTTCTGGAAATTCCATTCCAGGAAGGGTAGAAGATAATCTTTGTTTGAAAGCGTATGCGCTACTAAAAAGAGATTTTGATCTTCATCCGGTCAAAATTTATCTTCATAAAATTATTCCAACGGGTGCTGGTTTGGGTGGAGGATCATCCGATGCTGCACACACCTTGCGGTTATTAAATACAATTTTTGAATTGAATCTCTCCAATGAACAGCTGATGCAATATGCTGCTGCGTTGGGAAGTGATTGTGCTTTTTTTATTCAGGACAAACCCATGTGGGGATTGGGCCGTGGAGAAGTGATAACCGAAATTGATGTAAAGCTGAAAGGTAAATTTTTGTTGTTGGTGAAGCCGAACATACATGTATCTACAGCCGAAGCATATGCGAACGTAAAACCACATCACCCAGAAGTTTCGCTGCAACATGTTTTAACAACACGGCCAGTACGCGATTGGAAGAATGCTGTAAAGAATGATTTTGAAGATTCCGTTTTTGGAAAGTATCCGGAGATCAACGAAATAAAGAAAAAGATGTATGCTCTTGAAGCAATCTATTCCAGCATGACTGGATCAGGATCTACGGTGTTTGGAATTTTTGATTCACCCTTTGATGCGAACAAACATTTCTCAAGTATAGAAAATTGGAGTGGAATTTTGGATTAAGGCAAGTTAAGATGTCAACCGCATCAAAACCATTTTTTCCTTCTAAAGTAATAGAGCATACTTATTACAATTAATCCCATCGAACCCAATACAGTGAAGTATCCCCAATGCCAACGCAGCTCCGGCATGTAGTCGAAATTCATTCCATAAACACCTACAATAAAAGTGAGGGGCATAAATATGGTGGAGATAACGGTCAATACTTTCATTACCTCATTCATTCTTGTGTTCATTGCGTTGATGTGAATATCAAGCAAGCTGGAGGTTAAATCTTTATATGTATCAAGTAAATCAATCAGATGGATAACATGGTCGTACACATCAGAATAATAGCGCAGGCTTTCTTCTTCAATGAATTCAGATTCTCCTTTTATGACTTTGCTTAAAGCATCGCGCAAAGGATAAACTGCCTTGCGTAAATAGATCAGATCCTTTTTTAATTTTTGAATTCTATTGAAGGTATCGTTCGTTGGGTTTTCATATACGTTTTCTTCGATCTCTTCTACACTGTCGCCAATTTTATCGAGAACAGAATAATAGTTTTCAACGATGATGTCGATCAGGCGGTAGAGCAAATAATCAGCTTGTTTCTTTCTTACCTTTCCCAGATCGTTTTTGATCCGATCACGAAAACCATCAAAGAAATCGCCTGCTTTTTCCTGAAACGAAATCAGATAATTTTTACCGAGTACAAAACTTACCTGTTCATAGTCTATACCAGTATCATCTATCCGATACAACATCTTGAGTGTGAAGAAGAAATAATCATCATATTCTTCTGCCTTTGGTCGTTGATCTCCAAGTACGTCTTCAATCAATAAATAATGAAGTTGAAAGTGGTTTTGTAATTTTTCAATGATGTCCTGGTTATTTAGGCCATCCAGATTAATCCAGTTTACACGATCGGGGTTAAGCTCTTTTAGTAATTCATCCGGATTTTTATTGCAGTATTTATCATACTGTTCCTTGTTATAGGAAATTAATTCCAGTATCAGGTTTTCAGTTGAAACGTATACCGGATGATCTGTACTTTTTGGATGGCTCATATACCTATCGCGGTAACGTATTATTATCTTTAATCAGTGCACTATTGTCTTTAATCTGAATCAGTCGTTGCGGGTAGGCAAGTGAAATGCCGGTTGCATCGAACTTCAGTTTGATGGATCTCAACAGATCGCATTTCATATCAAAACCCGTGGAGGGATCGGTTGCCCAAGCCCAGGCCCGAAGAATAAGCGCAGTGTCTGTAATGTTGATCAGCTTAACTTCTACTTTTGGCTCTCCTCTTTCAATGGCAAAGGGTGTTCGGTTGTCTTTGCATTCCGGATGTTTTTCAGCTTCCTCTTGCATAATGTTCAGGGCTTGATCAACATTCGAATCGAAGGATATTCCAATTTCAATAAAGATGCAAAGCTTTTCTTCATTGAGATTTGAATTGATAATGGTTTCATTGCTTATAACGTTGTTGGGCATTACAATCCTTCGGTTCTCAAAATCTTTGATTACCGTATGGCGTAAAGTAATGTCCTCCACGTCACCGGTATAAAGTTGGCCAACACGAATGCGATCGCCCACACTAAACGGTTTAAAGATCACAATGAATATTCCACTCACAATATTAGAGAAGGCAGACTGCGAAGCAAAACCGACAATGGCAGCAAACACTCCTGCCCCTGCAAAGATGGCCGTGCCATAATCATGAAGCGTAGGAATGGAGCGAAAGATGACAATGAAAGCAATGACGTAAACAATAAACTCGACAGCGTTTTTTAAGAAATTGTATTTGGTAGGGTCAACTTTTAGTTTGCTCGATGCCGTGCGCACAAACCGACCGATGATAAAACGCAAAATGCGACCGATTACAAACGCAATGCCTAATACGATGATGGCGAAGAATATATCATCCAAATAATTGTAGGTCCACTTCATAGACCTAAAGTAACAAAATAACAAGGAAGTAGAGTGCGACATATAACTTGTTTTTTGTTTTTGGAAATGAATGTAACGCGTTGACTTTCTGCTGATACTATTTTCAACAACACACGGTAAAATATACTGATCAATGTGTATACTTGCGCTTCATGTCTTTACGCCTTGACGATATAAAAGCCCCGGTGGCCCGGGAGATGGAAGAGTTCGAACAGAAGTTTCGTGCTTCCATGAAGACCAAGGTTTTGTTGTTAGACAAGATCATGGGTTACATTGTGAAGCGCAAAGGCAAACAGATGCGCCCGATGTTTGTCTTCTTAAGTGCCGGAACCTGCGGACAAATTAACGACTCCACCTATCGTGGTGCTTCGCTCATTGAGCTTCTTCACACGGCTACATTGGTTCACGATGATGTGGTGGATGAAGCAGATTATCGCAGGGGTTTCTTCTCTGTAAATGCTTTATGGAAAAATAAGATTGCTGTTTTGGTGGGCGATTTTCTGCTTTCGCGCGGATTGATGCTCTCGGTAGAGAATAAAGATTTCAACTTGCTTAGTATTGTTACGGATGCCGTTCGCGAAATGAGCGAGGGTGAGTTATTACAAATTGACAAAGCAAGGCGTCTGGATATTAACGAAGAGATTTATTATGAAATCATTCGACAAAAAACGGCTTCTCTTATCGCTTCATGTTGCGCTGTTGGTGCCAGTTCATCCGGAGCGAGTGATGAGATGGTAAAAACCATGCACAAGTTTGGAGAGAACATCGGTATGGCTTTCCAGATTAAAGATGACCTATTTGATTTTGGGGATGATGAGATAGGTAAACCCGTTGGCATTGATATTAAAGAAAAGAAGATGACGCTTCCGCTGATTTATGCATTGTCAAAAGCATCGTGGCTGGAGAAACGAAAGATCATTAGCATCATTAAAAATGAAAGCGAAAAACCGAAGAAGGTAAAAGAAGTTATCGCCTTTGTTAAAAAATCGGGAGGTATTGAGTACGCGCAGCAAGCCATGACTCGTTACCATGAGGCTGCGCTATTACTAGTGGAAGAATTTCCAGATTCCCCATATAAGCAATCGCTCATTCAATTGGTAGAGTTCACTATTGCCAGGAATAATTAGGTCGGGTCTTAAAACTAAAAAGCCCCACGAAATTCGCGAGGCCTTTTACCTAACCTAAACCTGTAAAAAAATTAATGTAATACTACTCTTGATCGTCCGGCTTCAAGCACGGCATAATCTTTCCAGTTTTGGAATACGGTAGCTTCTAATGTCTGTACTGCAGGACCGGTATTCTCCGGATTGAACTTGCCTTCGGCGGCCCACCATTTTTTGGCGTTTTCGCGAGCAGTTTGTTTGTCAATATTCTCGAAGAGGTTGATACACGAATCTGAAATCATCCATGGCGTTTCAATGCCACTGTATTTTTCGAAGATCATGTTACGCATCTGAGTGCCACTTGCCAGGTTTTTGAAGTGAGAAACAGAATAGGAAATAGTTTCCGGTTCGGTCATTACCATATCCCAGTATTTTTTTGAGGCCACAACATCGGATGTGGTGAGTAAATACCCGAAGCCGGTCTCAATTTGTTCTTTAGTAATGGGGCATTTCGCCTTCACGATTTGTTTTTTCTTGCCGAGGAGGTTGTCAAAGAATGCCATAACTGTAATTTTTATTGTGGGATTGTTTTACTTCACTAGTAGATACTTCCAATTGGGTGAATAGTTGCATATAAGACTCAAAAAAGTCTAAAAAAGTTACAAACGGCTTATATTTATTAAGATCAGTAGCCATTTGAGAGCAAATTCAGGATGTGATAGCCTTAATTAACCCCCAAGAACCTTTTAGAGCTTAGCAGATGCCTTTGCCTTTTCAAACTTTTCATATTGAGTTAAGAAGTCCTCCAGCTTTTCGACTGGTACCTTCTTAGCGATGATTTTATGCTTGCGGTCCAATATATAGAGTGAAGGCGTAGTAATGGCATCGTATAAATCCTGATAGTTGCCTACATAGGTGCGCGGACCGTTCACTGTAATACCAGTGAGTTTAAACTCTTTGATGAAACCTTTCATCTTGGCCATCGATGTATCGGAACTAACGGCATAAATTTCAACGTCTAACTTGGTTTTGTTTTTATTATAGAAATCAACCAATACAGGTGTTTCTTTTCTGCAATGGCCGCAATCCGGATCGAAAATAAAGAGCACTGTGTATTTTGATTTGATGTCATACATCGAACGAGGCTTCAAGTTGGAATCCTGCATAATCAGGTTAGCGCCCGTCTTGCCCACCAGGCTTTTTCGCAACCGGTCTGCATACTCCTTCACATTTTTCTTAAACGTTGCATTCATCCAAAAATCCATCTCACCTGTGGCTACATAAGTATCATAGAGATTTACATACACCGCATCAAGCCCCATAATTTCAGGTTCCTGATATTTTCTCATGATAATAAAAACAGAATATTTATACGTCTCCTGATTTTTCTTTGCCATTGCTACAATCTTCTTGATTGCTTTGGTAATCGTGTCAGCTTGCGGAGCGTATAACTTATCGAGGTATTCATTTACCTTTTCAGCATAGATGGATTTGGGCATGCGGATTAGCGCTTCATCAGACAAATCGAAATTGTCGAAGAAATGCTCGCGGTACCAACGAAGTTGAAAAGTGGAATCAATTGAACCATCTGTTTTCTTTGGTGGATCAGGAATAGTGATGGGCTGGTTGGCTTTAAATATTCTTGCTGTTAATGTAGTTGGGTATTTAGCGATTATGTCTTTCTGATAAGCCGTTACCTTATCGTTTACTTTTGAAAAGCGTATGCGTGCATCTTTCTTTTTATCTTCCGCCAAGGTACTGTCTTGAATAATTTTCATAAAGGGTTCTGCTTCTTTATGGCGATCCATATTGAAAATCATGTTCTCGAAAAATAATTTATTATCAAGATCACCTGTAACCTTCATGTTCTTAATGTAATCGTCAGACTTTGTTTCGAAACTGATGTTTTGAGTTTGACCGATAACGAACTCCATAACGCGCGTGCTGCCCAGTACAAGCATATATATACCCTGGCCTAATGCTTTCTTTCCATTAAAGGTGAAATCGCCTTTGTTATTTACTTTGGCAGTGTCTTTCAGGTATTGGCTTTCCCCAAAATAATGTGCCAGATAGACTGTAGTGTCCTTTAATCCTTGAACGTGGAACTTAATATCATAGCCCTGTTGAGCATAACTGATGTTGGCAATAAGAACAAAAAGCGCTATCTTGATAAAGTGCATACGGAATGAATTTGAAGGGTAAAGTTCTGAAAAAACCTTGTCATTACAACGGCAATTAATAAGCCGGGTTTTTCGTTGGTAACTACTTGACCTCAGCAGATTGGTTAATATCGCTATCCTACTTATGTTACGGCATCCCAGCAATAAGGCTTTTCCCGTTCCTTATCCATCCATTATTCTCTATCTGTTGTCCAGTCTTCTTCCACTCTTTCTCCACTCTCCTTCCACTATAGCTGTATGATGGCTGTATGCTTCCTGTCTTTACCCTTAGGCTTTACCTTTAAGTGGGTTAAGGGCTCGGCTGAAACCTAAAACATTTTTCTCCATAATGTCAAAATACTTTAAACTTGCGCCTTCAATAGCCTATGTCCCTCCAGATTCAACATGTAACGAAGCAATACGACCAGCAAAAAGCGGTTGATGATATTTCGTTTAATGTACAGGAAGGCGAGATTGTGGGTTTTCTTGGACCAAACGGGGCGGGCAAATCAACTACCATGAAAATGGCCACTTGTTTTTTGCCGCCAACCTCTGGCGATGTAATCGTGGCGGGATTCAATGTAATGGAGAATCCAATGGAGGTGAAGAAAGTGACGGGTTATTTGCCCGAGCACAATCCGCTCTACCTTGATCTCTATGTACACGAATACCTTGAGTTTATTGGTGGGTTATATGGGATTGGAGGTAAGGTATTGAAGTCGCGGGTAGGTGAGATGATTGAGCGCTGCGGTTTGACGCGTGAACAAAACAAAAAGATTGAGTCCCTTTCGAAAGGATATCGTCAGCGCATTGGGTTGGCGCAAGCTTTACTTCACGATCCAAAGGTTTTGATTTTGGATGAACCTACTTCAGGATTGGATCCCAATCAATTGATTGAAATCAGAAAGCTCATTAAAGAAGTCAGTAAAAATAAAACTGTAATTTTCTCTACGCACATTATGCAGGAAGTGCAAGCAATCTGCGATCGTGTGGTGGTGATCAATAAAGGAAAAATTGTAGCAGACGATTCTCTTCAAAATCTTTTACAGCGAAGCGATGCCGGTGTGTCGGTCATGGTAGAGTTTGAAGGAAATGTGGAGGCGAATGAGCTGAGTGTTTTGAAGGGCGTTATTCGGGTTCAGGAAGTCTCTAAAGGAAAATTTTCAGTGGTTGCAGCGTCTGGTGTTGACATTCGGCCGGAGTTGTTTCGGTTTGCTGCGGATAAGAATTTATCATTGGTGGGATTAAAACAAGAAGAGGCTTCTCTGGAAAGTATTTTCAGAGACCTTACCATTGTATCAACGTCAATTGAAAACGAATTGTAATCAGGATAAAATCAGAAATGCTTCAGATACTTTCAAAAGAATTTAAAAGCTTCCTTAACTCGCTCATCGCGTATGTTGTGATTGGAGTTTTTCTGGTGGGCATGGGATTATTGGCCTGGGTATTTCCCGAAACCTCTATTCTTGATTCCGGCTATGCCGATATGTTTACTCTTTTTTCAGTTGCGCCTTTTGTTTTTATTTTCCTGGTGCCCGCCATTACCATGCGAAGTTTTGCGGAAGAAAGAAAGTCAGGAACGATGGAAATGTTGCTGACCAAACCACTCAGTGATTGGGATATTATACTTGGAAAATTCCTTGCCAGCTTTCTGCTTGTTCTTTTTGCATTGCTACCAACAATAGTTTACTACTTTTCAATTTACAGTCTGGGAAATCCGATTGGTAACATTGATACATCGGGTGTTATTGGTTCATACATCGGTTTGATTTTGCTTGCTGCTATATTTTGCGCAGTAGGGATTTTTGCGTCCAGCATTACACCTAATCAGATTGTTGCCTTCGTATGTGCTGCTTTCTTATGTTTTATTTTTTTTACCGGCTTTGATTCATTGGCTTCGTTGAATTTCTTTTCAGCGAATGCGCTGTTCATAAAACAATTTGGTATTACGTATCATTATGATTCGTTGAGCAAAGGCCTTATTGATTCGCGTGATGTCTTGTATTTTCTAAGCGTCATTTTCGTGATGCTTTCCATTACCAAACTAATCCTGGGCAGCAGACAATGGTAAACTGGAAAAGCAGAATACTGGGTGATGTATTGGTGTTTGCCAACGGATTGGTATTCATCGTCCTGATCAATCTTGTTGTATCGAATTACTTTTTCAGAATTGATCTTACCGAAGAAAAACGCTACAGTTTAAAAGATCAAACGAAATCCATTCTTCAGAATGTAGAAGATGATGTATACGTAGAAGTATTTCTGGATGGTTATTTGAATTCTGACTTTAAAAGATTTCAAAAATCTATTACCGAAACGTTGGAAGAGTTTCGTGTTTACTCCAACAACAAAGTAAAATACTTTGTGACGAATCCCACGACTGCGATGAGCCAGAAAGCACAATCCGAATTTATGGCGGATCTTTCTGCGCGGGGCATTCAACCTACTAATGTAATTGATAAGAAAGACGGACAACGCATTGAGAAAATAATTTTCCCCGGTGTGATCATCTCGTATGGCGGTTTGGAAACCGGTGTAATGTTGCTCAAAGGAAACAAGGCTTCATCCATTAATCAGTCTATTGAAAGTATTGAGTATGAATTAGCCAACGCCATTTATAAACTCGCCAATGAAAATCAAAAACAAATTGGTTTTGTTTCCGGACAAGGTGAACTGGAATCGTTGGACATTGCTGCATTTCAACAGGACGCGATGGAAGTATATGCTATTTCCAAGGTAAATCTTCAGGATCGTGAAGCATTGAAAAAAGTAGATGCACTGATTATCGCTAAGCCAACTCAGGCTTTTTCTCAGATCGATAAATTTAATCTCGATCAGTATATTATGCGTGGAGGAAAAGTGATATTTCTTATTGACAGAATGAATGCAAGCATGGACAGCGCATCGCGTGAAGATTATTTTGCTTTGCCCTATAATCTTAATCTTGACGACTTACTTTTTAAATATGGTATCCGTATAAATCCTGATTTGATTCAAGATAAGAGTTCATCATTCTATCCGGTTGTTACGGGACAAACGGGAGGGAAGCCCAACATGCAATTGATGGAGTGGCCGTTCTTTCCACTGATAAATCATTATGCAGACCATCCCATCACAAGAAACCTGGATGCCATTGTTGCAAAATTCATCAGCAGCATTGACACCGTGAAAGCAGAAGGTATTGTGAAGACTCCATTGATGTTAACATCACAATTCACCAGAACGGTTGCCGCACCTGTACATGTAAATGTAAATCAACTTCGCAAAGAGGTGAAGCAGGATGATTATACGCTATCGTCTATTCCGACAGGATACTTATTGGAAGGAAAGTTCTCATCGCTTTTTAAGAATAGATTTTTGCCTGAAGGTGCTGACCAATCAGTTTTTGTAGGTGAAGGCAAGGTGACTAAATTATTGGTGATTGGCGATGGGGACATCATTCGCAACGATGTTAATCCGCGGACGCGAAAAGCACAACCCTTGGGTTTTGATCCCTTTACAAACTACGCCTTTGCTAACCGCGAGTTTCTGATGAATGCCCTTGCTTACCTAACGGATGAAGGAGGCTTGATACAGGCACGAAACAAACAAGTTAAAATTCGTCCGCTCAATGCTGATAAGATAAATACTGAACGCTTGAAGTGGCAAGTTATTAATGTGGCACTCCCTATTCTCTTGTTCCTGATGTATGGTGTAGCACGAGCTTATTGGCGTAAAAAGAAGTTTGCTCAATACTGATATGCAGGAAAAGAAGAACAAACGCTTAGTAATTATTCTGTGTGTGTTGCTCGCGGCAACAGCGGCTGCGTATTGGTATGGTCGTTCCGACAATCAATATTCAGTCGATAAGAATTTGTTTCGAAATTTCGATTTGAAAACGGTTGATCAAATTACGCTTGAATCCAAAAATGGAAAAGTAGATTTAAAATTCAATGGATCGCGATGGAAAGTGAACGAACAGTTTGAAGCAGACGCCAACATGATTGAAGTTCTTTTTGCTACCCTTCAACAAGTAGAACCTAAACGCCCCATTGCAAACTCACTTCAGGATTCAACAAACAATGCACTTGCCCAAAATGGAGTGAAGGTAAATTTGTTTGCAGCTGGCCAAACGGTTTTTGGTTTTCAAGCAGGAGGTAATGTTCAAAAAACGCAAGGTATTTTTAAAGGTGAAAATGACGATCAAAGTTATCAGGTAATCATTCCGGGTTATCGTGTTTACGTTTCCGGAATTTTTGAATTGCAAGAAAAAGACTGGCGCAATAAACTGGTTTTCGGTTTTAACTGGCGAAACTTCCAACAACTGGAAGCTGCGTTTCCAAATAACGCTCAAGACGATTTTACAGTTGTTATGGACAAACAATATTTTGGGGTGAAGGGATTGGCCCAAACAGACACCACCAAGCTGAATGAATTTTTGGATCAGGTGTCGTTACTAACCGTGGATGAATATCTGTCCACTTCTTCTACAACGGATAGTCTTTTTACGGGCAAGCCAATTGTGCAGATAACGGTTAAAGACATTGCTAGCCGAGCGTACATTCTGCAGATTTATCCATTTGACAAAACGCGCAACCAGTTTCCGGGGTTGATCAATGGAAATGATCGGGCGGTTTTCGCCATTGAAAAAGTGAGAGAAATATTCAAGCCAAAACTTTTTTTCAAACCCTGATTGTCGATCGTCAATGGTGAATTGCTATTCCTGGGTTAAGGAAACATTCCCATCAGGTGAAAAATTTATAGACTAATTTGTGACGTTCCGGGGTCAGGAACGCGGTTTTATTATTCGGTTTTCTTCTTAACTTTACACCCGCTTTTAACGAATCAAACCACTATTTCATGAAGTTTATCGTCAACTCGGCTTACCTGCTTAAGCAGCTATCCAATATCAATGGTGTTATCACCACGAACCCTGTTGTTCCAATCCTTGAAAATTTCCTGTTTGAACTTGACAAGGGAAGTCTTACGGTTACAGCCTCTGATCTTCAAACTTCGATCATCACTGAACTTCAGGTTGAATCGAAAGAGAAAGGTAGCATTGCTGTGCCAGCCCGTATTTTGTTAGATACATTAAAGAACCTTCCAGAGCAACCGGTTACGTTCTCGATTGATGAATCAACATACAGCATCGAAATCATTTCAGATAATGGTCGCTATAAACTTTCAGGTGAAAACGCAACTGATTTCCCTAAAGTACCTTCAGTGTCAAATGATTTCTCTGCGGAGATATCTACTGAAGTTCTTTCACGTGCTATTAACAATACTATATTCGCTACAAGCAGTGACGAACTTCGGCCGGCCATGACAGGTGTTTATGTAAACCTGGGCGATAAGAATACAACGTTCGTTGCAACAGACGGACATCGTTTGGTTCGCTATAGAAGGACAGATGTTAAGTCGGATAATGGTAATACGATTATCATTCCACGCAAAGCCCTGAATTTACTAAAAGCAACATTACCAAGTGAAAACTCTGAGGTAAGTGTAAACTTCAATATGTCGAACGCCTTCTTTAAATTCGGCAACATCAAAATGATTTGTCGCTTGATCGATGAGCGTTTCCCTGACTATGATAATGTTATTCCTGCAGTGAATAATATTACCATGACCATTGAGCGCAACGATTTGTTGGGTGCAATGAAACGTATTTCAATCTATGCGAACAAAACTACGCATCAGGTACGCTTGAAAATTACAGGAAGTGAATTGCAGATTTCTGCTGAAGACTTGGATTTCTCAAACGAAGCGAACGAACGTCTTTCATGTGAACATGATGGTGAGGATATCGAGATTGGCTTCAATGCGAAGTTCCTTATCGAAATGTTAACGAACTTAGATTCGGATAAAATAAAGCTCACCATGTCGGCACCGAATAAAGCTGGTGTTATTCTTCCCGTAGATAAAGATGCGGCCGAAGATATTTTAATGCTGGTGATGCCTGTGATGTTAAATCAATATGTATAAGCTTTAATTTCTTTTGCCTGAGAGCAAAGGAAGCGGCCATCAACTAATTTAAAAGGTCAGTGATTTAAAATCATTGACCTTTTATTTTTTCATCTAAGTAATCACCCCTCTCTTCCCCAACTCAATCACTTCCATATTTTCTATTTTGCCATTGTTGATATCAAAACGCACAATGGTCTTGATAGCATGGAAGCCATGATTTCCAACTGCACCCGGATTAATGTAAAGCAGATTGTTAAAATTTGGATCTCGTTTAATGCGCAGTATGTGGGAGTGTCCACAGATAAATACGTCAGGGGTCTTTTCCTTTAAAATCTTTTTAACACGTGGGTTATAGTTTGGAGGAACGCCACCAATGTGCGTCATCCAAACAGTAATTCCTTCGCAGGTAAACCAAAGATCTTCCGGAAATAAATGTTGAATTTCTTTGTTGTCAATATTCCCAAACACAGCGCGAAATGGTTTGAACTTTTGAAGTTCACTTATCAGACTAATTTCTCCAATGTCGCCTGCATGCCATACTTCATCACAATCTTTGAAGTAATCAAAGACTTTAGGATCGAGGTAGCTGTGTGTATCAGAGAGCAGGCCAATCTTCATGTTGGAAAGTTAATAAACAATATATTATCCAATAACTTGTCTTATGCATGACAGTTCGGAGCTGATGTGGTTTATACTTTTGATTCAATTAAACAAAATCTATATGAGCAGATTGATAATTCTATTTTTAGCTGCACTGATCACTACACTGGTCAGCGCACAGAAGGCAGAAGTTTTTAGCACATCGGCAGGCGCAATTAAGGGATATGATCCTGTTGCGTATTTCACGGTTGGCAAACCTCTGAAGGGTGATCCAAAAATTTCTGTTCATTGGAATGATGCGGATTGGCATTTCTCCAGTCAGACAAATCTCGAAGCGTTCAAATCATCACCCGAAAAGTATGCACCACAATTTGGAGGGTATTGTGCCTATGGCGTTTCCGACAATCACAAGGCTCCAACCGATCCTGACGCATGGACGATTGTGGATGGTAAACTGTACTTGAACTATAATAAAGATGTAAAAGAATTGTGGAGTAAAGACAAGCCTGGATTTATTAAGATGGCAAATGACCTATGGCCCACAATAAAAAATATGGAGTAGCTGTTCTTGCCACTGCAAGAATCTAACTTCGACATTTTGAGGCCTGAATTGTTGATCTTACTACGGTAATACTTTGATCGACCTACCTTACTTTTAATCGGGTTAATAGGGTATCTGAATATTTCAATTGGAGGATGGCATGATTTGATCGTAAGTTGCGCTCTAGCTCATCTTACAATACAGATATGAAGAATATAATTGCCCTTTTAATTTGTCTATTGGCTTCGCTTGGTCTTTTTGCTCAATCTGCAAAAGATGCTGCTCTTGAGACGCCTCCTTCAACGCTTAAAGAGAGATACCTCTATATGAAATCAAAAGCTCAGTCATTTAAGGATTATAAGGTAATTAAAGAATCTGTATTAGATGGTGTATGGAAAATCTCTCAGGATTCCCTTCGTGCAAAGCAGGCCAGTATTGCACACTTAAACGATAGCTTAAAAAGAGTAAATGGTTCACTTCAGAAATCAAATGCGATTATTAAGCAAAAGGAAGAATCGCTGGCAGATGTAATGCATGCCGGCACTCATGTTACCATGCTAGGGATAGATGTTCTGAAATCGGTATTCATCACTATTGCATTTTCTATCATCGCAGGCTTAGTATTTTTTGTAGTTATACTGATAGGAAGATTGAAAATGGTGCACATCAACCTAAAGGATAAAACCGGATCGCTTGATTCCACGCAGCGTGAGTTTGAAGAATACAAACGCAAAGCGATGGAAAAACAAACCAAGCTTTCGCGCGAGCTGCAGGATGAGAGAAACAAAATGCAAAACCAAAGAAGTAGCTAGTTGTATCTTTTACATTTATAATTTCACCAGTCAAAATTATAGCCTCATTCCACTTTGATTTATTGGCAGCAGTAGAGCCTTGTACAATTTGATCATCTAAATAGCAACACTCTGCTAATAAGATTCCCCATGGGCACGGGACATGTGAATGACTTCACAGCAACATACACTTGGGGAAAAATAAAAACGTAGGACGGAAAATGAATGCAGCTGACTCCACAATGCCCCGCGTATTTGCCACATTCCATATTCTCGTAAACCCAATACTACAGCAATTTCAAAAGCCAAATCTCCAACGAACCCAGCACTACTTAAGGAAATTGAATGCCATAATTCTTTAACAAATAAGAAAATCCTTAAACCATAGTTCATTTTTGTACACATTCAATTATGAATGAATGCGATTGCGGACACTTCATAAGCATGATATGCGGACACCATGCCAAATCGCGTGTTTTTTTCCGGCATAGCTTTTGTCCAAGCCCATTAAAAAAACAGGATGATTAAAAACTACATTACAATAGCATTTCGAGTACTGGCTCGAAATAAAGTATATGTGATTATCAACTTGGTGAGCATGGGTTTTGCGCTTGCATGTTGTATGATATCCTATCTCAACTATAATTATACTGAGTCTTTTGATAGTCATCACATAGGAACAGAATCACTGTATCGTGTAAATAGTGTACTTACGAAGAAAGGCGAATCAAAGCTAGTTGGAATTGCTCCCCTTCAACTTTCGGAATCAATCGGAAAAGATCTTGCGGGTATAATGAGGGTGGTTCGGCTGCATAACTCAGGTACGTTGGTTAAACAATCGGATCATGTTTTTCATGAACAAGTATGTTATGCTGATAAAGATATTTTTGATGTTTTTAATTTTCCTTTGAAATATGGCAGCTACGAAAAATTTAATGATCACTCTGTGGTTGTCAGTGATGGTTTCGTCAAAAAACATTTTGGTAATGAGGTATCTATTGGGCGAGAGGTTGTGCTAATCAATGACGCAGGAGTTGAAGAGACCTTTATCATACAGGCGGTAATTGACAAAATTCCAAACAATTCAAGCTTTCAATTTGAAATGGTAATCCCATTTTCAAATGTGTATTCATTTGGGCAAATCAAACAAAATGATTTAATAGGAAAAACTAACGTAACAACATTTGCTGAAATCAAAGACTCCGGTAGTATCCATAATCTCGAAGCGTTACTAAAACCGTATGCTAACGTATATAATCAGGCTGTTGATGATGAGCGCATTGACCGATTTTATTTTCAGCCTTTTAAGGAAATAAAATATACATCCGATAAGGATTTTGAAAATTTTGTCGAGAGCCGGGACTTACAAGCAAATCAACGTGGTGTTGTTGTATTTGTGCCAGTGGTAATGTCGTTTCTTATCTTAATTATTACCTGCTTTAATTTCATCAATATTTCCATCGCATTTTCGAGCAGTCGCTTGAAAGAAATCGGTATGCGCAAAGTTTTTGGGAGTATGAGATTACAATTGATAAGACAGTTTTTAACAGAAAATCTGATCTTATGCTTTCTTGCCTCGATACTCGCACTCATTACCGTAGCCTTATTGCTTCCTAAAATAAATGCATTGACCGGATTTGAATTGTCTCTGAACTTTAATTCAAATGCCGGCCTATGGATATTTATCATACTGTTACCAATCGCCACGGCAGTCATTTCAGGAATGTACCCTGCCATTTTTATTAGTTCCTTTCGGCCATTAAGCATTCTCAAAGGGAAGACCAATGTTGGCTCTTCCGGAAAGTTTACACAGTTTATGCTGATCACTCAATTTAGTTTATCATGCATGGCATTAATTGTTGGAGTTATTCTGACTCAGAACGCTTCTTATCAGCAACAGGTTGACTATGGATACGATATTGATCATGTGGTAGTAACGGAAATAAATAACCAACAGGAATTTACAGTGTTCAGCGAGGCCATCAGACAAAATCCCGGCATCGTCAGCGTAGCCGGAGCTGTGCACCAAATTGGTGAGTGGGCATCTGCTTATCAGGTAACGGTAAATAATGATGGACCAGAATTTCAAGCTCACATAGCGCATGTTTATGGCGAAGATTACTTTACCACTATGGGGCTACGTTTGGCACAAGGCCGCCATTTTTTTCCAGGAAAGGGCCTGGATGCAGACGCGTCTATTATCGTTAACCAAACTTTTGCAAAAGCCTGTAACCTCACCGATCCAATAGGAAAACAAGTGCGATTAGACAGCACCTTTTTTACAATTGTTGGTGTAGTAGAAGACTATAAACAATTGGGGTTACATGCACTTGTGCCACCATGTGTATTACGGATGGCAAAGATTGAAGACTTGAAATATGTAGTGACGAGAAGTAGTTCAAACGATTTGATAGCAATTGGAAAAGAGATGGAACAAACCTGGAATAAAATTATCATCAATCAACCCTATAGAGGATTTCTGCAATCTGATGTAGTGTCGAAAGAGAAACAGCTCAATGCAGGATTCAAAACTGTTGCTCTTTCTTTAGCTGTGCTTACCATGTTGCTTTCTGCGGGCGGTTTTTTTGCTTTGGTATCGCTGAATATTATTAAACGAAAAAAAGAAATCGGTGTGCGTAAAGTATTGGGTGCCTCTATGAGTCACCTTATTGTACTCATGAACAGAAATTTGATGCGCATCATGCTGATATCTTTTGCGATTGGTTCTTGCTTAGGGTATATTCTGGTCAATAAGCTAATTTTTCAGTTTATATTAGTCTATCATACTGCAGTAGGACCTGCGGCATTTTTCACTGCCCTGTTTTTTATTCTACTCTCATGTTGCTTTACAGTTGGATTTAAAGTTTATCAAGCTGCAACCTCTAACCCAGTAGAAGTTTTGAGGAATGAATGAACTACGCTGTTCATGGACAGTGACGCGTTTCTTATTTTGCCACTGTTTACGTACAAACGAGGTATATAAATCATTATTCAGCAAAATTGCGCTCTATACGGAACCATTAGAATATACGTTTTGCTCCGGTGAGCAGCCTGTTTGAGCAGCTTCATAAATTAATTTTACTAGCTCCGGAGGAGCCACCTTAAAGTATTACAATCTTACCTATCGATTTGAGAAGACCGCTCTTTTTTATAGGTGGATCCTCTGGAGCCGATTTTTATCCTTATGCTATTTCTATAAACAGATTGATCCTCTGGAGCAAAGTTTAACAAATCAAATAACCTTCACACGTAGATTAGGTAAGCCTCACAAATCCAATATTAAAGAGAACAAAATTGATATTAATATTTATGTCCAATTTTGACCTTCTCTATTTCCAGACATAGTCAAATTGATAAGTACCCGAACCAATTGTAATTTTTAAATCACTTCCTTCTTTTATTGAAGAACTGATTGCTTTTAATTTCCCAATGTCAATGCCATGTTCTGTAATGGTTGATGATGCAGCTTGTGGAAGCACAATCGTTGCCGTTGTGTTTGCAGGTATGGTTATTGAAAGTTTAAATGTTCCGCTTTCAATTTTCCACGATGACTTTGCGACACCATAATTCGTTTTCAATTCTGCTGACGCATTCGTTAATTTTCCTCCAGGCTTTGGTGTGATAAGAATTTCTTTGTAGCCTGGTGAGGCTTCCTGAAGTCCGGCAACTGTTCGGTACATCCAATCGCCAATTGCTCCATATGCATAATGGTTAAATGAATTCATGCCCGGAGTTTGAAATGTGCCATCTGGTTTTATTCCGTCCCAACGTTCCCAGATTGTGGTGGCGCCCATCTTCACAGGGTAAAGCCATGAGGGATAACTTTCCTGCATCAACAAATCGTACGCAACATCGGTATAACCAAATCGCGTAAGAACATCACAGAGATAAGGTGTCCCAAGAAAACCTGTCGTTAGGTGATGGTCATAATCTTTTACATTTTGTGCGAGACGCTCGGCAGCTTGTGGCCTTAAGGTTTCAGGGAGCATATCAAAATTCAAGGCAAGCACATATGCTGTTTGGGTTCCGGAAACGAGTCTTCCGCTGGGAGTTAAATATTCTTTTTGGAATGCGTCTTTTATGCGCTTCAGCATGTTGGTGTAAAGTGTTACCTCGTCCTTCTTTCCTAAAACAGTAGCTGTATTAAGAAGCAATTGTGTTGAATGTGCCCAGAAACATTGTGCTATTAAATATTTGTCAGTAACAGCAGAGCGCCCATCGTTATCATCAAAGGGTCTGTAGAAAAGCCAATCGCCAAAATGAAATCCGGTATTCCATAAATCATTCTTACTGCTTTTCTCCATGTAGTTTACCCACGCTTTCATGCTTTCGTACTGATCTTCCAGGATTCGTTTATCGCCAAAGGCCATATACATATTCCAGGGAATGATGGTAGCAGCATCCGCCCATCCAGCAGAAGCCGAAGCATCTTTGTTCAATACATTCGGAATGACAAAAGGCACGCGCCCATCTTCTACCTGATCAGCTGCAAGATCTTTCAACCATTTGTTAAAGAAGGTTGCCACGTTCATGTTGTAAGCTGCCGTTCGAGAGAATGCCTGGGCGTCACCAGTCCAGCCGAGGCGCTCATCACGTTGTGGACAATCGGTTGGTACATCAACAAAATTTCCTTTTTGCCCCCATTGAATATTATGTTGAAGTTGATTGAGCAATGGATTTGAACTAGAGAAACTTCCGGTTGGTGCCATGTCTGAGTAGACCGCTGTTGCTAAAATGTTTTCAGTTTTAAGTTCACCCGGATAACCTTCTACCTTTACATATCGAAAGCCAAAGAAGCTTAAATGAGGTTCGTAAACTTCTTCTGCATCTCCTTTAACAGTGTATAGAATTTCAGCTTGTGCTGCCCGAAGATTCTCGATATAGAAATTTCCTTCTTTCGTTAGCACTTCAGCATGTTGTATTTTTATTTTATCTCCTGCTTTACCTTTTACTTTCAAGGTAATCCATCCCACAAGGTTTTGTCCGAAATCGACAACCGTTTCTCCTTTCGGAGTTTTGAAGATTTTGATTGCCTTAAACTCTTCATGCTTCAATACTGGAGGTCCGTACGGTGCAATAAGATTTTCTTTACCCACATCTAATTTGTGAACGTTTGACCAACCTGCATCATTGAAACCCGATTGAGCCCATCCCTTTTTTTCAAGACGTGCATCGTAGGCCTCACCATAATAAATTCCGGATCGCGTGATGGCTCCCGTAGAACATTTCCATTGATCATTAGATGCGATGATTTCAGTTGACCCATCTCCATACCTTACTTCCAGTTGAAAGAGAAGAGCTAGATTTTTTCCGTACACATTCTTATTTCCATCCCATGCCAGCCAACCTCTGTACCATCCATCGCCAAGTAATACACCAACAGCATTACTTCCATTGCTAAGAAGTGATGTTACATCGTAGGTTTGATATTGAAGTCGGGTAGTGTAGCTTGTCCAGCCTGGTGTGAGGTATTGGTTGCCAACGCGCTTTCCATTTAAGTGTGCTTCGTATAATCCATGTGAAGTAATGTAGAGTCGGGCAGATTGAACTGCTTTTTTCAGTTCAAATGAATGACGAAGTAGTGGTGAGGGCTGACCAGTGCTATCGCCCGGCAATGTAGGTTCAATCCATTCGGCAGACCAATCAGAAGCACTCAACAATCCCATCTCCCAAAATTTCACTTCGCTCCATGCTGATGAATTTCCTTTGTTGTCTTTTACCTTCACTTGCCAATAATACCGTTGTCGTGATTTCAGTGCTGACCCAGCATATGGAACAAGAACAGATTGATCGGATTGAATTTCGTTCGATTGCCAGAGAATGTTTTGACCCTTGATGATGGATTTCGAATCTAAGCCAACACGAATGGAGTAACTCGTTTGCTTGACGCCTTGCTCTGCAGAAATAAGTTTCCAACTGAAACGAGGTATCGTAATATCAATACCAATTGGATTATTCTGATACTCGCATGTTAGATCGTTGATCTGAAGTTTTTGTGCTAATAAATTGGTTACTAATGCGAAGAAAAATACAAGGGATGTAAAGATTTTCATGGTTGGTAGTTATAGAATGAAAGATAGGAAATTTGCGTGGGCTAACTTTCCTGCTCTATCATGGCTACTACCGAATAACGTGGTAAATTGAAGAGTTGTAAATTATTGAAGACTTAATTTTCGGTAAATCTCCAGGCAAACCCAGGCATCTGTTGCGGCATATTCGAGTTGCTTTTCGGTAAGTGTTGCTGCTTCCCAGTTTGATGTTTGAGCACTTTTTGAAATGCGAAATCCCAATAAAAGTCCAGCCAGCTTTTTTACACTTTCTACTTGCAGTCCTGAAGCCTTCGATAAGGTAGCCAGCTCAACAAATCCTGCAGGCTCAAATGCCTTTAACTTCTGAAGAAATTTAATGTCATCACGAATGGCCACACCCGCTTTCATGATGTTTGGATTTTGGAAAAGAGAGACCAATTCATCGGCAAGACCAGTGTCGTGTAACCGTATTAAAAACACCTTATCAGGAATGGCCAATTGAATGAGCGCAACTTTATAGGATTGTCCTTTTTTAAAACTGGGTCGGGTTTCTGTATCAAAACCTACAACGTCATGCTTTTCAATTTCGCTCAACATTTTAGAAAGCTTTGCCGCATCGGTAATTACATTGATCTTACCCGTAAATGCTCTTAAGGGAAGTCCGTTCAGTTCTTCAGTAGTTATATTCGTTTGACGAGCGCTATCGTCTTGCTTGGGTAAGTGCATCAAAAAATTATTAAAAGCCCAGTTTAAAAAATACGCATCTTATATTGCCCTCAAGTTAAGTCAAAAAAATCAACTATTTTGAGCCCGCTTAAACCTAAATGGAATGCTAGATTCACTTTTTAGAAAGAAACCCCTCTCTTCTGTGCTGGAAAGCACCGGCCCTGAAAACGGTGACGGGCACGGATCCAACGAACTTAAAAAAGTGCTGGGTGTACGCGACCTTACCTCCCTCGGTATTGCGGCTGTAATTGGTGCGGGTATCTTCTCTACCATTGGTCAGGCAGCGTTCGATGGGGGCCCAGGGGTTATTTTTCTTTTCCTTATCACGGCTGTTACCTGTGGGTTCACCGCATTGTGTTATGCTGAATTTGCATCACGCGTTCCGGTTGCCGGAAGTGCTTATACCTATTCATATGTAACCTTTGGGGAAATTACGGCATGGGTTATTGGTTGGGCACTGATATTGGAATATGGTATTGGTAATGTGGTTGTATCCATTTCATGGAGCAGTTATTTTATAAATCTATTGGAGGGGATAGGCATACATATGCCGACTTGGCTTGCAACCGACCCAACCACTGCAGAGAAAATGTATAATGTGGCTGTCTCAGCGGGCACATCCACAGAAGGCTTGGCCTGGGCTACTGCACCGGTCATTGCCGGATTTAAATTCATCTGTAATCTTCCCGCATTTATCATCATTATTCTGATCACCATTCTTGCTTTCATAGGTATTCGCGAAAGCAGAAGCAGTGCAAACTTTATGGTGGGATTGAAGCTTATTGTGCTTGCTGTGCTTGTGGGTATTGGTGTTTTCTACATTAACACCGACAACTGGACACCCTTTATGCCGAATCAATTTACCGGTGTTTTGAAAGGAGTGTCTGCTGTATTCTTTGCTTATATTGGTTTTGATGCGATCTCTACAACGGCTGAAGAATGTAAAAACCCTCAACGCGATTTACCGCGGGGTATGATCTACTCGCTCATTATTTGTACAGTGATTTACATTGTTGTTACATTGGTTATTACGGGTATGGTGAACTATTCTGAGTTTGATAATGTGGCCGATCCCTTAGCATATGTATTTGAAAAAATTCATTTAGGGAAAGTAGGTTTCTTTATTTCAGTGAGTGCAGTAATAGCCGCAACAAGCGTGTTGCTGGTTTTTCAAATAGGTCAGCCTCGCATCTGGATGAGCATGAGCCGCGATGGTTTGATGCCCAAACGATTTGGAAATATCCATCCGAAATATCAGACACCTGCATTTTCAACTGTGATAACCGGTATCATTGTAGCGGTACCTTCATTATTTGTAGAGAGTGCTTTGATGACGGATCTTACCAGCATCGGTACCTTGTTTGCATTTGCGGTAGTATGTGGCGGTGTATTGATGCTACCGAAGAAAGAAAAATCGAATGAGAAACGATTCAACCTGCCCTACATCAATTCGCAATTTATTGTTCCGATTTTGTTTGCTGTTTTTGTTTATGGATTTCACGAACGTGTGATCAACTCAGTGACACAATTTTCTCACGAATCGCACCAGGAAATTTTGTTCCTAATCTTTATGCTTATCGCAACAGCGATAACGGTGTATTCATTTTTAAGAAAGCTTTCGTTGATACCGGTTCTGGGTATGTTATGCTGTTTATACCTTATGATTGAGATACCGGCTAAAAGCTGGATTGTATTTTTTGGATGGATGGGCTTCGGCCTCACCATTTATTTCTGCTACGGATATTGGAAGAGCAAGCTAGCGAAGGCTTAAAATAGAAACACCCTGCACCATATTGGTGTAGGGTGTTTGATCCATAAGGCTTTCATCTGGCCGCTTCTCACAGCCGTTTAAAAATTATCAAATAATTCCTTTTCTTTGCGCCTTCATCAAAAATTAAAATATGAAAGGCTATCTTTTTTGTTTCATACTCCTTATAGGCACAAGTGCATTTGCCCAATCAAAGAAAGAACTGCAGGCGGAAGTGAGCAGTTTGAAAAATCAACTTTATCAACTTAAGAACCCAAAAGATATTGAGTTAAGCGACAAGCATAAAAAAGCCAGCTATGGTTTGGGTGTATTGGTAGCTACTAACCTAAAATCACAAGGCGGGGACTCCCTTAATATAGATGCTATCAATACAGCTATGAAAGATGTATTTCAAGGTAAGACATTGAAAATGGAACAACAGGAATGTTCTATGATCGTGCAGCAATACATGCAAGCTGTTGCTGAAAAGCGAACGCTTAAAGCAAAAGAAGAGGGATTGAAATTTTTAGCCGAGAACAAAACAAAAGAAGGTATAGTAGTAACGGCAAGTGGCCTCCAATATAAAGTGATCACTGCCGGAGCTGCTAAAGGAAAAGTGCCTACTGCAGACGCTAGTGTTTTGGTACATTATACCGGTAAGTTGGTTGATGGAACAGTGTTTGACAGTTCCGTTGAACGTGGAGAACCAGCAACATTTAAAGCAAACGAAGTTATTGCCGGATGGACTGAAGCATTGCAACTCATGCATGAAGGCGACAAATGGATTGTCTACATACCATCGGAGCTTGGTTGGGGTGAACAAGGTGCTGGCGAACAAATACCACCACATTCTGTCGTGATATTTGAAGTAGAATTGATAAAAGTGAATTAATAGATTGCCACGAATGCACAAATGGAATTCATTCGTGCATTCGTGGCAATTTTTATTGTGCATCTCTCCTCCAGTACAGCTAACTCTAGCAAAGGATTATTTATTTTTTAACTTCAATCCTTCTAAATCATATTTGCCAATCATTTAATATACCAGGTATCGATTAAGAAATATCTTATTTAGCCTTACATTCATATCAAAGTAGGTTAAGTTCAAATCATTTCTAATTCATACTAGCGTGTTCAAGTCAATCAATCCATATGACCTTTCCATCATCGCAGAATTTCAATTGCATACTGATGTTGAAATTCAGAAGAAACTAAATCGTGCGGCAAGTGCATACAAAATATGGCGTAAAGAAAGTTTTTCGAATCGTGCTGCGTTGATGAATAAAGTGGCTCAGCTTCTTCGACAAAATAAAGATGAGTATGCCCTCACCATCACGCTTGAAATGGGTAAGGTCATTAAAGAAGCAAGAGCCGAAGTGGACAAGTGTGCAGCAACGTGCGAATATTTTGCACAGCATAGTGAAAGATTTTTAGTCGACATACCTGTTCAAACAGAAGCCAGACGGACCTACATTACTTATCAACCAACCGGGGCAGTGTTCGCAATTATGCCGTGGAATTTTCCTTTCTGGCAAGTATTTCGTTTTGCTATTCCTACCCTCATGGCAGGTAATGTCGCTCTGCTCAAACATGCTCCAAATGTTTGTCGGACTTCATTATTGATTGAAAAAATATTTCGTGAGGCAGGTTTTTCGGAAGGTGTTTTTCAATCCTTCATTATTGATGTTGATAAAGTTGAGAGTATTATCAGTCATGATATTGTTCAGGGTGTTACCTTAACAGGAAGCGAGAATGCAGGATCGCAAGTTGCGGCTCTTGCCGGAAAATATATTAAGAAGAGTGTGCTTGAACTCGGAGGTAGTGATGCCTTTATTGTTTTGGCGGATGCTGATTTAGAAAAAGCAGCAAAGATTGCATCTCAATCGCGAATGCAAAATGCAGGACAAGTATGTATTTCGGCAAAGCGATTTATTGTGTTGGAAAAAGTGAAGAATGAATTTATACATCATTTTCAAAAAAATATAGAAGCACTAACTCAAGGAAATCCACTTGATGAAAAAATCACAACAGGTCCCTTGGCTCGTCTTGACTTAGCAGAAAAGTTAGAGAAGCAAATGGAGTCTTCAATACAATCAGGAGCACACAAAATTATGGGAGGTGAGCGAAACGGATGTAATTATCAACCCGCTTTGCTTGACAATGTAAAACCAGGTATGGTTGCCTTCGAAGAAGAAATATTTGGTCCGATGGCATCCATTATTACTGTTAAAGATGAAAGTGAAGCGATCGCATTAGCGAATACAAGTCGGTATGGTTTATCGTCTTCTCTCTGGACCAATGATCTAGAAAAGGCAGCAACACTTGCAAAAGAAATTGAAGCAGGAGCGGTGTTTGTGAATTCCCTTGTTCGTTCTGATGCGCGATGGCCAATCGGTGGTATAAAAAAGTCCGGTTACGGCCGCGAGCTTTCTGAAATTGGAATAAAGGAGTTTATGAATGCAAAGTCAGTCATAATGGAGTGAGAATAGAAAAAATTAAGGTTTAAAAGTTCAGGGTCTTCAATGTTGATGATCATCCCACTTTATCAAACTCTAATGATTGTAAGGATTAATATTTAGATGTAAACTTGAATAGAATTATTAATGCAATCTTTTGCCGTTTTCTGAGATCGTAATAATTGCACTAAGGAACTAGAATCTATCAAATTTATTTACGGAACAGTTATGAGCAACATAAAACTATTTGAAAGCAAAAGAATCCGATCCTCTTGGAATGAGGAAGAAGATAAGAGGTATTTCTCTGTACAAGATGTTGTAGAGGTATTAACTGACAGCACGGATATAAAACAATACATTAAGAAATTAAAAAGCCGAGATCCAGAACTGTTTGCCAACTGGGGTACAATTTGTACCCTGGTTGAAATGACAGCTGTAGATGGTAAAAAAAGAAAAATACAAGCTTCCAGTACGGAGGGATTGTTTAGAATTATTCAATCAATCCCTTCAGCCAAAGCTGAACCCTTTAAACTTTGGCTAGCAAAAGTTGGCTACGAGCGAATCGAAGAAACCGAAGATCCAGAGTTAAGTTTTGATCGGGCAATGGAAACCTATCTGGCAAAGGGTTACACGAAAGATTGGATTAATCAGCGCCTCAAAAGCATTGAAGTAAGAAAGGAATTAACCGATGAATGGGAGAAGCGTGGAGTTCAAAGAGGAATGGACTTCGCCATGCTTACTGACATTATCACGAAAGCCTGGAGCGGTAAGTCTGTAAAACAATACAAGAATCATAAGAGCCTGAAGAAAGAAAACCTTCGCGACCACATGACCAACCTGGAGCTGGTTTTGAACATGCTGGCAGAAGCAACCACCAAGGAGATTTCGAAAGAGAAAAAGCCGAAAACGTTGGACGAAAGTAAAACGATTGCAAAGCAAGGTGGTACCATCGCGGGAAACACTAAGGAAGGAAATTGAAGCCAAGACAGGAAAGAAAGTTGTGAGCAAGTTGAATGCAAGACAGATCGCAGAAGGAAAACCAAAGAAGAAACTCAAGTAAGGGGTGATTTCTAAACCAGAACCTCTACTGCGTTCCATTCAGCCCATCACTAACCCTCGTTAGTAAAACTTTTTTAAAGTTCTTGCCAAGAACGTTATCATTTACCAAACTTTATCGTTTAATTTTGCAGAAACATTAAAACTAAACTGAATGATTTTCATCTGACGTTCATTTTAAATAACTAAGCAAGAAATTGAAAACATTGATCACCATCCTACAAGCAGTCTACACTGCTTACCAATCTAAAAGAACCGCATCGTTCTTATCTGCTGCCTGCACGGTGACCAGGCGACCCCGACCCCTACGCTTTGTGCGTATCTGAGTCTCTCATTTTAAAAAAAATGTTAGCGAGCGACATGTCCAGGACATGGCGTTTATGGCGCGTTTCGCGTCATGGGGCGTAATTTATTTACTTCTAATGCAGATTAAAAAGTGGAAAACCATAAACTCATTGTCAGAATAGCAACCTCTGACGATAAAAAATACGCTGAGACCATCACCACAGAGATGGAGGAATCAGCCAAAGCGCGAGGCACAGGTATTGCCAAGCGTTCGCCCGAATACATCGAGAAGAAGATGGATGAAGGTAAATCCGTTATTGCCACAACACACGATGGAGTGTGGGTTGGCTTCTGTTATATCGAAGCCTGGCAGCACGGCAAGTACGTGGCCAACTCCGGTTTGATTGTGTCGCCTACGTTCAGAAAGACAGGAGTCGCTACTGAGATCAAACAAAAAATATTTGCGCTCTCTCGTGAAAAATACCCTGACTCCAAAATCTTTGGACTCACCACCGGTTTGGCCGTGATGAAGATCAACTCGGATTTGGGCTACGAACCCGTTACCTATTCAGAGTTGACAAATGATGAAGAGTTCTGGAAGGGCTGCAAGAGCTGCGTGAACTACGAAATCCTGATGAGTAAGGAGCGGAAGAATTGTATGTGTACTGCCATGCTTTTCGATCCGGAGGAGGCGGCCAAGAAAATTGAAGAGGCTAGATTAAGAAAAGCCGAGGCAGTGGTTGTTTCAGAAGACGATTCGCATGAACATAAGCGCAAGTTTAAAGGTAACTTTAAGTTGTTCGAGCGGTGGGTTCATTTCAAGCAATACGTTCTTCTCAAAACAGTAAGAAGAAAAGAAAATGATGAAAGCTCATCGGATAAACCAAAATCATTTCTCAGCATATTTTTCTGGTAAACTATAAAATGAAAAAGAAAGTAGTATTGGCATTTAGCGGTGGATTGGATACATCTTACTGCGTAAAATATTTAGGTGAAGACAAAGGCTATGAAGTTCATACCATTACTGTAAACACAGGTGGTTTTGATGATGCCGAATTAAAAGCCATTGAAGCGCGTGCAAAGAATTTGGGTGTAGCTTCACATAAGACCGTTGATGAGACGAAGAATTATTATGAAACGGTAATACGTTTTCTTATCTACGGAAACATATTGAAGAACAATACCTATCCATTGAGTGTGAGTGCAGAACGCATGTCACAAGCTTTGGCTGTGGCGAACTATGCAAAGGCAATCAAAGCGGATGCTGTTGCGCATGGAAGTACAGGTGCTGGAAATGATCAAGTACGTTTTGATATGGTGTTGAATATTCTGGTGCCGGGCATCGAGATTATCACACCGATTCGCGAATTAAAACTTTCACGTGAAGAAGAAATCGCATACCTCAAATCGAAAGGTGTGCAGATGAATTTCGAGAAAGCCATGTACTCTATTAACAAAGGTCTGTGGGGAACATCAGTTGGTGGAAAGGAAACTTTGAATTCATTAGGGATGCTTCCAGAAGAAGCATGGCCAACACAAGTAACACAAACAGGAAGTGAAGAAGTTGTTTTGGAATTCGAGCAAGGTGAGTTGAGAAAGGTAAATGGAAAAGCATTTGCTCATCCAACCGAAGCAATTCAATATCTTCAAGCAATTGCAGGACCTTATGGAATTGGACGCGACATACACGTAGGTGATACTATTATTGGTATAAAAGGTCGTGTTGGATTTGAAGCTGCTGCACCAATGCTCGTGTTAAAGGCGCATCATGCTTTAGAGAAACACGTGCTCACCAAATGGCAACTCAGTTGGAAAGATCAGCTCGCACAATTTTACGGTAACTGGTTGCACGAAGGTCAATACCTTGATCCTATCATGCGGGATATTGAAGCTTTCTTAACCAACTCGCAACAGCAAGTAACGGGTACAGTACATATTCAATTGTATCCATATCGATATCAGGTATTGGGTATTAAGTCTGCGAATGATTTGATGTCATCAAAGTTTGGCAAGTATGGTGAGATGAATTTGGGCTGGACAGGAGACGATGTGAAAGGCTTCACCAAAATCTTTGGCAATCAGGCGATGATTTACCATCAGGTAAAATCAGAGAATGAGAAAGTTTAATTTTTGACGAGCAGAGTAATGAAAAAAATACGAGTAGGAATTATTGGTGGTGCCGGTTACACAGGCGGTGAAACAATCCGGTTGTTGCTTAACCATCCTCAAGCAGAACTCGTGTTTGTTCATAGCAGAAGCAATGCAGGTAATCCGCTTCATACTTCCCATCCGGATTTGATCGGTGACACAACTTTAACTTTTACCGATACCATCGAACAAACTGTCGATGTTATTTTTCTTTGCCTCGGACATGGAGAGAGTAAAAAGTTATTAACTGAAAACTCAATTAAAACCTCTGTTAAGATCATCGACTTAAGTCAGGACTTTAGATTGGGTGAACAAGTTGAAGGAAGGGAATTTGTTTATGGGCTTCCGGAAGTAAATCGCGAAGCAATTAAGAAAGCATCGAACATAGCAAATCCAGGATGTTTTGCGACTGCGATTCAATTAGGTTTAGCGCCACTTGCAAAAGTAGGATGGTTAGGTGATGTGTACACAACTGGAATTACAGGCTCAACAGGAGCGGGTCAGAAGTTGCAGGACACAACACACTTTACTTGGAGAGCCAATAACATCTCTGCATATAAAACATTAACACATCAACATATTAAAGAAATCACCAGAACGATTGAGCAACTCCAAACTGGATATGCTAAGTCGATTAACTTCATTCCATGGCGAGGTGATTTTACGAGAGGTATTTATGTAAGCTCTTGCATGACAGTTAAGCCATCACTGGAAGAAATCAAAGAATTGTATTCTAACTTTTATTCTACTCATCCCTTCACGATTGTATCGGATGAGATGGTAGACTTGAAGCAAGTAGTCAATACAAACAAAGCTTTGATCGCAATAGAGAAAGAAGGAGATAAACTGGTAGTTCATTCTGCGATTGACAATTTGTTAAAAGGAGCATCAGGTCAAGCCGTTCAAAATATGAATTTGATGTTTGGCTTAGAAGAGACATTAGGATTGAAACTAAAGAGCATTGTATTCTAGCCTTTGCTGCAAGGCTGAATTTATTTAACACGATATGAAATTATTTGATGTATACCCACTATTCAATATCACTCCAGCGAAAGCATTGGGTTCATGGCTTTGGGATGAAAGTGGACAGAAGTACCTTGATCTCTATGGAGGTCACGCGGTGATCTCTATCGGTCACTCGCATCCACATTATGTAAAATCACTGACGGATCAACTGAACAAAATTGCATTCTATTCAAATAGTGTTCAAAATCCGCTACAAGAAAGGTTAGCAGAGAAACTCGGTTCGTTTTCTGGTTATCCGGATTATCAACTCTTCCTATGCAACTCAGGAGCGGAAGCGAACGAAAATGCATTAAAGCTTGCATCATTTGTAACGGGACGAAAGAAAGTTATTGCTTTTAAAAAAGCATTTCATGGACGCACATCAGGTGCTGTGGCAGCTACGGATAATCCAAAAATTGTAGCACCGTTCAATGCTGGTCATGAAATTGTTTTCGTGAACATGAATGATGAAGCAGCGATAACTGACGCATTGCAGAACGATATTGCAGCTGTAATTATTGAAGGTATTCAAGGTGTTGGCGGAATTCAGTTGCCGAATGATTCCTTCCTAAAATTTCTGGAAAAGAAATGTAAGGCAAATGGATCATTGTTGATACTCGATGAAATTCAATCGGGATATGGACGCACAGGAAAATTTTTTGCGCACCAATATGCAGACATCAAACCTGATTTGATAACAATGGCCAAAGGTATGGGCAATGGTTTTCCGGTCGGAGGAGTTTTGATTCGGGGTGATATTAAGCCGTGGAGCGGAATGCTCGGCACAACTTTCGGAGGTAATTACCTTGCCGCAGTTGCGTGTCTTGCAGTGCTGGAGGTAATGGAGCAGGAGCACCTTTTAAAAAACGCCGAGGCTCTGGGAACATATTGTATTAACGAACTAAAGAAAATTTCTACATTACTGGATGTACGTGGTCGTGGATTGATGATCGGTTTCGATCTTCCGGAAGAAAAGAAATCTGTGCGCAACGATCTTTTAACAAAGCACAAAATATTTACAGGTGAAGCAAAGCCGAATACCATAAGACTATTGCCATCACTTGCTTTACAAAAAAGTGAAATCGATATTTTCTTAACTGCAATGAAAGAAGAATTAAAATGAAAGATTTTATTTCCGTCCCCTGTGTTTCAGATATTGACAAATTAGTCAAGAAGGCATTGGCCTACAAAGCAAATCCATATTTGGATAGAGGACTTGGCGCTAACAAGCGTCTAGGTTTGTTATTCTTAAATCCAAGTATGCGTACGCGATTGAGTACACAGTTGGCAGCGCAGAATCTGGGAATGGAAGTGATCGTATTCAATGTTGGTCAGGATGGATGGGCATTGGAATTTGAAGATGAGGCCATCATGAGTGGCAACACAGTTGAGCACGTTAAAGATGCTGCACCTATTCTTGGAAAATATTTTGATGTTCTGGGTATCCGAACATTTCCTTCGTTACAAAACAAAGTTGACGATTACAGTGAACTGTACATCAACCAATTTATAAAATATGCCGGCATTCCGGTTGTTAGTTTAGAAAGCGCTACTGTTCATCCGTTGCAAAGTTTAACGGATGTAATTACAATCACTGAAACATTCAAAGAAAAGAGAAGACCGAAGATCGTATTAACATGGGCACCTCATGTAAAGGCATTACCTCAATGTGTTGCCAATAGTTTTGCACATTGGATCAATGCATGGGACCAGGCTGATTTCGTAATTACTCATCCGGAAGATTATGAATTGGATGAGCGTTTTACTAAAGGAGCAACGATCACACAAAATCAAACTGAGGCATTGAGGGATGCTGATTTTGTGTACGTAAAGAACTGGAGTACCTATGTTGACTATGGAAGAATTTATTGCAATGATCCGCAATGGATGATGACCAATAAAAAACTTCAGCTTACCAATAACGCAAAGGTAATGCACTGTCTTCCTGTTCGGAGAAATGTGGAATTGAGTGACGAGATATTGGATGGACCAAACAGTATCGTAACACAGCAGGCATCCAATCGTGTTTGGGCTGCACAGGCTGTGTTGAGTGACATACTCAATAGTAAATAAACTGGATTTTCGATTGTTGATTAGTGATTTGAGATTTAGAGTGCATTGCCGGATAAGAATTTAAGGATATAGATTATCAGAACAATGAATAAATTATTCATCATCAAAATTGGAGGTAATGTATTGGACAATCCAACACAATTGGATTCGTTCCTGAAAAACTTTGCTTCGATTAAAGAACCCAAGATATTAATTCATGGTGGTGGAAAAATTGCAACTAAGATTGGCGATCAGTTAGGCATTGAGTCCAATTATTTAAATGGAAGAAGAATTACGGATGCAGCTACGTTGGATTTGGTTACAATGGTTTACGGTGGATTGGTAAACAAACAGATTGTGGCACAGCTTCAACAAATGAATTGCAATGCATTAGGCGTAACGGGTGCGGATGGAAACATGATCAAAGCAACCAAACGTCCGGTGAAGGATGTAGATTATGGTTTTGTTGGTGATATTAAGACTGATTCAGTCAACACAGCATTACTTTACTTTTTATTGAAGCAAAACACAACTCCCGTTTTTGCTCCACTCACTCATGCTGATGGAAAGATGTTGAATACGAATGCTGATACTATTGCATCGGTATTGGCCGTAGCGCTTAGTAAACATTTTGATGTGCGATTGATTTTTTGTTTTGAGAAGAAAGGCGTGTTGCAAGATGTAAACAAACTGGATTCTGTCATTCGTCATTTACCGAAGCGATTGTACACAGAACTGTTGACAAAGCAAGCTTTTGCAGATGGCATTTTGCCAAAACTTGAAAATGCGTATGCAGCCATTCAAGCAGGAGTGAAGGAAGTATTGATTGGTGAAGCGGGTGATTTGGTGAAAAACACCGGACAAGAAACAGAAGGAACATTAATTACTTTATAAGCATCGGGTAATTCGAAACTTTAAACTTTAAACTTTAAACTTGAAACTCGACAACTCGATATGACAAGAGAAAATCTTCCTACGTTAGCATTGAATCTTCTTAAGCGACTTATCGCTACGCCTTCTTTTAGTAAAGAGGAAGATGAAGTAGCTTCAATTATCGAAGATTTTTTTGAGCAACAAGGAGTGCATACTTATAGAAGAGCGAATAACATTTGGGTAAAGAATAAATATTTTAGCGCAGACAAACCAACTGTATTACTAAACTCTCATCATGATACAGTAAGACCAAATCCTGGGTATACACGTGATCCATTCAAGCCAGAAATTGTCGATGGTAAGCTTTTTGGATTAGGGAGTAATGACGCTGGTGGACCATTGGTTTCATTGATCTGCACATTTTTGCATTACTACGATCGAAGTGATCTGAAATATAATATTGTAATGGCAGCAACTGCCGAGGAAGAGATTTCAGGAACTGGTGGAGTAGAAAGTATTTGGTCAGCATTAACTCCAATTGATTTTGCCATTGTGGGTGAGCCCACACTTTGTGATATCGCAACAGCGGAGAAGGGTTTAATGGTTTTGGATTGTCTTGCGAAAGGTAAGCCGGGTCACGCTGCACGCGAAGAAGGAGTTAATGCAATCTATGTTGCGCTTCCTGATATTGAATGGTTTAGAACATATCAATACCCAAAAATTTCAAAGACGTTGGGTAAAATGAAGATGTCTGTTACCATCATTAATTCTGGTAGTCAGCATAACGTTGTTCCATCAGAATGTAAGTTTACAGTTGATGTTCGGGTGACAGATGAATATTCATTAGAAGAAGCACTGGAGATAATTAAGCAACATGTAACGTGTGATGTAACACCTCGATCGCTTCGCATGCGGTCTTCGGGTATAGCATTGGATCACCCATTGGTTCAGTCAGCGAATAAACTTGGACTTAAATCATACGGCTCACCAACAACATCTGATCAGGCGATGATACCGGTTCCATCTGTAAAGATTGGTCCTGGTGATTCAGCACGTTCGCATTCGGCTGATGAGTTTATTTATGTGGATGAGATCGCGAAAGGAATTGATACGTATATCCGGTTGCTTGAAAATGTAATCGTTTAAAAAGAAGTTCTTACAAACGAGGAAGATATAAATATACCGCAGAGGACGCTGAGGTTCGCAGAGAATTTTCTTGAAGGAGTTATCTTGTTTAACATCATCTTCAAAGAATGGAATTGGCTCTGCGTATCTTTGCGCCATCTGCGGTTAAAGAATTTTAAAATAGCAGCACATGAAACTCTGGCAAAAAGATAAGGCGTCATTATTAGAGGTAGAGAAATTTACCGTTGGTAAAGATCAGGAGATGGACATGTACTTGGCGCGCTTTGATGTATTGGGATCGCTTGCCCACATTACAATGCTCGAGTCAATTGGACTGTTGACTGCTGCTGAATTGAAATTACTTTCGGTAGAGCTAAAGAATATTTACAAGAGAACAGAATCTGGAAATTTTAAAGTTGAAGAAAGGGTAGAAGATATTCATTCACAAGTTGAATTGGAACTAACCCGAGTGCTTGGCGATGTAGGGAAGAAGATTCACAGTGGCCGGTCACGTAATGATCAAGTGTTGGTTGATGTTAAATTATTTCTACGTACTGAGATAAGAGAGATCGTAGAGGCGGTTAATGTATTGTTTGAACTTCTCCTCCAACAAAGTGAGAAGTATAAGAATCATCTTTTACCGGGCTACACCCATTTGCAATTAGCAATGCCATCATCGTTTGGATTGTGGTTTGGTGCTTACGCGGAAAGTTTGGTTGATGACATCATTACACTTGAGTCAGCTTATCGCATCGTGAATAAAAACCCATTGGGTTCAGCAGCAGGATATGGCTCCTCATTCCCTCTCAATCGTAAGATGACAACTACCTTGTTGGGCTTCGATGATTTGAATTATAATGTGGTGTATGCTCAGATGGGTAGAGGTAAGGCAGAACGAATTGTTGCAAGCTCATTGTCCAACATTGCTTCTACATTGGCGAAACTATCGATGGATGCTTGTCTCTTCTTAAATCAGAATTTCGGATTCATCCGTTTTCCTGACGAGTTGACAACGGGATCCAGCATCATGCCACACAAAAAGAATCCCGATGTTTTTGAGTTGATCCGTGGCAGATGTAATCAAATTATTTCATTGCCTAATGATATTGCCTTGCTTACAACAAATCTTCCTTCGGGATATCATCGTGATATGCAGTTGCTTAAAGAGAAACTTTTTCCTGCAATTCAAAGCTTGAAAGATTGCATAGGCATGGCACATTTGATGTTGAGCAATATTGAGGTGAAGGAAAACATCCTGACAGATGAAAAGTATAAATTCCTATTCAGCGTTGAAGAAGTAAATAAACTGGTGCTGAATGGAATTCCTTTCCGCGATGCCTACAAACAAGTTGGAAATGCTATTGAGAAAGGAGCCTTTACTTACTCGACAGAATTGCATCATACTCACGAAGGAAGTATTGGTAATCTTTGTCTTAACGAGATTTCAGTGATGATGAAAAACGTTTGCCAAAAGTTCGCTTTCGAAAATATAGAGAATGCCGAACGCAAATTGCTGAAGTAGGCACTAATTCCAGCCTGATGTGTTTAACATTTTGTTACTTTGCATTTCCTTAAAATCAGATCCATATGCCAGCATTGGAAATTCCAACCCGTCCAACCCGTAAATTTTTACCCGAAAACTTTTCCGTTTCATCCTGGGATGTATTGAAGCCTTTCTTCGATAATCTTTTGGAGCGAAATCTTGATTCGGTAAAAGATTTAAAGAAGTGGTTTCAGGATAGAAGCGAATTGGAGTCGGTTATTAGTGAAGACATGGCGTGGCGCTACATTAACATGACTTGCTATACGGAGAACGAAGTATATAAAAAAGCCTATCAGGATTTTGTCCAGAATATCCAACCGCAGATTGCACCGGTTTCGGATCAGTTAAATAAGAAGGTAGCGTCATCTTCTTTTCTTCAGGAGCTAGCGCATCTTGAAGGTTATGATATTATGATTCGCAGTCTGAAAAAGGAAATTGAAATTTTCCGCGAGGCGAACGTACCGCTCTATACAGAAATCAATACTGAAACACAAAAGTATGCCGAACTATCCGGGGCCATGATGGTAACGGTGGATGATAAAGAATTGACACTTCAACAAGCCTCTGTTCTGCTCATGTCAACTGACAGAAGGAAGAGGGAAGAGGTGTATCATAAAATTGTTGAAAGAAGATTACAAGATAAAGAAACATTGGATTCTCTTTTCTCTGCACTCATCAAACTTCGTCATCAGGTTTCTGTTAATGCGGATTTTAAAAACTTTCGTGACTACATGTTTAAGTCGCTTGGCCGATTTGATTACACGCCAAAAGACTGTTTCAATTTTCATGATGCAATAGAGTATGAAGTAATGCCGATGCTAAATCAACTAGCGTTGGAAAGAAAGACGGCACTGAAAGTTTCTGATTTAAGACCATGGGATAAAGCTGTTGATCCGGAAGGACGTGAAGCATTGAAGCCCTTCACCAATGGAAAAGAGTTAACTGATAAGACTATTGAAGTTTTTAAAAGAATTGATCCTTTCCTCGGACAGTGTTTGTCTATCATGAAAGAGATGGGTCATCTTGATTTGGAATCAAGGAAAGGAAAAGCTCCGGGCGGATATAACTATCCGCTTGCAGAGATTGGCGTTCCATTTATTTTCATGAATGCCACTTCTACTTTGCGTGATATGGTAACCATTATGCATGAAGGCGGTCATGCCATTCATAATTTTCTAACGCGCGATCTTGATCTTAATGATTTTAAATCGACACCATCAGAGGTTGCAGAGCTTGCATCGATGTCGATGGAATTAATTTCCATGGATCATTGGGATGTGTTCTTTACTGATGAAGCGGAGTTGAAACGAGCAAAGCGTGAGCACCTCGAAGATATTATTGAAACGTTGCCTTGGGTTGCTACCATTGATCAATATCAACATTGGCTATATGAGAATCCGGGCCATAGCCTGGAAACGAGAAAGGATAAATGGAATGAAACCTTTGATCGCTTTGCCGATATAGTAACCGATTGGTCAGGTTTACAATCAGCAAAAGATTACGTGTGGCAAAAGCAATTGCATTTGTATGAAGTGCCTTTCTATTACATCGAATATGGCATGGCGCAATTGGGTGCCATTGCTGTGTGGCGTAACTTTAGAAACGACAATGCAAAAGGATTGCAAGGATATCAGAACGCATTGAAGCTAGGATACCTTCGTTCTATACCCGAAATTTATAAAGCAGCGAATATTAAATTTGATTTCAGTCGCGAATACATTCACGAGCTCATGAAGTTTGTGCAGGATGAGTTGAAGAAAATCTAGACACCCCGGCTCTTATCAAGAAGATCACTTAATTGTTTTGCCTCTGCTTCACTTAATGAAAGGATGTGATTCATCTCTGCTTGTTGCTTGTCGATTATTTTTAGAAGATTAAGCCCTTCTTCTGTAATGCTCACATCGGCAGCGCGTCTATCATTAGGACACGCTTTTTTTATAATTAGATTCTTGGCCACTAACCGATCTAATAATCGGGATACGTCTGAATTTTTGTCAAGCATCCTTAATTTTATTTCAGTAGCTGAAATCGTTTTTGGATGCTGACCTTTTAAAATTCGAAGAATATTAAACTGTTGCCCGGTAATATTATGAGGCTTGAAGAAATCCTGTTGACGACTAGTCAGCCAGTTTGCAGTATAGATGAGATTGATCACTGCCTTTTGATGTTGGCTTGAAAATTTTTCCTGCTTTATCTCCTCTTCAATAGTCATACCCATTAGTTAAATAGGATAAAAATGAGCCTTGCTATAACAGTCATATAGCAAGGCTTGAATTAAGACTTTGTGGGAAACTAATCTTTCACAAATTCTAAATTCGCATTCAATGCAACTTCTTCACCAAGAACTGCTGAAGGGTATTTTGCACCGATACCAAAATCTGGTCTATTAATTTTGCCAGAGACTTTAAAACCGGCTACCATTTTCTTACTGTAAGGGTGAAGAATTGAACCGTTGTAAATAACATCTAATACAACTGGTTTCGATACTCCATGCATGGTAAGAATACCTTCCAATTTGTAATTTTTGGCATCGATTTTTTTGAATGCTGTACTTTTGAATGTAAGAGTTGCAAACTTGGCAACGTCAAAAAAATCTTCACTTTTTAAGTGTCCGTCACGTTTTTCATCTTCCGTGTTAACAGTTGATACCTCTGCCGTCAGGGTTATAGTAGCATCTGTAAAATCATCTTTAGTTGATACTATAGTTGCATCAAATTTCTTGAAAGAACCTTCAACTTCAGAAATTAGTAAATGCGTGATGCTAAAGCCAAGCTTTGCATGTGAATTGTCAACTTTCCAAGTTGATTGCGCGAATGATGAGCCAGCTACAATAAGAGCGGCAAACAAAGAAAATAATTTTTTCATGATTTGGTTTTTGATTTTGTTAATGCAAGTATAACGGAAGCTTCAATATATATGTTTAAACAAATAATTATTTATTTGTAACTCATTGACAATCAGTAATAATAAATTTCATCAAACTCGGCTTAAAGGATGTTTCCTTAGAATCGGAACCCCTAATAAGTAGTTCAGAAATGAAAATTAGACTTTATAATTTTAAATAGAAATCTTTTGTAAGCGCTTTATATTCCTCCGTCCACTCTCCGTTCACTCCATAGTGAATGATTTCAGCTTCTTCTTCTTCTTTTGGTTGGAATTGGAATTCCAGCAATAAACGCTCAACTGGCCTTTCTTTTCGAGGACGAAAGCTCCACTGCCGCGAACAGAAAATTCCTTCAAGTTTTGCCAACTCAATAAATTCTAGTCCTTCGGTGTGAGGAAGAATGATACTGAACTTCCCATCGATTTTGAGCAATCGAACAACTGCTGCAAGCAATTCCTTGAAATTCAAGGAAACAGTATGCCTTGTATGCAAACGTTTTTGATCGGGTGGTTGAAAACTATTGTTAAAGTAGGGAGGATTACTTACGATCAAATCATACTTTACTCCAGATGTAAATTGTTGAATGGAAACTTCATGAATTGAAATGCGATTTGACCAGGGAGAGTTTAAGATGTTTTCATTTGCCTGTGTGGCATCTAGATGTTCAATTTCTACAGCATCAATGTGCGCAGACTCTGAACGTTGAGCCAGCATGAGTGTAATCACACCTGATCCTGCTCCAATATCAAGTATGCGATCAGCATGGTTCACATTCGCCCACGCGCCTAGTAACACAGCATCCGTTCCCACCTTCATTGTACATTGATCATGATGAACAGAAAACTGTTTAAATTGAAATGAAATATCCTTAACTTTTTTTTTCATCCAGAGAGATTAAGAATGGCTTCCTTTAAATGTAGTTTGTTTGATGACAGCGTAGGATTAAAGGTAGAAAGAATCTTAAAAAACTATCCGATTGTACGCGAGTCGATAGTAATTATACGTTGTATTGGATTGAACTGAAGTACTATGAAGAATGAGCAGTTTGTTTTTATGATTAAATTTTTAAGTGTGTTTGTTGGAGTGTTATTGGGTACATTTTATATTTCTGCACAAAATTTAGTTCCCAATCCCAGCTTTGAAGAATATGATGTTTGTCCTGGAGATTTTAGTCAGGCAGCGCATGAGTTTCGAGTGAGGCATTGGCGGTCAGCAAATTTAGGGACACCTGATAATTTTAATGATTGTAGTATTGGGGAAGCTGATGTGCCACACAATTGGGCTGGCGTTTCTGAACCATATGAAGGTAAAGGTTATGTAGGAATTTACCTGTGGATGAATAAGGACAATAATTACCGTGAATACCTGCAATGTAAATTACTTGAGCCAATGTTGAAGGACTCTCTTTATGAAATTGAATTTCATTATAAACTTTCTTCTTATTCCAAGTATTCGATTGATCGCATTGGCTTAATGTTTACTGACAGCTTAGTGCATGTTAAGCACGATCAGGTAATCTCCTTTCAGCCAACGATCTCTATCATTCAGGATTCAGCCTTGACAAAAGAAACGGGTTATTGGGAAACAGCTCGCAAAGAATATCACGCGAATGGCGGAGAGCAATTTGTAACCATTGGTAATTTCTTTAATAACCAGACTACACATCATTATTTTATTCGATTCAGTCCGGTACAACAAAGTATGTTGGAGAAGAGCGCGTATTATTATATTGATGAAGTGAAAATTGTCCCGCTATTTAATACCCTCCAAAATCAAATTGCTGAAGTCGCTTCTGAGTTTAAGCAAGATCAGGTAGAGTTGGACAAGATTTATATTCTTCGAAATATTCAATTTAAATTTGATCAGTATGTTTTACAATCTGCTTCATTTACAGAATTGGATGGTGTTGTAAGTTGGTTGAATAAAAACCCTTCAGTTCATGTTACACTTTCTGGCCATACCGATGATCAGGGAAACGAAGCTTATAATGTTACACTTTCTACAAATCGAGCAAAATCAGTTTCAGAATATTTGATTGATCACGGCATTTCTTCATTGCGTATTGAAGCGTTTGGTTATGGAAAAAGCAAACCTTTAATTGAGGGGACTACAGAAGAAGCAAGAGAAATTAATAGGAGGGTGGAGGTAAAATTCTCGGAATAGAAATGTAGATGTCAAAAAATTAAGGCAACCCGAATATTAGATATTTCGGATTGCCACATTAAATAAATTTTAAAAAAGATATTAAATTCTGAATTACTCCAGAGCCTTTACTCCAGGCAAAACTTTGCCTTCAAAATATTCTAATAATGCACCACCACCTGTAGATACATAGCTTACTTTATCTTCTAATCCAAATTTTGCTACAGCGGCAGCAGAATCGCCACCACCTATTAAAGAGAATGCCCCTTTTTGTGTAGCACGTACAACCGCTTCAGCGATGGTCTTTGTTCCTTTCTCAAATTTTTCCATTTCGAAAACACCCATCGGTCCATTCCATAAAATGGTTTTTGATTCTTCAATTACTTTCGAGAATACAATACTTGCTTGTGGGCCGATGTCCAATCCCATCCAACCATCCTTGATAGAATTGTTGTTCGATACATCTGTGTTTGCATTCGCATCAAATTTATCAGCAACGATCGAATCGATAGGTAGGTGAAGTTCTACACCTTTTGATTTTGCTTTTTGAATCAACTCTTTGGCGAGGTCTAACTTATCAGCTTCTACCAACGAGTTGCCAATACTTCCGCCCATGGCTTTAAAGAAAGTGTACGCCATGCCACCACCAATAATAAGATGGTCGACAGCATCCAGAATTTTCTCAATGATTAAAATTTTATCTGAGATTTTGGCTCCACCCATAATGGCAACGAAGGGCTTTTCTGCATTCTCCAATACTTTTTTAGCATTGTCAAGCTCAGCAGCCATTACAAAGCCAGCGCATTTATCTTTGAAAAACTGAGCAACGATTGTAGTTGACGCATGCGCACGGTGTGCTGTACCGAAAGCGTCATTTACATATACATCTCCATGCTTACTTAATTTTTCTGCGAAAGCAAGATCACCTTTTTCCTCCTGCTTGTAGAAGCGAAGATTTTCCAATACTAGTATCTCACCTGGTTTTAATGCGGCCGATAAAGCGTATGCTTCATCGCCGATACAATCACTCGCGAATTTTACCGGTCTTCCAAATAGGCTCTCTACTGTTTTAAGTGTGTGCTTTAACGAATATTTATCTTCAGGTCCTTCTTTCGGTCTTCCCAAGTGTGACATCAAAACGCAACTTCCACCATCTTTCAATATTTTAGTAATGGTTGGAACAGTGGCGCGGATGCGGTTGTCGTCTGTTACGTTAAAGCTTTTATCTAGCGGTACATTAAAATCTACACGGATAAGGGCACGTTTGCCCTTGAAATTGATGTCGTTGATGGTTTTCATGAGTCTGGTTTTGTTGTAGAGCGAAATTTACGAATCAAGCCGGACTATGCCCTATATTTAGCGCGAGCTTTTTCGCAAACGTTTTAATTCGACATAAACCAGAGGATTTTAGAATACCAGTTGTTTATATTGTATTGAGCTGGCTTTAATCCCCGAAGCTAATACCCAATCCTTTGGCAGCTTTTACCAGATAAGAATCTTTCCTTACAAAATTATAATCACGCGTAGCTTCTTCAAACGAAACAGAAGTGATTTCATTATTCTTCAATGCTACCATCTGCCCAAACTTTTTCTCCAGCACCAATTCAAAAGCTTTTACACCAAAAAGTGAAGCGAGCACACGATCATAAGCAACCGGTGTACCTCCACGTTGCACGTGACCTAAAACGGTTTCGCGTATCTCAGCCTGACATCCCGCATCTTTCAGTTGTTTAGAAAGTTGATAGGCAACTCCACCAAGACGTACGTGTTCAGATCCTTTTTCTCCAGCCGAAGATGTAATGCTACCTTCTTTTGGCTTGGCACCTTCAGCAATTACAATGTTGGCAAAGCCTCTTCCTTTTTTGTAACGCAATTCAATTCGCCTCACTAATTTTTCAATGTTGTATGGAATTTCTGGGATGAGACAAATTTCTGCTCCACCGGCAACAGCGGTATGTAATGCAATCCATCCGGCATCGCGACCCATGACTTCCATAATCATTACTCGATGGTGACTCTCTGCTGTGGTAACAAGTTTGTCGAAACTGTCTGTTGCAATTTGAACCGCTGTTTGAAATCCAAACGTGACATCCGTTGCAGAGAGATCGTTGTCGATTGTTTTGGGCACACCGATGATCGGGATACCTTTGTCTTGTAAAGTCTTGGATATTTTTTGTGAGCCATCTCCACCGATGTTGATGATGGCATCGAATTTTAATGCTTTTAGTTTTTTTACTAATTCATCTGATCGATCCAGAAAAATAGTGGAGCCATCTTTTTGTACAACCGGAAATTTTATCGGGCTTGCCTTGTTGGTTGTTTTTAAAATGGTTCCACCTTTAATGTGAATGCCCGCAGTTTGTTTCCCTGTTAACTTGATAATTTCCTGAGGCTCATTCAACACACCATTAAAGGCTTCGATACTACCGTATATTTCCCAGCCTTTTTCTTTTCGCGCACGTTTTGCGATTCCGCGTATTACAGCATTCAATCCGGGGCAGTCTCCGCCACCGGTTAAGATGAGCACTTTCTTTTTTTGTTGCATGAGGGTGTTTTTCAAAGTTCAAGGTTCAAGTTACGCATTCTTGAAATTGTACACTACGCTATTCTACTCTCTACATGCTGAATTCTAAATTCTCGAATAACCAACAACGAACAACGATTATCCCAACGCTGCGGCCCGAATCAATCTATCGTTTATTGCTTTGCCGAGACCTTGCTCTGGAACGAATTCAGTGAGGATAATATCGATTGGCATTTTGTCTAATTCACGTAACGCGGTAAATAGATTTTGCGCGGCTTCATCTATATTGGCAGAAGGGGAAAGAATGAACTGATGCGGATGATGATAATCCTTTTTGAAAGTAATAAGTCCAACACGTGAAGATGAGTGTTGTTGAAAAAGTTCTTCAATATTTCCAACGATCACTTTTTTCAAGGGTGCGTAATGACTCTTTAATTGTCCTGGTGCTTTTGGATTGGATGAGGAATGTGTTTGTGCATGAACTTTTCCAATTATCCGTTCCAATCGTTCAACACTTAATCCACCCATTCGATAAATCATGGGCTTGTCATCTTCAAACCCAACGATGGTTGATTCAATACCTACCTTGCAATCACCGCCATCGAGAATGTATTTTATTTTATTGCCCAGTTGCTCATCAACATGTTCTGGTTTTGTAGGACTTACATATCCAAATGGATTAGCGCTCGGTGCAGCCAAGGGAAATGATAACTTTGTTAAAAGTTGTTGTGTTAGTTCATGTTTCGGGCAACGAATGCCGACGGTATCCAATCCTGAAGTTACAAGATCGGGTATGATGCTTTTTCGTTTGAGCAATATTGCTAATGGTCCAGGCCAAAAGCGTTCCATCAATTCTCTGGCAGGCTTGGGAATTTCTTCTGAATATTTTTCAGCTCCAGCAATATCAGGAACGTGAATAATGAGAGGATCAAAATAAGGTCTGTTCTTTACATCAAAAATTTTAGTGATGGAAGCAACGTTTAATGCATTTCCCGCAAGACCATAAACGGTTTCGGTAGGAATGGCCACGAGATCACCTTGGTCTAAAATCCACTTAGCTTTCTCAATGTCTTTTCCAATCTCGGCCATGGTGTAAAACTAAAATTTAATTAGGGATGATGTTAAAGTTGAGATGAGCATGATAGCTCCTTACTTGAATCTTAATACTGGTGAAGGTTGCTCAAAAAAAATCCCTCTCTAAAAGAAAGGGATTTTTTTCTGACATTTGCCACGTAAAATTAATACGCTCGCTCCACACTTCCAGAACCGTAAATTTTCTTCTGAGCTGTCTTGGTGTTGCCTTTATGTCTTACACTTCCGCTACCCAATACAATTGCATCAATATTGTTGGACACGGTTAATTCAGCTACACCATTTCCACTTATTTTTACTTTCGCAGTTTCCAATGCACAGTTAAAACCGCTGATGCTTCCTGAGCCACCGATTACGGCATCAATGGAAGTGGCATAACCACGAAGCGTCATGTTACCTGATCCACTCACTTCTGCTTTTATGGTATTACCTTTTATATCGACATCCATGTTGCCGCTTCCATTTACAGCCAGCGTCACGTAATCGGCAGCGATAGAATTTTCGGAAATGATTTTACCACCACCATTTATCTGAAGCTCGTTGATGTTCTTCACGCTGACATACAACTTCAAGGAAGGGTTTACTTTTATGTCATCAATTTTTGCCCACAAACTTTTATTCGGGTTGTCGGGTTTGCGTTCGATGTTGATCATCAAAATACCGTTCTCTACTTTTATTTCGCTTACCGCAAAAATTTCGGTGAGAGCCTCTACTGTTACTTCTTGCTTATTGGTTTGTTTCAGGTAAACGGTATAATTCGAATTCACATAAATGCCTTTGAACTCAGGGAGTTCCAGAACCTTTTTAGTGGTTTGGGCCGATGTAAATTGAAAACAGACTACAAAAAGGAGAATAAAGGCGAATTTGGTTTTCATACGTATGACATTAGTAGGTTGAGGTGACAAGTAACAATGGTGGGTGAAATTAAAAAATCATCCTGACGATTAAAAGGATGATTAGCCGATGATTGGCCGGATAATCAGTTCCATATCAATTGGTGGTGTTAAAATAACCTACTTCGCGTGCTCTTTGTGTTTGATCAGATTTTTAAGATCCTCAATATCCGATTGCTTGATAGGCTTGGTTATAAACTGAATTACATTATTAAAAGAGAAAGCCTGTTCGCGGTCTTTGGCACTGTTTGAACTCGTTAAAACAACAATCTTACATTTATCGAGCACTTCTTGCGGCATATTTTTGAAATTGTTCAGAAAGGAGAAGCCATCTATTTCAGGCATATTCAAGTCAAGAAAAATCACATCAGGGGCAGCTTCGCCCCTCATTTCCTTTAAAAAACCCAATGCTTCCTCTGCAGAGTTGTATAAAACAAGAGTGTCGGAGAAGTTATAGACTTCCAGAAACCGCCTTTGTATAAACAAATCGATGTCGCTGTCATCAATAAGTATAGTCTTCTCCACCAAGCGCTGGCTCATGGTCTTAATTCGTTAACGGTGTAGTTAAACATACAGAAAGTTTTTTGTAAAATCAGAAAATTTGATTAAAAATATAAAGGCAGGTTTTAAACCACTGAAAAATATGTTAAAATTGAACTTCTAAATCTAAGCACTACCATGAAATTTAAGTATCCGATTTACTTCTGTTTAAGCGTATTTATCGCCTTTACCGCGGCCTCTTGCGGCTCTTCATCCAGCGACAAGGATAAAAACGCAAAGGAATTTAGTGAGGCTGATCAAAGCCTTAAACAACAAATTGAGGAAGTTGTCTACAACATTCCATCTCCTTCTGAGATCCCATACCTTCTTCAGGCAACAGGTGCTGAGTTTAACCAAAGCTTGTTAAGTGATCGTTCCAAAGTAGATCAATATGCTGCCCGCACAGATAAGGCTGCCTTAAACTTAGGTGTTTATGCTGCTGACATTGGGTATTTGTCATCGTATGATAAGTCGCAGGAGGCCATCGATTACCTGGGTGCCTGCAAGACATTAGCCGATAATCTCAATATTATCGGTTCATTTGATGTTGAGGTGCTTAAGAAGTTTGAATCCAATATTTCAAATAAAGATTCGCTTACCCATTTACTAGACGAAACCATCCAAAAAACAGAAGGCTTTTTGAAAGATGATAACCGCAATAAACTTTCATCATTGATCGTGACGGGTAGCTTCATTGAAGGTCTTTATATTTCTACAGGTGTCGTTAAATCATATCCCCGGAACATTTTACCAGATGATAAACGTAATCTGGTTTTGACACCATTAATGCGAGTGATTCTGGAGCAAAAGAAATCCGTTGCTGAACTATTGAAAATGTTATCGGCTGTTGAACAGACGGAACCAATAACGGCTATCGTAGCAGAGTTGACCAATCTCGAAAAAGCATACAGCGCATTGAACATTGAAGAACAAATTAAAAATAACCGTGCTGACTTAGTACTGACAGATAAAAATCTGGAACAGATAACGAATACGGTAGAGAAACTACGCAAAGGCATTACAGAATAAGAGAATGTTATCATTCTGTTTCTAATCTTAAAGTAAGGACTGGTAAAAGCCAGTCCTTACTTTTTTATGCCCTTTGCAAAACATCTTTGATTATATTGAGCATAAATCCTAATTGAATTACTATGAGCGAACCGTTACTCCAAGCTATTCTTCGATTGTTTGCTGTTGTGGCGAAAGAGGATACAGTAACCCACCAGGAACGCGACCAGATTAAAATATTTCTCGAAGAGCATTTAAGCCAGAGTGCTGTGGGTAGGTATCTGAAAATGTTTGATGAATACATTCAGGCATTACCACCAAAAAGCGAAGGCGAGCAAACCGATTTAGAAAGAGTAAATGCATTATGCAGTGAGGTAAATCCTGAACTCACTCAGAAACAAAAAGTTGTTATTGTTCTGGAATTGTTCAATATCATTCAGGCCGACGGAAATATTTCCGACCAGGAAGAAAAGCTAGTACGAACCATTGGTTTGAATTTTAAAATATCGGATTACGAAATTGATTCGATAGAAAAATTTATACTCGGCAAGGAATCGATTCACTTGGATCATGAGCGCATCCTGGTAATCGACTCTTCTGTTTCCAGTACATTCAGAAAATCAAAACACATTCATAAAAGTCACCTCAATGGCTTTATCTCCATCTTGCATATCGAGCAAAGTGATCTCTACTTTATAAAATACCTTGGAGGTTCGGATGTTTTTCTGAATGGTGTTCCCGTAAAATCTGGACGCATTGCTGTGTTGGCAATAGGAAGTATGCTACGATGGGATAAAGATGAGCCCGTGTACTATGGAGAATTGCTGAATCAGTTTAAAAAGTTTGGCGACTTTCCGCGGCTGTCATTTGAAGGAAAAGATTTATCATTCAAATTTAAAAATGGAAAGCTTGGATTGCGTAATGTAAACCTGGCGGAAGAATCAGGAAATCTTATTGCCCTGATGGGCGCGAGCGGTGCAGGTAAATCAACTTTACTACACGTGTTGAACAGCTCAGAGAAGCCATCACAGGGACAGGTACTGATTAATGGTATTGATATTCATAAACACCCGAAGCTAATTGAAGGTGTGATTGGTTTTGTTCCACAAGATGATTTACTTATCGAGGACCTTACGGTTTATCAAAATCTTTATTACGCAGCCAAACTTTGTTTTAGCGATAAACCAGAAAATGAGATTCATGAATTGGTAATGAATGTATTGGAAGATCTCGGGCTGTTGGAAACAAAAGAATTGAGAGTAGGATCGCCTTTACAGAAAACAATCAGTGGTGGACAACGCAAACGTCTTAACATCGGGTTGGAGTTGCTACGGGAACCAGCTGTACTTTTTTGTGATGAACCAACCAGCGGACTTTCCTCACGCGATTCAGAGAACATTATCGATTTGCTGAAAGAACTTTCATTGAAGGGTAAACTCGTATTTGCTGTTATCCATCAACCATCTTCCGATATCTTTAAAATGTTTGATAAGCTCCTGATCTTAGATACAGGCGGCTATCAGATTTATTACGGCAATCCTGTTGACGCCATCGTTTATTTTAAACGCAGTATCAATCTGGTGAATAGCGATGAGGGCGAATGTCATGAATGCGGCAATGTAAATCCAGAACAGATTTTTAATATCATCGAAACAAAGGTGATCAATGAATACGGCAACTTTACAAATGAGCGGAAGATAAATGCCGAACAATGGAATGCCATTTACAAACAAAATTATAAGCCTGTATCAATAGAAACTTCAAGTGAAGTTCCCCATTCTACATTGAATATACCAACACGGCCAAAGCAAGCGCACTTGTTTTCGATGCGAGATATTCAGGCGAAGATTCACAACAAGCAATATATGATCATTAACTTGTTGGAAGCTCCCGTGTTGGCCTTTATCCTGGCCTTTATCGTCCGATTCCATAATGTTGATGACACCATTCTCAAACACTATGTTTTTGGAAAAAATCTGAACATACCAGCGTATCTCTTCATGAGTATTATAGTGGCTTTGTTTATGGGGCTCACGGTAAGTGCAGAAGAAATTATTCGTGACCGTAAAATTTTGAAACGCGAAGCATTTTTACATCTTAGTCGCAGTAGTTATATCTTTTCTAAAATTTCCATTCTGTTTATTTTATCCGCTATTCAAACGGGTTTGTTTGTATGGGTAGGCACCTCCATACTTCAGATAGAAGGTATGTTTTTACAACATTGGTTTATTATGTTTACGGTTTCGTGTTTTGCCAATTTGTTAGGACTCAACATTTCGTCAGCTTTCAATTCGGCAGTCACCATTTATATTTTAATTCCATTGCTGATTATACCTCAACTAATTTTAAGTGGAGTAGTAGTGAAGTTTGATAAACTTAATCCAGTAATTGGTAATACAGCAACCGTTCCTTTTGTAGGAGACCTTATGGCTTCACGCTGGGCGTTTGAAGCATCGATGGTGGCCCAGTTCAAAGACAATAAATTTGAAAGAGAGTTTTATATTTACGATAAGGTAATGGCGGAATCGGATTACATAAAAGTGTACTTCGTTCCTGAACTGGAAACAAAACTCCAATTCTGCCTTAGTAAATATCAAGCCACTGATGCCGAAACACAGACTAAAATAAAATCTAATCTGACGTTGATCAAACGGGAAATTTCAAATCAAGCGGAGAGCACCAATACCAAACTCCCCGCACTTGAAAAGCTCGATGTTGCACACTTTGACTCAACAGTCTTTACAGATGTAACGGTTTATTTGGAAAATCTGAAACAACTATATGTAGGTCGGTATAACAAAGCCGACAAACAAAAAGAGAAGAAGATATTTGAGATGACCGAGTCACCAGAGAAGCAAAGAGCTTTTGAACAATATAGGTTAGGATATCATAACGAGGCGATCACAGAACTTGTAAAAAATATTTCAGAGACGCACCGCATTATTGAGAAAGATGGTAAGCTAATTCAAAAAATTTACCCCATTTATAAAGATCCAGATCCTGAGCATGCCATCGATTTTGATGCACAGTTCTATATGCCAGCAAAACATTTCCTGAAGGAGAACATTGATACGTATTATTTTAATACCGGAGTAATCTGGTCGATGACATTGGTGTTAGCGCTCTCTCTCTACTTTGATCTTTTGCGAATGGTTATTGATGGCGCGGAATCGCTTTCAAAACCAATGAAGAGAAAATAAGAACGACTATCAAATAACTTTTTTTTAGTCGCTTTCCAGTGCCTTTGAGACTTTATGACAAAATAACTTAACCTATAACACCGGACAGCACTAAAGATTCACAGCCAACGTAATACCATGTTTTTCTTTCTCTCCAAGACATTGAATTACCTTACGATGCCATTCACCATTATCTTTTTAATGCTGATGACCTCTGCACTATTACGCAATCCGCAATGGAAGAAGCGTTTGTTTTACGTGGCGCTCATCTCGCTCGCTTTTTTCTCTAACGATTTTCTGGCCAACGAAGTAATGAGATTGTGGGAAGTAAAGGCAACATCGTACGCGTCTATGCGCCCGCATGAAATGGGGATTGTATTAACCGGTGCTACAATACCTTTTATCGAACCCAATGATCGAGTCTACTTTACACGTGGTGCCGATCGTGTTACGCACACCGTTCAACTTTATAAACTTGGATTGATCAAAAAAATATTGATCAGTGGAGGTAGTGGCAGATTAGGTGGAGAAGGCGAACCTGAAGCCGATAAGTTTAAAGCTGCAATGGTGTTGATGGGTGTTCCGGATTCTTCGATCATTCTAGAAAACGAAACACGCAACACAGCCGAGTCGGCAATAGAAGTAAAGAAGCTGCTGGATAGTCTTAACATAGAAGCAAAAGATTGTCTGCTTATCACTTCTGCCTTCCATATGAGACGCTCCCTTGCATGTTACCGGCATCAAGGTGTAGCACTCGAACCTTTTACTACAGACTTCTTTACTCACCCCCGCGTATTTCATCTTGACACGCTCATCATACCGAAGTTAGAAGCGATGAATATCTGGACCAAACTCATTAAGGAATGGGTAGGTTTTGTGGCCTATAAGATGGCCGGATATGTTTAAGTCTTAGTGTCTCTTAGTGCCTTAGAACTTCGTGGCAGAAGAGAGAGCAGATATTAGCCACGAAGGTACATGGTCATAAAGACAATCAGGAAAATATTCATTTTATTTAAAATAACATTTCAACACTTCCGTCTGTTGAGGAGTGACTTATTTTATACACGATTCTTTCATCTGTAGAGTAAATGAAAAAGGTAATAAAACGAATTATGATCTTCCTCTTGATTGTCATCACTGGCCTGGCCCTTGCCGTTTATGTATTTATACAACTCCCCATGTTTGGCCGAATGCCAAGCGGTGAACGGCTTGAGCGAATTAAAAAATCTTCGCACTATAAAGATGGATCATTCAAGAATTTGAGTCACACGCCAGACCTCACTGAAGGTGTAAGCTATTATGCAGTAATGAAAGAGTTTTTATTCAGTGAAAAAAAGCGAGTGAAGCCAACCGATACCATTCCATCAACCAAAACAGATTTAATAAATCTTGATCCTAAAGAAGATGTATTGGTTTGGTTTGGACATTCATCCTATTTCATTCAAATAGATGGAAAGAAAATTCTAGTTGATCCAGTAATGAGTGGCGCAGCATCTCCACTTTCATTTACTACACCATCCTTCATTGGTACAGATGCCTACACTACCGATGATCTTCCGGAAATTGATTACCTCTTTATCTCCCACGATCATTGGGATCATGTTGATCATGAAACGTTGCTTAACTTAAAACCAAAAATCAAAAAGATCATTACTGGATTAGGAACAGGTGAACATTTTGAATATTGGGGATTCGATAAAAACATCATCTTCGAAGAAGACTGGAATACTAAAATTGAATTAGACAGTGCCTTCACAGTACATACAACTCCCGCCCGGCATTTCTCGGGCAGAGGTTTCTCACGCAACAAAGCCTTGTGGACATCCTTTGTGCTACAAACACCTACTGCTAAAATTTTTATAGGAGGTGATAGTGGTTACGATACACACTTTGCTGAGATCGGAAAAACATTTGGGCCTTTTGATTTAGTAATGCTGGAAAACGGACAATATGATAAGAGCTGGAAATACATTCACATGATGCCAGATGAAGTATTGAAAGCTGCAAAAGATTTGCGTGCGAAACGATTATTCCCCGTTCACTCTTCCAAGTTTACATTGGCCAATCATTCATGGGATGATCCATTGAAAAGAATTACTGAGTTTAACAAGAGTGTTGGTCTTCCATTAGTAACACCCATTATAGGAGAAATTGTAAATCTGAAAGACACAACTCAGGTATTTTCACAATGGTGGGAGGGGATTGAGTAATTTATTCACTGAGAAGCAATCTGTACTCTCGAAGAAGTTTAGAATAAAAAAGGCGCTCTAAAATTTTAGAGCGCCTTTTTTATACTAGTTAAATCAATGAATCAATCAATACAAATAATTCAATGCTGTTTTGTCGTCAGTGTTAAAGGGTCTGTCGCCACCATCAGTACAAGCCAGCATCCACGACTTAGCTGATGCTGTTGCTGTTGCTGGGGTTCCTGGAATAAGGTTTGCGCCAACCGTGCTTGCACCTTCATTGGATGTAGATCCACCGCAGCTGATCGCTCTATTATAATAGTCTGTATGACGGAAGCCAATACAATGCCCCATTTCATGCGCCATGATAGTAGCAATACCATTTACGGTTAGACCATAAGACGATTGCAGAATGCTGCTCATCTTAATCACACCATAAGGATCTCCAGACGATGTAGGAAAACCTGCTGATCCTAAAATACCTTGTCTCTCTTGGCTTTTAGTCAGCTTTGAAAAGGATACAGTGGCTCCCGTTGCGCTGGTTACGCGTGTAAAAGTAAGACCCAGATTAAGGGCATTGAAGCGGCTGTTCATTTCGTCTACAGCAGCAATGTAGGTTGCACTGTATGAACTGCTTGAAATGTAAACAGTAATGTTTCGTGGTGTTCCGGTTACGAGGTTATTAGTAGCGTATTGTTCAACCGATGGAACGCGCGTTCCGGTCTTCATAGAAGACAAATCGCTAGCGGTAAGGTAGATGTCACCTTCAACGAGATAACCGTCATCAAATTTAATAGGAGCAATGTCAGTGACGTCAAATCCAAGTCTTACGAGATTGTCGAGGACCTCGCCAGGTACTTGATTCACTGTAATTTCTTCTGACTGATTACAGGAGAAAAATGCTGTTGATGCTGCAAACAACACGGTGCAAAATAAGAGTAATTTTTTCATAGGTAATTGTGTTTTGTTTAGGTTAATTATTTTACTAGGCTCATTAAGGTTAAAAAATTTATCCGATAAATCAAAATTTTCAATGCTTATTTGATTTTGTGATTGTTACTTTTAGCGTGCGCTTATTCGCATAAAACATTCTATTTGCATTTTTATTCTCAATTGAAAGTGAAAAACCTAAATGATTACTCATGTAAATCGAACTGGAGAAATGCAGTCTGCGTTTTGATCCTGACGATATACATTCAAGTGAACGGTTATAGCCAGAATCGATCTTCACCTCAACTCAAAAAAGAGATCGACCGAAGAGAGCTTGAAGGTAACTTCTCGATTAGTGTTAAAGACTCTATCCGTTTTATTAAACAATACGGAAGTAAAGTGGAGATTCAAAAGCGCTATGGAAAAGCCAACATCCTTTCTGTTAGAGTACCTTATGACGAGGTGCTGAAAGAGATGATGAACGATAGCAATGTTGTTTTTATTGACCGTCATCGGAAAGCGATAGAAGAAGCGGGTGTTGATTTTGTTAACCTGGCGTTCAATCGCATTTCAAAAGCACACCATTATTTCCCTGAATTGCTGGGCGCTACTACTCGCGTTTCAATTAAGGAACAAAGTTTTGATCCCTTCAATATTGATTTGATCAATCGTAGTTTCAATACAGCTGTATCGCCCATACTCACATCACAACATGCTACTGCAATGGCGATCCGTATTGCAGGAGGTGGTAATTCTTCTGCCAATGGAATTGGTGTGGCCCCTGCTGCGCACATCACTTCTTCTGATTTTGAAAATCTTCTACCGGATGCAGATCCTATTTTTCAAGAGAACGATATACATGTGCAAAATCATTCGTATGGTGTAGGTATTGAAAATTATTATGGCAACGAAGCATTGGCTTACGATCTCCAGGTGTTTCAAAATCCAACGTTGGTGCATGTTTTCTCAGTAGGTAATCTTGGGCAATCTGTTCCTGAAACCGGTACATACGCGAACTTGTTACAAGCAAATTTGTCTGGCAATTTTAAACAAGCCAAAAATGTAATCTTGGTAAATGCTGTTGACACATCGTTAGTTGCCAATGCATTAAATTCAAGAGGGCCAGCCTATGATGGAAGACTTAAACCAGAGTTGACTGCTTACAGTCAGGGAGGCACATCAGATGCTGCTGCTTTGGTGAGTGGAGTGAGTGCATTGCTTCAGAAAAAATATCAGCTTGTGAGTGATGAGCTGCCGTTGGCCTCTATGATTAAAGCAATTTTAATTGCCGGTGCAGATGATCTGGGAACGAAGGGAATCGATTTTACCTATGGTTATGGAAGTTTAAATGCTCATAATGCACTACAACTAACAGAGCTTCGTCAAACCTTAAACGTTGAGATCGCGAGTCTTCAGCAAATCACTATTCCCATCACCGTTACATCACCAGCGATTGAACTGAGAGTAGCTGTAGTATGGACGGATCAACCAGCAACGCAAAATGCAAATAGTGCTTTGGTACATGATATTGATGCCCACATACAGGAAGGAAGCAATTTGTATTTGCCTTGGGTACTTAAAACAACGGCAAATACAGATTCGCTCGCTGCATTGCCAAGAAGAAAGAAGGATCATCTCAATACAGTAGAGTACATCACCGTTGATAATCCAGTATCAGGACAATATGAATTAGTGATCACAGCTCCTGAATTGACCACACCGACACAAATGGTTTCTATTGCCTATTGGATTGAAGATCAACACCTGTTTCAATGGGATTATCCACTGGGCTCGGATGTTGTGCAAGCCGCGAAGAAACAATCTTTGTTTTGGAGTGCTAATTCAAATCAACCCGGTGAGTTATCGTATCAGCTTAATGGTGGTAATTTTTTAATGATCAATTCGGAGATTGATTTAAATGCTAATTTTTATTGGACACTTCCGGATACACTTTCCAAAGCACGTTTGAAAATGAAAATTGGAGTCGATGAATTTTTATCAGATGAATTTTTAATTTCTCCTCAGCAAACACTTGATGTTGGTTATAACTGTGATGCCGATTTTCTGTTAACATGGAACGCCGTTCCGGGTGCTACCTCATACCAAGTGTATGCGTTGGGAGAGGAGTATTTAGAAAAGGTTGCGGATGTAGACGATACTACTACCATTATCTCAAAGAATTTAGCAAATATTTATTTTGCAGTTGCTCCATCAATTAATTCTCTAGACGGATTGAAGAGCGAAACAATTAATTATACAACACAGGGATCTTTATGTTATATCAATCTATTTGAAGTCATCCGCTATGATACAGAGCAAGTAGAGATTCATCTTAACCTTAGCACAACATTTCAAATTGATCACATTGTAATTTACAAGACTGCGAATAATCAGCAGAAGATATTCACAACACTTGATTTATTAAAAAGTACTGAATTTATACTTTATGACCAGGAACTTATTTCAGGTTGGATGTATTTTCAGGCTGAACTCTTTTTTAAAGATGGGACCAGCTTGAAATCGAATGTTAGTAATGTGTTTATTGAATCTAAAGGTAAAGCTGTGCTATACCCCAACCCAGTAACCAACGATTCTGATTTGACAATTATTACGGAAGGCAATCGATTGAAGATTAAGATTTTTAATAATCAGGGTAAGCTGCTCCTTGTTAAAGACCTTGATCTAATTATCGAGCAATTAGACATTAGTGAATTACCTTCTGGATTATACTTATTCCAGCTAGAGGATAATAATGAAGTTAAGGATTCGGGCAGATTTATTAAATTGTAAACTTATTTCATTCTCAGTTATACATTCTAACGTCAGTTATTTTCATGAAAGAATTTTTCAAGAACAACTTCACCCGTGTTTTTTACGATGAGTCAGTTGATGCCCTATATCTTGAATACACCAACAAAGTTCCCAACGATGAACAATTCATCATTGTCAATCAGGCTGTGTTAGATGCGTTTGTAAAACTCAATACACAAAAGTTTGTGGCTGATATTCGAAAGATGGGAATCATCAGCGTGTCTTCACAAGGATGGGTGGTGAAGAATTTACTTCCCGGAATGTTTAAGCATTTGAAGGGAAAGAAATTATATCATGCGCAGTTTTTAGATGCTTCTGAAATTCTATCGAAAGTATCGGCATCAAATATTAGAAATAAGTCAGCGGAATTGGCTAAGGATTTTGAGGTAAAACAATTCTCTAATGAAGCTGAGTTGAAGAATTACCTGAAGAGTGTACCGGCCTGATCCGGCAAATAAGGTATAACCTTAAGGGCCACAGCTTTGGAAATGACTTCGTTCTTTAAAAAGCCGATAGATTTCTTTGGTTTGAATGTCTTACCTTATGAATTGTGCCTGTTACACCTTTGTTATTTGTGTTTAAGTTGCTAGGTTGAGCGTTGAATTCGAATCCTAAAGACTTCAGTTAATACGCAACACATGCCTGGACTTAACCAAATGAAATTGCTAATCAGCCTGGCGCAGATTGATGGCAAAGTAGCGGATCGCGAACGGAATTACATTATCAATATAGGCAGGGCAAATGGAATCTATCCCGATCAGGTCGTTCCGCTGTTCACGCAGCGTCACGATGTTATTGTTCCTCAAAATCTCGACAACGATCAGAAGTTTGAATACATCTTTAGTCTTGTACAATTGATGAAGATTGACGAGCGCATGTACCGTGAGGAAATACTCTTCTGCTCAAAGATTTCATCAAGCATGGGCTATGATAAAGAGGTAATGTTTGAACTTATGCTACATGTTAAATCGGCTACAATGAAAGAGAATGAAGTGTCGGCACTAAAGGAGTTGATCCAAAAGTTTTTGATTAAGCGGTAATTGGAAATCATGAATTGAATCAATAATAAACACCTGAACATGAATAAATTTTATATCCTTTTTTTTGCACTACTATGCTTCTCTGGTGTGCAGGCACAAAAAACGTTTGTACACTGTGGCAATCTCATCGATGGAAAATCAAATGAGGTTCAGACCCAAATGACCATCATTGTTGAAGGAAATAAAATTATTGAAATTGAAAAGGGATTTTCAAAGCCAGGCAAGGATGACAAGCTTATTGATCTCAGCAAGAAGACCGTTATGCCCGGCTTCATCGATATGCATGTGCATTTTGAAGGAGAGACAAGTAAAGACCAGGCAATTCAACGCTTCACATTAAACGATGCAGATGTCGCGTTTCGCTCTACTGTTTATGCAAAGAAAACATTACTGGCGGGTTTTACTACTGTCCGCGACTTGGGTGGATCTGGTGTCAACATTTCTTTGCGCAATGCGATCAACCAGGGATTTGTTGTTGGGCCACGTATGTTCACTGCAGGTAAATCTATTGCTACAACGGGAGGGCATGCTGATCCGACTAACGGTTATCGAAAAGATTTAATGGGAGATCCAGGTCCGAAAGAAGGCGTAATCAACTCTCCTGAAGACGCACGTCAGGCTGTTCGGCAGCGCTATAAGGATGGTTCCGACATGATTAAGATTACGGCAACGGGTGGTGTTCTGAGCATTGCAAAAGATGGATCAGGTCCGCAGTTTACAGATGAGGAACTGAAGGCCATTATTGAAACAGCAAAAGATTATGGCATGCACACGGCTGCACATGCGCACGGAGCGGAAGGTATGAAGCGTGCAGTGATGGCAGGCATCACTACCATTGAGCACGGTACAAAAATGACCGAAGAGATAATGGATTTAATGATTCAAAAAGGAACATTCTATGTGCCCACTATAACGGCTGGAAAGTTTGTAGCAGAACAGGCGAAAGTGTCAGGATATTACCACCCACTCGTAGTGCCAAAGGCATTGGAGATTGGACCGCAGATTCAGCAAACATTTGGGAAGGCATACAAGCGTGGAGTGAAGATTGCGTTCGGTACCGATGCCGGTGTATTTCCTCACGGTGAAAATGGAAAAGAATTTGGGTACATGGTAGAGGCGGGTATGCCCGCCATGGAAGCCATAAAATCTGCTACCGCGGTGAATGCGGGTGTATTGGGCATGAGTGATAAAATTGGGACGGTCGAGAAAGGAAAACTTGCCGATCTTGTAGCAAGTGACGAGAATCCATTACAGAATATTAAAACTTTGGAGAAAGTAAGTTTTGTGATGAAAGAGGGAGTGGTATACAAGTAGTAGTTAATAGTGAAGCATTTAGAATTGGATGATGTGTGGATAAAGATTTAAAGGTTCTTTATAAGGGACTCTTTTAATAACAGCTTAGATGTTTAATAAAGAATACGATGACGACCTCAACGAAAAATCGTAGAACATGCAAAGCAGGACATACCTATTATAAAACCAGTGATTGCCCTACCTGTCCGATATGCGAGCAAGAGCGTAAACCGCATAATGGATTTCTTTCATTGCTTGTTGCTCCTGCCAGGCGTGCCCTTGAATGTGAAAGAATGTTAACTTCTGGTAAGGATAGATAAGTTGTAATTTTGGTAAAAGAGAATACCACAAACCTTAATCAACTCCTGTTGCTGCGTGACCTATAAATGTTATATTCTCGTCAACGCTTCCGGATATATTGAATGGCTGGAATGAAGCAAGCATTGCTCTCTGTTTTGAAGCAGAGAGCAATGCGAATTAATATTATTTGAAAGTAACTAATTTCTAAAATCCAAAAGAAACACCAGCGGTTAACGCAATAGAATTATTGTTCACATCTCCATTAGCCTTCGAAAGGTCTGAAAGTCCATGTGTGTAACGAGCATCCAGGATAAAATAGGTTTCGTTTAAAATTCTAAAGTTAAACCCAACTCCTCCGGTAATTCCGACATCAACTCCATTGTAGGTGTTTTTGTAAGAATCAATATTTTCGCGATCGTTACTTCCTACTTTATTGGCAGCACCTACCAGAAATCCAAAAGAAGGACCAACATAAATATTCGGGCGAAAGCTACCTTCTTTGTTTAAAAAGAATCGGCCAAATACAGGTATTTCAAAATACGTAAGCGTTTGCTTTGTGTCGCTTGTGTTGAATGTTGCACCCTTTTGGTAGAAAAGAAATTTTGACGTGATGGCAAATGTATTGACAATACTATAGGTCACAAAAAGACCACCAACGGCACCCACCTTGGAATCATTAGCCGTCGCGTCCATTCCATATTTAGAGATACTAATACCAGCTTCAGGTCCTATACTCCATACTTTATTTCTTTGCGCCTGTGTGTCGAAAGACGTTGCCAGCGCGAGGAATCCTACCAGCGCAGCCAGTATTACATTTTGTTTTTTCATAATTATATATTTAGATAATACTTTGCAAACATTACACCCTTCTTGTCACAAGTGCTTATACGCTTCGAAAAGAGCTAAATTAGTACCGTGCTGTAAAAGTTGTATTTGTGATTTGTGTAAGATTGTCTACATACACAGGTATATCGATGCACATATTAACAGCTATCTTACTTGCTTATCTTTGCGACTTAGGCTTATTCAATTTTCAAGATGTCAATAAATTCATTCAAAACAGTTCTTATTCTCGGTGCCAATTCTGACGTTGCCAAGCAAGCAATAAAATTGTATGTTGATAAAGGATGCAAAGTGATTGCCGCCTCCAGAAGCACAGAACAACTCCATGATTTTTTAGATCAGCATCCCGGCATAAAAGATAAAGTTACTGTGCAGTATTTTGATGCGACAGCTTTTGAGACACACCGCGAGTTTTACAATGCTTTAGCAGAAAAGCCTCATATTGTTTTATATGCAGCTGGCTTTCAGATAAAAAATGAAGAGGCGCTTTTAGATTGGGAGGGAAGTTATCAAATGATGAAAGTTCACTACTGTGGTGCAGTCTCCATTCTAAACATCATTGCCATGGATGCTCAGAATAAAAACCTTGAACGAATCGTTGGACTGTCATCCCTTTCCGGAGTGCGCGGAAGAAAAAGTAATTTTATATATGGAAGTACAAAGTCTGCGTTCACACAATACCTTGCGGGGCTCAGGCAATATCTTTCTTCTAGAAATATTGTAATCAATGCAGTTGTAGCTGGTTACATCCGTAGTAAAATGACAGCCGGTTTGAATCTTCCCGAGTCATTGATGTTGGAGCCTGAGTTTATCGCCAACGAAGTTGTTGAGGCAGGTAATGGTTTTGTAATCGTTCCCGGTTTTAAGTGGAAGATTATTTATTGGATTTTGAGATTGCTTCCGGAGCAGTTAGTAGCAAAACTTCCCTAATCTGGGAGATTCAATTACTTAATTTCAGCCAGGCTTATCTTGAAAGGAATTTTCTTCAGTGGTTTATCAATGTCGTATACATTTTCTTTTGCAATAGCGTCAACAACTTCCAGACCTTCTGTTACTTCACCAAACACGGTGTATTGCTGGTCAAGTCCCATATAACCACCTTGCGCTAGATAAGTTTTTCGCTGTTCAGGTGTTAAGGTAAGTCCAAGGTTCTGTGCATCTGTGTCAATATCTTCTTCGCTGTAGCGCCCACCATGAACAATATAAAATTCAGTTGATGCAGATTGCATCTCCGGATTGTCTTCACTCACACGAGCCATCGACAATGCACCCTTTTTGTGAAAATACTTTGGGTTGAATTCTGCCGGTATCCGGTATTTGAGTTTATGATTCAGATTACCTCCCTGAATCATAAACTCAAATACAATGCGATGAAACTCGCCATTGTCATAAAAACCTTCTTTGATAAGTTTAACAAAATTAGCGCGATGCAGAGGAGTATCATTGTACAATCTGAGCTTGATCGTGCCGAATGAAGTCTCGATGATTACGCCATTTTCAGGATTCTCCTGACCATACTTCGTGAGCACTTCTACAATATTTTCCTGTGTAACAGTTGGACCTTTTGGTTTAGAGCAACTAAAGGCAACGAGTAAAAAAAGAAAAACAAAGATGGAATGTGTTTTCATATTGAAATATAAAATTGAAGAAAAGGTTATTCCCGTGCAAGCACCTTTTTGTATGCAATAATTTAACGTCACATTTATTCATAACGGCTACTTGAGGCATTACCTACTCAATTTGTTCTACGTTTCTTTGCCCTTCATTAATTCATCCTCCGTCCATCCTCCGTTCTTGCTTTTATTGAGGTTAGGCCTTCCTGGCTTGAAGATTCTGATATACTATTCGACTTAATCGGCTTACTTTCTGTTACACTTCCCTAATTTGCTGTAGTCTAATCTGTTTTTAAGTGAACTTGCCCCAATACATTATTTGATTGATTATTATCTCAATGTATCTTAGATCAAAGGCAATAATACTTAAAGTCTATTTAGTACTTGTCCATTTCTAAGTCCTTCACTTGTCATAAGGGCATAACAATTAAACTTCAAACAAAATGGACGAATTCATTTTAATTTTCAGACACGAAGATGGCGGCAAACTGGTATCACCAGAGCAAATGCAAGCCTGGATGAAACAAACCATGGATTGGATCGGTGGCATAGCAGCTCAAAACAAATTTGTTAGTGGCACAGGCTTGCCTTTTGATAATGCCAAAGTGGTTAGACACAATAGTGTCGTGACCAATGGACCTTTTGGCGACATCAAAGAAACGATCGGGGGTTTCATTATTGTGAGGGCTAATTCCGTTGACGAGGCAGTTGAATTTGCCAAGGGTAGTCCTGTGTTGCAAGGTGCGGGTAATACCGTTGAGGTGAGGAAGATTGCTAAGAACGATGGTGTTAACTAAAAGGAATTAACCGCAGAGGCGCAAAGACGCAGAGAATTTGTAATCGGTATTTGGAAAACCCTGCATTTACTTTGCGCCTCTGCGCCTCCGCGGTAAAAAAAACATGCAACATCAAGAACTCATACCGCATCTATTTCGCACAGAATTCAGAAAGATAACTTCTGTACTCTGTAAACTTTTAGGTATTGATCATATTGAATTAGCAGAAGACATTGCGAGCGATACTTTTTTGTTAGCCGTAGAAACATGGAGCTATAAAGGTATTCCAGAAAATCCGATTGCATGGTTGTATACTGTTGCAAAGAACAAAGCCAAAAATCATATTCAGCATAATGCGGTCTTCACGCAGAAAATTGTTCAACAACTGAAATCAGCATCTTCAATTCACGAAATAGAAATTGATTTATCTAATAAAAACATTACTGACAGTCAATTGCAAATGTTGTTCGCACTGTGTCATCCTTCCATTCCAACGGAAGCACAAATTGGTTTATCCCTTCGTGTACTATGTGGATTTGGTATTGATGAAATTGCAGACGCTTTCTTAACAAATAAAGAAACTATCAACAAAAGACTTTTTAGGGCGAAGGAAAAATTACGAAAAGAAAAAGTACCAATAAAATTTCCGAACGAAACTGAAATCAACAATCGGTTGGATGCCGTTTTAACAACTTTGTATTTGCTTTTTAGCGAAGGTTATTATTCGGAAAGTCAGGATACGGTATTGCGCAAAGATCTTTGTTTGGAAGCCATGCGCTTAACACATCTGCTCATTGAGAACGAACAAACCAATCAACCTTCAGTAAACGCTTTGCTTTCGTTAATGTGTTTTCATGCTTCGCGATTTGAAGCAAGAAAGAATGAGAAGGGTGAGATGGTTTTATATCAGGATCAAGATGAAACATTATGGAATCAGGAACTGATTGCGAAAGGATTGTATTTCTTAGATCAAGCATCACGCGGAAATGCAATTTCAAAATATCATATCGAGGCAGGTATTGCCTATTGGCACACCATCAAAGCCGACACGAAAGAAAAATGGGAAAACATTTTACAGCTTTATAATCGGCTGTTACAAATCCAATACTCACCGATTGCAGCGCTCAATAGAACCTATGCACTTTCAAAAGCAAATGGAAAAAAGAAAGCTATTTTAGAAGCGGAGAAACTAAAGTTAGAAGACAATCATTTTTACTTCACCTTGCTTGGCGAACTCTACAAAGACATCAATAACAAGAAGTCAAAAGAGAACTTTCAAAAAGCCTTACTGTTAGCCAAAACAAAAACAGACAAGCAAATAATAGAAAAACAGATCGCACAACTGGCCTAAAATTGCAAAGCAAACTTTAAAGGTGTCCGACTACTGATCACCGATTACTGATTACCTCTCACCGGCTCATCCGAAAATCGGCAACTATTAAACCCCGCGATCTTCATTCTTTTATTTTCCCCGACTCCATATAAGTGTTACTTTTGCGGATTCAATAAAGCGCTTAAGGCACCTGCATGGAGAATATTCGGAATTTTTGCATCATCGCACACATCGACCACGGAAAAAGTACGTTG
>JANMRZ010000114.1:0-13783 GCA_031388805.1 Chryseolinea sp.
CAGGCTGCAAAGTCAAATAATACCAGTCGGGATGGCATTCGTAAGATTGCCACGAAAGAGTTAAAACAGCTACATGGTTTTGTATACCGGTATAAAGGAGAAGCCTACAAAGGAGAACATGCCGACTTTTCTTGGGAAAAGGCTGTTACGCAATACAATATTGAAGGAAAAAAAATAGGGTCATATCCCAGTGTAAAAGAAGCGGCATTAAAGACAGGTGTTGATGCGAATACGATCAGCAAATGCGCGCTACGAAAATTCCGGACGGGAAGCGGATATGTATGGCGATATGAAGGCTATACCTACCGTGGCGAATACAAAGGCAAGATCAAAAACATCCCCAAGCCCATTATTCAATTTGCTTTGGATGGTAAAGTGGTCAACCGTTTTGAGAGCGTTTCACAGGCCTCTATTGAAACAGGCTTCAATTCTTCAACCCTGTTAGGGTGTGCCAAGAAAAAAACAAAGGTATCGCATGGTTATGTTTGGCGTTTCGAGGGAGATCGTTATACAGGAGAATACAAAAACTATAGGATTGGAAAACCGGTAACGAAGGTTACACTTGAAGGCAAAAAGATTCAGACCTATCCAACAATAGAAGCGGCTGCTAAGGCTACCGGGTTGACAACTGACAATATTCAGAAAAATGTAACGGGTGAAAATAAGACAGCAGGTGGTTTTATCTGGCGCTATGCAACAGATAAAGAAATAAAAGTGCTTCCCCCGTTTCAGCAATCAACGTATCACTATGAGATTCTACCTGGAAAGGAAATCGTGCAATATTCAATCGAAGGAAAGAAGATTGCAGAATTCCCCAATGTCACAGAGGCTGCCAAAGCTTGTGATATACCTTCATTCGGTATTTACCGCGCCCTTGACAAACCAACTCGTATGGGGGCCGGTTTTGTGTGGCGGTCAAAAGGAAATCGTTATAGGGGCGAATTGGCAAAGACTCCTTCTGCTAACAAAGCACAAATGGTTACTCAGTATAACCTAAACGGAAAGAAACTACGCGTATTTGCCAGCATGAAAGAAGCGGAGAAAAAAACGGGCATCTCTTCTGGCACCATCTCAGCCGTAACAAAAGGTAAGCTGAAAACAACTGGCGGGTTCATTTGGCAATTGGGCGAAGGACGAAGAAAAATAGACATTGAAAAACACCATGCTTCCTCACGGGAGTATTTGACCCGTATCAGTAAACCCGTTATAAAATATTCGCTTAAAGGAAAACGCCTTGCTGAATTTCCAAGCATTGCAGAAGCCGCCCGTGCAGAAGGTGTTAATTTCGGACGTATATCCTCGGCTGTTAATAACAAACAAAAATCTGCTTTGGGCTTCATTTGGAAGTTCAAAGAGGCATAGAATTCGAGTGTTGTCCTGTTTTTTTGCATAAGAACTATAGCCTAATCCGGATTAAAGTTTACTGTAAATACAAGCACACCGTTTCAAACATGTCAAAGTCTACCCGATTTTAATGGTTTGCCTGCGTCTGGAGCTCACTTTAACATAAAGTCAACCCTTAGGCGACATCAAAGTATGTCAATGACAGCGATCTTGGAAGTTCTGAATAGCTAAATTCTTATCGCAAAAAATCAGAAATTCTATTTATTGTGTTTAATCGGATATTTATTTCATTCGCTTAGGATTGATCAAGGTAATCGATCAACAGCTACTCACTTATTCCACTGACACCCTAGTGATCTTTAATTAACATTTTCATCCAAATATTTCTTTACATATCTAAAGCATTCTAAATGTGTAGAAAACGTTATTTGAATGTGACTTTTTTACTACTTCTCCCGTTAATACAAAAAGATTTTTTAATGATGTAGGAAGAACTGGTTTGCAATGTGTTGTTGGTTTCTTAAAGTTTAGATCGTGCAACGTTCATCCTAAATTTTTACATCTACTAGAAATACTGCTAATGGTATTATATACGACTATGAAAAAATGGACTGTGCGGATGTGTACCCATAAGGATTTGTGTGCATTATATGGAGTATCGTACAAAATTATTAAGCAACAACTCAAGCCCTTTGAAAAAGAGATCGGGCAAAAGCATGGCAATTTCTTTTCTATCAACCAGGTGATTAAAATCCTTGAGTGCCTTGGCGAACCTTCTGAGATAGATATAATCTTTCCGAATGGATATAGGCCAGTTAAGGTAAACAGATAAGCATCAAGGCCAACTATTATTTTATTCGTTTCCAAAGAATTCCTTTTTAGTCTTAGGTTATCCAATGTAGATACTTACAGGTAAGGATATAATTATATTTCCTTTCATCACAATGATGAAAGGAAATTATGAAACACATTTCAAAATTAAAGTCATACAAAAAGAAAAAAGAAGTTCTGGTATTTGGACTTGGCTTGATTCCAAAAGAAGGTGTACCTGAAATTAAAATCAGGTATAACAGGTCATTGAAAGTTTTTCTTGGAAAAGTCAGCCATTCGAAAGATGTTGCCGACTTCATCCGAAGGATATACAGTCGTGGTATTCTTCAATTGCAAGAGGGCTTTATTGTCCTGTACCTGAATAGGGCTAATGAAATATTGGGCTATTATAAACACTCTGTTGGTGGAATTGCTGGAACCGTGGCCGATGTTCGATTAATCTATGCAACCGCATTGGCCAGTGCCAGTGTGGCAATAGTACTAGCTCATAACCATCCCTCCGGAAACCTTAAAGCAAGCCAGGCAGATATTGACCTCACTCGAAAAATCAAGGAGGCGGGGAAAGTACTTGATATTGCGTTGCTCGATCATCTTATTATTACGAAAAGTAGTTATCTATCTTTTGCCGATGAAGGAATGATATAATTATGAGAGAGGGTAAAAATGATAGGGTTGTCTCAAAATCTTCTTTTCTCAAGCGTGTACGAAGAGAACTTGATGCGGGGGCAAAGCACAATAAAAAATCAATCGAACGCATTGCAGCCTCTTACGATATTACTGATAAAACTGAAATAAAAGAATACACGGAGCTCGCCATTGTTTTTAAAGCCCGAAGCATTTCTCAATCCAATTTCAGTGTTGAGGAAAAGTTTTTTAAAATAGTGGAGCTATATCAAAATCAGGTTAACCTCTCCCATCGCACCAGCCAAAGCATCTTATTGCAGCAATACAGTACCCCTGCTCCTATTGCTTTCCTTGCCGGGCTATTTGTTAATGCAGATCGAAACATTTCGGTCTTTGAACCTTCTGCCGGTAATGGCTTACTGACCATCGCTGCAAATCCTTTTAATGTAATCGTCAATGAGATTGATGATTTGCGTAGATCAAATTTATCCGATCAAGGTTATAGCCAAATCTTGAAACAAGATGCCACTCTCCCTTTTATAAATTTTCAAAAGAGATTTGATGCAGTAATTACCAACCCTCCGTTTGGTATACTCAGCCGTGAAGTGAAGTATGATTCATTTGGGATTAAGACGCTTGATCATTTGATGGCACTGCGTGCCCTTGATACCATGAAGAATAACGGCAAAGCTTCTATCATTATCGGAGGCCATACTCGTTATGATTCGAAAGGGAGAATTCAAGCTGGTAAAAACAGGATCTTCTTTAATTACCTCTATAGCCGATACAATGTCGCAGACATGATCAACATTGACGGAAGCAAACTCTATTCGCGGCAGGGAACATCCTTTGATGTGAGATTAATTTTAATTGATGGCAGAAAGTCAAGACCATCCGGGGCTGCTCCTATTTATAATGAGAAAAGAGAAAAGGTCGTCAACTCCTTTGAAGAACTTTTTGAACGTGTAATGAATGTAGTTGAACCACGAAAAGAAATTAGTATGAACTCCTTAGAATTAGAAGCTGAAGCACTGGCATTAGAACTTGAATTGCTAAACGAAGATGAACTCGGTATGCCTTACATCCCTGCATCCGATAGTTGCATTGTACTAGATACTGTTGTCCCTGATTCGATGGGTTATGAAACCCATTCCGCCCTAGAAAGAATTAAACGAGAGGTTGGTGGAAACATGGACGAGTTTGTTCGTGATAGGCTCAACTATAAAACCAAAACAGAACTTTGCAAAGCACTCGCTGCCGAACAGATTGATGCTGTTGCAATGGCTATCTATAATATCGAAGTCCGAAACCAGGGTATGATCATTGGCGATCAAACCGGTATTGGCAAAGGACGCATAGCTGCGGCTATGATCCGTTATGGTGTTGAGCGCGGAGTAAAACCAATTTTCATTACAGAAAAGGCAAACTTGTTTTCCGATATATACCGCGATCTTGTGGCAATCGGTTCTGAAAAACTTGTTCCCTTTATCGTCAATGGCCGCGAAAGTAAGACTGATATTAAAAACGAAGACGGAGATGTCATCTATCAGGCATTACCAGTTGAAGATCAGAACCGGATTTTCAAAGACCAGAAAATTCCGGGTCGATTTGATTTTATAGTAGCTACCTATTCACAGTTCAATTCACCGGATAAGAAACCGGAGAAACCATCCTTCCTTCAGGCCATAGCAGAAGACAATATAATTATCATGGACGAAAGTCATAATTCCAGTGGCTCAAGCAATGTTGGTAATTTCATGCAAGGAGTACTTGCTAAAACAATGGGTGTAGTTTTTCTCTCCGCTACTTTTGCCAAACGCCCGGACAACATGCCGGTGTATGCAATGAAAACTGCCATCCGTGATGCCAACATGACCCGTGATGAATTAGTTGATGCAATCATGAAAGGCGGAGTTGCATTACAAGAGGTATTGGCAAGTCAGCTTGTAGCCGAGGGACAAATGCTAAGGCGAGAAAGATCCTTTGAAGGTGTTGAAGTGAATTACATTACTCTTGAAGATAAGGAGCAAGAACATAAAGCCATTGCCGATAACATCACTGAAATTTTACGCGACATTATCAGCTTTCAAGGTAATCATGTTGATGAGATTGTTGATGAACTGGATGACATAGCAGTAGCCGAAGGAAAACAGGTGTCCATACGCGAAGGTACTTCTCAGGCTGGAGTGGATAATCAGCCCTACTTCTCAAAGGTGTTTAATGTAATCAATCAAATGCTGTTCTCCATAAAAGCTGAAGCCGTTACTGAAAGAGCGATCATGCGATTGAAAGAAGGCAAGAAACCTGTCATTGCTTTTGCCAGCACAATGGGAAGTTTCATTGAGCAAATGGAAAACAGCCTGGGCTTACAAGTTTCTGATGGTGACACCATCAATGCAGATTTTTCTGAAGTACTTCAAAAGGGACTCGATGGTATTCTTCGTTACACCGAAACCGATGTTGACGGACATAAGATTTATAAAAAGTTTGAGATCAATGATTTTTCACCAGAAGCACAAACTGAATATTTTCGGATCAGCGAAAAAATAAAATCAATCTCAACGGGGATTACCATTTCTCCAATTGATGTCATCGTAATGAAGTTAACACAAGCCGGATATAAAGTAGCCGAGGTTACAGGGAGAAAATATGAATTACAGATTAATCCAAAAAACAATCAGGCATTGGTCATTACACGGAAACGAATTAATACCAACGATGCTTTCCGGCAATTCAACAACAATGAAGTAGATGTTTTATTGATCAATCAATCCGGTAGCACAGGTGCATCTGCTCATGCCATTGTAACACCTAAAGTTCCGAAAGAGAAAGTAAAGCAGAGAGTAATGATCGTATTACAAGCTGAGCTGGATATTAACACAGAGGTACAGAAACGTGGCAGAATTAACCGCACCGGCCAAATCTTAAAACCCCTTTATGATTACGTGAACTCAGCCATCCCCGCTGAAAAGCGATTGATGATGATGCTTCAAAAGAAACTCAAATCACTGGATGCCAATACAACCTCAAACCAGAAATCCAGTACCAAGATTCTTGATGTACCTGATTTCCTTAACAAATATGGAGACAAGATCGTAGCCGAATATCTTTCAGAAAACAAGGAAGTAAATACATTACTCGATGATCCTATTGGTATTGAAAATCGTGAACCAGATACAGCCGAATTAGAAGACGCAGCACATAAGGTTTCGGGGCGCGTGGCCGTGCTCTCTACTAAAATGCAACAGGATTTTTACAATGAGATCGCTTCGCGTTACATCGACTTTGTTGATTATTTGAAACAAGTTGGCGATTATGATCTTGAAGTAGAAGCAATGGATCTTCAGGCGGAAACCATTTCATCACGGGTTGTGAAAGTGGGTAAAGGTGGGGAAAGTGAATTCGGTGATGATAGTATTCTGGAAACGATCATGTCTAATGTGTTGAAAAAACCTTTCACTAAAAACGAATTGAATAACCTGATCAAAGAAGCATTGGAGGGTAAAGAACCAATTGCTCAACAAGAAGAAATCAAAAAGGAGTATGATGGGTTTATTGCGAGTAAGCTGAAAGAAGAACTTTTGGAAAACATTACCTATTATAATGGACTCATCGGTGAAGTGCCAAACGAGAAAAAAGCAAAGAAGATACTTGAGAAAGAAGGACAGGATGCATTCAATGAACTTGTCGCAACCCGGACAAAAGAACTTCAGACTGCCTTACAAGCATCTGAGAAGAAAATCCGAAAGACGTTCGCTAACCGACAACAATATTTGGAAAGTTTATTTGGCTTCTTCTATGTGGGTCGCAATCTCAACTATCCGGTTGAAAGCTATGACAAAGGACAAGAGCTTGTACCGACAGTATTTCTTGGTTTCATAATTGATCAAAAGAAAAAGAACCCATACACACCAAGTGCTATGCGTTTGCGTTTCGCAATAGCGAGCAGTAATAAGTATATCGCCATCCCCGCCAGTTACTCAAAAGATATTACAGCAATCAAGGGTGCGAGCGTTGGACTTAGTGATAATGGTAGAGATCAAACCTTGTCTCATTGGGAGGCTGCTATAAAAGAAAGCAATGTTGACCGAAAGATCAGGCATGTTATCACTGGCAACCTATTACAGGCTTTCAGCTCATATAAGGGGAAGCTGGTAAGTTATACTACCCTAACAGGCGAAGTGAAGAAAGGTATTCTCATACCTGAACATTGGAACCCTGGAAACGAGCTACAACAAAAAGTAGAAGTACCTATCGGAAAAGCATTGAAGATAGTCAGCTCCTTACAACCTGGTGCTCAGATCACAACTAGTAATAACATCTCCATATTCCGGCAGTCTGGTAAATTCAAGCTGATCGTTTCATCATCAAAGCAGAAGGCTGGTGACGTTTACCTTGATTCAGATATTTTACAACTGGTGGACAATAGAAATTTCGAGAAGGTATCCGATAGAATGGCAGCGACTTTGAATGAAGGTAAGATCGATAAATTCGTGGAGATTCTTCAAGATAAGTTTAACGCAAGTGTTTCATTAAATGCTAATCAATTCGCTTTGATTAAAAAAGATTTACCAAAACGATTACCCAGGGTGAAACCCGTAGCGATGATTCGGCCTAAGCAAGTTGTACCTGATGAGTGGGAGCTTGAGGCGTTGGCGTTGGAAATTGAATTGGAGCTGTTGGAGTTTGATTCATGAAACTCAATCGATATTGGTGCGGTAAGGCAACTAAACCTCTAGCCCATTTAAATGAGCTTCCTGAATCATAAAATAGTTTATGTTGGAAACCCATTTAATATTTTTAAGAAAAACGTTGCGAACTATTAAAGCCAAATATTATATTTGATCATACTGGTTATCCACTTTTGATGTTCCTGGTTCCCAGGAAGCCCATCTCAAAAAAAATCAGCAAATAAAGTAGCCCCACGTTGGTTGGGTCTGGTGTTTAACAGACAAGTAGTTAAAATAAAATGTATTGGAAATAATAAAGCCCCACGGAGTACGCAGGGCTTAAGATAAATCTTCGGCTTATAGCCTTATTGTGATAAGCTTTCAATTCAAATATACTATAGAAAATTCAAAATACTGCAGAATGGAAAAAATTATAGGGCTTGATCTGGGTACAAACTCTGTTGGTTGGGCGATACGAGAGGTAAATAATAGCTTAGAAAATCAGATCATTGATAAGGGGGTAATGACCTTTGATAAAGGTGTTACTGAAGATAAATCAGGCGAACACCCTATGGTTCAAAAAAGGACGGAGAGTAGAGGTAAACGAAGGAATTATCAAGCCGAGAAATACAGAAAATGGGAATTGTTGGAATGTCTCATCAACAATAATATGTGCCCCCTTACAATAGGAGAATTAAATGAATGGAGGCACTACATAAAAGGGATAGGCCGAAAATACCCACAAAGCGAAAAATTCATTCAATGGCTTAGGTTTGATTTTGATGGAGATGGTAAACCTGATTTTGAAAGGTTAGGATATAGTAAGAATGAAAGCTATTATCTATTTAGAGTCCTAATCGCTGACGAAAACAAAACACAAATTTTCAAAAACGAACCTCGAATTATCGGCAGAGTCTTATACCAATTAGTGCAGCGCAGAGGATATAATGATGGCCAAAATATTGATGCTGATGAGAAAGAGGAACTAAGTAAAACCATTATGAAAGGAGGCGGGGAAGCAGGTGCTATTGGTGTGAATGACATTCTCCCCTTCATCGAAAAACACAAAACATTAGGTGCAGCATTATATCATTTACAAAAAGAACAAAATGCTAGGATTCGAAAGCGCTATAATCTCCGAAGTCATTACGAGAACGAGATAAGGGAAATATGTAGAGTACATGATTTAGGTCATCTTTTCAAAACTCTTTGGGGAACAATTATCTGGCAGCGTCCACTCAGAGCACAAAAAGGTTTAGTCGGGGTTTGCACTTTTGAAAACAACAAAAGAAGATGCCCTATTAGTCATCCTCTGTATGAAGAGTATAGAACATGGGTATTCATAAACAATCTAAAAGTTAGGCCAATTGAAGATACCAACACCAAAACGGATCAGGAAAAACAAGAAGAACTCAAGGACATACTTGTAAGAATTGTATATCCTCAATTTTTTAAGGCAGCCTCAGATTTTAAACTATCCAGTATTGCCAGAGAATTGAGAAAAGTCGGGTTTGAAATAACCGCTAAGTTTCCTGAAGACACTAAGGTCATAAGCCTCTCGTTTTTATACAAAATGAGAGAAATTTTTGGTGATGACTGGTCAAATAAGATAGGGTGGAGCGATTTATTAAAAGGTATCCATAAAGCGCAAAAGTATAATGTTGAGGACTTATGGCATCTGCACTTTGTAAAAAGTGACAATAGGGAGACTGGCGTAACAAGTCAAAACTATCTAAAAACATTTGCGCTTGAAAAACTTCATTTGAATGAATCCGAAGCTGATACTTTTTCAAAACTGCGTTTGCAACAAGGCTACGCTACTTTAAGCTTAACTGCCATCAGGAAAATCTTACCTTATTTGCGACAAGGATTTATATACAGCGAAGCGATATACCTAGCTAATCTCCACAAAGTAATGTGCGTAGCTAAAATCACAGATGACATCGTCTCTCATTTCTCTGAAGAAGTAAGAAAGATAATAAGACAGAGTAGTACTGAAAGAAAACTTATTCAAACAGTAAATGAATTAGTAAACGATCAATTAAATTCCGAAAACAGGTTTGGTATGAATGCATCATATCAATTAGACGATGACGATCACAATGATATTCAAAAAAAGCTACTCGATGTATTTGGAAAATATTCATGGGAAAGCCTTAACAAGGAAGAAAAAGATATTGCAACAAAATTCGTAGGAGATAAATATCTGGCTTTCCTTCAAAAGGAAATACATGCAAAAAATGTGTTTGAAAAAGCGGGACGATTACACGATAAAATTTTCAACTGGATAAAGGAAACTTATGGGATTGCTGATGAGAATATTAAACACCTCTGGCATCCTTCCGAGCAGGATATCTATGAGAGAGCCAGGAACTACCAAGAAATAAAACTCAGAAACAAAACAATCTTCATCGAAGATTCCAAAGTTGAAATGTTCATGAAAAAAAACCCAAATGCGACAAAAGGACAATTCAATGGCGAACTATTGGGGAGCCCTGAACCAATAAGTAAAGGATTCAAAAACCCAATGGCTCTAAAGACTCTACACCAACTAAAGAAACTGGTCAATTACCTGATTGGTGTAGGCAAAATTGATAAGGATACCAGAATTGTTATAGAGATTGCCCGCGAACTAAACGATGCCAATAAACGAAAAGCCATTGAACGCTGGCAACGAGAAAGGGAAAAAGAAAATGATAGATATAAAAAGGCAATTGACGAAATCAATAATGAATGCAAAACCAATTTTAATAGAGATGACAAAAATCTCATTGATAAAATCAGGCTTTGGGAGGAACAGAAGAAAATGTGCATTTATACCGGAAATACCATCGGGCTCTGCGATGTATTGAATGGTGCGAAGTATGACTTTGAACATAGCATCCCGGCAAGTATGAGTTTTGATAACGAACTTAAAAACTTAACCATTGCGGATAAGAAATACAATCAACAAATAAAGGGTAAAAGGCTACCGTCTGAATGTCCTAATTATGATAAAGAATATGCACATGAAGGTGTAACCTACTCTCCTATTCTCTCCACTTTGCAAAATATTTTTGGAAGGATAACCGAGACAGAGAAAAAAGTAAAAGGCAAAGTCATTAAAAGAAGGAGCTTTAAGAAAATTGAAGAACTAGAAGACCAATACACGGAATGGAAGTCTAAGACTTCAGATGACAAGCAGATAAAGGATAATATCATAATAAGACGGCACCTCATTAAAATGGAACTGGACTATTGGCGCTACAAATTACAAACCTTTACCACTACCGAATACAAGGCAGGGTGGCGCAACAGTCAGTTGAGAGATACTCAAACCATTACCAAATATGCATTGCCTTATCTAAAGACGGTGTTCAATAAAATAGAAGTACAAAAAGGAAGTATCACGGCTGATTTTAGGAAAATATTCAAAATACAGAACCGCTTAGAAAAGAAAGAAAGAACTAAACACAGTCACCACGCCATCGATGCTGCTATACTTACTTTAATACCATCCGCAGCAGTGCGGGATAAAATATTACTACGCTACAACGAAGCCCAAGAAAACCTGCAAGGATATCATGAAAAGCCAAGATATTGGAATAACTTTCATTATCAGCACATTCTCAGTATTGAAGATGAAATATTAATCAACTTTCAGGCTCAACATCGCACACTCACACCCACTTATAAAATAGTAAGAAAACGCGGTAAGATACAGTATGTAAAAGAAAAACTGCCTACGGGAAAATGGCAACACAAACTGGATAAGGCGGGAAACAAAATTCCCTTAGTAGCACAAGGAGATAGTATAAGGGGGTCTTTGCATGAAACAAGTTTCTTTGGCGCAATAATAAATAAGGGAAATTTGAATATGGTAGAACGATATCCCATTTCATCTTTCACCTCCATAAATGATTGCAAAAATATTGTAGATGATGCCGTGCGGAAAATTGTCAAAGACGAATTAGAAAAAAGAATAAGCGAAGGTCAAAGTTTTGATAAAGCTAAACTTGAACCAATAGCTTTTCCGAATGGAAAAGCTATCATCAAGAAAGTACGATGCAAAGTTGCAACGGGCAGGGGATATTTAACTCCTGAGAAAGCGCTGGGAATCCAAGAACACACTTATCCATCAAAACATAACTATAAACAACACATTTATGCTAAAAATGAAGAAAACACATATTGCTTGTACTACGAAAAGGAAGAAGACAACAAAATATATAGAGCATTTCGGATTGTTGGACTTTTTGAACTCGCCAAATTAGGGATCAATAGTGAAGTCGAATTATTTCAAAATGGAGACTACAACAGCATTGAGGTTGGAAAGGGTACTAAAAATAAAAAACTATCCCTTTCATTTATTTTAAAAGTAGGCACTAAAGCTTTATTCTATAAAGAGCATCTGGATGAATTAAAAGGGGATTCAAGTAAGGAATTATCTCAACGGTTATTTAGAATTTACAAGTTTAATGAGATGGGAACCCCAAACCTATTCTTACAAAACCATATTGAAGCCAGAAAAAATGAACTTCTGGATGATGGCGACACAAGTTTTAATCCATCATCCTATCAATATCGATTAAAGATAAAAGCCGATAAATTTGTAGCTGCTATTGAGGGTAAACATTTTGAAGTAATGCCAGATGGTGAGATAAAATGGAAGATTTGAATGCAGCCAAGCAAATCATATCACCTCTACACCTTCGAGAATCTGTTCCTGTCAGAAGAGAACCATTGGTATTCCTTAAGGTGGTATGAGCACTTTATACCTCAGGTAGATGATACACTCGCGTATTGCCTGATGTACAACCAATATACTTCTTAAAACCTCGGAGGTCTGTCTATCCATTTTTTATTTAACAACTATAAAAGAGATGATCAAACGCACGTTATATTTTGGCAACCCAGCTTACCTGAGCAGACGCGATGAACAATTGGTTGTTCGATTACCCGAAGTAGAAAAAAATAATTCATTGCCCGACAGCTTTAAGAAAGAAGCGCAGGCCACTATACCCATAGAAGATATTGCCGTGGTCATTCTGGATCATCAGCAACTTATTATTACACAAGCATTAATAGCAGGTTTGCTCGATAATAATGTGGCCCTGATAACGTGCGACAAAACACATCATCCCACCGGGCTCCTGCTCAACCTGGCTGGCAATCAATTGCAGTCCGCAAAATTTAAAACACAAATTGAAGCCACACAGCCATTGGTAAAGCAACTCTGGCAACAAACTATTAAAGCCAAAATTACAAACCAGGCATCTCTGTTGAAGCGATTTGGCTATGAAGCAACTAACATGATGAGGTGGGTAAGTGATGTGCGATCGGGCGACCCTGATAATCTGGAGGCAAGGGCAGCCGCATACTATTGGAAAAACATCTTTCCGCAGATAACAAATTTTACGCGCGAGCGCGAAGGCATTCCGCCAAACAATCTATTGAACTATACTTATGCCATTGTTCGTGCTATTGTGGCCCGAAGCTTGGTAGGTTCGGGGCTGCTACCGTTGTTGGGCATTCATCATCGCAACCAATACAACCACTATTGTTTGGCCGATGATATTATGGAGCCCTATCGCCCCTTTGCCGATGCATTAGTAGCTGAAGTTATTCGCAATGGTGAAGATTACGTGGAGTTAAGTACATCGATAAAAAAACAATTGCTTGGCATTGCCACAGTAGATGTAATCATCAACGATGAACGAAGCCCGTTCATGATCGCTGTGCAACGTACCACAGCATCGCTGGCAAAATGCTTTGACGGAACTTCTTCTAAAATACTTTACCCCACCCTACCAGAATGAGGTATGCGCTTAAATGAATATCGCATTATGTGGATTATGGTACTCTTCGATCTACCCACTGACACCAAGAAAGACCGGAAGAACTATGCAACATTTCGAAAGAATATGATGAAAGACGGTTTCACCATGTTTCAGTTTAGTGCATACCTGCGCCACTGCGCCAGTCGAGAAAATGCTGATGTTCACGTAAAACGGATGCAGAAAAACCTGCCTCCCAGAGGGCATGTAGGTATTTTAACCATTACCGACAAGCAGTTTGGCATGATGCAGATTTTCTATGGAAAAGAAGAAAAAGAAAAGCCCCCAATACCCCAACAGCTAGAGCTATTTTAAGGTAAGGGGGCTTCTTTTTGACAACCCGGAATCGTTTTTTTGACCTGAAAGCATAGATAACTAGCTGATAGCTAGTAAAATCTACACAACCTGTTGTCAAAGATCGTTTGTTGAAAGCAAATCACAACTGTTACCTGTTGCGTAACAATTTAAATTCAGTTGTCAAAGATCGTTTGTTGAAAG
>JANMRZ010000133.1:0-2930 GCA_031388805.1 Chryseolinea sp.
TGGGGTGAAACAAATCGGTGATTTTCGAAGAAAATCTATTTGATTATTTTCCCCCCAATTTCTGTACCGTCTAAAATTAAAATTTCCCGCAAAACCATCTTGACTTGATCTTATAATTTCACTACACTCGCCATGTAAATTTTCAATTCTAGTCCAACCGAGATTTTAGTGATTTATGAAACAATCCAAAGAAACAACCCAACCTAAAGAACAGCCTTATCTGCTTCGTCAAAGAATTAAGCGTATTGAGCAAAGTCGAGATTCAGTTAAGTCAAAAAGCCGTGAGCTGGCAAAATCCCTTAAGGCTAAACAAAAAAGAGAAGTCGAGTTAATAGACAATAGGGATAGTTGGAAAACTAAGTGTAAAAAGCAAATGTCAGAGAATGAAGATCTTAAATCTGCCCACAGAAAAGTAGCAGAGCAGCTACAGATTACTGAAGAACAGCTTCAACAAATTCTCGATGAGTTCAATGAGCTTAAAAAAAAACACCACAAAGGATTTGGAAAAAACCGGTAATGCGCAAAACAGTTGGTATCCATTAAGCATAATCATCCTTTGCATCCGGCTTATTATCATAGCAGCTTCTCCTTTGAGAACAGCTTCCAAAAGTCTAGAATGCACCTTTAATACCCTTCCCGAACTAAAATCATATATAGCACCATCCTTTACTACGATTAAACGCTGGGTACAGAAGATTGGTTACTTTAAACTATTGCGCCCTAAGACTATAGCATCCGATTGGATGGTAATTATTGACGCCTCTATACAGATGGGAGACGAGAAATGCGTGTTAGCTTTAGGCTGTCGTGAGGTTGATTTACCCAAGAATCGTGCCCTAAGATTAGAGGATTTTGAAGTTTTAGCGGTAAGAATCGTATCCAGCTTAAATTCGATTATAATAACCCAACTCCTTCATCAAGTCACATTTTCCATTGGGAAAATATACTGTATATGCAGTGATCGGGGGTCAGAGATCGTTCGAGGTATTAAAGATTTTCAAGTGAATAATCCGGAAACGAGACATATAACTGATATGGCTCATCGAGTGGCGAACTTTTTAGAAGCCACTTTGGAGAAGGAAGCGCGATGGAAAATCTTTCGAGAAGAAGTCACCCAAGCACGTAGAAAAATGCAAAACTCCGTTGTGGCTGGAGCTCTTCCTCCCAGCCCTCGAGTAAAGGCTCGTTATATGAATTACGATTCTATGATAATGTGGGCTGCTGATATGTTGATTTTACTCGACAAGGCGCCTTGGAACTGTGAGATAAACATAAAAGAACTTAGAAAATATCTAAAATGGCTTGAGAATTATCGAGTAGAGATTGCTTATTGGAATAAGCTTGTTTTAATAGGTGCAAAAGCACGCGATGTAGTAAGGATAGAGGGTATCCACATAAACATAGTTGATCACTTTGAACGAAACCTTGTCGGTCTAGCGATGGGTTTTGAAGAATCGAAGTTTGCTGACCAGATTTCTTCGTTTTTGTCAGAGCAATCAAGAGGAGTAAATCCTGGAGAACGATTTATAGGCTCTACAGAAGTGCTTGAATCTCTATTTGGAAAGTTAAAATACATGGAGCAAGAGCAAAGAGCATTTGGATTTACCTCATTAGTGCTAGCAGTAATAGCATGTGTAGGCCCAACTGATGAAAAAACGGTAGTAGAAGCTATTACGACAGTTAAGGTGTCCGAAATGAACGAATGGACAAAAAAAGAAATTCGCAAGAGCCTTCAATCTCAAAGGAGATCAATAAGGAAAATTATTCGCGATCTAATTGGAAAAACAGTACAGAATCTAGGGGGTGTTTTAGAGGGTGAAGCAATGGGGTTTTAACCCCATTTGTTTCACCCCAGGTCTGACCCCAATTTCATGATGGAAAGGACGGGGCCTCTTTCATCCGAGAGTGATGAGGACCATACGTAAATCTTGATTAATTACATAACTCTTGGTAAACTCTCAAAATATAGAAATCAAGGATACATCATGAATGTCACACAATTATCAGGGGCAGGAATAGAGCTATTTGATTACCCATCAAATATCTGGGCTCTCAGATTAAAAGATTGCTCATCTAAAACAATTGTGTCTATCATGAAAACGTCAATAACCTTTCCAAATAATGCTGAAGATAGATTATGGAAGTTTGCTGGTAGAGCGTTGAATGAACTTTCTATAAGAAGCTGGGCTAAAAAACATCCCCAAGAACTTGAAGGGTATAGAGATCGTTTGTGTGATTTATCTGGAATGTGTTTTGCTTGCACCGATTATGGGGCAGAAACGGCTGGTATTTTAGATAAAAATAAAAAAATACACCCTCATCCTGAAAATACAAAAAAAATTGGGAAAGAATGGAGCGAAAGCAAGACCAAAAGCAGCTTAGAATCATTTATTTCTGATAAATCTTCATCTGGATCTTTAAGAGAAAAAAGTGTCACCTATTTGCGCTCTAAAGAACGCATAAACTACAAAGCAACTTTTTCTGACGAAGGTATTTTAATAGGTGGTAAAAAGCCAGAGGATGGAACATACATCTTTGCTCTTGGTAAAGATAAAAATAGGAAAATACTATTGGCGGGTAAAAAAGTAAGAGGTGTTTTTCATCACACTTCTTTTTTTGCAGGAGCGCCGGTATTTTGTCCAGGAAATATAAAAATTAAAAATCGACAAATTATAAAAATTAAACTTACAAGTGGTCATTATAAACCCCAAGCAAAACAAGAAAAGATACTCCGAGAATTCTTAAGCCTGGCGAGCAACATGGGAGGAGCAGCCGAAAAGGTTGTTATCAAAGCCAAAAAAATTTAAAAATAAACTTCCTCGAAAGGGGTTGGCGCTTTTCATTTTCCTTACACCCCTTTTATAGCTTAGCTTCTATAAAAATATGCGGGCAATGCATCAATACCGCCTATTCCGAAAGCGGGGTCAGGC
>JANMRZ010000145.1:0-3458 GCA_031388805.1 Chryseolinea sp.
ACTAACGAAGTTTACGGACTGGCGCGATCGTTAAGCGTAATGCCGGGAGATGTGATCAATATGGAAGTGTATGGAAAATACATTGACTCCAACACGGCAAACCTGACTACAGCTTTAAATACATTGGTGTCACAAATTGCATCAGGAACAGCACCAGGTGGAACTGTGATAGATGGCGGTAACTATGGTTCCAGTACAACATCATTTCCTTTTCCTGGCGGACTAAACGGAACAACCAATAGCAGTGGCACTGGGCCGAAAGCTTATTTAAACTGGCTCGTATACGATCGTAGCGATAATCTTATTCTCTCCAAGTGCGGCTACCAGCGATTAACGACTGCAGCCCGCGAATACGGACAAGACGCGGCTCACGAAAAACTCTCCGGCACAGTGAGTATTGCAGAGCCGGGTTATGTTTATATTTACCTAAGCAATGAAGAAGGAACAAACGCATACGAAGTGTATTTTGATGACTTTAAAGTAGACCACATTAAATCTCCAGTGATACAGACGGATGATTATTATCCCTTTGGCCTCACTTACAACTCTTATACTAGGGAAAACACAACAGCACAAGACTACAAATACAACGGGAAGGAATTACAAGACGAACTTGGTCTTAATTGGTTAGACTATGGAGCGCGGATGTATCAACCTGATATCGGAAGGTCTTTTACAATTGATCCTAAAGTTGAAACGTATTCAAGTTGGGCACCATATCATTATGCAGCAAATAATCCGGTTCGCTATGAAGATAAAAATGGCGAAGGTTGGTTAGATAAAGTTATTGGATTTTTAGCCGCTGTTGCTGATAATATTTTTGGCGGGTTTAGTCCATTTAGACAACAGGCTGCTAATTATGTTGAAGAAGGTGGTGAGGCTGACTTCAATAATGGGCTGGATATGGGTGATGTAGGCTCGATGCTTATGGGGATGATTCTGGCAGAAGCCGGAGGAGTTGCTGAAGTAGTTGGAGTTGTAGCTGCTCCGGAAACAGCAGGGCTTTCATTAACAGTGACAGCGGGTGGAGTTGCCATGCAAGCAGAAGGTGTAATCATGGGTACCTCTGGTGCAGCAAGTCTTACAACACAAAAGGGAAGGTTGAATGCTGACGGTAAGAAGACACACGGAAATTCAACAGAAAGCCAAAAGCCTTCTGGCAATTACGAAAATACGCACGAAAGTGGAAAGACTTATAATGGTGTCGGAGATAAGAAAAGGATGAACCAATCTGCAGACAAAGTTGCTAAGAAGAATAATGATCCTGTGAAAGATCAGAAACATACAGATGCCCCAAATAAAAAGGAAGCCTATAAGAAGGAAGATGTAGATATTCAAAAAAATGGAGGTGCAGGTAATAGACAACGTAATTACAATGCGCGAAATTCACCTGGGAAGAAAATCAATGAACAAGAGAAAAAGGCAATAGATTAAATGAATAGTTTTCGTTTTGTTAAAAATGGCACATGGGGAGAATACTTGCTGGTTGATTCCAACAGGTTAGACGAAACAGTTGAATTTATTCGAAAATATGATGTAAAAAACATAGAGCTTAATTTTTATCAAGGATATGAATTAAAAGAAATATCATTCTTGGATCAAATTAGAGATGTTGTTGAAGGTTTGAATGTCATACAGGGTGATATTGATCTAAGAGGTATTGAACAATTAAAAAATCTAAGACGTATAAATATCTCAGATGAATTAGGGTGTTTTATTGATTTTTCAGCATTCAAAAATTTGGAGAAATGTTCGGTGTTGTGGAATAAAAAAATGAAAAACCTTTCAAGCTGTTCCAAGTTGAGAGAACTTATAGTTAAGAAAGGGGATGGCAAAGATTTGGTTGAACTTTGTAAGGGACTTCCAAATCTTCAATTAATTACACTGATTCAAGCTCGACTGATTGATTTAAATTTTTTAAACTGGCTTACTGATTTAAAAGAATTGGAGATATATTATTCACCCAATATCGAGGACATTCAGGGGTTATTAAATGCTAATGAAACGATTATCAAATTTATATTGGATCACTGCAAGAAAGTCAGTGATTATGGTGTAATTAGTTCATTGAGTAGGTTGGAGTACTTAGGAATTAATGATGCAGGAAAAATTCCGACTTTATCTTTTATAAAAAACCTAAAATATCTGAAGCATTTGAGTTTTGTTGGGACGGATATTTTAGATAATGACATGAGTTTTTGTGTTGGTATTAACCATGTTGGTCATGATAATAAAGTGATATCCTGTAAAAAAATCAACGACTAACTCTGCTCTTTTATCCATTGAATAAACTCAGGGAGTTCCGAAAGTTTAGTTAAATCATGACCTTCAGGATTATCAGGAGCCTCTGCAATCTCCAAGTGTGTGATATTTTTAGCGTGCAATTTTTCTCCAAGGAGATTATCTAAAACGATAGCTGTGGCGAATAAATAGTCATCTGCTTGTTGGTTATCAAAATCTCTTATAAATATTTTAAGTTCAATAAGTTCGGAGGCGTTTGAGCTTTCAAGAGATAAAAACCACATCTCTTGGGGGTTAAGTTTAATGTTATTGTAATGCGTGATAAAGCCAAATTCTTTTGGAGGTTTAAAGGCAATGATATTCCAATCTTTTAATTTAGGAGCTTGCTTAACGAGCTCTTCTACTTTAGGAAAATAATCTAAGTTTCCTTCAGCGGTAATAATCAATTCCTGGGTTTCATCAGGGTGGCCACCAATCTCAAAAAAAAGCTTGTCAGAGTATTGATGTAAGTGTTCCAAGAAATCATCAAGGATTTTTTCTTTTTCCTCTTCGTTTTCAATCTGATTTAGAAAAAAAAACTTAGCGCTATTTTCCTCGAACCACTTCCAAAAATCTTTAACAGAAATCATACGGGTATCCAGTCTTTTTAAGAATTATTTAGCTTACGCCTTTTTAGGTTTGAAATCACGCAATGCCATATCAATTATGTTGAGCACAAAGATTTTGTTCTCTTGGGAGGGTGAAGAAATATTTTCAAACCTCCGTACGGTATCTTTGCCCCAATTTACATTAAAAAGTGATACGTTTTGATACAAATATTCGTTTTGGATAGAGTGCAGATTATAAGCGGGAGTTGTAATAGTCTGCAGAATTTTCCGAACAGGAATTATTTCGTTTTCTTCAGAAGTATCTATGAAGGTTTTTCTATCCCCCTTGTGTATTCCTGTGCGTGTAAAATTTAAAGATATGGAATTGGAAAAACACCCACTGTTCCCAAGTCTTCTCTTATTGATTGCTGGCGCAAGTCTTAGGAAAGTGAGGGGGCATCGCGCGTGACTTGTGCCTTTCATGCTGTAAGTCTTCAGACCATAGCCGTCAACTTAGTTGCTAAGCAATTGGTTTACAATAAAATAGTCATAGCCATGCTGCTTCGCATGGCAAAGTTTTTTTTCTCATATTTGATTGTTAGTTTTTTTATAAGCCATCGGTATGTGGAA
>JANMRZ010000146.1:0-2801 GCA_031388805.1 Chryseolinea sp.
ACTAACGAAGTTTACGGACTGGCGCGATCGTTAAGCGTAATGCCGGGAGATGTGATCAATATGGAAGTGTATGGAAAATACATTGACTCCAACACGGCAAACCTGACTACAGCTTTAAATACATTGGTGTCACAAATTGCAGCAGGAACAGCACCGGGTGGAACTGTGATAGATGGTAGTAATTATGGTTCCAGTACATCATCATTCCCTTTTCCTGGCGGATTAAACGGAACCACCAGCAGCAGTGGCGCTGGCCCGAAAGCCTATTTAAATTGGCTTGTATACGATCGTAGCGATAATCTTATTCTCTCCAAGTGCGGCTACCAGCGATTAACGACTGCAGCCCGCGAATATGGACAAGACGCGGCCCACGAAAAACTCTCAGGCACAGTGAGTATTGCCGAAGCCGGTTATGTTTATATTTACTTATCAAATGAAGAAGGAACAAACCCGTACGAAGTGTATTTTGATGACTTTAAAGTAGACCACATTAAATCTCCTGTGATACAGACGGATGATTATTATCCCTTCGGTTTGACTTACAACTCCTACTCGAGAGAGAACTCAGTTCCAAATGATATTAAATTCCAAGGGCAAGAACATGTCGATGATCTAGGTTTGAATTGGGATTCATTCAAATGGAGAAACCATCAGCCGGATATTGGAAGGTTCTTTAACATTGATCCACTTGCTGATAAATATGTTCATAATAGTCCATATGCATTTAGTGAGAATAAAGTAGTTGTCCACGTTGAACTAGAAGGTCTAGAAGCCGAAGGACTACAGGGTTCTTGGGAGCATAAAGCCATTGAAGGTGCTAGGAATATATTTAATGGTAAAACAATAACGGAAACTGTGAAAAGTTTAAAAGAAAATGTTAAGGAATTTCTGAGAGAGGGTGATAAATGGGTGAACGGCTTACAAAAGGGTGCTGAGTCAGTTAAAGATAAACAGAGAAATGGAGATGGCGTTATTGACGGAAATGTTGACGGAAATCGCCCGCAAGAGTTTAACAAAGATGGCACGGCAGAAGGAGGAAAGGGTGGTAAAGAGGTGAAAACTTCATCCGAAAGTAATATGAAGGTTCAGAATCCGGATAAACCTTCTGCTGATATTAAGATAGACACCACGTGGAGCGAGGAATACAAGAGTGACAGTCATGTTAAAGATTCCACAACGTACACCCAAAAGTATAAAACTAGTGATGGTCAAGAAGGGGAAAAAGTTATAAAGAAGGTAAAAGGATCTACACCATGGTTTTAACTAGCCGGAATAAATTTATATTATTTATCGTTTTTTTGTCCTTCTTTAATTGTGACCAAAGAAATAACAATAGGCAGAATGTTGTTAGAAGATCATACTACAAGAATGGGAATGTAAAGTCTGTATCTGAAATGGATGGAGGATTGATTAATGGTACACATTTATTCTACTATCCATCGGGAACACTGCAATCCCGAGGTACATATTTAAGGGGCCTTGCTCATGGGACAGTTGAATCTTTTTACGAAAATGGAAAATTAAAGTCTCGGAGTACTTGGTTAAATGGAAAGGAGGAAGGCAATGCAATTACTTACTTTAAAAATGGATCTCATCAATTTATTGCATTTTACAAGATGGGAAAGATTGTTGGTCGATCATTGGTGTATCATGAGGATGGCAAAGTTAGAGAGCGAAAACTGTATGACAGTTTGGGGAATATACAGCATATAATGGTATATGCTCTGGATGGGTCATTGAAAAAGAGTTTTGTTGTCCCGTACTTAAAGGCCACAAAGGATTCTGTTAGAGTAGATGAAGAGGTAATAATAACAATTAAGTTTCCACTGACTTTGACTGGTGATATATCAATTGAAGCTTCAGAGGTGGATCCTTCTGGCAATACTTTTTATGAAGAAGAAGTGCTGAATGTACATGACTTGAGCAAACCTATTAGATATCGAAGAAAATTTGATAGGTTTGGGAAGTATAAACTAACCTTTAAATTTAAGCACTTTAATCTTGATCAGGGAGATACTCTAAGCGTGGACAATGTGGTCCGTGATTATTCAATTTCTGTTATTGGAGTGTCATCTTAAAACTTTTCCACTATTCCCAAATCCCCCGATCTGGTGCGGATGTTCCTCTTCTCGCTTAAGAGTGAGGCTGCTTAAACTTTAATTTACACATATTGGGATGGGTGAAATCCCACGCCTTTAGGCGGGAACTTTAGTATTTTAGAGCTATGGATTACAGAGCAGGTTCTCATAGTCGGTATGATTTAAAAGTTCATGTGGTATGGATAACCAAGTACAGGAAAAAAATATTGAAGGGAGATATTTCGGTTCGTGTACGGGAGCTGATCCGAGAGATATGCAAATCGAACGATGTAGTGATAGTAAAAGGACATATTTCGATGGATCATATTCACTTGTTGTTGAGTTACCCGCCTTCAGTTTCGGTGAGTAAACTGGTTCAGTACTTGAAGGGGAAAACATCTCGTAGGATGCTACAGGATTACACGGAGTTAAGGAAGGTCTATTGGGGTCAACACCTTTGGGCCCGCGGATACTTTGCAGCTAGTGTTGGCACAGTTACCGATGAGGTTGTAAAGGAGTACATTGAAAAACAGGACATTGAAACAAAGGATGATGATTTTAAGATTTCTGAATGACTTCAGAAGTCTTTAGACCATAGCCGTCAACTTAACATATTACAATTTGACAATCGGTTATGTGCATAGAGAAAGAAACTGAAACCAATTTCTGAGCAAATTGACAATCTGGCTCAAAAATTTACTAGTGTTCTTTCTGAAAAAACGA
>JANMRZ010000166.1:0-25548 GCA_031388805.1 Chryseolinea sp.
CAACACTGATGTAGCCTTGTTTTGATGCACGGTTTTTAAAGGCCTTGCCCATTTTTGCTTGCACTTAGTTTGCTCTAAGCTCGCAAAAAACAGCGAAATCAAATCTGTTTTAAATACTTTTGAGTCTTTCAGCAGACCCTATTTAAAGCAGGAAGATATTGATACCATTGCAGAGCTGAGCGCTATACTAACTGATGCCGATCTTATAAGAATTACTGACTTGGCCGATGCCCTTGTCGCGCTGAACTTAAAACGAAAGACAATTCAATTTTACTTTCCTAATGACCATTGGGATGATGACCATGATCATAATAATAGTCGTGATACCTATGTATTCGTGGAAAGATTAATTCGTTATCTCAGGATTTTACTAGAGTGAGCTTTCAGGGGTAACATATAAAAGCAGGTTAGATACCTCAAGTACTTAGGCAAATCATTCAAACCTTGCAGCTCTTCAAACTTGGATTAATTCATTCATTAAAGGGATGAGCAAACAGGGACTAAGTATTGGATAAAATGCTTACCAGTTTACAAGTTTGGTCATGACGGAGAAGCTATTAATGTTTTGATTTATAATACTTAAATTGAACAATCTAGGAAACTTTAGGGAGCCTAGGTTGTTGTCCTTTTGGCAACTGTTTGTCTGCCAGCGTGATCATCTACATCCTTGTTGGGATGACTGCTGATTATCCAATACTTAATAATTATGTCAAGCATGTCTGCTTGTTCCTCAGTTGTATTTGGTTTCTGGAAATAACCCTGGACACGATAATCAAATGCTTGAGTTATTTCTGATTTTATCGAAATAGATGTAGCAAAAATAAACGGTATTGATTTTTCTCTTAATCCTTGGTCTGTGTCTATAGCCTTTTTAAATTCCATTCCACTCATCTTGGGCATATTCATGTCTGAAATCACTAAGAATATTTCATCCTTATTTTCCTTTAGGTGCTTAAGGGCATCATTTGCATCATTAAAATACTCCACCTTAGCATCCCAGTCTCTTTTTCTCAAGGCATCTTCTAAGAGTTCTTTTTCGTATTTGTCATCGTCAACCAAGACAATTTTTCCCTTTAGTTTTATCATAATATTTGTTTAGTGAACTCCATCTCGCTCAAGGGCATCGCCATAAGGCTGGTGCTTATCGACCCAAATCTTATGCCTTGCGGAAGTTATCAATTAGAGGTTTTTTATCCAAGAGATAAATTGGAAAAGGGGCATCATTTAACCAATAAAGAGGTCAGTCGTTGCCGCCCTTGATAGTTGTAAGTACTTTGGAATGCTGCTCACTGATATGGATATCCGGATGAAAGCCTTGCGGACATTGCATTAAAATGGTTAATTGAAAAGTCAGCTTCTATCGGATTGACATTTGATTCTGAGCGGATAGTATCTGATATAAAGAGCAATGTAGAAGGTACACTCTACAAATCCTTGCGTGGAATTTTTGCATTCCTACCAACACACCAAAAAGAAATCACAACAGGAGTTATTGACGAATCTGTTTATGAGCGTATGAAAATGATACAGGGCTACCAACCAAAGAATATTAAGGTAAGTAACAACCATGGGAATCAGACTTAGTGCTTCTACCGGTTGAATTTATAATATTCTAAAAACGGATTATGCTTTCCGGATAGTGCATCAGAGATCATCGTCATTCCAATTATACTGAACGTTATTCCGTTTCCGCCAAAGCCTAGAATAAAATGACTATTGGGAAAGTCGGAGTGAGGTCCGATATAGGGCAATGAATCCTTTGTGATACCAAATGTTCCGGCCCAGGTAAAATCAGGTATTAGTTTTAAACTTGGAATTAACTTCAAAACCTTTTCCAATAGTACGTTCACTTTCTTTTCTATTAAGCAATCCCGCTTCATTGGATTCTTAAAATTCTCATCACCACCACCTACTAAAATTCGATTGTCTTTTGTGCTTCGCAAATAGAGATAAGGTTCTTCGGTATTCCAAAGGAGAGAATCATTAAGAACTTGTGGTAAGTCAGGAAGAGGTTCACTAACAAATGCATATGTGCTGATTAATTTCACAATCTTCTTCTTTAACATGTTTTGCGCTTCATATCCGGAAGCATGCACGATATACTTTGTATTTATTATATTCTTATTATCAGTGATTGCTGTACAATTTTGCTCGTGATATTTTATCGATTCAACTTCGGTGTGGTCGAATATATCCAAGCCAAAGTGCTTGGTGCTATAGGCAAGCAGATCATGTGTAAGTTTGTAGGCGTCCATGCTGGCACCTGCTTTTGAAACTATTGCACCCTCACCATTCACACCTAATTTTTTCCTCAATTGCTTTTGATCCATCCATGAAACTTCCAATCCGTTGGCCTTTCTGCAAGTATACTCCTCATCAAGCCATTCTCTGTCGGAAGGTGAAGCTGCAATGAAAAGACTTTCTTTTCTATCAAACCCACAATCGGATTTTATGGTTTTAATAATATGCTCAAGTTTATCAATGGCTAAAACTCCTTCTGTATAACTATCTATGGCAGCGTTTGCACCAACCTTTTTGATAAGAGAATGCAAGGGTTCATCTATTTCATATTGAATCATTGCTGTCGTAGCGCTTGTGCTACCCAAAGCGATGTCACGCTTATCGATTACAATTGTTTTATAGCCTTCTCCTGATAGTTGATATGCTATTAATGCTCCTGTAATGCCTCCTCCTATAATGAGTACATCGCAACTAATATCTTTTTGGAGTGATGGATATGAATTGATAAGCCCATTCTTTATTTGCCAATATGGTTCTTTTGAGCTGAGTTTCATTTGTTGGACTTGGCTGGAAATAACGTACTATTCTGAAATTTTAAATTGAATGTAGAATGTGGTTCCTTTATTTAATTCACTCTCAACTCTCACAACAGCATTGTGACTATTCAAAATACTTTTTGTGGATGTGAGACCCAACCCCATTCCCCTCTCTTTATTGCTGAAAAACGGATCAAACAATTTGCTCATATCGGCTGCCGATATCCCTACTCCATTATCAGTAATAGACAGTTCGAGAATTCTGTTTGCATCATTAAATAAAGTTTCAATTCTCAATAGACCTTTACCTGGTTCCATAGCTTCTATTGCGTTTACCATAATATTTAAAAGCGCAATTTGAATTTTATCCTTGTCTACTAATACTCGTGGAGAATTCTTAGCCAAAAAAGTCTCCAGCGTTATCCGGTTTAACTTTATTCGATCCATTGCCAAACTGATCGTATCATCAAGAATTTCATTCATGGTGATAAGATTCAATTGAAGTTCCTTTGGCTTTGATGAAGTCAACATTTCGTTTACCAGATGTCCAATTCTATTGGCATTCCTTTCAATAATGTCTCCATATAGTTTTATCGACTCGTTATCAGCGGATACTTCGCTTCGAATCTGATGAAGTGCCATATTAAGACTGGTCAGCGGATTGCGTACTTCATGGGCTAATGTCTGCGCAATCTTTCCTGTTATGGAAAGACGCTCAGCTTGTAGCAAATCGTTTTCAGCCTGCTTACGAAATGTAATGTCATGAATAATTCCCTGGTAGCAACAGAATTCTGAGGCCTGATCAGGAATAAACACACAATTTAAAAGACAAATTTTTCGTTCTCCGTTTTTTGTTAAGAGTGACACTTCGAAATCCTTTATCTGTTCAAACTCTTTAAGAATTTTTTTAAAGTATTCATAATCTTCGTCCTGAACGAAAATGTCTTTAATGGTAAGGGTTAATGAGTCAGTTTCAGAATATTTCAATAACTGTAAAAATGAGTTATTAACATTTATAAGTTTCAGTTTTTCGTCAGCTAAAAAAATTGGATCTACTGAGCGTTCAAAAAGGGAACGATATTTTTTTTCTTTTTCATCAAGCTCTTTTAAAATTTTGGATTGGGTTAATGCGTACCGAATAGTACGTTCCAGAATAGAGGCATTCAGCTCATACTTTATTAAATAGTCGGCCGCCCCATACCTGCTGGCATCGTTATCTACTTTAATATCGCCTTTGCCGGTGAGAATGATAGCGGGAGTCAAAATTCTTTTCTCTGCAATAAATTTCATTAAATCTATTCCAGTCTCAACACCTAATAAGTAATCGATCAGGAAGATATCATACTTACCGCTAAGCATCTTTTCTCTTACGAGGGTTAAGTCAGGTTCCCACGAAACGTTGAAATTAAAGTTTCCGATTTCTGCTAAGTAGTCCTTAATTAAAAATACATCATCATCATCATCTTCAATGAGCAATACACTTACAGTATTTGGATTCATGGGTAACGAAGAATTTGAGGTTAAAGTGTAAAGCGATACCAAGGGGTGCATAAATCACATGTAGTTAAATACTAACCCTTGAACCATTTTTTTTGCATTGCTTTTTCACGTTTACTGATTTCTTCTTTTGTGAAGAATAAAAGAAACAACTTAGCAAAGGCTACTATAACACCAATGAAGAGCATATATTCCATTAAGGATATAGGCAAGAGAGGTATTATATTTTTCATTTCTATGATGCCTTTAAAATGTTAAGCCACCACTTTTTATTTTCCGGTGCTTTCTTCTGTATATCCTCTACTTGTCTGATAAATTTTGAAATTCTTTCATCCGCGTATGCGCCATAGGCATCAATAAGAATTCCTCTTTTTCCATCCTCTGTCTGAATGAGATATAAGATTGCGTTATCCTGAGGGTCTGAATATCCTTCGAATCGATAGAAATTGGAGATGGCAACGCGTTCAGGTTGATAAGAGGAGTCTTCTTTTTCGGTTGAAAGTCCGTTACTTGCGATTTTGAAATTTTCCGAATAGCCTTCCTTAACTGCTCCGTTAATACATTCCGACAACGTCTTCATACCTGGAGTTGAATCATTCTCAATTGTTTCCATAAGTTATATTTTATTGACGTACATGATAAAAATCTTGCCATCGATAGAAAGCTCGAAAAAGGCATTTTTTAAAACGAAACGTGAAATATTTTCTACAGTGTAGAATGAAATTTTATCGGGCTAACGATAGCACTTTTGAATGCACACTTAGGCTCAGAGAAAAATCCAAAAAGTACAGATAATGCTTTGCACACGTACTCGTCACACTAATTGTTTCGATATTCTAAATTGTAAATAATTTATAATAATGACTTGTCTGAGTGAATAGCGAGACGATTACCTTCTGCGTTGCTCTAACCTTGACTTATTGGGTAGAATATTTCCATAATGCGAAAAAGCCTCTACATCCATTCCTCTTAGATCGCCTGAAAACAATTGTTTTTGTGAACCTAAAGATGGTATGCAATTTTCTTTGCTAAAAAGTAAGCGTAAAAACTTAACCAGTAAACTTATGAAAACGAAGACTAAGGGTTTAAATAAAAAACGAATGAAGAACACCCCGAGCGACCCTAAATCATCCATACAAGGAAGAAGTATTGAAAGCCGCGATTTAAATGAGGACGAGCAACAGCAACTCACTAATGTTCAAGACGAAGAGGGATTGGATGAGAGTACTCAGTATTCCAATTCAGAGCAAGATGATGATAGAGCGTCAAACAGATTGGAAAGTAACATAGATCGGGAAAAAGATCGAGAACGAATAAGTGAAGAGGGTGATGAACTTGAGAAATAAGAAAATATACTAATCAGGTAGTATAATTTATAAATCAATTTAATTAAAAACCAAAAACAAATAGTATGAAAACAAAAACAATATTCGCGTTTTTATGCGCATGTATCATGATTGCACAATCACAAATTGCATTCGCACAAAAAGCGGATAAAGCATTTGATGGCTGGACATTGCTTGGAACCCGGGAAGTGGATTATACTCTTGACCGCGATGTGGTATCGTTGAAGGAAATTAATCACTCCATAACCGGTTTAAAATTTATTGTTAAAAATGCAACGATCAATATGCATAAAGCAACCGTTCATTTTAAGAATGGTGATACACAAGAAATTGAATTTGCCGATGAGGTAAATGCTGCCAACGATGGAAGAATTATGGAATTAAAAGGAAACTCAAGAGCAATAGAGAAGGTAACATTTTGGTATGATACCAAGAATAAACCTACAGATAAATCAACGGTTGAAGTTTGGGGCAAATAAGAAAGAATTAGCGGTTAGGAGCCTGTTTTGATTGAGTCCAACAAGACCCCAATTTGGGGTCTTGTTCTTTTTATATAATATGACTCAGCGGTAGATCATTCACGCATTCAAATAAAAAAATGCAAAAACAAGGTAAACAAAAGCGATTAAGAGCGCCACAGTCGCAGTCAAGACCTGGCAACGAAAATAAAATGGTACCTAAGCCAATTTCCAAATCATTAAAGACTCATGGTTCTGGAAAGCTTGATGGTAAGGTTGCTCTTATTACTGGTGGAGATAGTGGCATAGGTAAGGCAGTAGCCATATTGTTTGCACAAGAAGGTGCGCGAGTGGCCATTGCATATTTGAATGAGCATCTTGACGCTAGGAAAACACAACAAATGGTTGAGGAGTATACAGAATGTCTTCTTTTACCTGGAGATTTAAACAAAGAAAAACAGTGCAAAAGAGCAGTCGAGCTCACAATAAAAAAATTTGGTAAGCTTGATATACTGGTAAATAATGTGGCCCTTCATTATGAAACCCAAAAGCTAGAGGATATTTCATCTCGTCAATTATTGCAAACATTTACGACTAATGTGTTCCCGTATTTTTGGGTAACACAAGCTGCATTACCATACATGCGAAAAGGGAGTTGCATTATTAATACGTCATCCGTTACGGCATATCGTGGAAGTCATCATTTAATAGATTATGCTTCTACTAAAGGAGCAATTGTGACGTTTACAAGGAGTCTTTCTTCTAATCTTGCTAAGAAGGGTATTCGCGTAAATGGCGTAGCGCCAGGTCCAATCTGGACTCCACTCATAGCATCATCCTTTAGTCCAAAAAAAGTTGCCATGTTTGGGAGCGATGTTCCAATGGAACGTGCCGGAGAACCTGCCGAGGTAGCACCAAGCTACCTTTTCCTTGCCTGCAAAGATTCAGCCTACATGTCCGGACAGTTTCTTCATCCTAATGGCGGAGAGATTGTGAATGGATGAGGACATTAATTAATAAATGAAGCCGAACAAATTTTCGGCTTCGCTTTTAGAAAGATTATTTAGTTAAGACGATCATGCTCTTTAGTAAGCATCTCTAAATGATTACGTAAACTGGGAAGAGCAGCAGAAATTAAATTTCTTAATTCCACATCTTCGGTTTTAGTCATTCGTGATTCAAATTTGCGGATACTTTTTTTATGGCTGCCTTCAAGTTTCTCACACCATTTCTTATCGAAGTCCTTTGGATCCTCTTGGGCAAGATCACTTCTGTCTTTCACCGCTTCGTCAGTTTCTGTAGTGGGCACCGTTATACTTTTTTTGGCTGCATAGGCCTGCAACTCCTGCAGTAGTTTAGTATGATCGGTCTCCAGCATGGTTGCTGTATTTGTCACCAGAACATCATTTGATTTATTAAGTGCCAACTGTGCTAGTTTTATTTCGGCAAAGCTTGACGAGATGGTATTTACAATAAAATCGGCATCGTTCTCTTCATCCTTGTCATCAAATACTTCTTCATTTTTTTCCTTTGCAATTTCAGTGCTGTCGTCTTGCTTTTTGTTTGTTTGGCAAGTAAAAAAGAAGAACGTCACTAATATGAGCATTTTTAGAATGATCAATGATTTCATAACATTTTTGTTTAGTGGTTAGTTTTTGCTGATTACAACAATAAAATCATACCACTCTGTTAATTGAAGAGCAGAGATAAATTCAGATCCACGAAGGGAGATTCTGTGAATATTCTTTCCCGGAATGATAGAAAGTAGGTAAATATTTTCACCAAGCGGGAACGGGATGCTTTATGGAAACATTTTTTCGAGTTCAACTACAATATTGGGCTTATATAAGATGCTGAAACGGGTTGAAGAGGTTGTTGGTACCTGGAGGGCACTCATTAATATCAAATGAGTGTCGGGATATTTTTCTAAAACCATTGTTGCATTGCTCCATCCTAATCCATCGGGTAAATTATTGTCCAGGAAAATATAATCGGGGCGCTGTTCTTCCAGTATTTTCATTCCCTCATAAATGGAAGTTGCTGAACATGCTTCATATCCTTTCTTAACAAAAAAAGTAGTCATCAAAATTCCAAAATCCTTTTCGTCATCAACGATTAATACTTTTTTATTTTTCACGGGTAACACATTAAAAATATGAAGTCAACCTCTCTTTGTGGAAATCCCTTCAATGCGTAAAATAAACTCTACACATTATGCGGTTTTTCTTGGTTGATAATGCATTGTGCTGTTCAAATTATTGCGATAAGCTTGTCTGAACACTTTGATATTGGTATAGATAGATACGCTGCTTTGATATTGAAATTCTAAAAGATTTTTAGAAACAACATCAATATAAGGCCTAGCTATTGCCAAACGGTAACATTGCAAAGTCAGTAAATCAGCCATTTCAAAAGCTTGCAATTGTGTATTAATGCCTATCTCATCGAAGCAAGGCTTAAAGTCTGACCACATACAGAGTAATTGCCCGGTGCTTTCAATTTCCGATCCTGTATTAAATCGTTGTGATAATAAGCGCTTGAGAGAAAATACAGCATCTCGTGCATGATCCAGTTCTCTGTTGAGCAACATTTTAAGGTGCAGGTTTTCACATCCATACGCACTCTTATTATATCCTATTGCACGCTCCTGATTAATGTGGAGTATATCTGAGAGATCTTGTACAATCAATCCATTAGTATCCATAGTCAGATTTTTTTTTAACATGTCATAATAATTATGCCAACTCCAAAATCTTAAAGAATAACCTGAAATTCATTGATATTACAATGATTTGTACAACAGATGGCGAAACCAGACTGTCTGAAGCATTCATTGGTAACCCGTTTTTTTAATGAGCCGATGTTCCCTTACCTCTAAAGAAAGAGGTAATACCTCTGATTTTATTGCTCAAGTTTCTCACAAGACCTACTGCTTTAATTATGGGGTAAAATTTACCGGTTAGTGAATTGAACTCCTCTTTAATTGTTTTTTTTTGATTTAAGAGTTCTTCCTGAAGCCTGATTTTTTCCAGTACTAGCTCCTCATAATTATTAATCTTTTTCATAAAATCTGATTTATATTGTTTCTTTAAAAAGGATATCCAATGGCGATATTGAAGATGAGATTTTGCTTGCGCCAATCTTTACTGCCAAAATCAATTTCATCAAACACCCATCTTTCGTTTTCTTCCAGATAAGGTTTTCGAATAGGAAAGGCCACATCAAGACGTAGAATAAAGAAATTAAAGTCATAGCGAATACCAACACCCGTGCCGGCCGCTAGTTCTGACATGAATTGATCTTTCTTAAATTTTGATCCTGGTCTCGATGTATCTTCATTCCATAGCCAGATATTTCCGGCATCAGCAAAGAGAGCTCCCTTCAACGCTTTGTAAATGTCGAATCGATATTCAACGCTAGCTTCCAGTTTAATATCCCCTCGCTGATCGATAAAATATGTGTTTGTTTTAATAGTCGTATCGGTTCTAACGTTGTATATTCCTGGTCCCACAGAACGTGCAGGAAAGGCTCGCAAACTGTTTGATCCACCTGAAGCAAATTGCTTGATGTAAGGTAGATTATCCGAATTACCATAAGCGTGCCCAACTCCTACGAATAGACGAGTTGCAAGTTTGCTTTTTTTGCCAAGTTGATAATAGTAACGGAAGTCGCTACTCAGAATCATGTATTGAGAATAAGGAGATCCCATTACTTCCTTAGGCTTCTCTTCGGACTTGTCTAGTCGTTGAATTGCATTGACAATATTTCCTGATAAATCTATCGTTCCGTTAAAGTAGAAATTCGATTTGCGACTGTCCCTAGGCTCATATTTTGTAACAATGTCTTCACGAAGTTGTGTGTTTATTATAAAGGAGTAACGCGATCCGATAATGAATTGGTTTTGAAATGAATTCGCCAGTGTTGGATTATTTCTCAATAGCGAATCAAATTCTGCAGAAATCTTACTTTTTTTTACATAACTAACATCAGCTGGAAACAATTCATGTGTTCTGTATGTAGTTTCTCGCCAGATGTAACCAGCGGATACATTGAAGGAGGCCAGTCTGTAATACCGAAGACGTTCCTGAAAGTTGTATGTAACTTTGAATTGTGTTTGAGGAAGGTACTTGGTTGATCTGCTTCGAATCGGAATAGGAGTAATGAAACGAGGAAAGTATAAACCAATGCTTGTTCCGTATTCAAATGAATTAAGAGCGCCCGATTGCTGCCTGCTGATCTGCGTTTCATATGCAGTATTTAGTTTCAATTGAAGCATCTCAGCACCTCTGAAAAGATTGCGATTGGTGAATGTAAGCTCCACGCCGGGCCCAACAAAGTTATTTGATTTAGAAACACCCTCTACTTGAAACCGAATTGACTTTTTAAGAAGTGGAGTTAAATAGATATTAGCATCAAGCGAGGAGGAATCTTCTTTGCTCTCTGTGAATTTTATATTTACAAACTTAAATGTTTTTAAACTCATGAGGCGACTTAATGTATACTCGTGATTGATGCGTCTGTATACACTATCCGGAATTACGTTGATCACATTGGTAATAATCTTCGGACGAAACGTTTTACCATTATCAACGTATTTAAAACCATCTACCATAAGTGTGTCACTCACTGTTGTTGTGCTATCAACAAGATTGTAATTTGGAAATACTGTTATATTCCTGACCTTGTAAACGCGAGTTATTTTAGGAGGAATTTTGCGCTCGAAATTCAGCGTGATGTCTACTTCTCTTTTTCCTGCGGAACTGTCAGCATCAAAAAGTAAATAGCGGTCATCAAAATAATAGTAGCCATTGTTTTTTGCTACCTCTTCTATTCGCTCTTGGTCCTTCTGCAATCGTTCAAGTTGATAGCGTTGCTTTTCCTTTAACAAGCTTCCGTTTATAACCGCGCGTGAAAAGTTAAGGTACGTGGTGTCAAGAAAATCATAATCGATATTTCGCAATCGGTAAGGTCGTTGTAGGTTAACGGTATAAAGTATCGTGCTCTTCTTTCGCTTTGTTTTTATTTCATACGATACCGTAGAACGGAAGTATCCATTATTGTTTATTTCTGCCTGAAGTGCTGTTGCTGTTTTCTTGGGAGCTGCATCAGTTAATAAAACAGGAGGCTTACCAAGTTTGTTTTTTACAAAATTACGAAGACCCTTTTTCTTCTTAGGAGTGCCTGCTACATAATAGAACCATACTCCAGGTCTTGATCCCAATACAGTACCGTTGGGTTTGGGTAAAAGGTAAGGTTCTAATTTAGTTTCCAGTCTCTTTTGTCCTGAAATTTTCCCCTCTGATTGAAATTTTATTTTGGCACCTGTGTAGAATGATTCGTTCTCTTTTAGAAATTTTGTGGCGGTACAACCCGATATTAAAACCAGAATAAGCGCGGGTTTAATAATACGTTTTAGTATTATTAATATGGAAGAACTAAATCTATATCGTTTAATTGGCGGCTTCATTAGGCATCAGTAATTCACGGAGTGTATTGTAATCTTTAATATAGATTAAACCTGCACCTGTCTCGGTCAGTTCGCCATCGATCATATCATAATTGCTATTGCGAAAGCCTGTTATTCGAAATCTTCCATCAGGCGTAAGTTTAAATTCCAGTGCCAGGTCTCCGATATAATCTGTAATGTCATTTTGAGGTGTACTCTCTCCCTCAATATCTAAATTCCCGGCAAGTTTTACGACCAGCCTGTCTTTAAAGAGATTCTTCGAGAGCCCCAACTGCAGTTTGGTTTGCCCTTGCACTTCCGTACCCATATTGTTTTCGTACGATTTTATATCAAAGTTGAGTTCAACACCTTTAACATTTTGAGAAAGACGATTGAGTTGCTCGGAGAGTATTCTACTCACACTAACCCGGGTGGTGTTGCTTAGACTTGAACCTGCCTGACTTTCCAAAGGGTTATCGGAAATGAAGCGTCTAAGGATTAGCAATGCAAAAACTTGTTTGTTCAAATCTGATTCTCGTGTATTGATATCCTGAAGCTTTGCATATATGGCTCCACCAAATACGTTTCGTTTATCATCGGGCATATCAAGTGTGAAACTTATTTGAGGCACAAGCAATACTCCTTTAATATTTAGATAAACCAAAAATGGCAATCGTTGTTTATAAGAATTGAGTTGGTTTTGATTAGTGGTGGGTATTTGATTATATACAAGATCAAGAGGAGAGGCGTCTACTCCATACATTGCACGTAAATCCATTGAAGCATTTAAAGGATCACCTGACCATGTGATAGAACTTCCTTTTACAATATCAAATTCACGCTTCACCAATTTGTAAAAAGAGAAGTTATATGTACCACTTGTTATTTCGTATCGACCAGATAAATTAGTATTGCCAGAAGCTTCTGAATTAAAAACAAGTGTCGTGTTCCCTTTCAATGAAAGCTTATCGCCCGTGACTGGATCTACTACGATATTCAGAATGGCTTTGTCTGTTAATTCTATTGTTGCGTTAACATCCATTCCTCGAAACAATGTCTGAGTGGTGTCCTCCAATGAAATATTTCTGAGAAATGGATCGGAAGCAGCCTTCTTATTTACGAATCGAACAATTCCTTTTTGTTCGAGGGCACTTTTTACTTCTGCAGGCACTACATAGGTTAACTGACTTCCATTACCTACACTAAGAGCAGCTTCTATATTAGGCTGATTAATGTTTCCGGTAATATATGCTTTTGTATTTACCTTTAAGTTTCCATAATAAAGTGCATCATCAGAGGGTTGTGTATTAAGCAACTGAAAGTTTCGAGAGGTTACTCTTAAATCAAAATCAAAGTCGCCATACTCCTTTGTCAGAATTGAACCCTTGATGAGTGCTTCATTGTTATTTATATCAGTCAATTTGAAGTCATCAAAGACAACACCTTTTTCCTCGAAGGAAATACTTTCATCTTTTAATGAAAATGAATTATTGAGATAGGTAGAAACGAAACTAGCTTTTTTAAAGGTAAGCTTGCCACGTATAGAAGGTTCTTGCATTGTTCCAGACAATTTTAGTTTACCTATAATTAAACCCTTTACTTCTTTCAGTTGATTAAAGGATAATGGTTCAATCAAAGAGAGATTGAATGGTGATAGCGCAATATCAATATCGTATTTTGATATCGGTCCTGGTATAAAATAGCCAGCGCCATTAATATCTACGTTTTCACCTTTCACGTCCAGTCCGACAGTGTAACGATTTGATTTATAAGAAATAGAGAATGAGGCGTCACCCCATTCTTTCTCTAATAGTGATAGTTGTTTTATTTGAAGCGTAGAATTGAATTCTCCCTTCCGGGCAGTTGTGAATTTGATGTTACCATTTACTTTACCATTTGCGGGCAATACGCCCTCTACAATTCGAGCAAGTGTAGAGAGCTGCCATTGCAAGAATTCAAGCGAAACAGTCGAGTCTTTGGAATTGGTAACGACAGAAAGTTTTTCTCCTTCTTTTGATAAACTAAAATTATGAGCCACAATTCCTTTAGTGCCGATTTGTAAATAATTATCCGGTGGTGTGGTCCAATTATTATAATTCAACATGATCTGGTCCGGAATAAAACTATAGCGGAAATTGGACTCAACACTTTTGATTACACCACCCAATACATACTTATTTTCTTTCAACGAGTCAAGAATGAGCATCTTTGTTTCAATGGTGTTGTTAGCAATTTTTCCTTCCAGGCGTAGCGCTGAAATGCGCAATGTGTCCACTGCGAGCTTATTTAATTTCACACTGTAATTAAGTTCATCCTGATCTGAATCGATGTTTAGCACAAAAGAATCTAATGAAATAGTCGCGTATCTTAGTTTGGTTATTTCAATTCCCAGCGCCAGTGAATTCTGTTCACTGTCGAATTCACCCTGAATTTTACCTGGGACAAATGAGGAAAGTTCCGGAAAAATAATTTCGGTGAGTAGATCGGTGTTTTTTAAGGTAAGGTCGAAGGTGAAATTTTGTGGTTCAGTGAACTTCGCTACTGTTTTATCCTGCAAGGCGAAATAGTGATTAATATGTTGCTTCAACACCTTCGGTAATTGGAAAACATTAAAGGTTCCTTTAAAATCTCCAGATAAAATATCAGATCGAATCGATAGTTCACTTTCTCCCCGCTGATCAATAGAAGCAAACAGAAGTGAATCAACATTATAAAGAGCCTTACCATTATATATGGCTACATTACGAATACCCATAGTGCCGTTTACAATTTTGAAATCGGAAGTGGCAAGGTCAATGTCTAATCTGGCTCTTGCCTTTAGTGGTCTTTCAGAGAGATGTAATTCCTGAAAGTCAGCGTTCAGCAAATTGAACTTAAATTTGTAGTGCGGGATTTCGTTTTGATAATCCATATCACCCTTCAATTCGAAATCAAGGTTCTTGTCTTTTAGAATGGCTTCTCCCGTGAAGAAATATTTCTTTAGCGTGCCGTTCAGTTTAAAGTCATGGTACTCATAATTACTATACTCAAAGCTCTTTACAAATACATCAATTGCAGCATTAAGACTATCCATGGTAAGACCCGATCCTTTAACAGAAGCTTTTAAATCGACCCGGCCCATATCTTTTTGCTTAAGAACTTTGCCAACATCAAATTGTGTGGCAATGATCATTGCATCATAGGTAGGCAAGGCAGGAGCGATTGTTTTATAATTTGCTTCCAGTTTTCCGGCATCACTTGTAAGCAAGGCATGTATGTTAGGTTCTTTAATTGATCCATTCATCTTGCCTGTAAGTTGAATCCATTCAGGTATTTGAATTGAAGTAGGAATTACTGAGTCAGGAAGAATACTTTCTATATCAGTTTTGGAAGTGTAAAACTTTTCTACTAATGCGTTTATTGTGGAGTGCTGTATATTCGGTAATCCTTTTATCGAGCCTTGCAACTTAATAGAAGTATTACCAAGCGTCTGGAGATTTAATTGGGATATGGTGAGATCGTTCAGACTGCCTTGAAGTTTCGTGTCAATCGTTACGGTTGCTTGTTCAGGTAGATGTAGTGGAACACTATCCAATAAAGAAGGGGAGAAGTAAAGAACATCCTTTAAGCTGACTTTTGAATTTTTAATGTCAAGATCAACGTTCGCGTGTTCATAATTTTTAGCTAACGCATCAAGAGATTTGAATTTTACAATTGATCGAGTATCCAAAACAGAATGTTGTGTCAGTAATTTTAACGGACTAACTTGAAGTGAAGTATTTGTTAATTTCACTTCAGCTTCCAGCGATCTTATGGTAAACCCGTTCTTCTCAATGAAGGATAAATTTGTTATCGAAGTTTGAATTTCATTTTTGGATGCCCTTAGGTTTCGGGCATCGAGCTGTAAGCTCCTCAACCAGAGGTGCGAATCATCAAAGGCTTTTTTCTTCACGGGTTTACCAAAGTCATAATACTGAAATCCATTATTTACAAGCTGCAATTCGTTAAGATTGAAATTCCATTCTGAGAAGAGAGAGGTTAACGTTATTGATGACACTGTTTTTGTTTCATCTTTTGGTTTTGATTCTCCATAATGAGAATACGAAACAAAAGAATCATGAAGTTCAATCTTGTCAAGATCGATGAGGCGATGGATTAAATCAATTTGCTGCACAGCGATTGTCAGTTCTCCAAGTGTTGCGTCAAAGCGTTGTTGTGCAGATATATTGGCATACTTGACACTGATTTGTTTTAAATCAATATTATCAAAGTCAATTTCATAAGAAGTGTTATTGGATTGGCCAGATACCTTTGGTTTAACAATGTCATTATTTTGAATGAAACTAAAACGACTATCTTCACAGTCGAGCGATTTTACTTTATAGATGTTTTTAGCTGGATCAAACTCTTTCATTTGAATGATCAGATTACCTACCCGCGCCTCACCATCACTTCCTGAAAGATCGTCTTTATAGGAGAATGAAACGTCAGATAGTTGTACATCTTCAACAGAGAATTTCCATGGATCCGACTCTGTGCTTTCAGTCGTTGTCGAGTCAGCAAAGGCTTTAATGATATAGTTAAAATTGAAAGTAGAATCCTTGCCTGATCTTTGAACAAAAACCCGGGTGTTGTCAAACACGATCTCATTGAGTTCAATAGTATTGTTGGTAAGTTCCCATAAGTCAGTGTCGATTGAGAGTCCACCGACAAATAATAAAGTATCCTTGGTTTGATCTTCCAGGTATAAACCTTCCAATACAATTTTCTTGGGAAATGAAATGAATATTCTTTCGAGTCGAACTTCTGTTCCAATCTTATTCTCTAAAAAATCAATAGCTTTTTGGGTGAGTTTATTTTGAATGGAGGGAAGACGGATAAGAAGTATAATTGACGTTATGATCAAAATAAAAGTTGCCGCTATCCAACCTATAATCTTTAGGAGTTTTCTGAAATTAAATCGCTTTTTCTTATCAACCACGCAGTTTATTTGTGTTTTAGGATTTTAAAGTAGTATTGAGAATAGACACTAAGTTTTTGTTAATGCATAAGACAGAAACCCCATTGCAATTCATTAACCATTTTCATTTTCACCTCTATTTAATAGTAAGCTTATGGTATGTATAAGAATTTCCACACATTCGACCATTAAACTACCCACAATGTATGAAGAGTATTTTAATCATTCAGTGTCTAAAGTTGGGCATACTCTTGATATGGGAACATCTTGCGACAATTCCGTACGCGTAAATACCAACCAGTCACTCGGAGGAATTCTACAGTGGTGACAATTGGATATTTTTTTCAATTGAATCGGTGAGAAACCCAACACGAATGCTCTGGCATATTTTTTATGCATCATATCATATTGGAGTTTGCATCTGGCCTTTGATATCCATGCACTTCAAACCCAAAATGCCTTGCAGTTCTGTATGTGATTCTGTGATAGGTTTGCGCGTGCAAACTGTAGGGCGTGAGGGTTTAAAAATCAATCTTAGAAAGATTAATAATTAAACAATACCACGATGAACAGCGAGAACCAGATTTTAGTACTGAATTCACTTATTGAAATTAATAACGACAGAATTGAAGGCTATGAAACAGCCTCTAAGGAAACAGATGATCCTGATTTAAAACAATTGTTCTCGACTCTTACTCTTACAAGTGTGGAGTGTAAGGAAGATCTGGAGTCAGAAGTTCTGAAATTGGGAGGTAAACCTGATCAGGAAACAAGAACAACTGGAAAGCTTTATAGAATCTGGATGGATTTTAAAGCATCTGTTACGGGCAAAGACAGAAAGGGAATTCTCAGTTCTTGCGAGCAGGGAGAAGACGTTGCCGTTAGATTGTATGAGAAAGTGCTACAGAATGAATCTTCAGATAACTTATCAGGAGAACAAATTCGAATGGTCTATGCACAATACCAATTAATAAAAGGAGATCATGACAGAGTAAGAGAACTGCGTGATATACTGGTGGATTCACATTAGCAGAAAGAAATAACAGTTTAAAATAATCTCTCTATGGCTAAGTATTCTGAAAAGGCTCAAGCTACCGTGGCCAGAGCCGTACGAAAAATGAAAAAGGGAACGTTGAAATCTGGAAGTGGTGATGTAGTAAAGGATCCAAAGCAGGCTATTGCAATAGGTATTTCTGAAGCAGTTAAGAAAGGATATAAAGTTCCTAAGAAAAAAGCAAAAAAGAGCGCAACAACATAATGTTAAGTTTTATAAAGACAAGTAAACATGCTGATGCCTATGAAGTAAGTTGACGTATGCGTTTACATTTCATACGCTTTGAGTTTATATTTTGTCAAAAATTATTTCTTGTCAGTGCTCACTCTCCAGATCGTATTCGTTACATCATCTGTAATAAGCAACGAACCATCTGGTAAAAGAGTAGCACCTACAGGTCTTCCGTAAACTTTTTCGCGACTCAGGTCATCAATAAATCCCGTGAGAAAATCTTCTGGTTTGCCCGAAGGTTTTCCATTGTTGAAGGGAATAAAAATTACTTTATAGCCTGAGAGGGTAGAACGATTCCATGAGCCATGCTGAACAACAAATGCACCTTCATGATATTTTTTAGGGAAAGTACTGGCATTGTAAAATAGAAGACCAAGAGAGGCAGTATGTGATCCGAGAGGGACATCGGGTACAATTGTATTTTTTACAGATGCGGGTTGTTTTGTTGTGATCCTCGGATCAACATGTTGCCCAAAGTATACATAAGGCCAACCGTAAAATCCTCCTTCTTCAACATGTGTGAGGTAATCAGGTACAAGATTGTCACCGAGTTCATCGCGCTCATTCACTACTGTCCAAAGTGTATTGGTACCTGGAGCCCAATCCATTCCTACCGGATTTCGTAATCCGCTCGCGTAAACTTTTAAATCTGAACCATCTGGATTTACTACCAGAATATCTGCCTTGAGTGATTCCGCTTCAATTCCATGTTCAGCAACATTACTTCCCGAACCGACTGCTATATAAATTTTAGAGCCAGCTTTATTCGCAATGATATTCCTGGTCCAATGCCGGTTATGTTTACCTGCTGGAAGACTGGCTATTTTTTTTCCTTTTTCAATTATTTTTGTTTGGCCTGCTTTGTATGGATAGCGCCAAAGGCCATCTGTGTTGGCTACATAAAACCAATCTCCCAAAATCAACATACCAAAGGGTTGATTTAACTTTTCTAAAAATGTTTCTTGCATGTCCGGCATACCATCATTATTTGTATCCCGTAACAAGGTGATGCGGTCAGCACTTTTGTGAAGATTGTTGGATTTGTTTGCTCCAATAAATACAGCTCCAATTCTTTCAATTAACGGATGGTTTGAATTGCTTTCGGCCACCAACACATCTCCATTAGGAGTTACGTACATCCATCTGGGGTTTTCAAATCCTTCAGCATATTTTTTCACCATAAATCCTTCCGGAGCTTTTGGTGTTTGATTGTTTTTCCATCCCATTACATTACTGAAATTTTTCACCGACTTGGTTGCGTAAGGAGCAGGTAATCCGTCACTGGATGAAGTGGCATTCGTAATAACTTCTTTTTTTACTTTACATGATGAGAAGGATACCACCAGAATGATCATCAAAAAATAGTTGTGGAGCATATGCAATAGATTAATATCCTTACGAATGGATAATTACCATGCCAAGGAAAACAACAAGATTGTTGACTGATTAGTGATTAGAAAGAACTTTATTATTAACATGACACGAATATCGAGTTGTGATGTAGAGAAAGTGCCCCATTCATGGGAAATGTATATGCATTGACTTATCCCGGTGTTAATTTTTTCACTCCTTAACGCACATCTTCTTTGGCATCAATTTAATATTTGATAGGTAAATCTGCTCCGGCATTACCCTTATCCAATTATGAAAAAGAAATCTACAACTCCGAAATCTCGGAATAAGAAGACAGAAGACCTCGTCAAAAATACGACTGAACCAACTGACCAGTTTTTAACAACAAACCAGGGATTAAAAGTTAATGACAATCAGAATTCACTAAAGTCAGGAGAACGTGGTTCGACACTTTTAGAGGATTTTATACTGCGAGAAAAAATAACGCATTTCGATCACGAGCGTATTCCGGAAAGAATTGTTCATGCTCGGGGCTCCGCAGCCCATGGTGTATTTGAATTGACGAAGTCGATGTCGGAATATACAAAGGCCGGGTTTCTGCAAAAGCCCGGTACAACAACACCTGTGTTTGTTCGCTTTAGCACAGTGGCTGGTTCAAGAGGTTCTACTGATCTGGCGCGCGATGTAAGGGGATTCTCAGTTAAGTTTTATACCGAGGAAGGTAATTACGATTTAGTGGGTAATAATATGCCGGTGTTCTTTATTCAAGATGCAATGAAATTTCCGGATCTGGTACATGCAGTAAAACCAGAACCGCATCATGAGATGCCGCAAGCAGGGTCTGCCCATGATACGTTTTGGGATTTCATTTCGCTTATGCCGGAAAGTATGCACATGATCATGTGGGCCATGAGCGATCGCGCTATTCCCCGCAGCTTAAGAATGATGGAAGGTTTTGGTGTTCATACCTTCCGTCTCATAAATGAAGATAACAAATCAACTTTCGTTAAATTCCATTGGAAGCCTCTATTAGGTGTGCATTCTGTATTATGGGATGAAGCTCAAAAAATTTCTGGTAAGGATTCTGATTTTCACAGAAGAGATTTGTGGGAAGCAATTGAAAGTGGTGCATTTCCAGAGTGGGAATTGGGCGTTCAACTCGTTCCGGAGAGAGACGAACATAAATTCGAGTTTGATTTGTTAGATCCTACCAAATTAATTCCAGAGGAACTTGTTCCGGTGCAACGCATTGGTAAACTTACGCTGAACAGAAATCCAGACAACTTCTTTGCTGAAACCGAACAAGTAGCATTTCATCCAGGGCATTTGGTACCCGGAATTGACTTTACAAATGACCCACTCTTACAAGGTCGTTTGTTCTCATACACCGATACTCAATTATCACGATTAGGTAGTCCTAATTTTCACGAGATTCCAATCAATCGATCGGTTGCGTCAACGCATAATAATCAGCGTGATGGACACATGCGACAGACCATTAACAAGGGGCAGACAAGTTATGATCCCAATAGCATTGCGCAAGGTTGTCCATTTCAAGCTAAAGCTGCTGAAGGTGGATTTAGCTCGCATGCTGAACGAATCGATTCCAAAAAGATACGAGCAAGAAGCCAAAGCTTCTTTGATCATTTCAGTCAGGCGATTTTATTTTATAATAGTCAAAGTGAACCGGAGAAAAATCATTTAACGAACGCACTTTGTTTTGAATTAGGTAAGGTTGAGAGTTTGGTTATTCGCGAAAGAATGCTCGGACTGCTGACGCAAGTAGATAAAAACTTGACAGCCCGCGTTGCTGACTCATTAGGAATGCTAGTGCCAAAGTCACCAGAGCAGCCAATGAATCATAGTATTCCTGCTGATGGTGATCCGAAGAAATTCCAGCCGCTTAAAGTACGATCTGGCATTGAAAGTTCATCAGCTCTTAGCATGGCAAATACAATTAAGAACACTATTAAGTCGCGTTGCATCGCAATACTGGTTACAAATGGTGTTGACGAAAAAGCGTTGAACAAAATGAAAAATGCATTGGAAAGTGCGGGTGCGCAAACAAAAGTGATTGCTCCCAAGTTGGGCGTGGTTCAGTCGCAAGGAGGTGAGTCTATACCAGTAGATCAAAGCTTTCTTACATCAGCATCTGTTTTATTTGATGCCGTTTATGTACCCGGTGGAGCGAAGAGCATTACCTCCTTAAAGAAGGAAGCTGCAGTTCGAAATTTTATTAACGAAGCATATGAACATTGCAAAGTAATAGCGGCTGATATGGAAGGTGAGGAGTTGGTAACGCATTCGGTCACCAATAGAAGCACGAAGACATTTTCATCGCTTAATGAAGAAGGTCTGCTTTTTAATCAAAACCCTAAGGCATGTATTACTGCCATTGCTCAACATCGTTTTTGGAATAGAGAGAAGTTATAAAATTTAAAAGATCATACCTATGCAAACACTAACAGAAAAGGAAACAAAGATTCAATTTCATCTCGGCAATCCAGAATTAATCCAGGCACCATCCGTTGAAACGTGCGCCTTTAATGAACGTATTCAAAAAATAGTAGTGAATGCGGATGATTTAATGGACGAGCAAGAAGTCGCAGAAGAAAAAGTAATAGGCGTTGTTGATGTCGAACAGGAAGAAGAAAGGGAGAGAATGAGGAAGGAAGAAGAAGTTCATCCTGATGAATTAAAAAATCAAAGCTGTTTATGAAACATCAAGATCACTTTCTATTTGTTCTGTTGAAGAATTGAAGGATATGGTTGCTATTCACAACCTGTTATTCTTTCCGATAAAAATGATGGAGATATTCATCGATTGAATACTCTAAGATCTGATCACTATGCTTTAAAGATTGACATTTATTTGTTTCGCAAAATGTGAACTAGTATTAATCGCTACATATGACAGGAGTTGATGCGTCCACCTTTTTTGGTATTGTAGCAAGTTCACTTACCACGCTTTCGTTATTACCACAGCTGATCAAATTAATCAAAGAGAAAAAATCGGGTGACATTTCTCTGTTTATGCTGTTTATACTTTTAGCAGGTTGTGCATGTTGGATATACTATGGAATTCTTAAGGGTGATTTCATCATTATCATAGCGAACATTGTTTCGTGTCTTCTCAATGGGACGGTAGCGATCCTTTCAGTTCGTTATAAAAATAAAGATTGAATTTAATTCGGGATAAAAAATCCCCAAAAATTCGGGGAATTAAAATTGAATTGCCGGAAATAGTGAGGAGATAATTCCACAAGTATTTGTGGAATTATCCACCCACTTTTATTATGCAAGATTACAGATAGCTATTTGTTTGATGATTTGGAATGTCGATTTTGAAAGTAGTTCCAATGCCCATTGAAGACTCTATTTGAATATCTCCCTGAAGTTTATCCACGGCTTCCTTAACTATATAGAGCCCCAATCCTGATCCATCTGTCTTATTGGTTGCCCTGAAAAACATATCGAATATTTTGTCAATGGCTGCAGCGCTAATCCCTATACCATTATCCTGAAACACAAGCATTGCTTTCTTTTCTTCAACAGTGACGGAGATGTTAAAAAAAGAATTTTCCTTCCTTTCATCATAGTACTTTATGGCGTTGGATATAAGGTTATTCAGAATAACCGATATTCTGTAATAATCTGAGTAAAACAATACAGGATCAACTACCTTAACACGAATCTTTATTTTCTCAACACCCATCATGAATTGCATTTTATCAAGAGTCTCATTGATGATTTCCTTGAAGTCAACTTTTCCGATCTGAGGTTCCTGCCTGGCATTCCGGGCATAATCGAGGATTTCTTTCAACGTATCATCCAGATTGTGAATGCTCTTCTCCATTAATCCATGGTAATGATGTACCGCATCAATGCTCGTTTCAAATTTGGCCAGGTTGATCAATCCGAGTACAGACATTAAAGGTGCTCTAAGATTGTGCGATACACTATATACAAGGCTGTCTAATTCTTTATTGATTTTTGTCAACTCTATATTCTGTGTAGCCAATGAATTAATGGCAAGTAGTTTTGCTTCTTCTGTGGATTTATGCTTCAAAGCATTTCGAATCGCACTAGGCAACCGGCTAAGATTTGATTTAAGAACATAATCGTCCGCTCCGCGCTTGATACAACTCACTGCAAATTCATCCGAAACCGCCCCGGTTACTAAAATGAATGGAATGTGTGATTCTTTGGCCCTGCATATCGTCAAGGCCTCTATCGAATTGAACTTCGGCAAGGAGTGATCTGAAAGTATTACATCCGGTTGGAAAGAGGTAAGTTCGTTCAAGAAGCTCTCCTTTGTATCTACCATTTTGGCATTTACCTGCATCCCGCTTTTTATCAACTCCATATTGATTATTTCGAAATCAATATCATCATCTTCAAGGCAAAGTACTTTTAGTATAGACATGGTAACATCATTTTTTAGTATCAATACGACACATTTTCCCGCTTGTAACCGCTGATCTGTCGAGCTGGCTTTACACTCATCGCATATTTATTAATAGTTATGATTTATTGGATGGTCGGTAATTGTATCGCGGTGATTTATTTATAAATTTTGGTTACATCGCATTTGGTGAAAGTGCTATGTAAAAAATTGTGCCAACTATATAATTTGGCACTGGCGCAATACTTGCTATGCGTTATCAATTATTCTGGCCCTTAAATATCCTATCCTTAATTCTAAATAAATTGGTCCTATGAAAACCAAAATCTCCTCCAAGGAAAAAAAAGCCAGTCCTCCAAAAAAAATAAATTACAAACTTGCGAACGCACCATTGTCTAACGGTGTACCCTCAACTTCTGATGGAGCGAGTGCACAAGAACTTCTCCGAGTACTTACAGAGGTTAAGAACGGAAATTTTAAAGTTCGAATGCCAATTGATGCTGTGGGCCTGGATGGAAAAGTGTATGATACGCTGAATGAAATTATCGCGCTGAATGAGAAGATGATGTTGGAATTTACCCGTGCAGGAAATACCATTGGCAAGCAAGGAAAACTTACGCAACGCATCACGATCCCCAGTGCTCAAGGTTCATGGAGTGATGGTGTGAACTCGTTGAATGTACTCATCTCGGATTTAGTTCACCCAACGATTGAGATTGCGAACGTAATCAGCTCGGTGGCAAAAGGAAATCTATCGCAGGAGATGCCAGAAGAAATTGGTGATCATAAACTGGAAGGAGAATTTTTGCGCATTGCCAAAGAAGTGAATTACATGGTGAAGCAGTTGAATTTGTTCTCCATGGAAGTAACACGTGTGGCGCGAGAAGTGGGTTCGGAAGGAAAACTGGGAGGACAAGCAAAAGTAAAAGGTGTTGGTGGTGTGTGGAAAGACTTAACAGATTCCGTAAACCACATGGCCGGTAACCTTACCAACCAGGTGCGAAATATTGCTGAAGTGACAACCGCTATTGCACGCGGAAACTTGTCCAAGAAAATTACTGTGGATGTAAAAGGAGAAATGCTTGAATTGAAGAACACCATTAATACCATGGTGGATCAGATGAACTCTTTTGGTTCTGAAGTAACACGTGTGGCGCTTGAAGTAGGTACGGAAGGAAGACTAGGTGGACAGGCAACGGTAAAAGGGGTCGGTGGTGTTTGGAAAGATTTGACGGACTCAGTGAACCAGATGTCCGGTAACTTAACGGCACAGGTTCGGAATATTGCCGGTGTAACAACTGCGGTGGCAAAAGGAGATTTATCAAAGAAAATTACGGTAGATGCAAAAGGAGAGTTGCTTGAATTAAAAAACACCATTAATACGATGGTGGATCAGCTCAACTCATTTTCTTCTGAAGTAACACGTGTTGCGCGTGAAGTAGGTTCAGAAGGACAGCTCGGTGGTCAGGCAGATGTACCGGGCGTTGGTGGTACATGGAAAGATTTAACAGATTCGGTAAACCAGATGGCGGGTAACCTCACCAATCAGGTTCGAAATATTGCGGGAGTAACAACAGCCGTTGCAAACGGTGACTTATCTAAAAAGATCACGGTGGATGTACGAGGGGAGATGTTGGATTTGAAGAACACAATCAACACGATGGTGGATCAGCTCAACTCCTTCGGATCGGAAGTAACGCGTGTGGCGCTTGAAGTAGGTACGGAAGGAAAACTCGGAGGACAAGCAACGGTGAAAGGAGTTGGTGGTATATGGAAAGATCTCACGGATTCTGTAAACCAGATGGCATCCAACTTAACAAACCAGGTACGTAACATCGCAGAAGTTACAACTGCGGTTGCGAAAGGAGATTTGTCCAAGAAGATAGCGGTGGATGTTCGGGGAGAAATGTTAGAATTAAAAAACACCATTAACACCATGGTGGATCAGTTGAACGGATTTGGTTCTGAAGTAACACGTGTTGCTCGCGAAGTAGGTTCCGAAGGACAGCTTGGTGGTCAGGCCGATGTACCAGGCGTTGGTG
>JANMRZ010000176.1:0-32350 GCA_031388805.1 Chryseolinea sp.
AGAAGAGGAAGATGGTTTTGAAAGCATAGAAAATCTGCAAGGTTTTCGATATAAAGCTCTACTTTCTTGCAGATTTTTTCAACTCAATTCTGTCAATTTTATCTGTAAATAGAACCCAATCAGGTTTTTAAGGGATGACTACTTACCCCAAGACGTAGTTGTTAACAACTACGTCTTCTTTTATCGAGAACAAAATGATCTCAATAAACAATAAAAACAAAAAAGAGAAATTCCCATCCACTGTGTGAGTAGAAATATAAAAGTAACGCACTGAAAATTTAATCTACTGGCAACACCTGTTTCATGATAACGCTGTAGCTTCACAAAAAAATAAAAAAGACGTTACTATGAAAAAACATCTACTACGACAATTGGTTATTCCAATTTTAGTACTGACTGCTTTTACGCAGTTGGAGGCACAAGTTAATTTGGCGGCGCTCAATAGCAGCTATACTGAGAATTTTAATACGTTGTCTTCTACCGGAACGACAAATGACAGCAGCACAATTCCAACGGGCTGGATTTTTAGGGAAACAGGTACCAATGCCAATCTTACGTATGCAGCCGGAACAGGTTCTTCTAATGCTGGGAATACCTACAGCCTTGGCTTGGATACCGACAGAGCATTTGGAGGTCTACAATCCGGATCACTGATTCCCTTCATAGGTGTCAGGTTTGTCAATAATACAGGTGCCACCATTACGCAATTACAAATTAATTATTCAGGTGAGCAGTGGCGCCTCGGAGCAACACCACGCGCACAAGCCGATCGACTTGATTTTCAATTCAGCCTTGATGCTTCTTCTCTCATTTCCGGAACATGGACGGATCATGATTCGCTTGATTTTACAGCACCCGTACTTTCGGGAACAGTTGGTGCACTAAATGGTAATGCGACAACAAATCGTACAGCTCTAAACGGTACGATCACAGGCGTATCGATTCCCGCAGGAGCTACATTCTGGATCCGATGGACAGACTTTAATGTTGCTAGTTCCGATGATGCCTTAGGTATAGACGATTTCTCCATTACACCAATGGGCATACCTTCCAATCAACCTGCTATTGTTTTAACACCTACTTCATTAAATTTTGGAGAGATTAATATCAATACCAACAAAGTACTTTCCTATGTTGTTGCGGGTTCTAACCTGAGTGATTCCATTATTTCCATAACAACATACTCTTCCCCCTTCACGCTTTCGCTTGATCAAATTAATTACAGCGATTCATTGACGATTACTGGAATGGATACGGTATATGTTAAGTTTTATCCTCTTGGTAACGGATTGGTTTCAGATAGTGTCTATCATTTCAGCAGCGGAATTTCGAATGCATTATATCTTAATGGCAGTGGGTTCGATCCACTGGAAAACATTATTTCGATAGCCGCTGCAAGAAGCAAAAGTACAGGGACAAAAGTGACTGTTGCCGGACGTGTAACAGTAGCCAATCAACACGGCAGTCCCTCTTTTATACAGGATGCAACAGGTGGTATTCCTGTATTTGATTTCAACTTCAGCAATGCCATTGCCATCGGTGATTCGGTTATCGTTACAGGAAACATCGGTTTATTTAATAGCCAGGTTCAAATTGGAAGCAATGTATCTTTTTCGTTGGCCGACTCAGTCAAAAAATTAATCACACCAAAAATTATTTCAATCGGAGACCTTGCCAGTAATGAAGGCTTGCTTGTAACAGTACAACATGTAGAGCTTGTAAATAAATCGTTTGTGTTCTATCCGCAAAGCACAGAACAAATAACAGACAGTACTGTGCAAGCCGACTTGCGCATTGATGGAGATACCAACATACCGGGTCTCACTAAGCCACAAGGTAATGTTGATATTACCGGTGTAGTGGGTCGCTTTAAAACCAATGCACAGTTATTACCTCGGTTTCGCGAAGACCTGCCAGGAGCTACCGAACCACAAACGCCGTTCGACTCTATTCCGAAAGCAAGCACGTTTGATCTGATAACCTGGAACCTGGAATTCTTTGGTGCAACGCGAGAAGATTATCCAGAGGAATATGGCCCGGCAAACGAACCTCTTCAATTGCAAAATGTACAACACGTAATCCACTCCATGCATGCCGATGTAATCGCTGTGCAGGAAGTATCAGAGGATTCTTTGTTTACTGAGTTAGTTCATGCATTGCCCGGCTACAAAAGTATTTGCTCGGATCGTTACTCTTATTCTTTCCAGGGACCTGGAAGTAATTTTCCTCCACAGAAGGTTTGTTTTATCTATGACAGCACAACAGTTCAAGTGGAGTCTGCACGTGTCTTGTTCGAAAACGTATATGATTCGGCCAGACTTTTTGATGCATCCTTAATTCCAAACTATCCTACGGGTGATGCCAGCAGTTTCTGGTCCAGCGGTCGTTTGCCCTTTATGCTTACGGCTTATGTTACAGTTGACGATGTAACAGAGAAAATTCGTTTTATTAATTTGCACGCAAAATCGGGAGCTACTGTAAGCGACTATAACCGCAGATTGTATGACGCCAAAGTTTTGAAAGATACACTTGATGCTCACTATTCGCATGATCAGATTGTTATCCTTGGTGATTTTAATGATGATCTGAATCAATCCATTGTAACCGGTTTGCCAACTTCGTATTCCGATTTTGTTCAGGATACCCTGGCTTACAATTCAATAACACGACCCCTTAGCCAGGTCGGAGCAAAGTCGACCATTAGTTTTGATAATGTAATCGACAACCAGATTATCAGCTCTGAATTAAATGAAGAATATTTGGTTGGATCAGTGCAGGTTATTACTCCTTTTACGGAAGTACCTAATTATGCCAACACTACATCTGATCATTTACCTGTAGTGTCACGATTTGAATTTGTGCCAGCTATCGTACATTTTACAACAACAGCTTCAACAGTGATAGAGGGAACAGACTCCATACAAGTACAATTGGAGTTGTCGAGGCCTTTAGCAACTGATAAAGTGTTTGCCCTTGCTGTTCAAAGCGGAACGGAAACAGTTTACGGTATTGACTACATGACTACACCTGCTATAAGTAATGACCTCTTATATGTAAACCTGCCTGCTGGTAGTACCACCACCTCTGTATGGATTACTGTATTAGAAGATGCAGAAGACGAACACGATGAAGTTGTTGCTTTGCAGATTCTACCGACTGCAGGTATATTGTTAGAGGACTCCCTTGCTTCCCGGTTCACACTCACCATTCTTGATAATGATGTTTCCACAATAGCGTTTGTTGAAACAGGAGTAAGTCGCGAAGAAGGAAGTGGTTCATATGCAGTGCGATTAAAGCTCTCAACACCCCAAGCTGCAAATCATACCGTGACTATTAAGGCTATTGGAGGACAAGGTGTGTACTACGGACCAATTTTCGATTATGTAACCACACCTGCTCTTTCACAAGGAAAGTTAACGCTCACCATTCCGGCAGGAGCGGAAGAGGTTGAATTCAGAGTAACGCCTAACCGGGACTTGATAAACGAAAATGATGAAACCATAACATTCTCCATTACTTCTGTAAGTGAAGGCATAGCAAAAGGAACGGTATCAACCTCTGTATTTACTATTGTAAATACAGAGGTATGCCTGCCGGTCTTTACAGTATTTCCAAATCCTACTTTCGGTACGGTTAACATCTATACCTTACCATCGAATGAAGATCATATCATACAGGGAACATTGATCGATACTCGTGGAGATATTATTACCTCAGGCGAAGGAACAACAGCACAACTCAGTGAACTCTTTACAAATGCGCTGCAAGGCAAAAAACGAGGAGTGTACGTATTAAAATTAACGGAATGTGATAAGGTGATCACGATTCGCATTCTTAAGCTGTAATTTTTTGATGAATAAAAAGGTTGAAGGGGAGATGAGTGTCTCCCCTTTTTGTTTGATATAAAAAAATAATTACTGATTAATCTTTTTCTTTCAAGCCGTTGCTGTAAAAAATACTTGCTCCCCTTACAGAGATATGGATTAATAATAACGGAGAGTCTTTACGGGCAGGTAGAATTAGGAAGATGTGCATACAAGAATAACTTTCCCGATTTGTTTCTTCTTCAAATTAGATTCTAAACTGACGAATGGAAGAAAGTTTTCTTGTTATTACACAACATCTGCGGAGAAAGTTAGTTTTGATTATTATTGCAAAATCTGCCTTTAACAAGTCTTTAGTCTACACATATACCGCATTCATCTCAAAATCAGGTTGGCAAAGACCAGAATGAACCAACTTGCCGTTTGATAATAAATTATTACAATGAACATATTCGGAATTACGAAAAGACATTTTTATGCCGTTGCTGTTATTACCATTATACTGAGTTTTATAATTAGCGTGCAATCCTGCAAAGACGAAGACATAGTGGATACAGAAGAAGAGACGACAGATGATATCACCTTTGAACCCAATTCGAAAGACACTACATTTTCCAATGCAGTCGTAATAACCTTTTCCGGAACTACGGCCACGGTTACAAATCCTTTTGAAAGTTCCGGTGTGACTTCAACCATTAATAATGGAGATGTAGTTGTTACATCCACGATTGCTGATACCGAAATTAATTATGTCTTATCGGGTATTGCGACTGAAGGTTCCTTTAAACTATACAGTGATTATAAGACCACACTTGTACTGAATGGTGTAGGCATTGTAAATAGTGACGGCCCGGCCATTAATATCCAGTCGGGTAAAAAAACATCCGTCAATGTATTGACTGGCACCACTAACAAGTTGATTGATGGAGTTACCTATACCACCAGCGAGGAGGATCAGAAAGGTGCCTTCTTCAGTGAGGGACAATTGATTTTTAGCGGAACGGGAGTATTGTCTGTTACCGGCAAGTACAAGCACGGCATTTGCAGCGATGATTATATTTCCATCACACAAGGAAATATTACGATCGTTTCTGCCGCGTCCGATGGAATTCATGCTAATGATTATTTTGATATGGAGGCGGGTACACTCACAGTCACATCATCTGGAGATGGTATCGACTGTGAAGAAGGTTATGTGAATATTAGTGGGGGAAATATTACAGTCGCCAGCATTGATGATGGTATTACGGCTTCGTATGATGGAACAGACGCTGCCATTACACCATATGTGCAAATTACCGGAGCCGTTATCGGGGTTACCACTACCGGAGATAAAGGTAATGCTATCAAGAGTGAGGGTGCTATCCTGGTAAATAGCAATGATGCAATTATTCTGTCGGTATCCGGCAAAGCTTCGAAAGGATTTAAAAGCTCCGGAGACTTTACGATCACCAATGGCAACGCTAATATTATTACTAGCGGAGCAGCCTTTTATGATACAGACGATGCTGACATTGCGGCATCAGCCGGAATAAACTGTGATGGAAATTTTACAATGGATGCCGGTACGCTGACCATCACCAGCAGTGGTGCGGGCGGAAAAGGAATCAGCGTGGACGGTATGCTAACCGTTAATGACGGCACGATTAATATCAATGCCAGTGGTTCAGACTTTACGTACAGTAATCAAAGTAGTGAAGCAAAAGGTATCAAAAGTAACGGGGCAATTCTTGTTCAGGGTGGAAGCATTACCATCTCTGCAACAGATGACGGAATAAAATCAGAAGAATCTATTGACGTGAGTGGAGGAGAAATCGTCATTAGTAAATCGACAGAAGGGATAGAGGCTCCGATCATAACCTTCAGTGACGGAACGATCAGTGTCGTCTCGTCTGATGATTGCACGAATGCAACCAAGGGTACTGGAGGTGAATCAAACGATGGCAGCCTGTTAACTTTTGCCGGTGGTACCATTTCGTTAAACTCATCAGGAGGTGATCCGATCGACAGCAATGGTAATGTTGTGATGACAGGAGGAAATGTCATAGTGCAAGGGCCACCTTCATCACCGGAAGTTGCTATTGATTACAATGGAACCTTTAAAATTTCCGGTGGCTTATTGATTGCATCCGGCCCATCCGGCAACATGATCCAGGCAACCAGTACTTCTTCAACGCAACATACAGCACTGATTAAAATAAACGGCAATGTTTCCGCCAATACCTTGGTCAATATCCAGGATGCTTCAGGCAACAGCTTGGTAACATACGCTCCCATTCGAAACGCGTACTATTTTGTTTTCTCTTCTCCTGCTCTTCAGAGTGGAGCAACGTATAAGGTATACAGTGGTGGAAGCGTGAGCGGGGGTACTAAAACAAATGGCTTAACCCTGGGTGGAACCTATTCAGGTGGTACTCAGAAAGGTTCGTTTACCATTAACAATGCATTGACGACTGCAAACCTCTGATGATATTGATCAGATCAAGTATACAGAAAGGCTGTCGGAATCCGGTAGCCTTTCTGTATTTCTGATTTTCATATCAACGCGGCATTAGAGTTCATAATCTTGGCTGTACCTCTCTTACTTCTATTGTTCCGCCTTGCTCCAGTATTGGACAATGTTTTGCCAATCCAAGAGCATCATCTAAACTTTGTGCATTTAGAATAATAGTGCTTACTACTTTTAATTTGTCCGAAACCACATATTCCTTTTTCGTTGCTCCTGAAGAATTAAAGACCACAAAACCCTCAGGGGGAAATACATAGCTGGTGACAAAAATATTGTCCGCCTTCCATTGATCGGTTAATGCATTCCATTTTTCTCTTACAGCTTTTGCATCTTCTGCTCCGTAGCTGGCAGGTACCCTGACAATTAAAATAAATTCTTTCATTTTAATAGATTGATTATTTAGTGATGATGAGTTAAGAGGGGGCTTTGCCTGTTGAGCAAACATACTGGTCGTAAGAAACAGTGCGCACGCTAAGCCCATGACTATTTTTGTTTTCATGTTCTGATGTTTATAGAGGCAAAAATGGAGATACTTTAAAGTCAATGATTGTAAAAAATCATTGATTTACCATTTGGGGGGAGTCGCGAAGAAATCAGTTGGTGACTGGCCTGTAAAAAGTTTAAACTCTTTGATAAAATGAGATTGGTCATAGAATCCTGCATTAAGGGCAATGCTGGTGAGGTCCTCATTTTTTTGTCTTTTAGCAATAGCGGATTTCATTCGTACAATAGAAGAAAACTGTTTGGGAGAAGTTCCCGCTGTTTTTCGGAACCGCTTTTCAAAAGCATCTTTACTCATATGAAAATCGCGTGCGAGGTTGGCGATTCTGTTAGTGCCGTTCGCAAACTGTATTGTTTGTATGGCGGATAAAATAAGCTGATCAGGCTTGTGCCCCTTCAATTTTGAAAGTAAAAATTGTTCAACCACATGAATGCGCTGAGTATGATTGTGCGCTCCCGATAATTTGTCTTCCAGGCAAGATTGTTCATCTACAGGGATGAAATGATGGAGAGAAATACTTTCTTCAAATAATTCGTGAAGAGGTTGATTAAAAAATGCAGCGGCTCCGGTTTCCCTGAAGAGAACCAATATCGTTCCACTATTCTTTTCATACTGAATTAACCTGGCGGTCTTCCGAAGTCCCGATAGGATGGTTGTCGGAAGTTTGGTTTTTGTATCTGCTTCAATATAATTGACCTGACCTTTGAATTGAAAAGCCATTACGTGCGCAGTGTCGGGCAAAATACGATTCGTCATTCCATCCTTGCTTTCAATCACCAGATAAGTCTTGATAAACGGCCTTAACAAATCAGTCGGTATATGCTTTTCAATAATCATTTTGAGTTCCTGTTGCCTTTCGTTGAAACGGTTTTCTGTTTATTGTGGCTGATAAATAAAAAAATAAAGAAGCACTGCTGTCCACGTGTAGAGTTGGTTACCTGGTTATATAAAGTGTTATGCGTTGTGAAAAGTGCCTGACATAAAAAAGCCTGAGATAAATACTCAGGCTTTTTTATGTCAGAAGAGGCATTAATTCGTTTGTGTGATTTTAAATCAACACAAATCTTCACGTTAAAATTTTACCGGAATTTTAACGAGGGTGTTTTCCCATGCAAGCATCATGGTAGCTGTTCCTTTACTGCCGTCAAACGCAATGGTAAACGCCTCTACTTCAGCTTCTGGTTTTTCAACCGGAACTTTAAAGCGTATTATATCTTTTGACTCTTCATATTCATACGCACCCCATGTATCTAACTTTGAGTTGAGAATGATGGTCCACTCGCCTTTATCCGGAATGGTATAAAGTGAATATGTTCCTGCTGCAATTTGTTTGTCTCCCAGCGTTACATCTTTAAAAAATTTGATCTCGGTTGTTTCGTTGGCACCGGCGCGCCATACTTTTCCAAAGGGTTCCACTTCACCGAGCATGGTTCTTCCTTTCTTTAGCGGACGACCATAGGTCACTTTTATTACAGGAGCAGACCGTTTTCCATCTTGTCGGAGGTAGGCAATGTCAGCAGGACTTGGATCAAGACCAGGTAATTTCTGAGCGACAGCCATTTGAGAAAAAAGAGACATTGCTATAATGGCGAAGAGGGTATGTTTTATACTTTTCATAGAATTGATTTTGGGATTAAAATAGTGATCAATATTCTGGAATGCATCATGATTCTGAATGAAGGGTATTAAGAGTCTTTGAACGGACAACTTATTTATCTCCTGAAGATTTATTGGAGCAGCATATTCTCTAAAAAAGATATTGATTTTTACCCTTCCTGCGGTTGGTCTTTAAATGTAGGTATGCTTCAATCTGTTTGAACGATTTACCTACGTATTATCATGTTTGTGAATGAAAAGAGGGACAAAGATCATTGCCACTCCAATGACGGATAATGTTATAAGCAATCCATTTGATGCCGTATTCTGTCGCAGAAGAAATAGCAATAGCACGATTATAATAAAAAGGAATCCTGTGCCAACAATTACTGACCGTTGATTATTCTTCATGCAACAAACTTTAGTAAAAAAAGAGCCCACCAATCCTTAGATATCTTTAAATATTTAAGGATTGGTGGGCTCCAATACAGTTTCTATTTACAAATTCCTGCTTTTAAATCAAACAACAGTTTCCTTAAAATTTCAACATGGTTTGAATAATTCATTAGAGTGGTAATACGTGGGAACAGACTCCCCAATCAGAGTCATTCCGTGCTCCGCATGAAAACTCTGATACAGCAGTGCAACAATCAACACAACGAAAGTAAGTCTTCAGCAACTAAGCGACTTGTAATGAGTGATAGGTGCACTCACCCTAAGATATTTGTGCATTTTAATTCGTGCATTCGTGGCAACAAAACGGACAACAACCTCTTCATGACCATTGTACATTTCAATCAGAGTGCCTTTTAATTAGCGGAAAGATTCCTCCCTTTTGACAAGCGGTGTCATTCTCTTGACGAAATGTAGTTTTCAGGAAGGTTTAGCGTGATTAAAATTTCTAATTTGAGTGTATGAATCATTTCTGGAAGTACAAATTTGATCAAGTCATTTTTTGGACTGCCGCTGTTGGCTTTCATATGTTTACAAAAATCGATATGGTCAAGGAAGCAGGCTTTGATCAGTTCGTGATTGAAATTATTATCCGGAACGGCCTGTTGGTATTATTGATTTATGTCAATTTGCTACTCCTTATTCCAAGGTATGCACAGCAAAAAAGAATTGTGACGTATGCCTTTTTATTATTTGTTGCCTTGGGGCTATACATGCTGGTGAAAAATATACATGATGTTTATCTGAATGGCTATGTATTGGGCGATGAAAACCGGAGGTCCTTATTTTATAACACATATTATAATTTTTCAATGGGCTTGTTTTACCTGGCCTTTAGTGTTGCGCTCCATTTAAGCAAAGCCTGGTATTTTCAGCGTGAGCTGATCCGGAAATTGGAAGTTGAAAAATTGACTTCCGAACTGGAATATCTGAAAGCACAGATCAACCCTCATTTTGTTTTCAATTCTATCAATACTATTTATTTTCAGATTGATAAACAAAATATCCCAGCGCGAGAATCCTTGTCTGCTTTTTCCGAAATGCTCCGCTATCAATTGTATGAATGCAACGGAAAGGAAATTTCAATCCAGAAGGAAATTGTGTATTTAAAAAATTACGTAGCGTTACAGCGAATGCGCAAGGATGAAAACTATACCATTTCTTTTGAGGTGGGAGAAAATGTTAACAATTTTACTATTTCACCTTTATTGTTCATTCCCTTTGTTGAAAATGCATTTAAACATGTCTCCCATCATCCACACAAAAACGAAGTTAGGATACGAATCAGCAAGCGCGAAAATAATATTGAACTGTCAGTGTTTAATACGAAGGAAAGCAAAACGATTGTGAATGGCTACACCGGAATCGGATTGAAAAATGTGCAACGGAGGCTTGAGTTGCTGTATAAAGATCGCCACGAATTGGTGATCGATAATAAAACGGACACGTATGAGGTCCATCTTTCTCTCCGTATCACTTGAAGTATTTAGCAACACGAAATTTCACAGCATTAACACATGAAACTAAACTGCCTTATTATCGATGATGAGCCCTTTGCCCGAAAAGGCATCGAAGAGCATGTGCAGGAAATTGATTTTCTTCATTGTGTTGCTTCGTGTGAAAATGCATTGAAGGCATCCTCCTATTTGAATGAACAAAAGATTGATTTGATCTATTTGGATATTCACATGCCGAAAGTGAGTGGCATTGATTTTCTCAAGGCATTAAAAAATCCGCCCCTCACCATTTTTACAACAGCCTATTCAAATTATGCACTAGAAGGGTATACACTCGATGTGATTGACTACCTTGTGAAGCCCATTACCTTTGAACGGTTTTTGAAAGCTTCTCAAAAAGCGATGGAATTTTTTCAATTGAAAGTACGTGCAGAAAATAATAGCGCGCTTCAGGTTGATTATTTTTTTGTTCGCTGTGACTGCAAGTTTGAGAAAGTTTTTTTTCGTGATGTTTCGTATGTTGAAGGGATGCAGAACTATGCAGTGATTCACGTTGCTGACCGGAAATTGATTACCTACATTACGTTAACCAGCCTCGAAAATCAATTGCCCAAGGATCAGTTTTTAAAAGTTCATAAATCCTTTTTAATTTCTGTGCCACACGTTAAGGCGATCGAAGGCGATGAGATTATCCTGGAGCGTGCCCGTATTCCGATGAGTCGGACATTGCGGGAGCAGGTTGTTCAGCAAATTTTGGGTAATAGTCTTTTTAAGAGATAGTGGTTGATAGAACATCAGTGTCACTTGGAAGTTCCGCCATTGCAATGACGCAACTTGAAGCCTCTGCTCAAGCGGATACTTGAATTTAATAGGCACAAGTACCTTACGCCAGAGAGGTAAGTACTCAAGTATTTCCATCCTGCTTAATCCTTTGGGATGATTATGATTTCAACACTTGAGTACTGGGACGCGTGAACTTTATTTTAGGGCTGTGGATGTTTTGTCGCCTATGACCACATAGGCTATTTGTTGTCCTTCCGGAAAATCATTCGATGAATAATAAAGCTTAAGCGTATTGCTTTCTTTAGGTTTCAGTGCCGTGATGTCTTTCACGAGGCACGACATGGATTCTTTGTAGCCGGTCGAGGAACCTTCAAAGTGCCAGTCCTTTAGTACTTTATTGTTGGTGTCCTTAAGAGTAAGTTTTCTGCCGGTAACCGTTCTTCCGCATTCATTGTATTTCACAATCAGCTGATTATACTTTTCAGCGGGATTCAAAATCAATTTTGGTGCATCCGTTTTGTTGAAATTCAAATACTGTTCGATCATGAGCTTATTGTCGAGGTAAACCTGGACACCGTGTGCACCCGACCCGGGTGCGCTTGCGAACGAAAACAGGAGGGAACATAGGGCAACGCCCGCCGGGACGTGAACCCAAGAAAATGAAATGATTTTTTTCATGTCGTTTAATTTTTAATAATGATTTGCGACTTTGCAAATGCTACTCTAAGGAACGGATAAAAATAAATGAGGTGTAAGAAGTCTGATCATCTGCAGAGATTTCTTGATGAACAGTGTTAGTCCATGAATTTTTCCGCAGATCGAACCCTCAGATGACGCAGATCTTTGTGCATTTTAATTCGTGCATGCGTGGCAACGAAACGAACGACAATCTCTTCATGATTATTTGCAATTCAATCCGCGAAATCTGCGGCCTTTTAATCTGTGAGATCTGCGGGAAAATTGTATTGATGGATAAAAATTGTTTTACGAAAGTCAACCGAGAACTTCGGAGATTACTTACCACCTACTGGCTTTGTTCCTGAATCGTTGGCTTGTGGTATGGAATAAAAAAGTGACTTACCATCGGTTCCCTGATTACCATCAACACCGACTTTTCCGGGTAGTCCAGCCTTGGATTCTTTCGCAGCTCCCGAGCCTCGTTGACCAAAGGCACCACCATCTCCACCAATACCTTTATATCCGCCCCGATTGTAAAGATTAAACCTGGTAGTTAACTCTTTTGCTGTATGGGATTTAACGATTAAGGTTAGATTACCGCCCCTTCCCCCGGCTCCACCGTTACCGCCGTTACCGCCATTACCCCCATTCGATAGGCAGTGAGCGACACTATTGCTGCCTTGGCTTCCATCGCCTCCTGTTCCTCCATCGCCTCCGTTCCCTCCGGCAAGATTAATGATTACCATGGTGCCTTCCACAGTCAATTGCTCTACCTCAAGGGTAAGGTCCTTTCCTGCACCACCAGACGTTCCCGGCTTTGCTGCTTCACCGTTCCTGCCTGACTTGCACACGACCTCAGGTTGAGCAGCGGTCCGGCCATTTATGCCATTTATGCCTTTTTCACCCATACCCATTATCCGAACGCCTGTACCAATTACCATGTGACGGACTTTTATCATGCTTGCGGGTTTTGTAAGAACTATCTTCGCTGAATCGCCTATTATTAATTCGTCAATAACAAGCGTATCCTTGTCCAATTTTAATTCTCCTTTTTTTGGTATTTTCAAATTAGTTTGGGCAACGGAAACTCCCATAACACCTAAACAAATCATAACAACAAATGAAATACTGATCAATAAACGGAAATGAATCAACGAATTCAGTCCCCGATGATTTGTGCTGCCGACTGTAGAGTACTTGGCTTTCATGCTTTGTCTTTTTTATACAATTTTATACAATATAGATTGCTGGCAGCTCACTCACTAAAGAAGGTTGATTGTATCATTGCAGGAGTAGGATTATTCCAATTCAAGAACGAAATTGATGTCGCCATAACATAGCTGGTTTAAATGGTTAGGTAAGGTTCACATTAAAATTAATATAATTCACGCAATTTATTTATTACAACGGGATGATGATAAAGGGATTATCACTGAATTTTTCTCGAATTGTTTTAGTAACGCAGGGTTGAAAACATATTGGCTTTTGTTTTCCCAGTGTTTGTAACATTTGGATGAGATCAACACTTTTCTCGCGCCCGATGTCTGTCTGCTACAAGCAAGATGACTTCTGAGCCTGATTAAAATTCGAATACGATTCCGGACCTATGATGGGATGTTTTTCCCAAAGATTCGTTCTATAATAGAGTTGACTCTGATCTGAATGTGAAAAACTAAAAGGAAGTGATTCTTTAAAGACTCACCTTTATGAGAGCAAATCCCGTTAAAAGAAACACAGCCTATCAAGGTCAGCTTATTAAAAAATCATGACAAAGTATTACGATTCCAATGGGAGCTACAAAGCGTACAGTAATGATGACAAGCATCTCTTCAGTGAATCCGGTGAACATATCGGTTCCTTCTTTAATGGTTTTCTATACGACACAAAAGGAAGGGCCATTGGTCATATAAAAGGGAAGTGGATATTAGATAAAAGCGGCCAGCCTCTTTATTACACTAAATGACAAGTTCACCTACTGGCATGAGCAGTAAGTTTAAAGCCATCTTTGAAAAGAAACTTTACCAGTCTATTTAAACAGGTTACTCTCCGCGATCATTTTTTTATATTCCGGGAGAATCTTATCGTAAAGTGCTTCATCTACTTTTTTCAGTGAATTGAGTAATCCACCAATACCGGAGTCCTTCATAGTGACACGTTGTTTTCTGATATCTTCCATTTTTGTTCGGATCGTACCTTCCAGTTTGATTAGTTCTCTTTCGGTCATTGAATTAATTTTTGTCATGCAAAATAAGCGTGTTATTGATTCATCTGCTAATGCTTGGCATGATTCGAGGCTGTTTCTTCCTGACGAAGTACACCGCTTTAATTTTGAAATCTAAAACTAAGTCCAATCAAGCGAGGCTCATCGCATTTGTCGGTATGCTGTCGAGCAATGCTTCACTTTATAGTAACACCCGATTTGTTTTTTTTATCCTTATTTATTGTTTTTGTATCCTTGCGCAAATTATTTTTTCTTTAAAAGAGTATGTGCAAACTATATTTACTTTTTTCAATTATTGCTATCTCTCTATTTACTTCAAGTTGCAACGACAGTAACACAGAGCCTGTCCAACAAACCGATTCGGATGGCATAACAATTGGTTCGTCAGGGGGATCGTTGCAGTCTCCGGATAAAAATATAACGGTTGCAATTCCTGCGGGAGCAGTAAGTTCCAATGTCTCTATTGAAATAGAAGAATTAACAAATGATGTGTCTGATGGAATTGGTAAAATATACAGACTGACCGATCAGCAATTTTTGAAACCGGTAACCTTAACACTAAAGTATACTGATGACGAACTCAGTAGCAAAAATACATATCCTGCTCTTTTGCAACTCGTGACAAAAAACTCGACCAGCAACAACTGGGAAATTGTAGAAGACTTTATAATAGACACAACAACAAAAAACCTGAAGGCAGAGGTGGATCATTTTAGCGATTGGACCATCATAAGCACCGATGGCACACTTGATTTTTCTATCGATGGAGTTTCTTATAGAAATTTGTCTCTTTCGGTAACGATCGGTACTACGGTAGGGCACGTGGCAAAATTTCGTGCCAGCAATACCGAAAGATTTTTTACGGCTACTGTTGACTCAACGATAATGGGTTCATTATATGAAACACGCAGTGCCTATTTGGGAAAGATCGCGGCCTTAACGGAACAAGATCCTACAGATACATCGGATGTATTGTTTGTTGAGCCTAATCCTAATTCCTGCTACAAAAGAAGTGACGGTAGTACCCGGTTTCGCTTCACAAATTACTCCACAACTTCTAATGGACTTGTAACGGGAACCTTTACATTGGTTGGCACTTTACCAACGGATAACAGTACATGCCAGGCCAGAAAGAATATAACTGGTAGCTTTGCCTATAAGGTGAAATAAAAATCTGTAGCGACATAATCTCCTGCCTCGGTTTAAGCGTAAGTATTTGAGCACACCTGCTTCGATTAGGGTTTTGTGCAGCTGCGCTGCAGGAAGAGTGTATTTCAATTGGAGAGCGTGCTCGTGAAATGGTTTTATACAACCAATAACATTGCTCAATTCATTCAGGTAGCCAAATTAAACTTGACAAAAAAGCTGGCACCTTTTCCAATTTCGCTCTCACACCAGATTTCTCCGTTCATTGCATCGACAAATTTCTTTACAATTGACAACCCCAAACCTGTGGAGGATTCATTGCCGGTTGGGGCAGCGCTTAATTTCTGGTACTTTTTGAATAATTTTTTCTTATCACTTTCACTTATTCCTGGGCCCTCATCCCGTACCTCTAACAACGCAACCGTGTTATGAAGTGTAATGTTGATAAAAATATTTTTCTCGGGTGGTGAAAATTTAAGGGCATTTGAAAGCAGATTTTCAATTACCTGATCGGTGTAACTCAGATCGGCATGTACCATTACATTTTCTGCTATTGAGGTGTGTAGCTGTATTTGCTTTCGCGTAGCTTCAACAACCGACCGATTGACGTTAGCCATTACCACTTCAGAAAAATTTACCTGTTCGAGTGTTAAATTAAGTTGCTTTGATTCGATCGCTTCAACGTTCAGAATTTTGTTAATCATATCGCTGAGGCGCAGCGTACTCTCCTCCGTCATGTCAAGGTATTTAACAGACTCGTCATCTGCTTTGGAAGTCATTTTGACTAAAGAAAGCAATCCTTTGATCTGATTGATGGGGTTTTTCAGATCATGAGCGACAATTCCGATCAGGTTATTTTTTTCTTCATTTAGTGAAATTAGATCTTCGTTCTTGCGCTCAATCTCTTCTTTTTGCTCTGTGATTTTCTGATTTTTTATTTTCTGATTTTTGGAATTTCGATACGCCATCGCGGCAACAAAAATCATTATACCAAATGCTGTAATGAATGTATTCCGGATCCATTTTTCCCTTGTCAGCATTTTTTCTTTTTCAATCAATTCGATTTGCTTTTGTGAAACCTCATAGTCCGTTCGGAGGTCCGCCATTTTCTGTACGGATTCGATGTTATTAATGCTGTCCCGGTATGCAATGTGATTTTTGTAATGCCTGAAAGATTCACCCGTATTGCCGGCTTGCCCATAAAGTTCTGAGAGTTTGAGACTGGATTCGCTTATCTGTTCTTTCAGCCCGTGGTGTCGGGCGAGTTGCAAACTTCTCAAGGCATAATTCAATGCCGCAGATTTATCTCCTTTTTCTTGGTGTATATCTGACATTGAAATGAGGTATACACAAACAGGATAATAATCTCCCAGGCCTTCTAAAATTCGAATGGCATCGTTAAAGTTTCGTTCAGCAAGCGTTTTTTCCCCAGTGCTGGCATACACCATTCCAATATTGCCCAGGTTGTAGGCCTTACCAATCAGATAATCGATTTTTTCAAAAATTATTCCTGACTCTGTGAAGCACAAAATAGCAGAATCATAATCTTTGTTTGTACGAAATGCTTCACCAAGATTTAAAATCGCTGAAGCAAGGGAAACAGAGTCATCGGATTGTCGCAAGGCGGAAATCGCTTTATTGTAGTAAAGCTTCGCATTGTGATGATTATTTGAGTGGCTATACAGACCAGCTATTGCGCCATACGCGTTTGCTTCCCCTTTAGAATGATTAGCTTTGTTTGCGGCATCTATACTCTTGAAATAGGCATCAAGTGCTTCTTCCAAATCGCCTGACAACTTCTTCATATTTCCTTTCAGGAAATAGCCTTTGTACAGATATAGGTTGCTTCGTTTTTGCTTAGACAGGCTAATGAGCTCCTCGGCATATTGTAATGCCTGTTTAAGGTTATTAACCTCGTTGAAAGACAAGTTTAGGAGTAACTCTAACTTTGCTGTATCATTCAGTATATCTTTTTTATAAATCGTGGCCAAGCTATCCGCCAATCTCTGATCCTGACCAGAAACGTTATGAAGAACTAAGCAAAAAAGTCCTATCAGAAAATACCAGGCGTGCCTTTTAAAAGCCATCGAATAGTGCTATGGTTTTACTCGAATTTCCGGATCGTAGCGCTGGATTTTAGAGTCACCTATTTTCAGATAATTTATGGTATACGTCTCTTTTCTTTCTTTGTCGTACTTTTTTGTACTAATTGTTCCCTGCCAACTCGCTGAACTAAAGGGTGCCGGATCGGGGTTGAACAGATCAATCTTAGAATCATCAATAATTCCGGTAATAGACGCTACTCCAGAGTTGCTATTTACGATCCACGTTATCGTATCTCCCGGATTTGCTGTCGTTGTTCCGCCATCTGATAATATCAAGTTACCCTTACCATCAATTCCCGTAATAGTGATTGCCAGTCCTGCCATGTTATGTATGTTTATTGGTTAAAAAATATTCTGAGACAAGTTATTGATCTGTTGGCAATTTCCAATTTCGACAGAATGAATATCCCACAGGATTTCAATGAATTTTCCCAGGCTGGAGTTTTTTAATTCGTTGCGGGGATCTTTGTTAGAATCAGTCTTCTATTCTGTGCCTATATTTTTCTCATTTAAATTGGTACTTATATGTAAACATTGATTGTTGTGGGTAGTGCCTGGTATATTAACAGATGAACAACGCGCTGGTTTACACGCAACATCCGCACGAGATAGTGAGTTTTAAAATTTTAATCCTTCATAATGCGGAGTTGGCCCGTTGTTGACTTCTCCCAATTCATTATTCGATAACTTGTACTTCGTCCACCACCTTCTTCTTTTTCCAAAATTCCTCTCTCAATTAAGTCCTGGATATCTCTCAGGGCTGTATCAGGAGAGCACTTTGAGATCTTCGCCCACTTCGAAGATGTCAGCTTACCATCGAATCCGTCCATGACCCTGTTCAGCATCGTTCGTTGTCTTTCATTTCTTGCAACATCTTTGTGCACTTCCCAAAATTTTGCTTTCTGTGTTACTCCCGATAGGTTTTCTTCAGATAATGTAATCGCTCTGTCAAGACATGTCAAAAACCAGAGTAGCCACTTCGTAATATCGAGATTTCCTTTTTGCGTTTTCTCTAAGATCTCGTAATAAGCATTTCCTTCGCGTTGAATCTGTGCTGACATGCTATAGAAACGCTGTCGATTTCCATCTGCCCTCGCTAATTGCATATCTGCTATTGCTCTTGCAATTCGTCCATTGCCATCATCAAAAGGGTGAATGGTAACAAACCATACATGAGCGATCGCAGCTTTTAGTACTGGGTCCATCGTTGTAACCTGATTAAACCATTCGAAAAAGTTATTCATTTCAAGACTGAGTCTCGCTGCCTTGGGTGCTTCATAATGGACACGTTCTTTTCCCATTGCGCCCGATACAACCTGCATCGGTCCAGTGGAATCATCGCGCCAGGTACCTACTTGGATTTTATGCATGTCACTCCTGCCGGTGGGAAACAATGTTGCATGCCAACCAAAAAGCCGATCATCAGTAAGAACCTCGTTATAGTTTTGCGTTGCATCAAGCATCATTTCGACAATACCTTCTACATTCCGGTTCACGGTTACTTCTCCTGCAATCTCGATCCCTAGTCTTCTGGCAATGGAAGAACGCACCTGATCTGTTGGTAATTTCTCGCCTTCAATTTCACTTGACTTTATTACATCTTGAGTTAATGTTTCGAGGCTAGCTTCTTCTCTCAGGCGAAAACCTAATCCTTCCAGTTTTCCAAGAAGCCGCCCTTGCTTATGTCTCACCGTGGAAAGCGGCAATATGATTTTAGCATCTTCCCATTTGAAAGCTGGCCATTCTTTTAATAGATGGATATACTTACTCATTCTCCGCAAATTATGCGGTAAATAAAGCTGTTATTCTCCGCATTCTCAAGATATTCACCGCATTTTGTGCGGTGAATAATCAATATTCTCCGCACCGAGTTTCTGAAACTTCCAATAAGATTCTAATCAGCACGGATGAGAAACGCATTTGCAGAGACGTAACATCGCGCGAGATGAGGCTTTCTTTATTTTATTTTTTTTTCTTCTTCACAGCTTTCCTGGCTGTTTTCTTTGCAGCCTTCCTGGCAGGCTTCTTTACTTTCTTTGAAGCTTTTGCTTTGCTGTTAAATTCAAGACACAGGTTTATCCAAAAGTCGAAGTCTTTTTTTGATTTGATGGCATCCTGAGTAACGTAGCCAAACCCTTTGTATTCGCGGCCTTTCATCATCATGGTTCGGAAGCCATTCATTTCAGAAACTGTTTCGTGCAGCGTTGGATCGAAGCGGCACATTAATTCTTCGCCACTTACGCTTACACACATTTTATTGTTCACCATGAACGTGACACCGCGAAACATTTTCTTTTCTTCCACCCTGGGTAAGTGCGCCAGTGCCTCGCGAAGGCGGTCGGCCAGTTTTTCGTTGTAAGCCATAGAACCAAATTACTATTTTTCAGTAAATGCTTTTATATGGAAAGAACTAACAATGTTCTTATCACTTCCAATGCTTCATATACGATGTTGAATTTATCAGTTTATAACCCCGACCTATCCATTCTTTTACGAACGCATATTCCCGATGTTTTTTATCCTTGAGGATTTCAAGCTTATCTATAGAATCCATGAATGCGCTAAAAATGAAGGTTGAGTACGGCATTTCTTCCGTATTCACCGCCTGCCGGCTGTCGTTCACCTACTGGTGGCTGGTGCCAGCCTTTTAGTGGTGGCCTGCATCAATGCCAGCAACGTTATTTGTAGTGTAATCAGCAAGGCTATGAAAACACCTGACATCAAAAACACAAATCAAAAATTGAATCGTATGCGCGAAGGCATCCGCCTGAGTATAATTGTGGTGGGGATAGTGACGGCCATACTCGGTTCATTGGCTTTGTTGTATGAAGCCCAGCCCGCAGAAAGTTATGGAAGCGCAAACCAGTTGATTGAAACTTCGAAGATTGTAGCTACCGACTTTTCGATTGAGGTTGCCAGTAGGGCAGTAGTTTCAGCGATATGGCCATAGGTGGTTATGGGCAAGGAATAAGCAGGAGGCTTAGCGCCAGAGGGAAGTGTTGAGTACTTGATTTTCAATCTTTTGGTGTACCATCTTCCTGAACTTTGTTATGTTCAATGGTAATAACGATATCGTCCGTTGTCTTGTTCTCTCCGTTATAGAAATTGTGAATCCCCAACATATAAGCCACAATTATTGACCACATTTTTCTTCTTACGTATCGCATCAATTGATAGAAGAGTGACTTCATGTTTCCTTGCCTTTGTTCTCTGTTGCGCCGAATTCTCTTCAATTAACAATCCAAACTACTTTGTTATGTCAGTCTGGCACTGCGAATCAGCTTCGTTGAAGAATATTAAGAAATCCTGACGGCATGTGGCTTTGAAAAATCAGATATCCATTTTGTGAATGGCACATATTAATATAAGTGCAGAGGTTGACTATTTGTAAATGCATCACCGTACTCTTCAAGACCGAAACGAAGAAAGATTGATTTGCCTTCGCCTGACTCAGCAGGTAAGCACATAAAAAAAAGAGGCTGCACTTGTTTCAGATGCAGCAGTCTTTTTTAAATATGTATTTCATAATAGGTTACAGCACTTTCTCAAGTGTTGCTTGTTTGCCAGGTCGGTCTTTTGCAAGCACAACTACTTTGGTACCGGCCAGAACAGTGTTGGCTTTGGTGGCGATGTATTTCCATCTTCCTTCCTCCAACACGGCTTCTCCCGTTTCCAATACAGTAGCATCAGGCAGATATACTGTAACGGTCATGCTTTGAATTTTGAAATCAACCAGTGAGATGATCCAGATTATATCACCGATTGCCCCGGTGTAATAATCCGACTCTATCGAGTCGATAACAGGCTCTTTCAAATAATCGGTGACGGCTGCAACATAAGCGCTTTTTAGACCAGCCGTTTTCGCTCGTGCTGCATAGTCTGCACGAATAGCAGGATCGAGCAACTTGGTTTTAGCAAACAGCACCGCTTTTTTAAAGGTGTTACTCTGTGCCTGTGTGCCCGGACTAAGCACCGTTCGCTTGCGCGGACGCTTGCCAACCAGCGTACGATTATCAACTTGACGGAAGACGATCTCGTCTCCCACTCTTCCGCTAAATCCCTTAGTCAGAAGATTCTCTTTTACACTTCCCATAACTTTTTTTTAGATTTTAAATTTTACAACAACAGCGCTGTTTTATTTTGTTAACAGTTCAAAAGTATGAGGGCGCACCACATCCTATATGTGGTGCGAATTTTTTTTAGTTTTTTTTGAAAATATTTTTCGTGTCTTAACTCACTTCGTTAAAAAAGCACTTTCATTGAATATGACATTTTGCCAGTTTCATATTTTTCTTTTTTTCTCTCGACCCCAACTCGACCCCGTCTCGACCCAGTGTCATAGCCTTGTCATAGTAGTCGACCTATAATATTGCTTTGGGATATAGGAAAAACGGAAAAATGCTTATTTTTCTGCATGTCACACGTTAAGAATGCCCTTCTCCGTTACCGGATAATAAATTCATGTTTCACCAACAAACAGAAACGGTACTGGACGTATACCGAGCTTATTGAAAAGCTGCGGCAACATGATATTGATGTAGTAAAGCGCACGTTGGAAGAAGACTTCGCGGCCCTGCGATATGATAAGCGCCTGGGCTTTCACGCCCCGATAGTCTATAGCGCCAAAGAGAAAGCCTTTCACTACAGCAACCCCGGCTTTACGATCGACCATGTGCCGCTTACTGAAGAAGACTTAGAAGCGCTTACCCTGGCCACCAATATTTTGCATCAATATAAAAATGTAAAACTGGTGCAGCAGTTTGAAGGCACGGTTGACAAGCTCAGTAAAGTGGTGAACCATCTACGCCAGCCGCAAAACAGTAAGCTCATTGCTTTTGAGCATTCACCGTATTATAAAGGCCACGATTTTTTTGATGATGTGTTGAACGCTATTAGTAATCAGCAGCCGCTGTGCATTACGTATCGGAAAATTGTCGGTGACAAAAACGATGAACATATTTTACATCCTTACTTTTTGAAAGAGTATCGCGGGCGGTGGTATGTGTTGGGCTATAGTGAAGCGCGCCATTACATTTTAACACTTGCGCTCGATCGGTTTGTAAAGGCTGAAGTAACGCACGTTCCGTTTAAAGAAAATAAAACACTGAAACCAAAAGAATACTTTCAACACACCTTGGGTATTACGCTGGGCAAAGGGCAGGCAGAAGAAATTGAGTTGTGGTTTTCGCCTGTTATGGCTCCGTATATTAAAACCCAGCATTTGCACCACACGCAGAAAATGGTGCGAGAAGATGAAAACGGTTTGGTGATTAACCTCAAGCTGATGCCCAACCCGGAGCTGGTGCAATTGATTTTAAGTTATGGTGCTGATGCAAAGGTGTTGAAGCCAGAAAGTTTACAAGTGAAGATTAAGCAGGCTCTGGAACTTGGGAGGAAGTTGTATGAATGATGCTGATGTATAATACTTTGAACGTATGCAGAAACTTCTTGAAATCTCAACTCAAGCGGATGCTTGAATTTAGGTAAGTACAAGGAGACCCTTGCGCTAGATTGGGACCCATACACAACATCTGCGCGAGATGAGTTACAAGAAAAAATTTATCACATGAACTGATTTTTTAAATCTACCCTTAATGTGCATTATCGTTAAGGTTGTGCAATATTTTTATGTTTATTATGGGTCCTCTTCTTCACTACATTATCGTCAAACCTATTTTTCAAATGTTCGTCAATAGTCTTCTGAATGTTTTCAGGACGCTCAAGTTTCAAGTTCTGACGTAGCTTTCCAAAGGAATCGAAAATTTCCTTGTCAACATTTCCTGACGTTAGATAGAGTTCGCAAGCAGAAAGTAATGCATTAGAAATTGTCTCAGTATTATTTGCTTGAATACTTTCAACTTTCAGCCTAAGGCAATAATTAACAAAGTGTTCACAATTATTTTCCCTTGCATGATATGGAATTGTTGCGCGTTCCTTAGCACGCTGCCTCCAATAAGAAGTGGGTTTGAATTGTAAGTTATCCCAACACTACCACTCAGTGCAAAGTCTTGATATGTGATACATCTGACACCTCGAACATTATGTTCAATTACCCAAAGCGTATTTTGCTCATCAAACCCATAAATGAATCCATAGTGATAATAAATGCCTAGAGACTCCTTTATGGTTCGCTTAACGATGGACCCGGTATAGCCTTTTTTTCCTTGGTAAATAAAACAGTTTGCTTTGATCTTTGGAAGGTTATAAATAGTGCGAGGCAAGTGAAATGGAGTTAAACTCATTTTTCTATTGTTTATTCAATGGTATCAATGTTAATATTCTTATCACTCTCACGGATATGGAAGGGCGATTCTCGACCTTCCCATACATTTGTCATTTTATATATCTCGTAATAAATAATCCACTCACTAATCCAGGGTATTGTATATTCAAAGACCTTTATCTTCTCATTCCGTCGCATGTCGGGCGGATAATGAAGGCAAATACTATGATCTCTATACATGTGAATATGTTTGCTCGGATAAATAGTAGGCGTCAGGATAGTTGTCTTTGGTTCGTTACCAACAACATATTCCATTTTTATTTTGTAACGGTCTATGCAATTTTCTGGTTGCAACCACCCCGTACAGGTAAGCACACTATTTTTGATTGTACAATTCAAAAAGGCATAGTTCTGCTCAAGGAGATGCTTTTGGTAATCCAAAAGCGTATTCTTCCTTGAGTGATAATGTTTGCCCTTTTGAAAAATCTTATTCTTCAAAGTGAAATCGGTGTGGTTGATTTTTAATTCCGGCTACGTTACCTGAAACATTTCCAAAAGAATCAGTATACGCATTTCCAGTACCAATCAGTCCAGCCGTTTGACGTAGCTTGTTCAAACGATCTTTATCGGCATCCTCTTTTGATTGGGGAATAAGACCTGTGGCATCTTCCTTCAGGTAAGGAATGTTTTTAAGATACTTAACCCAGTTAAACTCGTATTGAGTATATAGAAAGTTATTCTTTCGATCTTCAAAGATGTATCTCCTGGTGACATTACCGTCTGAATCTGTTACGAGACTGAAGAAGTCACTCGATAGATCAGTTCTGTTTTTTACATATTCTCCAACGACAATTCCATTTCCCTTCGCATGTGCCTGCATCTTGCTTGCAAGATTGGTATGTAGACTGTAGGTGGTGATTTCACTGCAATCGCCCATTCCGGCCTTTGCCCAAATGACTTTATCATCATCACCGAAATCAATGCCGATTCGTGTATAGATATTTTCAATACCATCCTGATCAAAAATCTTTTTTAGATCATTTTTGACAAAATAGCTGAACATACTACAGGCGGTTACAGCCTTGAGATTGGCATCTTTTTTTTCAATATTCTTTCCTCCAAAGTAAACGAACACGCCATCACCTTGTAACCTGTGAATATATCCCCCGAAGGCAATACAGGTATGTATGGCAGCTCGCTGAACGGTATTAGTAATTACAGCTATCGTTTCAAGGTCATATTCTTTAAATAGATGGGTAGACCCTTTTATGTCGATAAAGACAGAAACGATATAGTGTTTCTCAGTTTGATTAGTTTCTTTAAGGTGTTTGAAATCGGGGTGCTCGCCTAGCTTTTGATTTACATTAGCCTTAAGTCCTGCAGTATTAACAAAATTTAGAAAGCTGGGTAAAGGAGTCATGTCCACCTCCCTTTGAAAGAAAGCTCTCGTATTCAATGCTTCATTTAGAGGACTGCCAACACCGGAAAGACCTTTGCTCAAGTTTCTGTTTCGTTTGTCATGATTGACCGCCTCGCGAATCGTGGATAGATAGTTGTCGTAGATATTCATAGAATTTTTTTTATGTTGTTCATAAGTAAAATGATGAGGGGAATGGCAAGCACGAATTCGAAAAAAATCAGATATCCTGCCCATTTGAGTTTTTGAAATTTTTTCAGAAGTCCAGTTGATAATTGATGTATCTGAGTCAAATAATCTTCTTGCAGTGTCTCAGGCGTAAGCTCCGACACAGAAGTTTTGAACTTGTTCAGTGGAGTGGTGGCAATCGATCCAAAGTATAACATGGAATTCGAAGATTTCGCGAGAAAAGGTATGCCAGCAAAAAGTGTGAGAAGAGTAGAGGCGAGGCCCGCTAAAACGATAATGGTAAAAATGCTGTTAATCCAATGCCCACAATCAAACGTTGATTGAATATTCGGATAAATGGCGATTAATCCACCAACGATAAACGTGTTTACGGCTAGGAACAGTGCGCTCTTATTGTTTATGCTGTCATAATAATGATCGAATCTTTCGATGCAAAATTTGAGATGATCTTGTTTTTCCATGTCTATCATACTTGTGTTAAATTTTTAAGTGCACTCCTTGTAATGACTCTTTCTCCACATCTGGTAAAGCACAGTTTGTCGCCACAGATATGGAAGAGGCCATCTATGTCTGCGAAATTGAGTTTGAGTTGATTGAAATCTTTTGCCATAAGCATTAATCATTTAAGTGTTTAAAATGATGGCAAAAGACCGGTAGAATAACCGCCAAGGCTTTGAATTCAGCCCGACTGGACTAAATTTGTAGGCACAAAAACGCCTGTCATCCCGGTCGGGGATGCCATATATAGTACGGTGTTTTGTCAAATGGGGGCACTTCCAATGCCCCTTTTTTTATTTGACAAATTTGACAAATATTTACAACTGATGTGCCAATTCAATACTTTACAGAATAAACGCCAACTTGGCATAAAAAGTGCCAAATTTTATTTTGAAATCAATTTTTATGGCAGAAAATACCGTTTGTAATGCCATCTGACAGATTAACATAATGAATTGACAGAATAACTATAATTACATAGATTTGTAAACCTATTCATAGTGTTATTGGTTCTATCTTTATTAATGTCAAAAACACTAACTTCAATTACATATGACTCAATTTGCTGAACGGCTCAAGTCTGCCAGAACTATGGCAGGACTTTCGTTACAGGATTTGGCTGTTAAGCTCCAAAATCGTGTAACCCGGCAGGCTCTTCATAAATATGAGAAGGGTGAATTCATGCCGGATAGTGATATGCTAGGGCTTCTATGCGAAGCCCTGTCGGTGCGACCAGATTATTTTTTCCGCAAGGCCGAGGTCAATCTTGAAAATGTAGAATTCAGAAAACATCAGAAATTTCCGGTAAAGGAGAAGAAAAGCATCATTGAAAAGACTCGCGATTTCCTTTCTCGATACATCGAACTCGAAGAGATTCTGGGTATAAATACTACGTTTGAACTTGGTTTTGAGATTCCTTTAATAACTTCCAAGGAAGATGTAGAAGCTGCCGCAGTTCAATTACGAAAGAAATGGAAGCTCGGTACCGACCCAATTTTCAATTTGATTGAACTCCTGGAGGACAATCATATTAAGGTTATCGAGATAGAAACTGAGGATGATGGTTTAGAAGGTGTGTCTGCTTTGGTTAATGGTACCATTCCGGTTATCGTTCTGAATAGGGGCACTGCCCAACGTCAGAAACCATTAGACAGAGTACGCTTTACCGCTATGCACGAGGTCGGGCATCTTGTACTACCACTGGAGGGTTATACTGAAAAAGAAAAGGAAAAATTCTGTCACTATTTTGCATCTGCCATGCTACTTCCAAAGGACATTGTGTTCAAAGAAATTGGTGAAGTGCGCAACAAGCTTCTGATTCCTGAATTAGGAGGTATAAAACAACAGTATGGAATTTCGATTCAGGCAATTGCCTACCGGTTAAAGGACCTGAAGGTGATATCGGAGTCTTATTTCAAACAGTTTATGTTCATGGTGAATCACCTCGGCTACCGAATAGATGAGCCGTTTACTTATCCTGGGCATGAAGAATCGAATCGTTTTAACCAACTGCTATTCAAAGCTCTTGGCGAAGAGTATATTTCAATGAGCAAGGCAGCTGCATTAAAAAATAAAAAATTAGCTGAATTCAGATCTGAGTACCTTGTGGCTTAATGAAACTCGTTGTTACCGATGCTTGCATCTTCATAGATGTTATAGAACTCCAGCTCACGTCTGAGTTTTTTGGATTGGAACTGGAGATTCATACAACGGTAGATGTAATTAATGAACTCTTCCCACAGCAGCAGCAACAATTGGTGGGCTACCAGCAATTTGGTAAATTAACGATCCATACCTTAACTCCAAAAGAGCAGGAAGAACTTTTAAATGAAGATTTTCCTCGCGCTTTGTCTCCTGAAGACCGATCCGTAATTTACATGGCGCGTAAACTCAAGGCCGTTATTTTGAGCAGTGATAAGCCTGTAAGAACTCATGCTAAAAATCTGGCCATTGAATATCATGGAATGTTCTGGATTTTCGATCAAATAGTAGAAAGTGGTCTGCTGACGGGAGCACAGGCAATTGTCAAACTAAGCGTTATGATGCAATCGAACATAATTTATAAAGGAAATCAGGATATAGTGAAGGAGGCAGAGAAAAGGATTGAATCATGGAGCAAAAATTTTTGATTAGTGATGTCAACATCACATTGTTTCCCCAATTCATAGCAGATAACGGTACAGAAATAAACTTCGTGAGTTTTGGGTTGAAATACTCTTCGGAGTCACTCGAAGAGGACTCTGAATATTCGAAATCGCGAACCACTCGCTTCCCAAATCCTTGTAGTGAATAATCTCAACATTACTAACCACGCCCAATTCATAAAAGCCAGCACTCGAATGTGGCTACCGGGCAAAGTCATTGGTGAACAATGTCATAAGAAAGTGCAAATCTATTGCACACATTAACAATGAGGGACCTGTCGCCAATTAATTTACATTGCGGCAAATACGATTTCTCACCAACATCTCTCTGACGAAGCAACTATGAAAACGCTCTTGATTACCCCAGAAGGTTTAGAAAAATTAAAAGCTGAGCTGGATCATCTGTGGCGTGTTGAACGGCCAGACACCACGCAAAAGGTAACGTGGGCCGCAAGCCTTGGGGATCGTTCTGAAAATGCAGATTATCATTACAATAAAAAGCGCCTGCGCGAACTTGACAAGCGCATACTCTATTTAAGAAAATGTATTGACGATTTGAGAGTCGTGAACTATTCACCCTTCCAGGAAGGTAAAGTAATGTTTGGGGCCTGGGTTGAAATTGAAAATGATAAGGGCAAACAAATACGATTCCGCATTGTAGGCCCCGAAGAAATTATTAACACCCCAAATTACATCTCTATGGATTCACCAATGGCGCAGGCACTGATCAATAAAGAAGTGGGTTATGAAGCAACAGTGAAAACTGGTGCGGGTGAGTTTGTTTGGCGTGTGATCAAAATTGAGTATCAGAAATAACGTTTGGTTAGTTGTAAACAGAGTAGTTTTCTGTTCTTTTTATTTTTCTCGAACTAGTCCACGTGTTTGCGAGGAAGCATGTTAACGAAGCGCCACATGCTGACGTGGCAATCCCCTTACTATGAAATGCAAATGAACGAAACCATGTTGTTCAAACTCAATATAGTGCACCACTGTCTTTACTAGTGCACTTCGTAGTGAGGGGATTGCTTCACTCCACGTCATATCCCACGCTTCCCTGTCTGCCGACAGGCAGGAGTTCGCAAACGCGGACTAGCTCGAGGAGTTATGCCATAGCGTCATTTACGATCTCGAGCCTGTAGCCTTTGCCGTGTACATTTGTTACGCGCAGATCAGGATCATTGCTTAATTTTTTCCTAAGCTTTGATATGAACATATCAAGGCTGCGACCGGTGATAACACCTTCATCGGTCCATACTTCCTGAATGAGTTCTTCACGTAATGTAAGCCGCCCGATATTTCTATTGAGTAGCGTCAATATTCTGCATTCCTTATCGGTCAATGAAATTGTTTCATCTCCCATTTTCAAATTTTGGGTGGTGGTGTCGAATACAAATCTTCCTATTGTAAGAAGTGAATTGTTTTCATTTTGAATAGAAGCATTCTGCTCCACCAGTGGCGTTGACTTTTTAGATTCAAGATTCCTGCTGATCAATACAACGGCCAACATCGATAGAATAATGCTGATCGTCATAGCAATTTGTGAATTGAGAACAGCGGGGCGAGGAAAATCGGCAAAAGCAATTTCAATAGTGTAGCACGCTTTCGGTTGGCTTCTGCCGCGACAAGCGATAATGTTGTTGACTGGAGGATTCATTTCAAATCCATACACAATAGCAGGGTTATAGCACTCGTGAACCGTAACGGTATATCTGGATAATCCTGTTTTGTCAAGACTCCGCTGAACAATGTCCACTAATGTGTCGGGTTGAAATACGAACTCGTTTTTAAATTCAAGCAGAAACACACCGCTTGATTTTTCGATGACCGGACGAACCACAGAAGTTGAGTCACCGGCCCGAAGAAGCAAATTATGCGCGATGGCACGCATGGCTATATTCACTCGTTTCGAAATTATTTCACCTTCCGACTTGTCAGTAACAAAAGCGGTCAAAAAGAAAATAGCACAAAGCGAAACTACGATTGCAGCGAAAAGTTTAAGTCTGGGGCGTCTGAGGGCCCTGCTGAAAGAATTTACATTCATTTACATTGTTTTTACAAACTGTTTACACTTGCCGATACCTCCGATGCGTACGTTTGATTTAACAAAGCCAAAGTTACTTTTTTATGAAACATTTGAAAAAATCGTACATCCTATTGATGCTACTAACGGTAATCATTGGATCACGGACATTTGCCCAGGATTATTGCGGATTGAATTTTTTACCTCAAACAGAAAATTCAGCCCGGGCAAAAGAGGTAATGCAAAACAATGAATATACCAGCACGGGCTATGAAAAGGGAAATTTTTATTGTAATCCATTACTGTTGAATGGAAAGTTGTTGGACTACGAAGCCTTTAACATGAAATCAAAAGGTGAACTGACGGTGATTAAAGGGGCAGTGATAACCGGTATTACAATACAAGTTTCTTTTTATGTGTATCTGAAAAGAGATGGAAATAAAGTTTTTATCCCTGGTAACGAAAGTTCCAGTATAGGTCAGACCAAAATGGATATGTCAGAGATTTTACAGCATGCGAAACCGGGAGATCAACTTGTCATTGAGCCGGTCCGTAAAGAAGATGGTTATGTAAAAAGAATTTTGAAACTACTAGACGGTTGCTAACATATGATTTACAATTCTTTTAAGGGCACCTTCATTCGAGTGGATTCTTTCTCATCTATATTTTTACTTTAAATTAAAAAAAATGAAAAAATTATTCGTGTTTATTCCGGCTATCCTCCTGGTATCATTTCTACTAAATTCTTTTGTGCTAAAAGAAAAGGAAGCAAAAAAGAAACCAATAAAAGAGGGCAAATCAGCGGGGACTGTCAACATCATTTTCAAATCTACTGATGGCGGACAAACCAGGCAGGACATTAGCAAAGGGCTGCCTGAAAATTTGGATAGAGTAGGTGTACGGAGAGATGGTTTCTTTGCAAATGACCGTGGGTTCTATTTACGTGTTGGAAATGGAGTTTATCACAGTGAACCAAATTCCACAACTTCTTTTTGGACAAAAGAGATCTTCCCTGGTCATCAGGTTAACATTGCCCCTGGCAAGAATGGGATATTTGCCTATAATTTCAGGGGTCAATTTTTACAAAAAATAAACGGAACGAGTACTTGGTCGCCTGTGTACAAGAATTTTCAAGAGCAAGCCGTACCCCTAAATCCACCGAAAGAATGGATGGACACGACTTTAAAAGAGAAATTTGTACGCACCGTTTTTGAAACTGCCGGAGGCACAGTTTTCATCATTTCCACTAACAGCCTTTTTAGATCAACGGGCAATGGAGAAACCTGGAAACTAGTGTATGTTGGGGGCGGGGCAATGAAATTGGTAGAGTCAAACGGTGTACTCCTGGCTACCTGCAACGAGGGAATATTAAGATCCACCGATGATGGTCAAACCTGGGAGCGTGTGATCAGTGAAGGGGGTGTTGGCATCGCTGTGGAACGTATTGATGGAGGATTTGCTGCTATAGTAAACAACACAATAACCCAAACAAACAGCATACACATTTCAATGGATAGTGGAAAAACCTGGAATGCCATAGGTGAAGACCTCCAGCCTTCCTGGAGTAGTTTATTAATGAAAAAAATGGGCTTACTTCAATCTTCATCGGATATTTCATCAATCAAACAAATGGGTAAATATTTAATATGTGGTCGCTCAGATGGTATATTCCGATCATCTGACATGGGCAAAACATGGCAACCACTATTACTTCCTTCTACAGAAAATTATGGCTTCAATTTATCTGTTTCGGGCAACGTGATCTATATCATACCAAATAAAGGATGTTGAAAAACTCCAAACTCAGAAATAATGTGTATTGCTGAGTTTAAAATCATTTGTCAATTATCATTAATCAATATCATTTCTGTAGTATGAACAACAATCTATCAATCACTTACTTGATTTTAATTATTGCTCCTTTGTTCTCCGCTTGTCGTGGACCTGAAGTAAAGGAAAATAAAAATAATGCATCGGCAAGCTTCGTATCCTCAAGACATGTTGCGAATGAAAAATATGTTATAGATACGAAGGAAAGTGTGGTAACATGGAAAGGTTCAACTGTTGAGGGGGCGCATACAGGGTACGTCTATATATCAAAAGGAGAATTGATGATTGAAAGCGGTCAACTTATGGGTGGTACGGTTGAAGTCGACATGAGTACAATTGAAGGTGATGACCATAGGAGTGATAATAACCTTATTGATCACTTAAAAGATCCTGATTTTTTTGACGTTAAAAAATTCCCCATCTCGACATTCGCAATTACTAAGGTTGCGTTAGCAGATGGTGAAAATATAAACGTTACAGGTAACCTAACCATTAAAGGTATTATACACGAAGTTACTTTTCCAGCCAAGATGGAAGTTAAGAACGGAATTGTCAAAGCGAATGGCAAAGTGGTGATTGATCGAACACAATGGGATGTCCGTTATAAATCAGGGAAGTTCTATGATAATTTAGCTGATGAAACTATGTCGGATTCCATTGAATTCCATATGAAAATCGTAGCAAAAAAATGATATCTAAATCCATAAAAAGACACTAGGCTCCGGAATAAATTTCCACATGCTTAAGCCAACGTT
>JANMRZ010000179.1:0-5008 GCA_031388805.1 Chryseolinea sp.
CGATGAAAGACCTGGAGATCCGCGGCGCCGGCAATCTGTTGGGGCCACAGCAATCGGGCCACATCGCCGCGGTCGGCTACGAGATGTACGCGCAGCTCCTGCACCACGCCGTCGAGCAGGCGAAGGCGCGCAAGGCGGGCAAGCCGGCACTCGACATCAGCAGCCTGGTGCTGCCGGCTGTCGCAGCAATTCACTGTTGAGTTTTTCATGCGCGGCCTGCTCATGTCTTCGATGCTCGACTTTTTCATCCCGCGCAACGGCACTCTTTCAATTCCGTGCGGCAAACCGAGCTGCCAACTAAATACTTTACAACTAAATCAAATATCCGACTTCTTCAACTTCAAATAACTCAAATAATTAAAGATCACAATCCACCCCACAACAATCGCCACCGAAGAGAACTTCAAATAATCCTGAATCTCCTGGAACGCATATCGCTGGTAAGGGAACTTTATTAAATTCCAAATGGAACGCATTGGGAAAAATGGTATGATCTCCGGGAGCACATCATCAATGTTCGCTGTGATAATGGCCTCAATCATCTGAGAAAGCAACAACAAAATTATGGTGAGGCCAGATCGCTGAATGAGTATGCTCATCATCAAAGCATACGACAAGAAGAAAAATATCTCCAGGAAGTACGCGGGGAAAAATTCAAGGTCAGTAATAATATTTTGCATATCAATCACCGGACTGTAGATCATCCCCGTCACAAGCCCAATCACAAAAATCATCAGCACACTCATTAAACTGAGCAGCACGTTGGTCAATAGTTTTGAAAATAAAAACTGGGAGCGACTCATCCCGTCAATAATATTCTGCCGCACCGTGCGATAAGTAAATTCATTCGTTACCGAAATCACCACCATGATGGCCAAAACAATTTTTAAACAACCGCTAAACCAAACGAGATTAAGCCACACATCCGGAAAGTGATACAAAGGAATGCGATTGATATTTAACTCCGAACCAAAATCTTCGAAGGTATTAGCAAGCCATTTTAAAAATTCCATTCCACTGGCAGTAGTAAACGCCAACGTGATGAAGTACAAACCACACACTACCCAGAAGGTACGGTAGTTCATCATTTTTTTTAAATCGATTTTGAGGAGATGCAACATATTCGAGGTGCGATTTATGAGGGACGAGGGATGAATTAGATTTGTGATGAGTGATTAGTGATATCTGATTTGCGATTTACTTATGAACCCGCTAAAATCTCGAGGAACATTTTTTCGAGACTTCGCTTCTTGGTATGAATGTGTGATGCCGTTACACCTTGATCAAACAAAAAGCGATTCAGTTCTTTGCTGTGGAATCCATCACGCAAAGTAACTTCATACAATCCGTTCTCTTTAATAATGGATGAAGTGCCCGTAAAATTCAACAACACTTCGTTGAGGTTTGCAACCTCCGCACCTACCTCTACCACTTCCGATCCTTTACCTACATCATCCACCGGGCCAATGTGAACGAGGTTTCCTTTTTTTAGAACTGCGAAGTGCGAACAAACTTTTTGTACTTCATCCAACAAGTGACTCGCCAGAATAATGGTCTTGCCATTCGCTGCAATCTTTTTTATCAGTCCGCGTATCTCCGCGATACCCATTGGATCAAGTCCGTTCGTAGGTTCATCCAAAATCAACACCGTGGGATCATTCAACAACGCAGAGGCAATTGCCAGACGTTGCTTCATCCCCAACGAGTACGTCTTATACTTATCGTCTCTGCGATCTGTCAACTCCACCAACTCCAATACATTCGGAATATTTTCGGGTGGACATTGTTTGATCATCGCGTTAAGCTCCAGGTTTTTTTGTCCCGTGAGATAGGGGTAAAAAATCGGATGCTCTAACACAGCACCGATTTTCTTGCGCACTTCATTTGAAGGTGCTTCACCAAACCAGGAGAATGATCCTTGTGTAGGATTGGTTACACCCATGAGCATACCCAATGTAGTAGTCTTGCCACTACCATTCGGGCCAAGCATACCGAATACCTGTCCGCGTTTCACTTCGAGGTTAAGGTTGTTGACAGCAGTGAGTTTGCCGAAATTTTTGGTGAGCGATTGAATAGAGAGAACAGTTTCCAACGTAGTAAAATTTGTTGATAGGTCGCTATGAAATGAAATGGATTACAAGATAAGAGGAATAATTGAATTTTATTTTAACCGCAGAGTCGCAAAGGCGCTAAGATAATAAATACAAAGGCCTCAAAAAAAAACCGCTAAGACAACAAAGAAATTCTTTGCGATCTTAGCGGCTCATTACCTCAGCGCCTCTGCGGTTAAATAATCTAATCCTTATTATCCTTCTTTGTAAACTCTTTAATTTTCTTTCCAATATCAGAACTTTCATCGATGGTACTAAATAGTTTTGTGGCATTGGCTAACGAAATGCTTCCCACAATATCCAGCACATATAAATTGGTTGAGTCATTCACCAGCACCACTACACCTTTCGTCTTGCCCTTTGTTTCATTCAGAAGAATATCAAAGCGCTTGCCCTCCATGCGACTGGTCATAATCTCTTCGAATGACTCTGCCTTGTAGCTGCTCGTTAGTTTCTTGTAATTGAAGTCTTTTGTTTTTTCAATCATCAAGAACTTCATCTTCTCGATATCCTTAATCAACTCATCAAACGCTTTATCATCACTCTGATTCAACATCCGGAGCGTGTTATTATAGAAGAAGAGCGAAAGCCCTTCACTGTATTTCTTATGAAGCTCTTCAGTGGTTTTAGTTTGCGCAACACTGGCAAATGAAATCACGAAGCCAACAAGTAAAATGGAAAGGCGTTTAAAATTCATCATGGTTGATTTTTTATTGATTAAAACTAACAGGCTGATTCTCTAATAAAAACTCCGGATCGATATACCCCCTTATTTCCATCGCCACAATCTCATCACTTTCCTCCACGATCACAAAGTAGCGATCTTTTTTCTTGGGCGATGATTGAAGATAGAACGTAACATCATCACCGTTATCTTTTACCCGCGCCAACTCTTCAAAACCATCTTTCACCAACACTTTCTTAAAACCATTAAGCGTTACATCCTGTGCTTTGAAAGCGTCTCTCGGAATAACAATAAACCGGATGGATTTTACTTCTTTAATAGCATTATGAAATTCACGCTCATCTGCCATCCATAAAACACTGCGGGCAAAAAATCCGCTTACTGCAAAATGGACTACATCTTCTTCGCCACAGAATTTATCTTTTAACGTAACGAAGCTTTCGCTCTGAGCAAATGCCGATCCTGAAGCAATCAGCAAAGCAATAAAGGTAGAGAGGATTATTTTTTTCATTTTGGTAGGGGTTGATGTTTGCGGTTTGGATTTGAATGCAACTGAAGAGTTAACTAAATCCCTCAACGATTGGAGAGGGATTTAGTTAAGCTACTGAATTAATTCTTTTTCTTATCGTCAAGCTTCTCTAATTGTTCAAGACCACCCACATTCATCTTCTTGCCTAAGCGCGATACTTGCTTCAAGTCAATTTCACCGAAGAGGCTCATCACCATAAAGTCATCTGCACCACCCATGATCATTAACAATTCAGAAATCTTTCCACCACTTTCTTTGATCAAAAATTTGAAGTCCTGGTCTTTATCGCGTACCGTCATCAACTCTTCAAACTCTTTCATCGGAATCAGAGCAAATGCTTCTTTATAAAGTTTGCGGGCATCAGAAGTATTTTCTTTACCTAAAATGCGCAAGCCTTTTAATTTGCTAATCGCCTCCAATACTTCTTTATCATCCGGAGTTTCCACTTCCATGTTGGTAAACAAGCTGAACATCTTGCTGCTCACCGTTACTTGTGTGAAGCTCTCGTCATCCTGGTACTTCGAGAAAAATTTAGAGATTGCATCCTGCGCAAACACACCATTCACAGCAATCATCATCAGCGCTATTATTATTACCTTTTTCATATTTTTAGTCAGTTAAATCAGTTAATAGTTAAATGTTAATAGTTAATCGTTTCAGGTTCGCGTCTATCGACCATGAACCATCGACTATAGACTTTAAAAAAATCACAATTCATTCTTTTCTTCCTTCTTCTTCACCTCATCGGTCGCTTTATTAAAGAGGTCTATTTTTTTGGTTTCCGTTTCCGCTCTTCCAAAACTTTTCGATATCATCAGCAGCGCTTTCTTTGTTTCTTCAAACGCCAGCTTCGGATCATCATACGTATCAACCATCGCTTGTGGAGTAGTCTTTCGAATCTCCGTGCGAATAAACCAAGTGGCCGCCACAACCACTGCTAAACCTGCCGCAATCCGCATCGTGTTGTACACCAGGCGAACCATTTTACTTTTCTTTGGCGCATCCGCTTTTACTTTCGCCAATACCGTTTCATCAAAAGCAACATCATCTACCGATTTTTTTTTGCTGGCATCAAAGTAGTGGAACAGTGCAGCCGTTTCTTTCAAGTGCTCGGGCACCGTGTTGGTGCGAAAGTATTCGTGCAGTTGCTGCTCCTCTTCGAGAGAAGAGGAGCATGCCCAATACCGTTCGAGCAGTTCGTTTAATTTGTTAGAGTCCATAAGCATTAATCTTTACAAGTTTCTCGCGCACCGCATTGCGTGCCCGAAACAAACTCACCTTCACCTGGTTCATATCCAGTTCCAGTGTCTCACATATTTCATTGTAACTATAACCCTCCACATCGCGAAGGTGGATCACTTGCCGCTGCTTTTCAGGAAGGGAAGCAATCAGTACGTTTATGCGCTGCATGCTTTCATGTTGTTCGGTTGTTTCGTGTGGTGTCAAGTCCTGGTGAAGAACATGAAACGCCTCTTCCATGGGTTGTGTCTGCTTCCGGTTCATCGAGCGGATGCGATCCAGCGAGAGGTTACGGGTGATGCGCATACACCAGGCCTCCCAATTCTGAATTTCATTCATCTGCTCCCTTCCGTTCCAAACCCGGATCAGCACTTCCTGCACTACATCTTTGGCTTCTTCTTCGTTTCCGAGAAAGCGCAACGCAAAACGATAAAGCTTGTTTTT
>JANMRZ010000017.1:0-15099 GCA_031388805.1 Chryseolinea sp.
CCAAATGAAAGTAAGTGCTTCCTACTTAGAGTATCTGTGGCGTTTAGAAACTGCTGATGAGAATCGGCCAAATTTGGCCGCGTCTCATCAGCAGTTTATAAGCTTCCTTCCTGCGAAACGCGGGCGTTTCGCAGGAAGAAAGCTTCTCCTAATCGTGCCATGCACAAACTACTCTAATGTCACTAAAAGTTCTGGCACGAAACATTCGCTCTCCGTACTGGAGATGAATGAACAACTAAATATTTTGGAGGCATCAGCAACTTTAAACCAGCAACCGAGAATCGGAAACTTTAGACTTTAAACTCTGAACTATCCGAAATATGTTTTACAAATAAACGTTTTGCAACCGGCATCAACGTTTCGGTAAACGGAAATTTCATCTTTGAAAGAATCAAATAGGTAGCTGGGTTGGGCAGGTCTTTGAATCTTTTGATCAAACTAAGTTTTAATTGCTCGTAGGTATTAACGGTGTTCTTTTCAATAGTATCAATGTATTGTGTATTCAGACTTCGCAGTTGCTCCTGACTGTCTCCAAAAATACTGACTTGATAGCGGTATAAAATTGTTTCCTTTTCCGGTGGCTGACTGACAAACAAATACCCTTCTTTAGCATACAACGGTGTGACACCAATGGGAGAAATTTCACATTGTGATTCTACATAATCATAAATAACAGATCCATCTTTCAATGAATCGGATAGCTGTGGTAACGCAAATTCAATAATGCTTTCGAGTTCGCTCATCACAGCATCGTCATCAATCAGTTTTCGATAACTTAATTCAAGGCGGTTAAAATCTTCAATGGAAATTTCTTTTGGAAACGACTCACGGATCAATGACTTATTCTCTTTGATGGAAAGCAGATTCCGGTAATGAAAAACCAGATCGGACATAAAGGGATATAACTCCGTTCTATCGAATGACTTTTGAACAGTCTGAAGATATCCCATCAAAAGGTATTTCTTATACTCAAAATCAATCAGGCCCTGGGTAAGCCAATCTTTCGATAATTTTTCCATCGCGCTGCAGTTAATAGTTAAACGTTAATGGTTAATAGTCGGAACGATCCTTACAAAAGTAAAATGTACTGAAACTAATCGTGTATGGCAAGACGGAAGAAAAAGTAACACCTGCCGATTCCGGTTCAATCGTTTCCAAAAACAGCGACAATTTTGGCTTATTTTCTTTGTAAACCTTCGTGTCTTTGGCTCTTTGTAGCAGAAAAAGAAACGCGCATTGTGGCCACCAAGGACAAAGACACGAAGGTTCACAAAGTCTGAGGAATGTCAATTCATATAAAAATTCAAAGATTTCCATTCTTTCCGATCCTCACCATTAGCGTTTAACCATTAACTCAAACGCGCCTCGCCCCTGCCAAACCTGACAGAGTCTGCCAGATACCGATTGAAATGCGGCTAAAACTGCCAGTTTCCAGCAAATTTGTCCGTTATTGCACCTCCTTTTCGCCATGGCATAAATCGTGTTAAAGCGGAGAGGCAACTCTAAAATTGTTTAACCTTTAAATCATCCATGTATATGGCAAAAATCAATTTCAAACCAAATGAGGATCGCGTGCTTATTGAAGCCGCAGAAGCAGAGACTAAAACAGCCTCTGGCCTTTACATCCCAGACACAGCTAAAGAAAAACCTCAAAAAGGTAAAGTTATTGCCGTTGGCGAAGGCTTAAAAGACAAGCCTGTAACAGTAAAAGTTGGTGACAACATTTTGTACGGTAAATATGCCGGTACTGAAATCAACATCGATGGCAAAGAGTACCTGATCATGCGTAACTCTGACATCTTCGGAATCATTTAATTCACAATCCTAAATATTATAGAATCATGGCAAAAGAAATAACATTCGATACCACCGCAAGAGATAAAATAAAGAAGGGCGTTGATAAACTAGCGAACGCAGTAAAAGTAACGCTTGGTCCTAAAGGCCGTAACGTTATTTTGGATAAGAAATTTGGCGCACCTACAGTAACTAAGGATGGTGTATCCGTTGCAAAAGAAATCGAATTGAAAGATCCTATCGAAAATATGGGTGCTCAATTGGTGAAAGAAGTGGCTTCTAAAACTGCTGATGCTGCCGGTGACGGTACAACAACAGCAACGGTTTTAGCGCAAGCGATCTATTCACACGGTATTAAGAACGTAGCCGCTGGTGCTAACCCAATGGATTTGAAGCGTGGTATCGACAAAGCAGTTTCTGCTGTTGTTGAAAACCTGAAGAAACAATCCAAGAAAATTAAAGACTCAAGTGAAGTTGCACAAGTAGCTACTATCTCTTCTAACAGCGATGAGACCATCGGTAAGATGATTGCAGATGCTATGGAGAAAGTTGGTAAAGACGGTGTAATCACTGTTGAAGAAGCTAAAGGAACTGAAACTGAAGTGAAGACCGTAGAAGGTATGCAATTCGACAGAGGATACCTTTCTCCTTACTTCGTTACCAACACTGAGAAAATGGAAGCTGACTTAGATCAGCCTTATGTATTGATCTATGATAAGAAGATCAGCAGCATGAAGGAACTTCTTCCTATCCTTGAGCAAACTGCACAAACAGGTAAGCCCCTTGTGATCATTGCTGAAGAAGTTGAAGGTGAAGCGTTGGCTACCTTAGTAGTAAACAAAATTCGTGGCGCACTACGAGTGGCTGCTGTTAAAGCTCCTGGCTTTGGCGATAGAAGAAAAGCAATGTTGGAAGACATCGCAGTATTGACTGGCGGTAAAGTAATTGCTGAAGAGCAAGGCTTGAAGTTAGAAAATGCTACGTTGGAAGATCTTGGCCGTGCTGAAAAAATCAACATCGACAAAGACAATACAACCATCGTAAACGGTGCGGGTAAGAAAGCGGATATCCAATCACGTATTGGACAAATCAAAGCGCAAATCGAAACCACAACTTCGGATTACGATAAAGAAAAATTACAAGAGCGTTTGGCTAAACTTTCTGGTGGTGTTGCTATCCTTTACATAGGTGCTGCTACTGAAGTTGAAATGAAAGAAAAGAAAGATCGCGTTGATGATGCATTGCACGCAACACGTGCCGCTGTTCAGGAAGGTATCGTCCCTGGTGGTGGAGTAGCATACATCCGTGCTATCGAGGCATTGAAGAATATTGAAACTCTTGGTTTAACCAACGAAGATCAGGCAACAGGTGTTAACATCGTTCGTCTTTCATTGGAAGCTCCTTTGAGAACGATCGCTGAGAACGCTGGTCAGGAAGGTTCTGTAATCGTGAACAAAGTTCGCGATGGCAAGAAAGACTTCGGATATAACGCTCGCGACAATAAGTTTGAGAACTTCTTTGATGCAGGTATTATCGATCCTACGAAAGTAACTCGTCTTGCATTGGAGAACGCAGCTTCTATTGCTGGTTTGTTGTTAACAACAGAAGCGGTAGTGTCTGAAATCGCTGATGAGAAAGAAGCACCTGCTATGCCACACGGTGGCGGAATGGGTGGAATGATGTAATCTCATTCACAATACATTAAAAAGGCTTCATCGAAAGGTGAAGCCTTTTTTGTTGTAATTTCAGGATAAGCTCAATGTTGATAGTGTAAACTATTATGGGCAACTGGTTTTATAATGAGGTAGGATTTAGGCCAAACGATGGCCACTTCGAAGGTTTTAAATCGTCAGGTAAAATCGAAGACATTGAGGAAAGAATTGCAAAATCATATCATGGATCTTTATCAGGAAGATATCTCATTTCCTGGCGAAGAATTTAAAACAACAAACCGATTCTGTCAGTAGCCTAAATTTAATTTTGGCCACCGATGAGGCACGTAACACCTGTCGCAATCTTTTTTTTACAAGCAAGATCATTCACCGGTATGATATCTGCATTGCTAAGTCAAGGAAGATTACTGAAGAAATTGATCGGGAATAATTAAGGCAGTCAGGACTGAAATTAGCGATCAATAATTAATCTCCACCACTTTCTTGCTGTGCAATTTTTGCATCGTTTTAGGCACAATGGTTAGAATTTCTTCTTTCAGCGTTTTAATAAGTTTTGCTTTCAGGTGATCACGATGAGTTACTAAGCTTACTTCTCGTGCAGGACGAGGCTCCTTTAGTTTCTTCACAAACTTCATTTGTGCTTTTGTAAACTCCATCACGGCCAGTTCCGGCAAAATAGTAATGCCATCACTTTTATCTACCATCCTTTTTAATGTTTCGATGTTACCGGTTTCGTATTTAAAATGGATATCGGAATACTTTTGCAGTTCGCACAGATTTAAAATCTGCGACCGAAAACAATGTCCTTCTTCCAACAACCAGAGTTGGCTGGGATCGATTTCAGCGGGCAATACATACTTCTTATCATACAGTGCATTTTTCTTTGATACATACACAAAGAGTTCTTCATAGAAGAGTACATCTTCCTTAATCGATAGATCATTCAGGGGCGTTACAACAAGCCCGCAATCCAGGCGATTGTTTTTGAGCTCATGGATTATTTCTTCTGTAATGGTTTCTTTAATGATGAGATGTACCTGCGGATACTTTTCACGCATGTGCTGAAAGAGTGGTGGTAGTAGATAAGGCGCCAGTGTGGGGATAATGCCTACCCGAATTTCACCCGTCATACTATCCTTCTGATCATTGATGATCTGTTGGATCATATTCGCCTCGCGCAAAATAGTGCGCGCTTGAGCAATGATACTCGCGCCAATCTCAGTAGGGATCACAGGCTGTTTCGTTCGGTCAAAAATCTTTACACCCAACTCTTCTTCCAGTTTTTGTATTTGCATACTCAGGGTAGGTTGGGTTACAAAGCATTTTTCTGAGGCCAGCACAAAATGCCGGTAAGTATCCAGGGCAACGATGTACTGAAGCTGTGTTATGGTCATAGTTATTATCTATATGAACATAAAAATAATCAATTTGATTTATTAATGTTCCTGTAGTAAGATTGACCTTAAATAAGAAAATAGAAAAGGAAAACACACAAAACGTAACATAACCATCGCTAAACCTGATGTTAAACAGGATCATGACGTTGGTCATTGTGCTGTCAACTGAAAGAGTCTATCGTTAGGATAACAAGTGACAAATCAAGTAACAATTATTAATCTATAAAAGAATGGAAAACAACACACAAGACCCCGCAAAATTAGCAGACATGAACACGAGCGAAGCCAAGTGCCCGTTTCATGGTGGCGCACTAAAACAAACTGCAGGCGGTGGCACAAGAAACCGGGACTGGTGGCCTAATCAGTTGAAGTTGAACATCCTTCGCCAACACTCGTCCCTGTCCAATCCGATGGACGAAAAATTCAACTATGCGGAAGAGTTCAAGAAACTTGATCTGAATGCCGTGAAAAAAGACATTTTCGAATTGATGACGACTTCGCAAAGCTGGTGGCCGGCAGACTATGGTCACTATGGACCGTTTTTTATTCGGATGGCGTGGCACAGTGCTGGCACTTACCGAATCTCTGACGGTCGTGGTGGCGCAGGCTCCGGCACGCAGCGCTTTGCTCCTCTTAATAGTTGGCCTGACAACGCGAGTCTCGACAAGGCACGTTTGCTGATCTGGCCGATCAAACAGAAATACGGTAATAAAATTTCGTGGGCAGACTTGATGATCCTCACGGGCAATTGCGCGCTCGAGTCTATGGGTTTCAAGACCTTCGGTTTCGCAGGTGGACGTGAAGATGTATGGGAGCCACAAGAAGATGTTTACTGGGGTTCCGAAGGTGAATGGTTGGGAGACAAACGTTACACCGGTGACCGCGAATTGGAAAATCCGCTGGGTGCCGTTCAAATGGGTTTGATCTACGTGAATCCGGAAGGTCCTAACGGAAAACCGGATCCGCTTGCATCAGCTCGTGATATTCGCGAGACCTTCGGCCGCATGGCAATGAATGATGAAGAAACTGTAGCGCTTATTGCTGGTGGTCACACTTTTGGCAAAACCCACGGTGCTGCTGATCCAAGTAAGTATATTGATAAAGAACCTGCAGCTGCAAGCATTGAAATGCAAGGACTCGGTTGGAAAAATACTTTTGGTACAGGTAGCGGAGCGGACACGATTACAAGTGGTCTTGAAGGTGCATGGACTACTACACCAACAAAATGGAGCAATAACTTTTTCGAAAATCTATTCGGTTTCGAATGGGAGTTAACAAAGAGTCCGGCTGGTGCACAGCAATGGAAACCGAAAGGTGGCGCAGGTGCTGGTACGGTACCCGATGCACATGATCCGTCAAAGAAGCACGCACCAACGATGCTGACGACTGACCTGGCCTTGAGAATGGATCCGATCTACGAACCCATTTCAAGAAACTTCTTCGAGAATCCGGATAAGTTCGCCGATGCTTTCGCCCGCGCGTGGTATAAACTGACACACCGTGACATGGGTCCGATTGCCCGCTACCTTGGACCTGAAGTGCCGAAGGAAGTATTGATCTGGCAAGACCCTATCCCTGCCGTTACGCATAAACTAATTGATGCTCAAGATATCGCAGCACTGAAGAGCAAGATACTTGCTTCAGGATTATCGGTGTCTGAATTGGTATCTACCGCATGGGCATCAGCATCAACTTTCCGTGGTTCTGATAAACGCGGTGGCGCTAATGGTGCGCGCATTCGTCTGGCACCAATGAAGAATTGGGAAGTCAATAATCCTACTCAACTGGCTAAGGTGCTCAAAGCACTTGAAGGAATTCAAACCGCATTCAACGTTGGCGGTAAGCAAGTTTCAATTGCCGACTTGATTGTTCTGGCAGGATGTGCAGGCATTGAAAAGGCAGCAAAGAATGCCGGCCACGATGTGCCAGTACCTTTCACACCTGGACGTGCCGATGCTTCACAAGAACAAACCGATGTAGAATCTTTCGCAGTGCTTGAAGCGGGTGCTGACGGATTCCGCAACTACTTTAAACCGAAACACAAAACATCAGCAGAGGAAATGCTGGTTGACAAAGCACAGCTCATGACGCTGACGGCTCCTGAGTTAACTGTTCTTCTTGGCGGCATGCGTGTATTGAATACGAACTACAATCAGTCTCAGCATGGTGTATTCACCCAACGCCAGGAGGCGCTGACGAATGACTACTTCTTGAACTTGCTTGATTTGAACACAACATGGATCGCAACTGCGGATTCTCAAGATGTGTTTGAAGGTCGTGATCGCAAGACAGGCAAAGTAAAGTGGACGGGTACTCGTGTCGATCTCATTTCCGGTTCGAACTCAGAGCTCCGTGCCCTCGCTGAAGTGTATGGATCTTCGGACTCTCAAGCGAAGTTTGTAAAGGACTTTGTAGCAGCGTGGAACAAGGTGATGAACCTTGACCGCTTCGACCTGGCTTGATTAAAGAGCCGTATTATTTAATGTGAAGAGGTGGTCTGAAAACGGACCACCTCTTTTATTTCCAATTGGATCAGCTTCTTCAATTTTATTTGGGCTTAGAGCGTGAAGTTCACTCAATCTAAAGACTTCACACCAGGTAGACACAGTCGAACATCATACCAATCCTATCCCGCACTTCTTGCGGGAGCCATCACCAAAACTAACCTAGAGCAAGAATTTATTTGTTAATTTGAAACAAGCAATGCTCTTATGAAAGTTTATCTCACTGAATTCTATATAAACCCAAGATTCTCTTTTGACGTCAGTTACCGAGTCTATAAATATTTTGATACATGCATCAACAAAACAATAAAGACCGTCACAAAAGATGATGATACATTTTTGTGGATCATCCTTGATTCTAAAAAAATAAAAGAAACTAAAATTGAGAAGAGAATAAAATGGGGCCCTAAAAACAAAAATGAATACAAAACCGTAGTGTATTTACCTTATGATCGGCTAAAGAAATCCAGGAAGTTTGAATATGACTTTGTCACTGTAGTGTGCGATGCTGTAGGTGAAATTTTGAAAACCTATGATGTTCCCGAGAAAAATCGCACTAAAATAAAGGAACTATCTTTAGCAGAGATACCCGGAAATCCTAAGTATTATTTTGATGATGAGAAATTATGAAAGTAAATCGGATCGAAACAAGCAACCTTCATTTGATGCACAACATACGAAACAATCTCCATTCAGAATCACACTGTAAGGGCCTCAATTCTTAAAACTTAAATCCTTATATAGTACATCACGCAGCCAACAAAATGCAGATCGCAACAAGCGATCTTCAATTGAAACACACGCGATTAACTTTTCAATTTAAGAAATTCGTTTTTTCTTCAAACTCCTTTTTAAGACCATCAAACCTTTCACGGGCTTCTTGTAAAAGTTTAAATACATTTTCAAGCTTCTTGAATTCAGCTAGAGTACCCTTCTTATCCTCGGTTGTGAAATTGCTAATAGCGCTGCTTTCAATAATTTCCTGCAAATCATCGAAGGCTTTTTTAGCATCATGGTAACCAGACATCAGTACTTTTGTGGGGTGTTGTAAATTAACTTTGATCATAATCGTCATGTTTAAGGTTAGATGAAACTACGCCTTTTATTGGTAGGTAAACCATATCAAGAGTCTTTTCTTCATAGACCTTCACCCTAGAACTTTGCATAATCGAAGTGATTGCATTAAACTCCTCGGCTTATGACTGATGGGTAACAATAAAGATACGGATGCATAACCACACAAAACCCGGATTGAAGTGAGCGGACTTCATTTGGATTCACAGTCCGCGAAAGAATCTGCATGAGTACGCAAATGTTACATTAACGTTCTTTGAAGTTCATAATGATGCTTTGAAATTCATTTTTAAAAACCTGACAAACTAAATTCTTGTATCGAAAGTCATATGATTTAAATCATCGATCACTTATTTGACGATTTAAACAGCGAAGATGAAAAATGTTATCATTCTTGGCGCAAGTGGCAACATCGCAAAACACGTCATTGATATTTTAGTAAAAGAGGATAACATCAAACTGACTTTGTTTCTAAGAAACATACGAAGGTTAAATAACATTGATGTATCCAAGTGCTACATCGTGAAGGTAATGTGATGAATTACAAAAACGGCAAGGCAATTTCTCAAAACATTCTGCAAAGAATTCCTGTAGGTTAGTGTTTAATATGCTTGCGCTGAAGCCAGTATGTAAGCACCCCACTTGACCACAACGCCCAGAAGATCAGTATCGGTTGAAAGAACAATCGAATCAGTCGTGCACGGTCAGTATTCAAACCAAAGGCATCCGTTCCATTTGTATACTGCGCAATGTTGCCTGGAAATATCAATACATAAAATACAGCAAGCACGAAACCAACGCTAAATTTCTGTTTTGACCAGAATACCATTGCTGCCCCAAACAACAACTCAACAACACCTGATAGAATAACTACTAAATCTTTGCTCAATGGTACCCAGTCTGGTACTTGCGCCTGAAACTCTTGTCTTGCAAACGTAAAATGCGCGAAACCTGCAGACATCATCAGAAGGCCTAAGACTATTCTAAAAATATTCTGAATGGCAGTCGTTTTAATATTTTCCATAACTACTAGGTACAATATTTAAATGAATAATTTAGCGATGGGTAAAGACGAACTATTATTTAAAATAAGCATCAACATCGAGGCGATCAGAATCTGATAAAGTAAATAGCAATGGCAAGAATATTCATTACAGGTTCAGCGGATGGTTTGGGGCACACGGCAGCCAAGTCGCTAGTCGACCTGGGACATAATGTTGTCTTGCATGCGCGTAATGCAGAGCGCGGACGGGAGGCGCTGAGTAAAATACAAGGCGCTGAAAAAGTTTTGATAGCAGATCTGTCCAGTATTGAAGAAACTAAAAAGCTGGCTGCAGAAGTTAACGCAATGGGAAACTTCGATGCCGTGATACATAATGCGGGTCTTTACAAAACATCAAACGATTTGATTTTTTCCGTGAACACTTTGGCTCCTTATATTCTTACATGTCTGATTCAAAAACCAAAGCGCTTAATCTATCTTAGCTCAGGTATGCATTTACAAGGTGATCCGAGTCTGAAGAATTTAAATATTGATGCAAGCAATCGGAATGACTATCCTACTTATTCCGATACCAAGCTGCATGACGTAATACTCTGTATGGCTGTGTCGCGCAAATGGCCAGAGGTGTATGCTAATGCAGTCGACCCTGGTTGGGTACCCACAAAGATGGGCGGTCGCGGTGCACCTGACAATCTCGAGAAAGGTTATCAAACACAAGCATGGCTCGCAGTAAGTAACGATGAAGAAGCTAAAGTGACCGGAAATTATTTTTATCACCAGAGACAAAAAAATATTTACCGGAAGCTGGTGACGTTAATGTGCAAGAGAAATTCCTTGCACTGTGTGAACAGATCACCAGTGTTCGCTTTCCTGATGATTGATAGTTACTGTCTGTATATTTCGATACGTCTTCTAAGCTTAGATTTGCTAATTTCAATACTTCATTCATTAACCGTCCTAAATTACTTTACAATACTACCAGTACCTATGAAAAAAATTCTTAAGATTTTTCTCTGGACATTTATTTCCATCTTCCTGCTCATTGTTGGAGCAGCAAGTGTATTCATATACAAAGTAAAAAATGGCTTCCCTGTTTCGTATGAAACAGAAGTTCCGTCCATTGAATTTCCTGCTGGTAAAATAACGGTACTCTTGTTTTCTAAATCCACGGGCTTTAGACACGGAGAATCCATTGAGGCTGGAAAAAATATTTTCACCGAACTGGCAACTAAGAACAACTGGTTTCTTTACAGCACCGAAGAAGGTGGTGTATTTAATCCAGAGCAGCTTGCAAAATTTGATATCGTAATCTTTAACAATTCAACGGGCCGAGTTCTCAACGATGAGCAACAGAAAGTGCTCGAAGAATATGTAGAGCAAGGTGGAACTCTTGTTGGCATTCATGGCGCGGGCGATGACTCCCATCATTGGGATTGGTACGAAAAAAATCTTTTGGGCTCAAAGTTTTCACACCATCCTATTGATCCTCAATTACAAGAAACCGATATCAAATTGAATAGTGTGCCTGACAGTTTGATTGCACAAGGTTTACCTACAACCTGGAAACATAGTGATGAGTGGTATGTATTTTTCGAGAATCCAGAAACGAAAGGCTTCCACATACTCTACACCATTGATGGTGAAAAGATCAATCCAAGCGGAAACATGCTCTGGATGAAGGATAAAAATTTTGGTATGGGCAAGGATCATCCAGTGGCGTGGTATCGCACAGCAGGAAAAGGAAGAACATTCTACACCTCAATTGGTCATAATGCTGAAGCCTGGAAGCAAGACGCTTTTGTGCGTATGCTGGAGAATGTAGTAAGCTGGTCTAAAAACTAATTCAAGAAGAATTACTTAAAAAAAGTTTTGGAGCAACTGAAATAGAAGTGATACCTTTCCGGTTTTCTAATCTAAAATTTATGCAAAATCGTACTGCCGTGTACAGGTCTCATCGCGGGAACAATGCTTCTCCTGTCAATTTGATTCGCCTGACAACTTTATCACTAATTCTTTTTTCTCAAGCTCTGGCTTATGGCCAATCCATAAAAGGAACGGTTACTTCTTCCAAAGATGAACCGCTATCGGGAGCCAATGTGCATTTACTGAATACTAATTCAGGAACAACAACGGATGAACAGGGAAATTTTGAATTGAAAGATGTAAATCCAGGATCATATCACATTCAGGTTTCAACCATTGGATTTGCAACCATTGAACAAGTAATAGAAGTAACACAAGAAGGTGCTTCTTTAAATTTTCAAATGGCAGAAACAGCTACTCAATTAGAAGATGTAATCGTGACTGCGCAAAAGACGGAGGAAGAAATTCAAAAAGTTTCATTGAGTGTAAGTGCCATTTCATCATCAAAGATTCAGGAGTATCGGATTTGGAATACGAAAGACATTACAGCGATTGTTCCCAATTTATATTCTTCCAATCCAGGTGATGGTAGAAATGTGACTTCAATACGCGGCATTACTTCTACTTCTTATGATCCTTCAGTTGCAACTTATATTGATGGAGTAAATCAATTCAGTTTGGATACCTACATCGCTCCGTTAACAGATGTAGAACGGATAGAAGTTCTGAGAGGTCCGCAAGGAACACTGTATGGAAGAAATGCCATGGGCGGAGTAATCAATATCATTACCAAACAACCAGACAACAGAATGGCAGGGTTTGGAGAAATCAATGTTGGAAATTACGGACAGCAGCGATACAGTGCAGGTTTTCGCACACCTTTAATAAAAGACAAACTCTTTCTAGGAATATCCGGAATGTATGACCGGTCAAATGGATTCTATACAAACGAATTTGATAATTCTCATTTCGATAAAAAACACAGTACTGTTGGCAATTACTATCTGCGTTACCTTGCAGGTCCTTCATGGTCTTTCATGTTAAATGTGAAACATAATGAAAACCGAAATAATGGAACATTTCCATTATCGTATGATGCCATCAATGATGGATTCACTGTAAATCAGAATAGTGTGGGGACCATGATCGACAATGTTTTCAATGGTTCTTTTTCAGCAAACTATGCAGGCAAAGCATTTAACTTTTCTTCACAGACTACCTATCAATCCAATTGGAGATATTATAAAACACCGCTTGATGGAGATTTTTCACCTTACGATGTAATAGCGATTGCTAATAATTATGGAAAAGACTGGAACAAAGTAAAGGCATGGACGCAGGAATTTAAATTCACATCACCGGCTTCTGCTTCCAATTTAAAATGGACGGGAGGAGTTTATTTATTCCATCAGGAAAGTCCGGTGAAGCAAGCAACACACTTTGGGGCAGATGTAGACTTCACCTATCCAAATTCAAACAGCATCAGCACATCAACTGGTAAGACAACCGGCTATGCATTCTTTGGCCAGGCAACATATACCTTTAATGAAAAACTAGATCTGACTGCTGGTGTGCGTTATGACTTTGAACATAAAACACAAAGTGTAATGGGTGAATATCAGATTGAACCCGATGCACCTTTTACTACTTTGCCTGACACAACTGCATCCGCTGATTTCAATGCCATCTCACCTAAGCTTGGTTTTGCTTTTCGGGCAAACGAAAACACAAACCTCTATTTTAATATTTCAAGAGGATTCAGAACAGGCGGACTTACACCGCTTGCAGCTGATCCCTCTCAACCTCCTCTATATGCTTACAAGCCAGAATACAGTACAAACCTTGAGATTGGCTTAAAGGAAACATTTCTGGATAACAAAATTCGTTTTAACGTAGCTGCATTTTTTATCCGGGCTACAGATGTGCAAGTACCTACGTTGGTTTTACCGGAGGCCATCACGGTTACGCGTAACGCTGGTGAATTAGAGAGCAAAGGATTCGAAGTAGAAATATCGACAACACCTATTCCGAATTTTCAAATCGATTATAATTTTGGATACACCAACGCGAAATACACAACTTTGAAACTTCCAGAAGACGGAGCAGAAGTTGATTATAAAGGCAATCGTCAATTGTTTACACCGGATATTACTTCGATGTTAGCAGCTCAATACAACTGGAATCTTTCTACATCACAAAATATCAAATTGATCCTACGTGGTGAATGGATGTACCTGGGTGACCAATATTTTGATTTGACAAATACGATCAAGCAATCGGGTTATAGTTTGCTGAATGCAAGAGTTGGCGTGACTGCTAAAGGTTGGGAGTTGTTTTTCTGGGGACGCAACCTGGGTGACACCAGGTATATTTCATATGCTTACGATTTTGGTGCCGCACATTTGGGAGATCCGAGAAATTACGGAATAACCCTGCGCAAGAATTTTTAAAGACTCGATGTTCAAATACCGGAAGCAATTGTAAAATAGCAACCGGATAATGAATAAAAGCGACATCAATAAAAAATAAATAGGCTTGGGTACAATTCAAATTGTCGTGCCTGACTAAAATCCTATTTGGGAATGGTTCAGTAACCCCACACTTAAGTGCGGGGTTACAATACATCATACATTGGGCTTTAGCCATGTTACATAATACCAACGCGCTAATTTGAATTGCAACCATTAGCACGATCACGAATATCCCGTCCTTGTAATTTTTACTCTAAAGTCGTTTACTGGAGATTTTGCTAACCTTGACAATCTCATTTCGTTAGGGCATGATCAGTATTAGTTAACTACTTGCGCCAAATCACTTCGTGATTGCAACAGGTTAGTAATCACGCGAAAATGGTGGTCAATCATTACCGGAATACATTGTTTTGGAATGCGAAACAAGGTGATCACAGGCTAGTGAAATAAAGTGACGAGATACTCGGAATCTCCACATGGCGAAGTCAACATCATTCAGCAAAGTTTTCAATGCCTCCCTGTCGGAATTAGTTTTTAACTCATCATAGGTGAAAAGCAAAGCCGATTTGGATGAAGGCTTTTACTCCACACAAATCGGCATTTAGCTCTGCTATTAACTATCTTCATTTATTCAACGAACAGGATCCTTATTCGTCCAAAAATTCTTCAAATAGCTGCCACACTCCTTTCGCCTCAGGCTTTGTTGGATTGTCAGTCCTTTATCAACCGCACCGTATGCCCGCTCTCCTTGGTATTGAGGTAGTGGCCGATATCGGTGTAGTTGTATCCCAGGCTGCGGTACCATGCGCGGGTGGCATCGTAGGCAGTAGAAACCCACCAGTAGCTGTAGCTGCCAAGGAAGCCGCTGAACGTACCGCCGTCGCTGTAGCCAGAGGGCAAAGCAGTAAAACCGCTTTCATTCGTTGCGCCAGTGTTTGGGCTATTCCAATGAGTAGTTCCGGTTTCTTTCAACTTGCCACCTGCTATACTTTCGCCACCTAAATAATTGATCAAGGTTGTCCACTCGGCATCGGTGGGTACATGCCAGCCAGTAGGCGCAATGTTGCTTGTGTGGGTTACGGCAAGCCAATTGTACTGTCTGCCATAAGTGGCTATTTTGTCTTTGTCGGTGGTGTTTTCATAACTGCAATATGCTCCAGAGGTTAAGGCTGCCCAAGCTGCATTGTCGGTTACATTGGGTATAGCATCTCCATTACGGTATTTGGTAACTCGCAGGTTTTCTGCCATCCATGTTTGCGTACCTATGGTAATGGTTTTATAGGTATTTCCGTCTTGGTCGGTCATGGTTCCGTAGGTTTT
>JANMRZ010000019.1:0-7733 GCA_031388805.1 Chryseolinea sp.
TGTAGAGACAGCATGCATGCTGTCTCTACATCATCATCATCCTTACCGAACCCTCCCTATTTGGCGTTCCATTCGGTATGAAAAACGCCTTCTTTTCCAATGCGTTCGTATGTGTGTGCACCGAAGAAGTCGCGTTGAGCCTGAATGAGATTTGATGGCATCTTCTCACTTCTAAAAGCATCGAAGTAGCTGAGCGATGACGCGTATGCTGGAATAGCCAATCCATGTTTTGCAGCATCGGAAACTACGGTGCGAATACCTTGAAGGCTGTCTTTGATGGCTGACTGAATGGTCGGATCCAACAGCAAATGTTCGAGCTTTTCATTCTCATGAAAAGCGGTATAAATAGATTCGAGAAATTCAGATCGGATGATGCAGCCGCCTCGCCAGATCTTTGCAATCTCAGCAAGCTTTAACTCATAGTGATACGTTTCAGATGCTTTGTAAAGCAGATGCATTCCTTGTGCGTAAGTAGTGACCATACTAAAATAAAATGCTTTCTCCAGTTTTTCAAGATAAGCATCGATATTATCTGTCAGGGATACAGTTGAAGTATCAGCATAAATTACAGCGGCTGTTGTTCGCAGTGATTTGTATTTTGATAAGTCGCGCATCGAGACTGCAATATCAATAATCGGAATAGGTAAGTTCACATCCATGCCCACCTGCGAAGTCCATTTTCCTGTTCCTTTTGATTTTGCTTCGTCTTTGATTTCATCCAACAATAGATTATCTCCTTCCGGATTTTTGAAAGCAAAAATATCCGTAGTGATCTCCATCAGAAAAGATTGTAATCTTCCTTTGCTCCATTTTTGGAAGACCTTATGCATATCCTCATTCTTCAGTCTAAGACCTTTCTTCATGATTTCATAGGTCTCAGCCAGTAATTGCATTTGAGCATACTCGATTCCATTATGCACCATTTTCACAAAATGACCAGAAGCACCCGGACCGATATACGTAACACAAGGATCTCCTTTAACGCGTGCGGCAATGGCATCGAAAATAGGTTTCACATGTTGGTATGCTACCTTGTCTCCACCCGGCATCATGCTCGGCCCCTTGCGTGCACCTTCTTCTCCACCGGAAATACCCATTCCAAAAAAGTGAATCGATTTTTCTTCCAGTGCTTTTGCTCTTCTCTCCGTATCCGTATAAAATGAATTGCCTCCATCAATAATAATATCTCCTTTTGCTAACAACGGAAGCAATTCGGCTATAACGTTGTCTACAATTTTACCAGCTGGAACCAGCAACATAATAGCTCTTGGACTTTCCAGGCTTTCAATGAATTGATTTATACTATTGAAACCTTTCACTTGAGGATGATTCAGCTGATTGAGCTTGGATACTTTATCCTCACTTTGATCATAGCCTGCCGCAGTAAATCCGTGGTCTGCAATATTCAAAAGCAGGTTACAGCCCATCGTTCCCAGGCCAATCATACCAAACCTGAATTTCTTCGTTTCCGTCATAAAGATTTAATTTTTACTATTATTACTATGCCTTCGATTAAAAATCAGCTTCACCGATTTTATGAATCGTGACAATATCCAAAAATAAAGCTTTGATATAGACCGTTTCGAATTAATATTTTATTAGAAATCAAAAATGAATTTATTTTTCTAACTGTTCTACTTTTTTCAGTCTTCGCAGATGCCTCTCACCACCAATGAAGCTTGCCTTTAAAAAGGATTGAATGAGTTCCTGAGCAGTAGCAAAACCAATCACTCTACCTCCCAGGCAAATCAGATTCATATCGTCATCCTCCACGCCTTGATGCGCAGAGAAATGATCGTGTATTAAAGCGGTCCTCACTCCAGTCACTTTATTGGCTGCAACACAAGCTCCTACTCCACTTCCGCAAATAGCGATACCTCGTTCGACTTCGTGCTTAGATACAGCTTTGGCTAGTGGAATAACAAAGTCGGGATAGTCATCCTGGTCGTTTAATTTATAGGCGCCGAAATCCTCTACATCATATTCCATCTTCACCAGAAAGGCTATCATACTTTCCTTTAAAGCAAACCCACCGTGGTCGGCACTGATCCCTATTTTCATATTATATTACTTTTTATCCGGGCGACTATATACTGCAGAAATATCTTCTGCTAATGTAAAAAATAAAAGACCGGTTTTATCCTTATATCCCATCGGATGTACCGCCAGCCTGGCGGAACGTCCGCTTGTGCCTGAAAGTATCAAGCGCACGCTTGGTTTTACTGCCGAAGTTAGTTGGTGAACAACAGGGTTTTTAAATAAGCAGGACGCTTGTATTGGAATTGGCATCCCGCCCAGGGCGGGACGCAAGTGGTTAGCCGTTCGTTGTGTTCATCAGTTACTTTCGCCCGTAGCCATCCATTGAATACCATATTTGTCTGCAAACATTTCGTTTTGATTTGTTCTCAGATAATGATTAAACAATTTTTATTCTTCCGAAGCTCGCTAAACTGGTATCAATGCTTGGTCTCAAACCCATATCGTATTGCCGCTTCAAGTATTTCAACGTTTATATCTTTTAGCGTTTTGAACTTAATGCAATACCCGGTCACGCTGGCCTTGCCTAGTTTTTTTCCATACGTTTTGGCTAAGTACGTCTTATCCTCGAGACCAAGGATATAGACAGAAATTCCAGTTGTGTTTGCACTCAGACCAATTCGATAAAACTCTCTGGTTGTTCCGTCAGCATATTGTATGGTGTAAAATCCGTATCCAATATTAGGGTTAGAAACAATTTTACCATCGTCGTTTTTACCATCGTTGAACCATAATTTACATGCTGGTAAAACTTGAAGTATGAGCTGGTGTAACGCCTTCATTTCACTACGCTTTGGTTCGGGTTGACTGGTAATATACTTTTTGATTTGTTCTTGCACGCTCATATAAATATAAAATTACCGGTTGCCTACTTTGCCTTCAAATCTCACTTTAAAGTTTTCATAGATCAGTTACAGTTGTCATTTATATTTTGGGTCAAATTCCACAATCCATTCAATACCGTATTTGTCTCTAAAACAACCAAAGTATGAACCCCAAGCACTATCACCAATAGGCCCTTCTATTTGTCCACCCTCTGAAAGCCCATTAAATAATTTGTCAGCTTCTTCTTTACTTTCTGCACTTATTACAATTTTACTTCTGTTCTCATTTTCATTTGTTTTTCCCATAATTTCCGGAACATCGTTTGCCATCAACATATTACTTTTACCAATAGGCAAAGCGATATGCATAATTTTATTTTCTTCTTTTTCCGCAACCCTGAATTCAGGACTTGCAAGGTCTTTGAAACGAATAATCTTTGCAAACTCTCCGCCAAATACTGATTTGTAAAAGGTAAAAGCGTCTTCGGCATTTCCGTTGAAGTTGATGTGAGGATTGATACGTGCCATAATTTTTATTTTTTAAGTTGTTTTTTTTATTTCGTATTCAAAATATCTGAGTGCAGTTGTCACAATTCATTTGCTGTTAATCTAATATCTCACAGGTAAACCCATACTCCTTTACGAGTAGCATTATCCTTAATGCCTCCATATTGTCTCCTTCAACTCTAAGCACCTTATCACAATCAGAAAGGTCAAAATTTATTTTAAACGCTGGGAATGCTTCAGATAAAATACAAAGCAGCATTTTTCTTTGTATCTTTTTCTGAACATTTGTTTTAAAGACTTCAACCATTTCTTATCCAATTGCCGTGTTTGTTATCAGTAATCTTTATTGCTATCGCTCGGTTTCGCTCAGGACCGTTGCGATAAATTTGCCAACAGATTTTCCAAATTGTTCATTGACATTTTAAATCCTTCAGTGAAGCCCATTTCAATCATCTTCTCCAAACGGGCAAGAGATTCATTATAAATGGTAATACTCACTTTTGTGGTTCCATTTTGTTCGCTAAAAGTGTAATCCCAATCAGAACCTGGCAATTGAGGGTTTTCATCTTTGTCTGCAAAAGCATTAAACATTTTGAAATTGGTTTTTGGGCTAATGGAAATGTATTTCTGAATTAACCAACCCTCTTGTCCGTCCGGGCCAACCATAGCATAAAACCTTCTCCCACCAACTTTGAAATCCATAAATTTTGTTTTTGCTACAAAGGGTTTCGGCGCTACCCATTGGTCAAGGAGTTCTGCTTTGGTAAATGCATCCCATACCAATGATAGTTCAGCATCAAATTCTCTTGTTATGAATACCGTTTTCGCTGCTTTGTCAACGGTAAAATCAAATAGCAAATTGTTGTTACCCGCCTTGCGGGATTTCTCTTCGTTCACCATTTTTTTTGTTTTTTAAGTGTTAATAATAGTTCGTCTAATTGACTGAATTGAGTCTCCAAAATCTTTTTGAATTGCGCAATCCATTTATCAATCTCTTTCATTTTGTTTGCATTGATGTGATAATAAATTTCTCTTCCTTTCTGTTCTTGCTTAACCAATTCACACTCAGTAAGAATTTGAATGTGCTTTGAAACTGCTTGCCTGCTGGTATGAAATTCTTCGGCAATGGCATTCGGTGTCATTGCCTGCGCTGCAATCAATAATAAAATTGCCCTTCGTGTGGGGTCGGCAATCGCCTGAAAAACATCTCGTCTTACTTTCATCTGTAATTTTGTGCAATTATTTGGTTGCAAATATAAGTGCAATTATTTGGTTGCGCAAAGTTCTATTGAAAATATTGCACTGTGGTTTCTCGCCTTTAGTTCGTTGACAGGATGTGCGGCAATGACAAGCGCCAAAACGCGGACAAGAATTCTCTGTCCTTGTTTGGCGCGGTGAGGACCTGGATTGGTTTTGTTATGATACAAATCTCGCTAACTAAGATCGCTCAATTGCTGTGTAAATGCGACAATCTAGTGGGTTAAATACGACAATAGCGTTCTGTAATCAACTGATGAAATGAGAACGGTATACGCAATTCAAAAACGTTTTTGAACGAGTTTTATAGATTTTGAATTGATGGAGAAAGCGAAGATTGAAGTGAGATTATTTCAATCTGTGGGGACACAGATCGAGGAAAATAATACTCCGAATGTATTACTATTGATATTTCAACCACAGGTTGCCTGTTCTAAGTAATACTAAGAATACTATCATTAAGACCGTTCCTATTGCTGCAATTACGTTTATTAATTTTTGTGCCTTAACACTATTTGCAAACGCTTTTTCAATTGCTTTAAACATCATTAACCCAATTATTCCGCCTAACGTATTTGTAATGGTATCGGTAATGTCAAAAGCCCCAATTCTCAAAATATATTGAAGACCTTCAATCATTAAACTGATTGAGAAAAAGAATAAAAGATTCTTTACAAAACTCCATCTTTTAAATAGTATCCCGGAATATATACCCAGCGGTACAAAGATCACTGCATTCATAATGATTTCAGGAAAATCAATTTTGCCATTTAGGAATAAAGGTTCTCTAAACGGAAGTAAGTTTACTTCCCTGTTTTCCATATACGAAAATCGTACACCTAACTTAAATAGTAAAATCCAAACTAATGCGAGCAGGTAAATAACAAATAGCACAGTAGTAAACTTGTTTGGGTAATTGTTTTCTCCCCCAATGTTATTCCAATATTTTTGTAAAGCCATTTTTATTAACAAGGTTTATAAGCAACTATTCACTCGCCGATCTGTGTCCTCACAGACTGAAATTTGTGAATTGAAACTAAGGTAAGATTTTAAATTGATGGAGAGCTGATGATTGAGACGGGATTATTTCAAAAGGATTCCGCAACCGAGAAGTAGAAATGTCCTCCTTCGCGACCCACTGCATAATCGAATCGGATATTCAAACGCTCAGAAGGGTTAACAGCGAAACGAAGCCCGGAACCAATAGAATATTTTAGGGTATACGCTTTGACGTCATTTAAGGAATTAAATACATCTCCTATTCCGGCAAAAGTTACCATACCCACTCTCCAAAATAATGCATACCGATATTCAAGCTGTGTACCAAAAAAATGGTTATCACGATATCGATATTTGGGATACCCACGCAACATGTCATCACCACCCGCTACTGAAAGGTCCAGAAAAGGAACCTCACCATAACTCAATCTCAGTTTGGTTTGTAAAGCGAGCGATTGTCTTTTCTTAATTGGCCAATGATGTTGATACAATCCATTCAAGCTAAAAAACGAAAACGTACTTCCCAATGCTTTTGTATAGATGTAGGTAGATAATTCGATGAGTTTTCCGGTTCGTGAGTTAATGGCATTATCACGGCTGTCATAAATGCCTACTGCGCCAACAGCCGAACCCACACCGCCTTTATAGCCGGTAATGGTTCCTTGTTCCAATACTCCACCTTCGGTGTATTGGAATCCATATTCATATTCAAAATGATAATCAATTCCAACAAAGAGTGATTGCCTGATTTTTTTGAGTGTTAAACTTTTAATGCTTACCAGACTATATTCATATAGCTCTTCATTTGATGAAGGCGTGTTGTTGCCTACACCAAAAAAACGATCAGGAAAATTGCGATAGCGAACTTCGCCCTTAAACAAATAATTTTCATTGCGGGTAAAAATATTCCATAGTCCCCAAACATCAAGTTGTTTGTTCTGTGTATAGTCCGCAAGAAACTGGATGTATGATACCCGTGTTAACTTCTCATAATCGTATTTCGGTGGTGTTTTAAAATAATACACACCTGCGCCACCAAATGCCCATCGCGTATCTGGAGTATAATACAACAGGGGCAATACAAAGATGCCCTTTTTATCAACAGACACGGTGTCGTCAAGTCTACTAAAGCCGAATAGTCTTTTTTTCTTATTCTCTTCCTGAGCAATTGATTGATAGTGAATAATGATACTGGTGAGGAAAATTATGCAGGCGGTGCGGACAAAACGAATCATAATCAAGGACAGTTAAAAAAGTATATAGAACACAAAGACTAAAACTAAGGTCTATTTGAATTTTTATTCATCGTAAATGAATCTGAACGCAAAATTGGAACCATTGTTAATGGAATCTCTGAAATGTTTTAAATGCGTGACGAGTCGCTAGTACGTGTACTGGAAATTGAGGATCTGGATAACATGTGCTCCAGGATAGGCCCGCATTTTTCACTGCAGGTAGGGTAATAATGACCATGTTTCCATGCTTTGGATTTTGGTGATTGTCCCCACCAGAATTCAGCCAATGCCAGGGGCTTCATGTTGTGCTGAAAGGCATACTGCAATAGTTTTGGTGCAGCACATTCGCCCGCACCACTGGGTGGATTTTTCCGTAAAGCTTTTTTGAAGATATCATTAAGACTCTTTTCTTCACCGGCCTGGTTGAGGAAATAATAATGATCAAATAATTTACGCTGCAGCGAAACGGAATGTTTTTTTCGTGCTGCTTTTAAGTTGTCGAGTTGCTCATTCGTGACTTCGGATTTAGCTGTCGTTAGTTTTTTTATATCCTCATTCATACGGGTTAGTTTTTCCATACCTAAGTTTAAAAAACTATTCGTGGTAAGACTATCAAAAACGGGTGGAACAAACTTGGCGTGATGATTACCGCCTGCTAGTTTGCCGGAGAATGCTGCAAGGTATCCTAGTTGCTGGTCGGATGTCATCACGACCAGCACACCAAACATTTTTCCAATGATGTTACTTACATCGTTCTCCGCGAGGCCAAAGTTATGATTCCATACCTTCTGCGTTTTCAGATGCAGCTGCAACTCTTCTGCTGCCAGGCTACAGAGGGCATGTGGTACTCCATTATCCATCAGAACAAAATGTT
>JANMRZ010000044.1:0-120680 GCA_031388805.1 Chryseolinea sp.
AAATAGTAGAAGAATTAAGAAGCCTTGGAACAAAATCCGTAGAAGTTGTTTCACTATTAAGAAAGAAACAGGCTCGCGAAAAAAATATGGAAACGAAATATGTCGGCTTTGAAATCGAGGACGAGTTTGTTGTGGGCTATGGCCTCGACTATGATGGACTGGGACGGAACCTGAAAGACATTTATAAGTCACTCAAGTAAACCAATACATCGCATTCGTAATTCGAATTTTCATTCCCTATATTCGTCAGCTTAAATAAAATTGAAAAGCCTCTTTGTAACGTAAACTAAACCCATTCCATGATTAATCTTGTACTCTTCGGTCCTCCTGGCGCAGGCAAAGGAACACAAAGCGAAAAGCTCATTAAACAATATGGCTTTGTGCATATTTCAACAGGTGATTTATTTCGCTGGCACACCAAGAACGATACGGATTTGGGTAAACGCGTAAAAGAAATTATGAATAGCGGGTCGCTAGTACCAGACGAAATCACGATCGCTATGTTAAAGGAGGAGTTGGATAAAAACCCACACGCAAAAGGATTTTTGTTTGATGGTTTCCCTCGCACCGTTGGGCAAGCTGAAGCACTAGATGCTTTTGCGAAAGCACAAGGCACAGCCATTCATCATGTCATTGCATTGAATGTTACAGAAAAAGAAGTACGCGAACGCATTGCAAAAAGAAGAACGATTGATAATCGGGTAGATGATGAAGAGGAGAAGCTAAACAAACGCATTGATGAGTTCTTTAATAAAACCATTCATGTGTTGCCTTACTATGAAAAACAAGGAAGACTCCAGACCGTAAATGGAATTGGTGACGTAGATGATATTTTTAAAAGCATCTGCGCGCTACTCGATAAGAAATAAAGTTAAAACAACACGTAAACGATACTTGTAAAAGTCGTCTACGGTGGTCCACACATTAAACACACGACATTGTCCTCAATTAACTTCATCGATTATGTAAAATTCTGCTCGCGCTCCGGGCATGGTGGCGCAGGGTATTTGCATTTTATTCGGGATAAAACCACATCGAAAGGTGGCCCCGATGGTGGCGATGGCGGAAGAGGCGGGCATATTATCCTCAGAGGCAATTCTCAGCTCTGGACACTCCTGCATTTAAAATATAGAAAGCATATTATTGCCACACCTGGTAATGCAGGCGAAGAACAAAATCGCACGGGGGCCTATGGTAAAGATGAATACATTGATGTTCCCCTGGGTACAATCGCAAAAGATGCCGAAACCGGGGAAGTGAGATGTGAAATTACGGAAGATGGGCAAGAACATATTTTAACAAAAGGGGGACGTGGAGGTCGTGGTAATTTATATTTTGCTACCTCCACACAACGTGCACCTCAATACGCCCAGCCAGGAGAGACGGGGATAGAAGAATGGATTGTTCTTGAATTAAAATTATTAGCTGATGTTGGTTTGGTTGGTTTTCCTAATGCAGGGAAGTCTACATTACTTTCTGTTGTCTCTGCAGCAAAGCCAAAAATTGCAGACTATGCTTTTACTACCCTCACCCCGAATCTTGGAGTAGTCTCTTATCGAAATGATAAGTCATTTGTGATGGCTGATATTCCGGGAATTATCGAAGGCGCAGCCGAAGGTAAGGGTTTAGGTATTCGATTCTTAAGACACATTGAGAGAAATTCGTTGTTGTTGTTTTTAATTCCGGCTGATGCGAAAAGCATTCAGGCGGAATACGAGATCCTATTGAGTGAGCTCCGCAAATTCAATCCTGAATTGTTGGATAAGAAACGCATTCTGGCAATCTCTAAAACCGACATGCTTGATAATGAACTGAAGGCCGAAATGAGCCGTGAAGTTCCCACCGAATTACCTCATGTTTTTATTTCATCCCTTACCAATCAAGGTATAATGGAGTTGAAGGATCTCATTTGGAGTAATCTGCATTGATCGAACCTTAGAATATCTAGAATCATATAATTCAAGTTCAAAGAATAACAATGCCAGTTTGGCATTGCAATACCTTTGGCAAAATTGTTGACCTTTGACCTTTGTTCAAAATTTAAGCCGTTATGTCTATGGATAACATGACCAACGAAAACGAAATGAAGGAAAACGAAGAAGTTATTTCAGAAAACGGCCCGGAAGCCGAAAACCTGTCAGCCACAGAAACCGAAAATGAGTCAGCCGAAAATAATCAGGTTAACACATTGTTGATTCTTCAAAATGAGGTGGCCGCACAAAAGGATAAGTTCATCAGGCTGTATTCAGAATTTGAAAATTTCAGGCGCAGAACTGCAAAAGAAAAATTGGAAATGATTCAATCAGCCAATGAACAATTGCTTAAAAACCTGTTGCCTGTTGTTGATGATTTTGATCGCGCGGAAAAATCGCTGAAAGAAAAAAATGACAAGGACCTTGAAGGTATTTTTCTGATCCAGAATAAATTCAAAAAAACCCTGGAGCAATATGGTGTAAAGATCATGGATGTTAAATCGGGTTCTGATTTTAATGCTGATCTTCACGAAGCCATCACACAAATACCTGCACCTGATGAAAAACTGAAAGGTAAAGTAGTAGATGTAGTGGAGAGTGGATATCTACTGAACGATAAAGTAATTCGTTTTGCTAAGGTAGTGGTAGGTAGTTAAGTAGCGTAAATAAAAAATATAAGGGATATTAGTAATCCAACCTCCAACATCAATCACGAATGAGTACAAAGAGAGATTATTACGAAATACTTGGTGTAGCCAAATCAGCTTCTGCAGAAGAAATAAAAAAGGCGTATAGAAAAGTTGCCATTCAATATCACCCTGATAAAAATCAAGGGGATAAAGCAGCTGAAGAAAAATTCAAAGAAGCAGCAGAGGCGTATGAGGTATTAAGCGATTCAAGTAAACGAACTCAATACGATCGCTTTGGACATTCACGCCCAGGTGGTGGCGGTTTTGGAGGTAGCCACAACATGAACATGGACGATATCTTCAGTCAGTTTGGAGATATTTTCGGAGGCGGAGGCAGTAACCCTTTTGATAGTTTCTTTGGAGGCGGAGGTAGTAGCCGTGGCAGCGGAAAGCGTCAACGCAAAGGCTCTAACCTGCGTATCAAATTGAAACTTACACTCGAAGAAATAGCAAATGGTGTAGAGAAGAAAATAAAAGTGAATCGACTGATTAAAGCAGAAGGTGTAACTTTTAAAACGTGTCAGACATGCCAAGGTGCGGGTCAGGTGAGGAAGGTAGTCAATACAATGTTGGGTCAAATGGTATCGGCAAGTGCATGTTCAACATGTGATGGCTCCGGCCAGATCATTGATAAACGTCCTCCTGGTGTCGACAGCTCTGGACTGGTTTCTAAGGAAGAAATTATTAGCGTCAAAATCCCTGCAGGCGTTGCGGATGGAATGCAGTTGTCTATGGCAAATAAAGGCAACGAAGCACCCGGTGGAGTTGCTGGTGATTTGCTGATCTTAATTGAAGAACACGAAGATAAGTTCTTAAAAAGGGACGGAAATAATCTTGTCTTCGATCTATACGTAAGCTTTATTGATGCTGCTATTGGGACAACAGTTGAAGTTCCATCGGTGGGGGGCAAAGTAAAAATCAAAATTGAGCCCGGTACACAAAGCGGTAAAGTTCTGCGCCTACGTGGCAAGGGTTTAAAGGACGTTAATGGCTATGAAACAGGTGACCAACTGATCTATATTAATGTATGGACTCCTAAAAAGTTATCGTCTGAGGAAAAAGCCCAGCTGGAAAGTCTTCGTCACTCCCCTAATTTTGAACCGAGCCCGGATGCGAATGAAAAAGGCTTTTTTGAAAGAATGAAAGAAGTCTTTAGCTAACAAAGTCTTATACAACCATTTACTACTAAGCCCGTATAACACAAGTTACACGGGTATTTTTTTGACTTTTTTGGCTTAAAACTTACACATTGTAACTTAAGTAGTATAGGTTCGTAACTATTCAACATGCAAAGAAAGATCTGGTTAACGTGTTGCGGGATGGCGCTGGCAGGGTTGTCAATAGGACAAATAAAGAAACAATTCACGGTCGAAGACTCGCCTGCCTGTCAGGATATAAAACTACACCTCAAGGCGAATAGCGGTAACTGTTTTATTAAACCGAGCCAAAATCCCGAAATCCTCAATGTATTCAGCAATCAAACTGAAACAGATTATTCCCACACCTTTAGAAAAGAAGTAAAAGGAAAGACCTGCGAAGTCATTCTCGATTTAGAAGAAGCTCAATCAGAAGGTTTGAGTCAATCCATTTCTACAAGCTTTTTTGGTTCCTCTGAGAAGGAGGTTGCAGATAAAATCTGGAAGATGTATTTGACAGATGCCAAGCCTTATCTTCTCGAACTTCAATATGGATTAGGTAATGCTACTGTTGACCTTTCTGGTTTGTCGATTAAAAAGTTAAAAATCAATACAGGAAGTGCAAATGTTAATGTGGGCTATAATTCATCTATGGAAAACCAAATTGATATGGACACCTTTTTTGTAAAGGTTGATTTGGGTTCTGTGAATGTTAAAAACATTAATCTTTCGCGTACAAGAGTAGTAATGGCCGATGTAGGCTTTGGAAATATGATGCTTGATTTCAGCAACAAACCTTTGGTGAGCAATAGGATAAAGGGAAGTGTTGGCGCAGGGAATTTGGTGATCATCCTCCCCTCAAACGAAACTCCGGTTATTGTAAAAATTCATGATTCATGGTTATGCAGTGTCACCATGCCGGCAGGTTTGAAAAAGATTGGCGAAAACACATTTGCCAATGCCACCTATACCAAAGACGCTAAGAACGCTTTGGCATTTGATCTTGATGTTTCCATGGGTAGCATTGTTTTCAAATAAAATAAGAAGCCCGGCTAATTAACGATTCATTCCACCGCACTCTTTAATTTCCTACTCAGATCAATGCTCATCCTATATTGATCTTACAATTAGATACTTTCAATTATATTGCGCGATGCCAGTAATGGGCAATAGCTGAATTCAGCCCTTAAACAGTCGTGTATGGAAGTATCAAAAGCTCCTCAGAAGAAAAGCAAGCTTACGCTCTATATTATCATTGCCTTGGTTGTCGGGATAATCTTGGGGTTTATTCTCAACAAGAGTTACCTGGTAGAAGAGAATCAAACTTTAGTTTCGATCGATTTAAAGCTGGAAAAATTAAATACAGACATCGCTCATGTATCGGATAGCAATCAGGTAGCACAACTGCTGATAGAAAAGAAAGCCCTGAACAAGGAACGGAACGCTGTAATTCAGGCACGCGAAAAAAAAGTAGAACCCTTCTCTTTACTGGCTGATATTTTTCTTCGACTCATTAAAATGATCGTTGCTCCACTGGTGTTTACGACACTTGTAGTGGGTGTTGCAAAATTGGGAGATATAAAAGCAGTCGGGCGTATTGGTGGAAAGACCATGCTTTGGTTTATCTGTGCATCACTGATGAGCTTACTTTTGGGTATGGTGTTGGTTAATGTATTCGAGCCCGGTATTGCAATGAAATTACCTTTGCCTGATGTTAGTGATGATATTGGTTTAGCTCATTCTGGTTTGTCGCTTAAAGAATTTTCGTACCACATCTTTCCGAGCAGCGTAATTGAATCCATGGCGAAGAATGAGATTTTACAAATTGTAGTTTTTTCTCTCTTTTTTGGCGTGGCCACCGCTGCTATTGGTGAGAAGGGACAGGTGGTTATTAAATTGATGGATGCCATTGCTCATGTTATATTGAAAGTAACAGGTTATGTAATGAATGTTGCACCAGTAGCTGTGTTTGGTGCCATGACCGCCATCATTGCAAAACAAGGGTTGAGCATTTTAAAAACGTACTCGATTTTCATAAGCGAGTTTTACTTTGGCCTTTTTCTGCTGTGGGTATTGCTGGGACTGGCAGGATTTATTGTTATAGGAAAACGGATAGGTACATTATTCAAGCGCATCAAAGAACCCATCCTGTTGGCGTTCAGTACAAGTAGTAGCGAAGCAGCTTTCCCAAAAACCATGGAGGAATTGGAAAAATTTGGTTGCAAAGATAAGATTGTGAGTTTCGTTTTGCCATTAGGTTACTCCTTTAACCTGGATGGCAGTATGATGTACATGACTTTTGCATCACTGTTCATCGCACAATCATACGGCATACATTTACCCCTAGGTACGCAGATCAGCATGTTGCTGGTTCTCATGCTTACCAGTAAAGGAATTGCCGGAGTTCCCCGTGCATCATTAGTTGTGATTGCCGGAACCCTGGCCACATTTAATATTCCAGAAGCCGGCTTGGCTTTGTTGCTGGGCATCGATCCTCTGTTGGATATGGGCCGAAGTGCAACCAATGTAGTGGGCAATAGTGTTGCAACAGCCGTGGTAAGCAAGTGGGAAAATTCATTGGAGGATAGTAATCCGGTCTAATTCGTGTAATTCTAAAGACCCCTTGTTCCCCTATTCATCAGTAGGTGAACTTTAAATTCTTAAATTTGTTCCCCAATAAATAATGAAGTCATGTTGAAACCAGCACCCAAAAATATACACCTGTATCTCGAATCGAATCCAAACCCGAACTCCATGAAGTTCGTGGTAAACGAAGTATTGGTGCCAGAAGGAATGAATTTCGACTTTCCTTCTATTGAAACTACTGATACCTCTCCCTTGGCTAAAGAACTTTTTGGATACCCATTTGTTGATCGCGTATTTTATGCCAGCAATTTTGTGACGGTAACAAAGAAAGAAGATGTAGAATGGTTGGAAGTTCAAAACATCATCAAGAATCACATCAAAGAATTTTTAGAATCCGGTAAGTTCATCATTGACATTCCCAAAGTTGACACTGTATCAACTGGAGAAGAGACCGAAACGGTAAAAAAAATTAAAACGATTCTGGAAGAATATATTCGCCCTGCCGTAGAACAAGATGGTGGAGCCATTACGTATCATTCATTTAAAGACGGTATTGTAAAGGTGCAGCTACAAGGTTCGTGCAGTGGTTGTCCATCATCGATGGTAACGCTAAAGGCTGGCATTGAAAATCTTTTTACCCGCATGATGCCAGGAGAAGTACTTTCCGTGGAGGCATTGGGATAATTTTTTTCAGAAAATTTGATAATGAAAATTACGGCAGACAATAAGCTGAAAAAACTCATTGTTGTGGGCGATCGTGTTTTGATCAGACCATCCAAACAAAATGATAAAACAGATTCCGGATTATACTTACCTCCTGGTGTCCAGGAAAAAGAAAAAATTCAGAAGGGATATATCATTAAGGTAGGTCCAGGATATCCATTACCTATGCCTGCTGATGAGGAGGATATGTGGAAAGGCAAAGATGATCAGGTAAAATATCTTCCCCTGCAAGCACAGGAAGGTGATCTTGCCATCTTCTTACAAAAAGGCGCGATTGAAGTGCTTTATGAAAACGAAAAATATTTTATTGTTCCGCAATCTTCCATACTGATGTTAGAGCGTGAAGAAGATTTGTCCTGAAATAAGATATGGCAGGATTATCATTAAACGTTTTGCGCAATGGAAAAAAATATCGCCTCACTAACTTTGGTGAGAAGCATGAATTCGAGATCGAACACATTCTTGCCAATGGCGACTTCAAAGTAAAAAATCTCCTCACGCTAGAACGTTATCATCTGAATGATCTCCTTACATTTGGTAAGGGAAAAGATTTTTTGTTAGAGGATATTGAAAATTAGTTTGATGCTATGCTATCTATCCTCATTTTAATTTCTATTATCTTTAAATCACTCAATTAGTTTAGTTTTCTTCGATTTCTTTTCACACTCCGCTATGAAACAAATTATTCCCGCTACCCTTGAAGACGCAGTCGCATTAAATGTATTAGTGAACTCGGCCTACCGTGGTGAATCAGGTAAGCAAGGATGGACAACGGAAGCCGATTTAATAGAAGGCATGCGCATCGATGTAGATGGATTGATGGAAATTTTAAAAAATCCAGAGGCTACCATTTTGAAATATGTAGAGAATGAAAAAATTCTCGCCTGCATTGAATTAGTGCGCGAGAACGACAAGCTTTATCTGGGCATGCTTACGGTTAGTCCTGTCTTGCAAGGGAAGGGAATTGGAAAAGAATTACTGCGTGCCGCAGAGCATGAAGCCTTGAAGCAAAATTATGACACCATTGTCATGCAGGTAATATCAGTTCGAAAAGAATTGATTGATTGGTATGTACGTCACGGATACATCAACACCGGAAAACGGAAACCTTTTCATTTCACCGAACCTCGTTTCGGTCAACCTAAGCAACAATTAGAATTTGTGGTGTTGGAGAAGAAAGTAAAGTAGTAATGGTTATTGTCCAATAATTACTGTCTAGTCGGAATGAGATACGGCAACAGACGGTAAATGATATTCTGTGTCTTTGTGGAAAGTGTTCCTACGTGAATGATTTAAATTTTATAGAATTTTGTTAATTTCAATCATGGAAGTCAGAGAACCTGAAGTAATTTATAACAAATCAAAATTCACAGATGAAGAATATCTTCAGATAGAGAAAGATTCTCCTACGAAGAATGAATATTTCAGAGGTGAAATTTTTGCAATGGCAGGCGCTAGTCCAAGGCATAATGTAATTTTCTCTAACCTCTTTGTTGCTATAGGTATACAATTAAAAGGGAAACTGTGCAGACCTTATGGCAGCGACTTACGCATTCACATTCCTGAAAATACATTGTACACCTATCCCGATATTTCTATTATCTGCGGAGAGATTATTCCCGCTAAAACAGATGCGGATACTGCTGTTCAGCCAACAGTGTTAATTGAAATTTTATCGCCTTCCACAAAAAATTATGATCGTGGAGGAAAATTTATTTTATACCGCGACATACCAACTTTGCGAGAGTTTATAGTGATTGATTCAGAATCCATTAGTGTTGAAGCATTTCGCATTAATAAAAGCGGACATTGGGAATTGGAAGATTACAGGTCGATGGAAGATATACTGACCATTCCAATAGTTGATGTGTCGATATCGCTTAGGGAGCTGTATGAAGGGACTAAGCTATAATTAGCACGCCACGCAAAAACTACAATACCGACTTAGGTACAATACCACTAAACCAAACTTTAGTTCTCTTTGACCAACCGGCTTCACTATCCGGATTGAATGTAGCAGTTGTCTTCCAGGCATTTTCCGGCTTCATGTCTTCCTCCATAACATTGAATAAACTTTCTGCAATTTTAGAATCATGAATGACAGCGATGCATTCAGTATTTAAGTTTGCGCTTCTGGGATCTAAGTTGAATGTGCCAATCACTGCAATCTTCCTGTCGATCACAATGGATTTAGCGTGTAAGCCAAAGATGGGAGTATACTTTATTTTCTTTTGGAGCGCTCCTGTCATTATTTTAAAACGAATGGAAGCATTGGGTTTAAACTCATAAATATTAATTCCAATATTCAAAAGTGTTTCTCGCTCACGTTGATAGCCACTAAAGGCTTCAAGGTTATCAGTAGACGTTAGACTGTTTGTCAAGATGTTAATTGTAACACCTCTCTGGATAGCTTCTCGAAAAAGCTGCTGACTCAACTCGGTGGTAATCAAATAAGGTGACTGAATGCTAATGTATTCTTTTGCTTCCTTTATTAAATCGATCAAGGCATCTGTGCATATACCGCCTCCATGAAGCCCATTATCACCGTTGTTTTTACCTGGAGCATCAGAGACAAACGAAACGCTATCAACCCAAACCAGATTTCCCGACTCTTGCATTTTTTCAAAAGTTACAGGCATTGATTTTATTTTGTCCCGAACCTGTGGCCAAAAATTCTCCGGATTACAAGCGTATTGGTGCAGGTATTTGTATTTGACTTCTGTATTCAGTTTGTAATCATTTTCATCCACCACATTTGTGACCGAAGCGCTCAAGGGACTATCCCAAAACTGGTTGAATGAAAGTTGAACCTCCCGGGAAGTTTTTCCAATCAGTAAAACATCGCGATCTCTGAAATTATATTCATGGTCGTAATCAAAATATTCATCTGCAATATTTCTTCCTCCTGTGATTACAACTTTTCCATCAACAATAAATGTTTTATTGTGCATCCGTTGATTAAATTTCTTGAAATCGGTGGTTAACGTATATAGTTTTTCAGGAAGGTTTTTTCCGATGTTTGCGTTTGGATTGTAGATTTTGATCGCGATGTTGGGATGAGTGTCCAGCGCTAATAAATCATCGGCATCGGCCTCTACCATTATGTCATCAACAATTACACGTACTTTAACACCTCGGTCTGCTGCACGTAATAAGTAATCACAAGCGATTAATCCGATATTATCAGCAGAGAAAATAAAATATTGAATGTCGATTGTCTTTTCAGCAGCCTCACTTAACCATGCTCTGGAAATCATGGATTCATCACCTTCTTCCAATGCATAAACGCCAGTCTTCGTTGTGATTAATTGCGACAGCGACTCTAGTTGATGGGAGAGTGTAGGTGGATAATCGATGTGTATTTTTGCGCAAAAGTCCTCGGTGATGGGAGGATATTTATTTTCATCAGAAGAACATCCTGATGCGAGCAGGACCAATGCAATGAGCATCCATTTCATAATTCTTGGCAAAAAATCAATTACACTATAAATCAACCCCGATTTTCAATGATCATTTCACTGCGAATAAGTTCAGCATCAGTGCGAACATGCGGCAAAGAGAAATAAAATGTAGTGCCTTTCCCCACTTCACTTTCAAACCATATACGTCCACCATTCTTTTCTACAAACTCTTTGCACAACATTAAACCTAAACCGGTTCCTTTTTCCTGATGTGTACCCTGTGTGGTTACACTGCTTAAGGTAAACAGCCGCTCTTTGTGCGCTAATGGAATCCCCACGCCAGTGTCAGCAATGGAAAAAACGATTTCATTTTCTTCGCGTGAGCCTTTTACGGTAATAGAACCTTCAACACCTGTAAACTTAACAGCATTGGTAATGAGGTTGCGCATCATCGAGCGGATCATATTCAAATCAGCAAAAGCATGAAGCGCAGGTAACTGGTACTCCACAATAATTTTCTTTTGATTGATCTCAGGCTCAAATAACACTAACGTTTCTGCTGCAATCGAAGATAAATCGATATTGGTTGGTTGATATAGTGCTCCTCCTAGCTGCAATTTTGCCCATTGTAGCAAGTTGCTTATAAATTCATTCGTGTAAATGAGCCGTAGCTCTAATTCATATGCTAGCTTCTTAAATTCTACAGGACTTACATCTCCGGTTTTTGCGAGCGTAAGTGCAAGCTGCAAAGAAGTTAAAGGTCCTTTAATATCATGTGAAACGATTGAAAAAAGTTTATCTTTAATGTTGTTCACCTCCTCCAATCGTTCATTCTTCGATTGAATCTCTTCTGTACGTAATCTTACTTCACGTTCAAGTCTCTCTTTTTCCTCTTGCTGACGGTTTAGTTCTTTCTCTTTTTCATGTTGATTCTCATTGAAGAAATTAGTCCATCGCTCGCCAAGGGCAAATGAAATAAAGAGTACTTGTAATAAGGAACCCGCCATTAATCCAACATAATTTGTGCTGAGATATCCTGGAACAAGTCCTAAACTGCTCATAGAAAAAACAGCAGTGGCAAGTAGAGGAGTAATCCAAGCTAGTAAATAATATAGCGCTGGCTTATATCCTTCTTTCAAGCAATAATATGCACTAATCAAAATCAGCACGCAATGCATCACCACAAAATAGTAATGGTATTCAAATGAAACCTTGCGTGGGTATGCGAGCATCAATATGGCGCATGCAATATCAAGACCCATGTTGGCCAGTAAAAAATTATCAAGCCACTTGTTAAAGGACCGAAGATTTAAAAACGATCGTGTAAGAAGAGTTGAAAACAATACGAAAGCAGGACCTGTAAAAATTGCAAAGATGTCGTTTATCTCGGGAGCTTCGGGATGCAGGTATAAAAAGTTATAGCCCTGAAAGAATGCCACTACATTTGTCATGGCCAATAATGTAAATACATAATACACGGTAGTGCGTTCACGAATAGAGAACGCTAGGAATATTTGATACAGCACCATGATAAGCATGGCGCCGTAGAACATGCCATTAATAATTTGAATACGATTAGAGGCTTGGAGAAATCCATTGCTCTGCCACAATGTTATCGGTACTTGTAAAGACGAAACTGTTTTAACACGGAGGTAAATTGTGCGTTGTGTTTCGGGTGAAACAGTAAATGCAAAAACAGGATTTCGGTGATTAACATCTTTTCCGGACATCGGGAAAATATCGCCTGATACTTTGTGTGTCCAGACTGATCCCGAGTCTGGTTCTAAATAGAAATCTACCTGATCGAGTGGAGCAAACGGAATTTCTAATAGCCAGTCTTTATTGAGTGAGTTGTTTTTTATATCAAGTTTAAACCAGTGCACGAACCGATTGAAACCAAAATTGGGTGATGCCGTCGAATCCAGTTGCCTCATAGGCAACATCAGAACTTGTTCAAGCGAAAGATTTCCTGTTTTGTCAACGAGATGTTGCATTCTACCTTCAACCTCAATCCGACCTTTTTCGATCAGGCGCAATTGCTGCGCGAAGGAAGCAATGCTTAGAAAAAAAAGAAAACCTAATGCGAAAATCTTTTTGTTCATCTATTAGGATTTAACACTGCGTGCGAATGCTTTAGCAAAATAAGTTAAAATCACGTCAGCACCAGCTCTCTTTATACTCAATAGAGTTTCCTTCATCACACGGTCACCATCAAGCCAGCCTTTTTGCTCTGCAGCTTTTATCATTGCGTATTCACCGCTTACATTATACGCTGCAATAGGCAACTGAAAATTTTCTTTTAGCAGACTGATAATGTCCAAATACGCCAATGCGGGTTTTATCATTAAAAAATCTGCACCCTCTTCAGTATCCAGTTGAGCTTCAATGAGCGCTTCTTTTTTATTAGCCGGATTCATTTGGTATGTTTTCTTGTCGCCAAACTTGGGAGCAGAATCCAATGCATCACGAAATGGATTATAAAACCCGCTTGCATATTTGGCGGTATAGCTCATGATCGACACTTCCGTAAAACCATTTTCATCTAATACTTTTCGAAGATAACCAACGCGTCCATCCATCATGTCGGAAGGACCGAGAATATCAATCCCTGTTTCCGCTTGTGCAAGTGCCATCTTCCCCAGGATAGATAATGTTTCATCATTTAAAATTTTCCCATCCTTCACAAAACCATCATGCCCATCAGAACTATATGGATCCATAGCAACATCCGTCATGATGCATGCTTCTGGAAATTCCTTCTTGATTTCGCGAAGAGCCTTCAGGTAGAAGAAATCGGGATCATAACTTTTAGTTGCAATTTTGTCTTTATGTTGATCTTCAACTGCCGGAAAAATATCGAAGGCGCGAATGCCCAAAGAGAAACATTCTTCTACTTCTTTCAGCATTAGATCGGTTGATAATCTGAAGATGCCCGGCATGGAACTGACTTCTATTTTTTGATGGTTACCTTCAACCAGGAATAATGGAAAGATGAGGTCGTCTGTTGTCACCTTTGTTTCCTCTACTAATGCGCGAATGCTTTCGCTCTTTCGGTTTCGTCTGGGTCTGCGATTGATCTTAAAATCAGATGACATGTATTTCTATGATTGATGGGTAAAGTTAGTGGTTCCGATACATCAAAAAAAAGATGATCTTCACGACAGTTTAAAGTTAAAGCATTTGGTAATCCCTATGAGAGTATTTGCCTTCCTTTTTGTTTTAATATTCGTCTTTTCTTGTTCTCCAACCAAAGAATCGAAACCAACGATTTCGGACGAGCTAGATTTGTTTTTCAAAGGCCAATATCCATCTGATCAACCGGGTGGTGCCATTCTCATTATGAAGAATGATAGTGTGATTTTTTCCAAAGGCTATGGCTTAGCCGACATGCAGTCAAAAGAGGTCATTACTCCCAAAACACTTTTTAATCTCGGATCGATTTCAAAAACATTCGTTGCCAATGTCATTCTAATTCTTCAGGAACAAGGTAAGCTTTCAGTAGAAGACAGTCTTCTTAAATTTTTTCCAAACTTCAAGAACAAAGCCATTGCTAAGAGGATAAAAATCAAACATTTGCTTACGCATACTTCTGGATTGCCGGATAATCGACAAGTAAATAAAGACACTGTATTTTATCTCACTGCAAAAGATGCTGAGAATTGGTATCCGGTAACGCAAACAGATACTTTGGTTTTTGAGCCGGGCTCGCGGTATGAATATTCAAACCCGGCATTCAATGGTCTCGCTTTGATTGTGGAACAAGTTAGTGGCCTGAAGTGGCAACAGTTCGTTGCTGAAAATATTTTCAAGTCTTCCAATATGATGACCAGTACCATAACCGATGGACCTCATCCTGAAAAAGGAGTAGCGCACGCTTATGTATGGAATCATGGGCAGTGGACAGAAGATGATTATGGTGAAGAACCTACCTTTCCGGCTGCCGGTAATGGAGGTGTATGGAGTTCGGTAGAAGAACTTGCAAACTATGAACGCGCATTGAGGACATCTAAATTTTTAAAAGCAGAAACGATTGACGATTCACGGACCATCAAAAATTTTCCAAATTGGAGCAATGCAACTCTACCGTTTCTAGGCTGGTCGTGGTTCATCACGCAACAAGATAGCCTCACGCTCGTTGGACACTCTGGAAGTCAGGGAGGTTTTTTGTCGAACTATGTTACGGTTCCCGAGAAAGGAATTTTCTTTGTGATTCTGTGCAATGCACCTCGCGAGGAGTATGAAATGCGAAAGACTACCTCACATGTATTAAATGTTTTAAAGAAATATAATTGGCTAAATAATGAATAGACGTAGGTTTTTCTGGGCATTGTTGGTTCTCTTTATTTTTATGAATGTCGTTGCGTATCAACATGCTTATAAGTTCATACATTTTACAAATGAAGTTTCCACCAGAACAAAAGACCCGAAAGATCTCGATGCGTTTTCAAAAGTGAAACTGTTGTTTACCGGAATAGATAATCCTAAACCAAAAAACAAAAGTCTTCCATCACAGGCTTATCAAACAATCAAAATAAAGAGTACTGAGGTATTGGAATGTTGGCAGATTAAAACACCAAATGCAGAAGGAACAATAATTATGTTTCATGGTTATGCAGGTGAAAAGTTGTCACTGCTTGAAAGAGCAGATGAATTTTTGAAACTGGGCTATCAAGTTTTTCTCGTTGACTTTATGGGATCAGGTGGATCTGAAGGTGATGGAACTTCTGTCGGATTTAAAGAAGCTGAACAAGTAAAAGATTGTTTCGATTATGTGTCGAACAAGGGCGAGAAAAATATTATTCTTTTTGGAACCTCTATGGGCTCAGCGGCTATTCTGAAAGCGATGGATGATTACGCATTAAGCGTACAGTCCATAATTATAGAATGCCCATTTGGTTCTTTATACAAAACCACAAAAGCGCGATTCAAACTTATGCATGTACCCAGTTTCCCAATGGCAAGCATGCTGTGTTTTTGGGGTGGAGTACAAAATGGTTATTGGGCTTTTTCACACAATCCATCTGAATATGCGAAATCAGTAACATGTCCTGTGTTATTACTTTATGGAGAAGAAGATAATCGCGTGAGTAAAGAAGAAACCGACTCAATATTCAAAAATTTGAAAGGCCGCAAAGTGCTTAAAAAATATCCACTAGCAGGTCATGATGTTTTTAGTGAAAGGAATCGTTCCAATTGGATCCAGGATGTATCTCAATTTCTTTACATGTCACCTTCGTGATATTGATCAACAATATGCTGACTAATCAACTTATACAATTCAGCTATTTGTTCATCTCCTGCTAAAAACTGAAGATGTTTATCCAGTATTTCAAAATCTCCTCTGCGTGCCGGACCGGTCTGTGCGTTCTCCGGACCAATTGTTAAACTCTTATTAATCATTTCAGCAATCAACGGTTTGAGCCAATCGAAACTCAAATTATTTTCTTTCATCAACTCTTGTGCAATCAACAACATGTGGTTGGTGAAGTTGGCAGCAAACACAGCAGAAACGTGCAATGCCTTTCGCTCATCCGAGGTGATCTTGAAAATCTTTTTGCTGATCGCTTTCCCCATCAGCTGAAGTATTTTTTCCGTTTCGCCATTTTCGCTTTCGAGAAAAACGGGAATCTCTTTAAAGTCTACTTTCTTCGATTTGCTAAAGGTTTGAAGTGGGTAGAACACACCAATGTTAGGTGTTGCTGCATAACCCAACAAACTCAACGGCTGACTCCCCGAGGTATGAACGAGAATTGCATTTTCAGGAAGAATAATTTCCTGTGCTATTTCTTCTATTGCTTCATCACTCGTTGCGATAATGAAGATGTGCGATGGACTGGTCGAAAAATCCAATGTAGCTTTTACATTCGCTTGATAGAGTCGCTCTACCAGAGCTGCTGCATGTGCAGGATTTCTGCTATATACTTCGCGAACTGCAAAATCAGTATTGTCTAATGCCGGAGCAAGATGCCAGGCGAGATTTCCAGAGCCAATGAAAGAAACAGTGCTAGGTTTCATAAGTTTAAAGATAGAATACCTTTTACAATTCTGTCTTTGCCTGAAAGATCTTTTATAATTTCGACCTTTTTAAAGTTATTCTGTTGGAAAAGATTGGCCACCTCTTTTCCAAATCGCTCGTTGATTTCTACTGCCAACATTCCACCCGGGTTTAAAACTCTTTTTGATTTTAACGAAATAGCTTTATAAAAAATGAGCGGATCATTTTCTTCAACAAACAATGCGAGATGAGGTTCATACTGAATTACATTATTTCGCATGTCTTTCTTTTCACTCATGGCAATGTAGGGAGGGTTACTCACCACAATATCAAGATCTAGAAAAGGAATTTCATTGTTCAAAATATCCAATTTGCTGAAATGAACATCGGCTTCTAAACGATTGGCGTTTTGCTTTGCAACCTGTAGGGCATCTTCACTAATGTCAATACCATAAACTTCAGCGTCAGAAATTTCAAGTGCAAGTGAAATGGGAATGCAACCACTGCCTATGCCGATATCGAGTATTTTGATTCCAGTGCTAATTCCTTTCGATTGGACCAGTCGATCTTTTATTTCGGTAAGAATAAGACTTACCAGTTCTTCAGTTTCAGGTCTGGGAATTAATACGGATGAATTGACAATAAATTTTCTGCCAAAGAAATAAGCTTCTCCAAAAATATATTGTAGTGGTTCGTGTTGATTAATACGCTTTACAAGATCAGACAGTTTTACCTCTATTTTAGATGTGTCGATTTGCTTTTCAGAGAGAATATCTGTCCGGCTGAGTCCTAAAAGATTTTCCAACATCTGATACGCCATGCTGTGTATTTCATCCTGATCTTCGTTCAGCACAATTTGCTTAACTAAATCCTGAAACAAGGCTTTGGAATTCTTCATAGTTTACAATCTTTGCAAGTATAATCAGAATGGCAAAGCACGATCACAATACAGACAAACTTTTTATGCAGCGGGCATTTGAACTGGCTTCACTTGGTCGTGGTTCCGTGAGCCCGAATCCATTAGTAGGTTGTATTGTGGTGCATAATGGCAGGATTATCGGAGAAGGATATCATCAACAATATGGCGGCCCTCACGCAGAAGTGAATGCGATAGAATTGGTTGTTGATAAGACATTACTGAAAGAGAGCACCCTTTATGTGAATCTCGAGCCTTGTTCACACGTTGGTAAAACGCCGCCCTGTGCGGAGATGCTGATCGGTCATCAGGTAAAAAAAGTTGTTGTGTCTAATCTCGACTCAAACCCACTGGTAGCTGGTGAAGGAATAAAAAGACTTAGGGCTGCTGGCATTGAAGTGATAACAGGTGTATTAGAAAAGCAAGGTCGCGAATTCAACAAACGTTTCTTTACCTATATTGAAAAACAGCGCCCTTACATTATTTTGAAATGGGCAGAGACGGCTGATGGTTTTATTGCACGTGAAAATTTCGATTCGAAGTGGATTAGCAACGAACATTCGCGTCAACTTGTACATAAATGGAGGAGTGAAGAGGATGCTGTCTTAGTAGGCAGTAAAACGGCAGCTCACGATAATGCTCAATTAAACGTTCGTGATTGGACCGGCAGAAATCCGGTACGTATAGTAATTGATCGGTTTTTAAAGCTAAGCGACCGTCTTCATCTTTTCGATAGATCGCAAAAAACCATTTGCTATAATGTTTTGAAACACGAAGAGCATCCAAATCTGAGTTTAATCCGTTTAGATGAAGAAGATTTTCTGAAGGCATTGGTACACGATTTATTCAAACAAAAAATTCAATCCATAATTATAGAAGGTGGAACGCATACACTTTCTCGGTTTATTGAATTGAATTTGTGGGACGAGGCGCGAACTTTTAGTTCGGATAAAACCTTTAAGAAAGGCATTGAAGCACCCGTTCTTCATGGAACTTTAGTTTCACAAGAGTTAATAGTAAACGATACATTAAAAACTTATCACCCGAGGTAGTCTATAAAAGAGAAGATATACTCACTTCTACATTCTAACTCCTAAATTCTATATTCTTTTAGTATATGGCCGAAGAACTTATCATATCAAATGCAGCCGATAAACGCGAGCGTTACGCAGCATTGATTCCACAAATTGAATCGCTTGTGAGTGGCGAGCCTGATCAGATCGCCAATCTTTCAAACATTGTTGCGGCTTTGAAGCAAACGATGAATTTTTTCTGGGTTGGTTTTTATATTGTGAAAGATAATCAGTTGGTGCTCGGACCTTTCCAGGGACCAATCGCATGTACACGGATTAATTTTGGGAAAGGCGTGTGTGGTGCATCATGGAAAGAAAAGAGAACAATACTTGTTCCGAATGTCGATGAATTTCCGGGCCACATTGCTTGTAGCTCCGCATCCAAATCTGAAATTGTTTTACCTGCCTTTAAGAATAATGAAGTCGCACTTGTTCTTGATGTGGACAGCGATGTGCTAAATGATTTCGATGAAGCCGATCGTCTTGCGCTTGAAAAAATAATGCGAGTCATTGAAGGATTGTTATAATTTATTTCCACACTACATTAGCTGATGATTCAATCTGAACTGCTCTCGTATTACCGAAAAAGAAAAAATGATTTTACTGCATTGCTCACTGAGGCAAAAAATAAAATCAACGTAGTTTCCAATCTGCGGATTTTAGTTGCTGTTATTTTTCTTGTTGTATTTTATTTCGCGGTTTACAATGCTTCACTTTTTTATGCTGAGATATTCTTGCTCATCCTTTTCATTGTCTTAGTGAAATGGCACACCGTATTGTTTGACAAGAAAACGCATTTAGAAAACCTTGTTAGAATAAACGAGTCAGAGTCAGAAGCGGTAAGAGGAAATGACAGTACATTCCCGAGTGGTGTTGAATTCATCAATCCCGTTCATCCCTATTCTCACGATTTGGATATTTTTGGAGAAGGTTCTCTTTATCAATCGGTCAACCGCTGCAATACCATTCATGGTCGTAAGGAAATGGCGCAGCGACTCTCTGCTCCATTAGTTTCAGCAACAGAAATACAAACCATACAAGTCTCTGTTCAGGAACTGGCAACGAAAACAGATTTTCGCCAACACTTCCAGGCAGCAGGAATGGAGATTGAGGAGCAGCAGCATGATCGGGAGCAATTGCTGGCCTGGTTGAAGCAGCCCTCCTTTCTGTATACAAAACCTTTTTATAAATTTTTTCTGCCAATCTTCTCTTCCATTACGATAGGACTTGTAATTGCATCTTTCTTTTTTGTTGCGGCAAAGCCGTTCGCTATTCTATTTGCCCTCACGCAGTGGAGCATACTTGGCTTTCATATCAAAAAGGTAAATGCTTTTCATGAATACATTAGTAAGAAGAAAATCATTCTTCAAAAATACGCTCACTTACTTTTTTATCTTCAGCGGGAAAAGTTTTCGTCAGCGCATTTGAAGAAACTTTCTGACAGCGCGAATCAGGCGGATGAAAAAGTAAAATCACTTGCTTCATTGGTCAGCGCACTCAACGCCCGACTCAATGCCATGACAAATTTGATCGTGAATAGTTTGCTGTTCTACGATTTGCAATGTGTCTATCACTTGGAGAAATGGAAACATGAAAATGCATTGAACCTAAAGACATGGCTTGAAGCTGTTTCAGAAACAGAAGTGTTATGTAGTGTGGGTACATTTAGTTTTAATCATCCGCACTTTACCTATCCGACTATTGATGCAACGCTTGCCATTGAAACAAAAGAATTGGGGCATCCTTTAATTCAGCTGAATGAGTGCATTACCAACGATGTGTTGGTTGGTAAAAACCAATCGGTGCTAATTATTACTGGAGCCAATATGGCAGGTAAAAGCACATTTCTTCGAACCATTGGTGTTAACCTCGTTCTTGCGTTAAGCGGAGCACCTGTTTGCGCTAAAGAATTTCGATGTCCTATTATCAACATGCGTTCGGGTATGCGCACTGCAGATTCATTGAAAGATCATCAATCGTATTTCTACGCTGAACTCAATCGCCTCAAAACCATTATGGATGAATTAAGAAGTGACAAACCTTTGTTTATTCTGTTGGATGAAATTCTGAAAGGAACAAACTCAACCGATAAACAATCGGGTTCTATTGCATTAGTAAAACAACTTCTTCCACATCCGTGCCTTGCAATGATTGCCACACATGATCTTGCTTTAGGTGAACTGGAAAAAGAGTATCCATCAAAAATTAAGAACTTTTGTTTTGAAGCGAATATTGAAAACGATCAACTGTCTTTTGATTACAAATTGAAGCCTGGTCTTGCACAGAAAATGAATGCTACTTTTTTGATGAAGAAGATGGGGATCATTCCGTCTTAAGCATACCTTATTTGTACACCAATGGATTAGCTGAGCGTATTGTAATCTAAACCGAAACTTTGTACAGCTCCGCTAATTTCGCAACAGTAAAATCAATTTCTTCTATTGTATTGTATTTGCTGAACGAGAAACGAACAGCACCTCGCTTTGATTCAGGATATAAAGCACCCAATACATGCGAGCCCGTAGTTGCACCACTTGAGCACGCGCTTCCTCCGGATGCAGAAATACCTTGCAGGTCGAGATTGAAAAGTAACATGGAGTTTTCTTCAGATTCGGGTAAGCTTACATTCAGAACAGTATACAAACTCTTATCGAGATTGGCTGAATCGCCATTGAACATAACACCAGGAACGTGCTCTTTCAATTGTTCAATCATTCTTGATTTTAGCGATGCAATGTGATGAACATGTTCATCCATATCGCGATAGGCTATCTCTAATGCCTTCGCCAGACCAATAATGCCATAGACATTTTCTGTTCCGCCACGCATATTGCGCTCTTGTGCTCCACCATGAACAAAAGGTTGTATCTTTTTATCTTTTCGGATAAACATAAAGCCTACCCCTTTTGGCCCGTGAAATTTATGTGCAGCAGCAGTAAGTCCATGTACTTTTATTTTGCTGAGATCATGAACGTAGTGTCCGACTGTTTGAACTGTGTCTGAATGAAAATAAGCTTTGTATTCATCACACACTGTAGCCACGCGCTCAAGGTCGAGTAAATTTCCAATTTCGTTATTGGCGTGCATCAACGAAACCAACGCATTCCGATTTTCTTTCAGAAGCGTTTCAAGATGCGCGATATCAATATGACCTTTCTCGTCCAGCTTCACAATATGAAGATGAATCAATCCTTGCTTTTCAAGAATATGTAAGGTGTGTTCAACAGCATGATGCTCAATGGCAGATGTAATTACATTCTTAATTCCATAGGTATGAATTGCCGATGTAAGAATAGCATTATCCGCTTCTGTTCCACCCGATGTAAAAATAATTTCACCTGGTGTGCAGTGCATGAGTTCAGCAATTTTCTTTCGGGCTGATTCAATAGCTGCCCGCACTTTTCTTCCATGTGCGTGCGTGGAGGATGGATTGCCAAAATCCTCGAGCATGAAAGGCTTCATCGTCTCGAATACTTCCAGGTCGAGTGGAGTTGTGGCTGCGTTGTCTAAATAAATTTTCATATCAATTCTCCTTAGCACCTTGCTCCTCGAAATGATTCGCTCGTGCTGTTCCGATAACTTCTTCTACACTTTTCTAATAACTCCCGTTCCTCAGAGAGAGCCTGTCCGCTAAAAGCTGGAGTGAGGCCTAGTTCTCTGCAATAATTTCTTTAATGTCAGCAATAATTTTCTTTGCCAATGTATCAGCCTTTGCTTCCATATCGGACTCAGCGTAAATGCGAATAATGGGTTCGGTATTCGACTTGCGCAAGTGAACCCATTCTTTATCAAATTCAATTTTTACACCATCAATAGAATTGATTGGTTGATTTTTGTATTTCTTCTTAACTGATTCCAATATATTATCGACATCGATATCAGCGGTAAGCTCAATTTTATTTTTGGAAATAATATAGTTTGGATAAGAAGCACGCAAGCGCGACAAACTCATGTTTGATTTTGCGAGGTGTGTAAGCAACAGTGCAATACCTACCAATGCATCTCGACCATAATGTAGTTCCGGTAAAATCACTCCACCATTACCCTCACCTCCAATGATTGCGTTCGATTCCTTCATCATCGCCACTACGTTCACTTCACCAACGGCAGCAGCAAAATATTGTCCACCGGCTTTTTCGGTAACATCGCGCAAAGCACGTGTTGATGAAAGATTGGAAACGGTATTGCCTTTCTTTTTCTTGCTGGCATTCAACACATAATCAGCAACTGCCACTAATGTATATTCTTCTCCGAAAGGAGTTCCATCTTCATTGATCAACGCCAAGCGATCAACATCCGGATCCACAACAATTCCTAAATCGTATTTTCCTTTTTTAATCTCGCGACAAATGTCGGTTAAATTTTCAGGCAGAGGTTCTGGATTGTGAGGGAAATGTCCAGTCGGTTCGCAATACATTTCCTTAACAGAAACACCCAATGCTTTCAACATCATGGGCACAGCAATACCACCCGTTGAGTTCACAGCATCAACAACTACTTTGAACCCTCTATTTTTGATGGCATCCACGTCAACTAAGGGCAACTTCAAAATCATATCAATATGCTTTTGAAAGTAATCTGATTTTTGTTCGTACTTACCCAGTTTGGTGACTTGCGCAAAGTCGAAAGCCTCAGCTTCCGCTATTTTTAATAGTTCTTCTCCGTCTTTACCCGAAATAAATTCTCCTTTTTCATTCAGCAATTTCAGGGCATTCCATTGTGCTGGATTATGACTGGCGGTCAGGATTATTCCACCCGATGCTTTTTCTAATGGAACAGCAATTTCAACAGTAGGTGTTGTTGATAAACCAAGGTCAATAACATCAATGCCCAAACTTTGCAATGTTGAAGTGACCAATGCATTGACCAGCTCACCCGAAATACGGGCATCGCGTCCAATCACGACTTTAATAGATCCTTTTTTCTTTTTTAATAATGTTCCGTACGCTGCGGTGAATTTTACAACATCTACCGGGGTAAGGTTTTCGCCTGGTTTACCCCCGATGGTTCCGCGAATGCCGGAAATCGACTTGATTAATGCCACTCTATATAAGGTTTAGTAACTCGGACTGCAAAGTTAATAAGATTATGGAATGTGACGAGAGAAGAAGACGTGAGGATTTTAAGTTTGCGTTTTTAAAAAATGATGTAACAAGATCCAGGTAATGAAATTACGACTTGCGATGATTAGTTTCGCACTAAGAAAGACGACCTTTAAGGCGCAACTTACCTGAAAATTAAGTTTATAAACATGAAGAAAGTTCTATCCACCCCTGACGTAAACCGCGAAGTCAAATTGCAAGCCTTCGACCGCCTCCTTACTATTATGGATGAGCTGCGCGAGAATTGTCCGTGGGATAAAAAACAGACCTTGGAAAGTTTGCGCCACCTTACCATCGAAGAAACCTATGAACTTTCTGACTCTATTATTGAAGGTAATTTAAAAGAAATAAAAAAAGAGCTGGGTGATATTATGCTTCATATGGTTTTTTATTCACGCATCGCATCTGAAACAAAAGCATTTGATGTTAGTGATGTTTTGAATTCCATTTGCGATAAATTAGTAGAACGCCATCCGCACATTTATGGTGATGTTGTTGCGAATGATGAAGAAACGGTAAAAGCCAATTGGGAAAAAATAAAATTAAAGACCGGGAATAAATCGGTGTTGGAAGGCGTACCTAAATCATTACCTGCATTGGTGAAGGCCATTCGTGTGCAAGATAAAGCCCGCGGTGTCGGTTTTGATTGGGAGAAGAAAGAACAAGTATGGGAAAAAGTAGAAGAGGAGATGAGCGAGTTCAAAGCGGAGTTTAATGTCACTTCGAATGAAGCCATCAACAAAGAAAAAGCACAAGCGGAATTTGGTGATTTACTTTTCTCACTGGTGAATTACGCGCGCTTCATTAACATCGATCCCGAAGAAGCATTAGAACGCACCAATAAAAAATTCATTAAACGCTTTCAATACCTCGAAATAGAATCGGCAAAAGATGGAAAACAAATGGGCGAAATGTCTTTAGCAGAAATGGATGTGTATTGGGAACGAGCAAAGAAGGCATAATTACGTGATTGAATTTTATTCTCCCTTCTCTCGATAAAGGAAATAATCTTATTTTAGAAGCTATTAAGGATCATTCGTGTTTCAGGTAACATCGAAGGACAATGATTTCTTAACCATTATCAAAAAAAACCGACATACATGTATTCAATAGAAAAAGTAAGCTCCAAAGAAGCGCATCAATTAGTAGCAACTGCATTGGCAGAAGCGGAGAAAATAAACAAACACATTGCCATTGCGGTGTCAGGACCCGAAGGTGAATTAATTTCTTTTCTGCGCATGGATGGTGCGAGCCCAGCGGCTTCTAAGATTGCTCAAAACAAAGCCTACACTGCTTCACGCGATCGAAAGACTACAAGGCAAATGGGTGATTACATGAAAGAGAAAGGCAGGCCACCTGCTTTCTGGGGTGATTTAGGAATAACAGGTTTTGGTGGAGGTATTCCGATTATTCACAATGAAAAAATAATTGGCAGTATAGGTATCAGTGGTTTATCAGAAGATGACGATGAACGAATTGCCAATGCAGCGATTCAAGCTGTGTATGGCTCGAAGTCCTAGTCATCGCTTTAGTTGATTATTCGTGACGTATTGCTTCTACAGGATCAAGCTTTGAAGCTCTTAAAGCTGGATAGGTTCCAAAAATAATTCCTACTAACACCGAGATGATGGAGATAATGATAAAGGTGTTGAGAGTGTATGCTGCCTGAAAAGGCACTTTCGTGATCGCCTTTACAATCGGAATAATAATCATTGTGGCACCAACGCCAAAGACCAGTCCCAGAAAACTTCCGAAGGCGGAGACGGTAATTGATTCAGATAAAAAAAGAAGAATGATATTGCGCCTGTTAGCGCCAACTGCTTTTCGGATACCAATTTCAGCCGTACGTTCTGTAACGGAAATCAACAGTACATTCATGACACCAATTCCGCCCACCACGACCGAGATGCCCACGATCAACCCCATGATGACGCGAAAAAGTAAAAAGCCCCGCGCGGCTTGTTCGATGCGAAAGTCGTTGGTCACAATTTTGAAATCAGAAGTGGCGTGTTTGTAGTGTTGTTTTAGCCATGTGGAAATTTCTTCTTTCAATATGAGTATCTCTTCTGTTTTTTCTGCTTCGAGAAGTAATTGAGGTGGAGTTTTTTCCAACTCTTGAGCGGTAAGGTGAGTGATGGGAAAATATACTTTCGGTGTTTCACTTTTTTCTTCACTTAATACCTTGACAATTTTCAAGGATTTATTCCTATACAAAATTTCCCTGCCGATTGCGCTCTCATTCGATTCAAGCTTTGCAGCTTTTACAAATGCCGTATTCACTATCGCAATGATTGTTGTGCTGCGCATTTGCTCTTCCGAGAACCCCGCAGGGGATGCCAACGGTCTAGGCTCCAACGAGGCGCCTGTGTCCACGATGAGTGCGCCCACGGTTTGTCCGGATATGATAACGGCATCGGAAGAAGTAGACCAAATAAAAGGCTTAGCCGATTTGCTTAATGACTGAGTTAGTCCCAAATAACCTGTGTGATCAATTACAGCCACGCTGTCTTTTCGTAATCGAACGGAGTTAACGCTTTCATACGCTTCACTCTGCACCATGATAGCATTCAACGAAGTGGTTTGTGTTATCTGATCGCGCGCGAATTCTTCCATGCCATCAATCAGCGAAAGAATTGAAACCAATGCAGCCACACCTATGACAATACCCAACACAGAAAGGATGGTGTGAAAAATATTAGATCGAATGTTAGTGAAGGCTAATGCGAAGGAGCTGAGGATTTTTCGGAGCATGATAGGAGGTTAATACAATGGAGACGTCATGTTTAATAGCTTGTTACACGACAATAAAAAAATATATAATGCCTGGTTCAGCCCTTGCTGGTGAGGAACATCAATAAAGGCAGAGTCCATAGCAACTTGAAGTGCTTTTAGGGCTTGGTCAATCTTGTAATTATCTTTTCGCTTTTAGGAAATAAGGAAATCAATTCCTGCCGGGTAGGAAGTTCGAAATCAGCAAAATCAAATCCAGGAGATACAGTACATCCTACTAATGAATAGTCATTCGAATTTATCACTTCGGCACCAAACCAATATCCACCGGGAACTACCAGTTGAGGAACTTGTCCATTTGTGAAATCATTTCCGATCATACATTCTGAATGCGTTCCAATTTCAGAAATCATATGTAGTCGGATGGGTGAACCACTATAGAAATGCCAGATTTCATCTTGTTGAATGCGATGAAAAGCAGAAAAGGTATCAGATGTTAACAGGAAGTAAATACACGTAGAGTAATTTCTTTTCCCTTTGTACTTTGAAGTAAGACTGTCCTCATTGATATAATGATCACTTCTGTACGTTTCTCTAAAATACCCACCTTCTGGATGCGGTTTTAAATTTAAGCCACTAATGATCTCTTCGATTGAATTCATTGTTTGCAATTGTATGCAGAAGCCCTTTGTTGGTGTTCTTCACCAACAAGCGTGCTGAACGCCAAGCTATACTTAAAATTAATCTCTACATATGAGTAGATAAAATACAACGGTTTCATTTCTATTTCCTTCGGTTCTCCAGTATTGCACGTTTGTTGGGGAAGAACACTAACAAACGCTGGACACAGACGATATTAATGATAACGCTGATGTAGAAAAACAGCGACTTCCTTTTCAAGTTGCTTCCATGGAGCACGTAATACCCAACCCAGAAAAAGGATCATAACAGCGGCCAGCTCAGTCATGCTAATAACCGCTAGAAATTGTGAAGGCATCCCCTGTACGGTTATCTCATTGTCTCTGATTGTAATTTGAGTACTAACGAAAGCGGACTGCTTAACTAAAATAGTTTTATCCTTACCTAACCCAAAGAGTTTGCACGTGTAGCGATTGCTGAATTCTTTTTGCAAGATATCAGCCAAATCTTTTGTTGAAGGAAGTTCTTTTGAAGCTAGAATTTTCATGATGTGAATATAATATTTATCTCTCAATATTCTATTCAGAACTCTCGCCTTTGTGGTGTTCCTCACCAACAAAGGCTGAGAATTTTACCATTGTTGAATAACAATACCCAATTGCTTGTCCGCTAATGCAAATTCTTTTGCTCCCCAGGGACGAAGCGTTATTTTGTTAAGATTTGGGTGAAGGAACTCGGGATGCGATGAACTTATTTTTTTATATACTTCGTCAATATTATTTGTTACAAGTCTAAATTCAGGATTATGCTCTTTTGCTAATTGGTTATTCTCAAAAAGATTGATTCGCAAACCGTCTCTTTCGATCACGCAAAATGGATTATCAGAATTCAATTCATCGTGTTCAATGTTAAATTCGAGACAGTCGATAAATAGTTTTAATGCGTCTTTAATATTTACATAAAACACATTGGGAACTAACTTCGTAAAATTCATAATTGATTTAATTTGATATTAAATTTCAACTATCCTTTAAATATCTTCCGTAACAGGACTGCTAACAATTATATTTATATCCATTACATGACCTATAGTTCCGGTCTTCTCATCTAAGATAATCTTGTTCGTTAGAATATCCAAAACCGTAGGATTATTCCAGGAAAATCAATCCTTAAACTCCGAAGTAAAATGAAAATTAATATCCGGGAAATTGTCTTGCACCATTTGCAACCACGCTTTTGATTCGGCCATGAATACCAGCTTGTCGTCTTTGTCGCGGGCGATGTGACGTTGTTTGGAATCAATGAACTGCGCCAGTTTCTTTGGATCTTTGCTGCTGATCCAACATGCTTTATAAATATGCTGTGGTACAAATTGTGCAGTGGCGCTGTATTCATTCTTTAATCTGAACTGTATTACTTCAAACTGTAATGCACCTACAACACCTACTACTTTTTTCTTTCCTAACTCGTATGTAAACAACTGCGCTACTCCTTCTTCCATCAACTGCAACAATCCTTTTTCAAGTTGTTTGGTTTTCATGGCGTCCATGTTTACCACTTCTTTGAAAATTTCGGGAGAGAAACTTGGTATGCCGGTGTACATTAACTTTTCTCCATCGGTAATGGAATCACCAATCTTTAAGTTACCGGTATCATATAAACCAACAATATCACCAGGCCATGCTTCTTCTACCGTTTCACGATCTTGCGCCATGAAAGCCGTTGCATTTGAAAAACGAATTCCTTTTTGCTGGCGCACATGATAGTAATTACTTCCGCGCTCAAACTTACCGGAGCAAATGCGTAAGAAAGCAATACGGTTTCTATGCTTCGGATCCATGTTCGCGTGGATCTTAAAAATGAACCCCGTGAATTTTGTTTCGTCTGGTTCAATAACACGCATTGTTGTTTCTCGCGCTATCGGTGCAGGAGCAATACGAATAAAGGTGTCAAGTAATTCCTGCACACCAAAATTATTTACTGCACTTCCAAAGAATACAGGAGCGATTTTTCCCGCTAAATAATCTTCAACTTTAAAATCAGGATATACACCTTCAATCAATTCAACATCAGCCCGAAGTTGTTTTGCATTATTTTCTCCTACGTATTCATCCAACAATGCATCATGAATGTTACTGATCTCAATACCTTCTTCTACCGTTACCTTGCTGCCTCTGAAAAGGTGTAAGCTTTTTTCATACAAGCTATACACACCTTTAAATGTTTTTCCCATACTGATGGGCCAACTTAACGGACGCACTTTTATATTGAGCTTCTCTTCAATTTCATCCAGCAACTCGAACGGGTCACGACCTTCACGATCAAGTTTGTTGATAAAGCAAATCACAGGCGTGTTGCGCATACGACAAACTTCCATGAGTTTTTCGGTTTGCATCTCAACGCCTTTCACGCAATCAATCACCATGATTACACTATCTACAGCAGTGAGCGTTCGATAGGTATCTTCAGCAAAATCCTGGTGACCGGGAGTATCTAGCAAATTGATTTTTACATCCTTATAATTAAAACCCATTACGGAAGTGGCAACGGAAATACCGCGTTGCTTTTCAATTTCCATCCAGTCGGAGCGGGCATGATCTTTAATCTTGCTTGACTTTACGGCCCCCGCCTTTTGAATTGCACCTCCAAACAAGAGCAATTTTTCAGTTAACGTAGTTTTGCCAGCATCGGGGTGACTGATAATACCGAAGGTTCTGCGTTTGGCTATTTCTTGATCGAGTGTCATGTATCCGTTAATTGTTATCCGCTTTAATCACGAAGAGAATGCACCATTAACGATTAACCATTAACTCTCTTCTCTCCAGATCGGGCGCAAAAGTAAGGAAATCGGGAGTTTCTTATCAGAAAAGACAGGCTTTGTAGAGAAAATTGAAAAATCTTATCAGAGCTCATCACATTTTAATACTCTCTTTCTGAGATATTTGTCGTTTGAGAGGTGAATCTTAATTACTTAAAAATTATGCTGCAAAGAAGATTAGGAAGAACAAATTTTAAAGTAAGTGAAATCGGCTATGGTATGTGGGGTTTAGCCGGTTGGAAGGGTGTTGAGAAGTCGGAGATAGATGAGGCGCTTGGTCGCGGAATTGAATTGGGATGTAATTTTTTTGATACTGCCTGGGCCTATGCGGATGGAGTGAGTGAACAAATTCTTGGCAAGTTGATGCGTCAATATGCTGGCAAACAATTTCACTTTGCTACCAAAATTCCGGCAAAGAATTTTACATGGCCTTCTAAACCATCGTTTACGATTGATGAATGTTTTCCGGCATCACATATTGTTGAGTACACCGAAAAGAGTTTGAAGAATTTACGTGTTGATCGCATCGACCTTCAGCAATTTCATGTGTGGGAAGATAGCTGGGCTGATAAAGACGAATGGAAAACTGCTGTAGATAAATTAAAGAAAGAAGGTAAGGTGCTGCATTTTGGTGTAAGCGTTAACCGCTGGGAACCTGATAATGTATTGAAGACCTTGAAGACAGGTCTCATCGATACCGTGCAAGTCATTTACAATATTTTCGATCAGGCACCAGAAGATAATCTCTTCCCGCTTTGTAAAAAACTAGACATTGGTGTCATCGCACGAGTTCCATTTGATGAAGGGACACTGACAGGCACCTTAACAAAAGATACCGTGTTCCCGAAAGGCGATTGGCGTGCAACTTATTTTGTTCCGGAAAACTTAATCCCAAGTGTTGAACGCGCAGATGATTTAAAACCATTCATTCCATCACGCATGTCGATGGCACAAATGGCACTTAAGTTTATTCTGAGTAATGATGATGTGCATACCATTATTCCAGGTATGCGCAAAGTCCGAAACGTAGAAGCCAACATGGCAACAAGCGATGGAAAGAAATTGAGTGAAGAATTATTGAAAGAGTTAAAGGACCATCGTTGGGATAGAACACCAACCAAGTGGTCGCAATAAATTTATCGATCAATCTCAACTCCCTTCGGACTGAGATTGATCAATCTTTTGGAGCATTATAAAAGAGCAAGTTGACAAGGATTACATGGAGGCAGCCACTTTCCTTCAAAAGCCTGACGCGCCAATCCAATTCCACTGACATTGTGGCATTTTAACGGGATAAAATCCCCTTGGCATAACCATTGAAGAGGGGAATCTGCTTATCAAACCAAGAAACTTAAAACACTCGAAATATTATGGGAAAAATAATTGGAATAGACTTAGGAACCACCAACTCGTGTGTAGCCGTAATGGAAGGCAACGAGCCTGTGGTAATTGCCAATAGCGAAGGTAGAAGAACAACTCCTTCTATCGTTGGGTTTTTGGATAATGGAAAAGGTGAGCGCAAAGTAGGAGATCCTGCCAAGCGTCAGGCAATTACAAATCCGACAAACACCGTTTCTTCAATCAAACGCTTCATGGGTAAGAAGTTTGATGAAGTAACAGGCGAAAAGAAAATGGTATCGTATTCAGCTGAGGCTGGTAACAACAACACCGTGCGTGTGCGCATTGGTGATCGTATGTATACACCACAAGAAATTTCGGCAATGATTCTTCAAAAGATGAAGAGCACGGCTGAAGACTATTTAGGTACCACGGTAACCGAAGCGGTTATCACAGTACCGGCTTATTTCAATGACGCAGAACGTCAGGCAACAAAAGAAGCCGGACAAATTGCAGGTCTTGATGTAAAGCGTATTATCAATGAGCCAACTGCTGCTGCATTAGCGTATGGTTTGGATAAGAAAAACCATGATATGAAGATCGCGGTGTACGACTTAGGTGGTGGTACATTCGATATTTCTGTTCTTGAATTAGGAGATGGTGTATTCGAAGTAAAATCAACCAATGGTGATGTTCACTTAGGTGGTGATGATTTCGATTTGCGCATCATGAACTGGCTTGCTGACGAATTCAAAAATGACGAAGGAATAGATTTGCGTAAAGATCCGATGGCGCTTCAACGTTTGAAGGAAGCTTCTGAAAAAGCAAAGATTGAATTATCTAGTTCAATGGAAACAGAAGTGAACTTACCATATGTAACATCAGTAGATGGTGTACCAAAGCATTTGGTGAAGAAATTATCTCGCGCAAAGTTTGAGCAATTAGTAGACGATTTAGTGCGTAGAACACTTGATCCTTGTCGCAAGGCAGTAGAGGATTCTGGTTTCTCTGTTTCTCAAATCGATGAAATCATTTTAGTAGGAGGTTCTACTCGTATTCCACGCATCGTTGAAGAAGTTGAAAAGTTCTTCGGAAAGAAAGCATCGAAAGGTGTAAACCCGGATGAAGTGGTAGCGATTGGTGCTGCAATTCAAGGTGGTGTATTAACGGGTGAAGTGAAGGATGTTCTTTTGTTAGATGTAACTCCACTTTCATTAGGTATCGAAACACTTGGTGGTGTATTCACAAGATTGATTGAGTCAAACACAACGATTCCTTCTAAGAAATCAGAAGTGTTCTCAACAGCATCAGACAATCAACCTTCCGTAGAAATACACGTATTGCAAGGTGAACGTCAGATGGCGAAAGATAACCGTACGATTGGACGTTTCCACTTGGATGGAATTCCACCAGCACAGCGCGGTGTACCGCAAGTTGAAGTAACATTCGACATTGATGCGAACGGTATTCTTCACGTGTCGGCAAAAGATAAAGGAACAGGCAAGGAGCAGAAGATCAGAATTGAAGCTTCATCTGGTTTAACCGATGCGGAAATTCAAAAGATGAAACAAGAAGCTCAGGCCAATGCTGATTCGGATAAGAAAGAAAAAGAACGCGTTGAAAAAATCAACCAGGCTGATACGCTGATTTTCCAAACTGAAAAGCAGATGAAGGAGTATGGTGAGAAACTTTCTGAAGGAAACAAAACAGCTATCAACAGTGCTCTTGAAAAATTAAGAGCAGCACATCAGGCACAAGATGTAGCGGGTATTGATACAGCAATGGAAACGTTGAACAATGCTTGGCAGGCAGCTGCTTCTGAAATGTATCAGGGAGGTGGGGCACCAGGTGGACCAACTGGTGACGCAGGGGCTGCGAACGGTGCTTCTGATGGTAATAATGTATCGGATGTTGAGTATGAAGAAGTAAATGACAATAAGAAATAATTTATTGCTCACATAGTTTAAAAATAGCCCTCGAAATTCGAAGGCTATTTTTTTGTCAATACTTTATTAGCAAAAGATGCACGTTAATAATGTGATCCGCGTGCAGATGCGCGGAAGGGCTTGAGCGTTTCAATTTGCCACTCGCGCGTCTGCAATGAAAGTAGATAGAGACCAGCTTGCTTCATTCGATATTGAATCGTCAAACAATTCCTCAGTTTATAAACGGTTTTTAACAAATTTAGTATGTTGTATATATAATTGTCGCAGGACTTGGCTTAGCTAAAGCTCCTCAAATTGTAAGCGGAATAACCACACACTTAAGTACGTGGTTATTGAACGACTCTTAAAATGGACTTTAGTCCAAAGCGACAATTTGAATTGCACCTTTGCACTTTGAATTTGAGTCAATCTTCTTACTTTTGATTACAACCCATTTAGTATGAAAACAAAAATCATCTTTTCCATTTGCGCGCTTATTGCCGCTAGTTTATTTACAGGCTTTATGTTTATCAAATCAACCGAAGTAAAACACATTGTTGTTTTTAAATACAAGGAGAAAGTTACACCTGCTCAGATTGAAGAAGTAACGCTTGCGTTCAAAGCACTGAAAGGAAAAATTCCTGGAATTGTATCTTTTGAATACGGAGTAAACAACAGTCCTGAAAATTTGAACAAAGGATTTACTCATGCATACTTGCTTACCTTTAAGGATGCAGCTTCACGGGATGCTTACCTTCCACATCCCGAGCATAAAAAGTTTGGTGAGTTACTGGGAAGATTGGATATTCTTGAAGAACCTTTTGTGATTGATTTTCAAGTGACGGAATAGTCCTGAATTATTCTGATTTTGTTTTTACTTTATAAAATTCAGATGAAGAAGTGAAGTGATTGCAATTACTTCACTTCTTCTTTTCCATCCGGATATTTTGCAAACCGACTTTTCTCTCTGGGATGCACGTGTTCATAACTCGGCCATGGCCATCCGCCAAAATAAGTTTGTTGATATTCATTCATCGCTTGTTGAATCTCAGCTTGACTATTCATCACAAATGGTCCGTATTGAGCCACCGGTTCATTAATGGGTTTACCTTGAAGTAAGAGGAGAGAGCTTTCAGTATCGCCATTCTTTAATGTCACTTCTTTATCAGCATGAAGTTCAATTGCCTGGTGAGAGGTAAAATTCTTTTCAGCAAGTTGAACAGAAGCTCCGCCATAAAAATAGAGAGAGCGGTTTATTCCTGCGGAAGCAACGGGTAGTTTCCATTGTGCACCAGCCTCTAATTTTATGGTCCAGATTGCTACTTCATTGGTTGAATCTGCTGCCCAAGAGTTGGGTGCAGGATTAGGCGCTTTTACATTTTCTATTTTTCCTGCAATCACCCGCACGTGTATTGTTTTTCCATTTTCATCTGTTAATGAGAATGTAGGAATGGTTTCATTCCACAACATTGCAAAATGTGGGGGTGCAAACTTGTTTGCTTTCGGTAGGTTAAGCCAGATTTGAAAAAGCTCCAGCGGATTATCTTTTTCTTTACTTAGCAATGGAAACATTTCGCAATGCTGTACTCCTTTACCTGCTGTCATCCATTGTACATCACCAAAACCAAAACGACCGGCAGCGCCCAGAGAATCAGAATGATCAACAAGTCCTTTCGTAACGACTGTTACCGTTTCAAAACCACGATGCGGATGTGCGGGAAATCCCGGAACCTTTTCACCATGATACATACGCCATTGTTGATTGGGCGCGAAATCTTGTCCGATGTTGCGCCCTGAAAGTGATGCGTCCGGACCCATTACATCATTTCCTTTCGGATAAAAATCTTCGTGATGAACACAAAAAAGAAATGGATCTTGTGTTTGCCAGGGGAAGCCAAGTGGTTTGATTGCTTTAATTGGTGAGCTGCTCATATGTAAGAATAATAATGATGTCGTTTGATAAACCGAAAGAAGAGATAAAAAGTTTTGCGTTGTAGCGAGCTTTTATAACTACTCTCAAAGGGTCTTTGGTAAGGTAACGGTGAAGGTGCTTCCTCTTTCAAGTTCAGTCTCCACAGAAATTGTGCCTTTAATCTTTTCAAGTGTTTCCTTTACAATGTAGAGTCCCAATCCTGATCCTTCTGATTTTTCATAGCCTTGAAAAAACATTTCAAATATTTTGTTTACGTAATCGCCATGAATGCCAATGCCGTTATCTTCAATGGAAATGATAACATGTGTCGTGTTCGAATGCGCGTTGACTTTTATAAATGAATTTACTTTGGTGTTGTCAGCATATTTAAAAGCGTTTGATAACAGGTTGCCTGTTAAAATCTGCATCCGTGTTGGATCGCTTTTAATCGTTAGCTCTTCTGATACATTTACTTCGAGTTTTATTTTTTCGGCTCCCGGATAAAACTGCAGATTTTCAAGAGCATCATTAATAAAGGTCTTAATGTTCACCTCTCCAACATTTAACGGAAGCCTGGAGTTACGCGAGTAATCCGAAATATCTTTGATGAATTTATCTAAGCAAATTAGCCGCCCCTCCATCATTGCGAGGTACGATTTGATCTCAGCCGGATCGTTTGTGTATTTTGTCAGGTTGATCAATCCTCGTAATGAACTTATAGGAGATCGCAAATCGTGAGATGTGCTGTAAACAAAACGATCCAGTTCTTTATTGACCTTTATCAGTTCTCCATTCTTCTGATTCAAATCGTTTTCATTTTTTCTCAATGAACTTTCTGAGTAGTGGTTGAGTGTTACTAGAAAATAAACCACCAACACGCAGGTAACACAGGTTACGATAAGATTAACGATCAGGTTAAAACTTATGTATTCAGCAGTATAAATTCTTCTTGGGACGATATTCAGGTCAAACACAATGGAGGTGAGAATCAGTACACTGGTAAAAGCAATTAATACCAACGATGTTCTGCGATGTTCGAAACCAAAGCCCGCGATAGTTACAATGTAACACAGAATAAAAAGGAAGCCTACCCCGATTTCAATTGGCTCTAACACGGCAAAAGAGAACACAATAATATCCCCCGCAATAATCAGCAGAACTTTCGCCCAGTAGTGAAATCCTTTTCTGTTTAGAATAAAACTATGAACCGATAAGAGCACACCCGTCAGTTGCAAAAACCAGGAATCGAAAATGCCATTATGCAAATCGATAGCAAGGTAAAGCAGGCAAATGAATATGGTGAGGAGACCTAACTGAGCGGTTAATACAACTAGTTTATAATCTGCAAACGTGAGCGTTGGCTGGTTTGTTCCGAGCAGAAAGTTTTGAGTTGGGCGATGGAATTGCCTCATGGATGAGAAAACTTACAACCAAAGTAGAAATAATTTCTTAATGGTGTGTGATGTTTGGTATCATTCCTTTGGGAGAGGTGCCATTCGTTTTGGAATGGTAAAGATGTTAGGGAATTGCTCAGTTACTCAGTGGCTGCCTTGCTAACCTTCCTGTAAACAAAGGAATGGTAGATGTGTCTGCGGGCGAAACGATCCGGATTATCTGAGTTTACTAATTTGGTATAGATATTTTTAGGAAGACCAAAGTACTCGTAGCTGCTTCCATCAACAAAATCAACCTGAAGTGTAAGAGCCTTATACTGAAAGTTGATAATCTTAGACGATGTAATAACCTCTGTATACTGTTCCAATTGTTGCGCATGTGTTTCTGGCGCTACACTCACCAATAAGTGATAGGCTTCAATACACGCCTTGCTTTTTTCTTCTGCTGCTAACTTCTCACCATTGTCCTGGAATTTATCAGGATGACAATCCTTCATAACATTCCGGTAAATGGTTTTTAATTCTTTGAGCTCTACGTTCTTGTCAACTCCAAGGAGCTTTCTTGATTCAATAATTTTTTTCATGCGGGCGCAAAAATAAACTATTTATGCCAAAAACCTCTTGTCCTGATCAAGACAGCAAATGGTGAAAATTGGTTGGTCATACCTTTGGATCTGTTTTATTTTGCTCGTAGGATGCAGACAGAATTAAAATGGCAGAACATCTGAGTTTTCCACAGACTCTTCGGAATGCTAATTATTCCTAGTCCTTCAGAATGCTGATGTTGGTAGGGTGACTTAGCTTATAATCGGATTGCTGATTGTTGATAGCAAGTTTCCGATTTACATATCCCTTCTTGTATTTTTTTACACGTGCTTCAAACTCAATGCTCATTCCTTCTTTAAGATTTGCTTTTTCAAAACCCTTGGTGAAGGCAAACCAATGATGATCTGTAACCTGCACATTCGTCTCCGTATCAATGATATTGGTGAGCAGCAATGTGGTATCCGTATAGCCGTTGTAGTTTACTTTTTTACCGAAGCGCGTAAACACAGCTTTAAATTTTTTTCGTAAGCCGATCTTGTCGGCCAGATTTTTTCTCATGGATTGTCAAATCAGATTCTTATTTTATGAATAATAACAGGGATATCGTTTGAGATTATTTCAAATGTGTCGCCAGGAAGGCGAATAATTTTATTTGAATCTCTTCGCTGTCGAACATTTCACCATAATGTGGGGCATCTTTCACAATGATAATTTCATTTTTTACCTGGGCTAAGTCAAGATAGGATTTGAGAAGATGAGATTGTGCTGGCGGCACATCCATATCTTTTTCACCGTGAACAATAAAAAATGGAGGATCATTTTTATCAACGTACGTAACGGGACTGGCATTATTACTAATGTCCGGACGAAGTAAAGGGGAAGTGCCTAATAGTATTGCAATCGGATTGTCTGTATCGTTTATTTTGGACGTACCAAAAAAGAGCAAGAAGTTACTTGGGCCATAAAAATCCATCACAGCCTTAATGTGAAAAGCTGGCTTCTTTTTGTTGACATAGAAGTCCGGAACGTTAGTATTATTGGATAAGGCTAGCAGAGACGCCAAGTGTCCACCAGCAGAGAAACCAATGAGTGCAATTCGATTCTTGTCAAACTTATAAGTAGTTGCACGATCACATAGAAATTGAATTGCCTGATTGCAATCCTGAATTTGCGCAGGGAAAATTGCAGTAGTGCTGTGTCTGTAATCGATGGAGGCTAATGCATATCCTTTTTCTATAAACCTTTTAACCGTTTCCTTCATATAACTCATGTCGGCATACTTGTCGTTATGCATCCATGCACCTCCGTGTACCCAAATGACAAGCGGTGTATCTGCCGTGGCGTTAGCCGGGAGATAAAGGTCAAGTAAATGTTTCTTCAAGGTGTCATTTGCATATGGAATATTTTGATGAAAAGTAGTTCCTTTTGGAAAGATCGAATTAATATGCGAAGGCATCTGAGCAATTGCGAGTGTATAACTGCCACAAAGAAACGCCAGTAAAATAATTTTGAATTGCGACATAGCTGCTGTTTAACCATAAAAGTAGCGAATGACAAAGTCATAGGCCATCCAAATGGAAAGAATCATGTACTAATCTTTTAACTACCTTAGTGTAATCCATCTGAAAATTTAGAACGAAGAACAATGAGCAGTAAATCAACTTCGTCTGCAAACCAAACGATAACTGATTTTCTGAACGGAAAATCGGAGCATACAATCGACTTGTTTAATCACTTTGTTAATCAGTACCAAAAGATTGGTAAGGTAACAATACACCCCGCCAAAACGATGATTGGAATTGCTACACCACGCAGGCGTATCGCCTACATCACACAACTAGGAAAGAATTTTATTCACGTGGTTTTTCCATTCGAGAAGGCACATGCAGAGAATCTATGCTTTCAGAAAATTGCGCAAGTGCCTGGTGATGTCAGGCAATTCAATCATCACTTTAGAATGTATGCGAAGGAGGATGTGAACAAAGAGGTTTTGGGTTATATGAAATTGGCATATACGTTAGGCAATTAAATTTCTTGGAATTTATTTATTAATCGATTTCTCTGGCAGGGTTGAGAGCCTTATTTCTTTGAAATGAATATTTCAATTATTATCTTTTCATCTGCCTATTACTTGATGAGAACGAAAAGGTGGCAGCTTTCTTAACGGATCACCTATGAAAAGTCTTTTAGCAGCATTGATTTTTTTTGCTGCTTTCCCCGTATTTAGTCAACATGAGGTTCGCTTCGAGCGGATTGCAGTAGAAGATGGGCTCTCACAATCTTCAATTAAATCACTTGTTCAGAATAAATATGGATATCTCTGGGTTGCCACTCTTGATGGCCTCAATAAATATGATGGTAACAAGTTCTACATCTTTCAGCATGATGATGAAAATCCGAATACGATTCCCAGAAGCGATATTCATATGCTGTTTATTGATAAGTCTCAAAATCTGTGGGTCTCCACCTCTGGCCACTTAAGCCGGTTTGTTCCGGAGAAAAACAACTTCGTAAACTACCCGATAATACTGGATGGAAAGGCCAATGCAGGCTTTGTTGTAAATGATTTGGACCAGGAATCTGACAGCATATTGGTGTTAAGTTCCAATGCTGGCATTTGGAATTTTAACCCTTTTACAGGACACTTTTCGCGAAAGGCGGATATGCAGGATTTTGATGACCAGGTTGTTCGAAGTTATTGTAATAATGACAGTGGGCTGGCTACCAAGTATGCAGTTTATGTACGTTCATCAACCGAAACGAAATTCACTACGGTGTTGGATCCTTCGTCCAGAATTTCTTTCTACTACGTGGAAAGCACGCATGAAATTTATGTGCAGACCAAACAGTCGCTCCTTAAATTTGACTATGAACGTAATCAGTTTATAACACTCTTCACGTTTCCAACCATCGATGATGTAGACGAAGAACAAATGCGAATTCTGAAGTTGACGAATGGCGAGTTGTGGGTCGTGCGAAAGGAGGTAGGTACTTGTTTTTGACTCTTCGGATCGTTACGTTAAAACACTTCGGTATATTTCACAAAATCCATTTACATTGTCGAGTGATTATCTGGCTTGTATTTTTGAGACAAGGGATGGTGTAGTTTGGATTGGCTCTAACGGATTAGGTCTTAACAAATACAGTCCACAGCTTTCTGTGTTTAATTACTTTGGGAGCTTCCCTGGTGCCCCCATATCGTTATCCAATAATTTTGTTACTTCCGTAATTACAAAGGACGACAATGAGATATATGTTTCTACATTGGATGGACTTGATATCATAAACCTGAAGCTGAATAACTCGAGACATTATGAAATCATTTCAAAGAACAGACAAAAGACGCGTATCAACAGAATGTTATTCAACCATACTGGTGGATTGTGGATCGCAACCTCAAAAGGTTTACGGAAGTGGAACGGAAAAGAAATTCTCTTTACTGGTATTCCTCTCCTGGATGATCCGAAAACTTCCGTGACTGACTTACTTTACCTTTCTTCAAATGAACTTCTTGTTGCCACCACACATGGTATCATACTTCTAGATGCACAGACGAATCAAATTAAACGGTTAACCGAAACGGGTACACTGACGATGAAACTTCTTGGCAATGTTTTATGGACGGAACGTTACACACACATTCTTCAACTAAATACCAAAACATACCATACCATTCGCGATTTCAGTAATAACGCAACAGATTCAAGCAGTCTTCCAAACGCTTTGATTAAGAGTTTTTACCAAGACTCGGAAGGTAAGGTATGGATTAGTACTTCAGGAGGTGGACTTTCCCTGTATGACGAAGAGAATTCCAGTTTTAAAAATTTTACAGAGAAGGATGGATTACCAAATGAAGTTGTTTATGGAATACTAGAAGATCGTGCAAATAATTTATGGTTAAGTACCAATAAAGGAATTGCCGTATTCAGTAAAAAAGAATTGCATTGCATACGGAATTTTAACACTAGTCATGGACTACAGGGAAATGAATTTAATACCAATGCATATTATAAGTCACCATCAGGTAAAATGTATTTTGGTGGTGTTGATGGCCTCACTGCATTTCTTCCGGAAGAAGCACTGAATATAAAAAGTGAAATACCTCAATGCATTATCACAGGGTTGTTTATCAATGGAGAAAGAAAAGAGCAAACAGAAAAGCAACAGTCATTGGGTGAAATCGTCAACGATAGGAAAATAAATCTGACCTGGAGCGAGCGAAACTTTGGATTTGAAATAAGCAGTCTTGGTTTTTCGTATCCAGCGTACACTTCTTATCAATACATTCTACAGGACTATGATGAGTCATGGACCTTTATTGAAAATGAGCGAAGAATACAATTCACTAATATTCCACCAGGTAATTATACGCTGCGTGTAAAGGCTTCTAATTCGTTTGGTGAATGGGAAAAAGAAGGATTAATTGTATCCATAAACATTCAGGCACCTTTATGGAGAACGTATTGGTTCTTGTCGCTCGTAGTTGGACTAGTTCTAACCAGTATTTATTTGGTGTATAAATGGAGAACACGAACACTGCGAAGCCGGGCTGCCATTCTCGCGCAAATGGTTGAAGAACGCACCCGAAAACTTCAAATTCAACAAGAAGAGATCGCTGCGCAAAATGAAGAACTTTCTGCGCAATCCGAATCGATGGAAAATCGAAATACTGAACTAGAAAACATCAAGACAACGTTGGAACAACGTGTTGAGGAAAGAACTACTGTGTTGCAGAAGTTAAATGAAGAACTGATCGATCAGAATACACAGTTGGAACAATTTGCGTTCATTACAGCTCATAATATTCGTGGACCTGTTGCCCGTATAAAAGGATTGGTTAATCTTCTTCACACGGGAGATGAAAATTTAATTGACTTGTTAACGACTAGTGTGAATAATCTCGATGAAGTAATTTCTGATTTGAGTAGTGTGTTGAGCATTCGGAAAGGTTTGGGAAATTTAGCTGAAAGAGTAGAGCTCAAATCGCAGCTTCAATTGACGATCAACATGCTGGCCGATGAAATAACAAAGGTAGGAGGTTATGTGAATATCGATCAATTTCAAAAAGTATATGTAGATGGTTTGCGTCCTTACGTTCACAGCATTTTCTACAACCTTATTCACAACGCACTAAAGTATTCAAGTCCTGACAGACCCGTTTTTATTTCATGCTTAAACGCATTGGAAGATGACCGTGTAAAAATTATGGTGGAAGACAATGGCATCGGCATTGACATGCGATATGCTAAAGGCAAAATATTTAAACTATATCAACGTTTTCATCCGGAGGTAACGGGTAAGGGCTTTGGACTCTTCCTCACATTGACACAAGTAGAAGCGATGGGCGGAACTATTTCAGTGGAGAGCAAGCTGAACGAAGGAACCCGGTTTGTAATTGATTTGCCGGTTAGTAAAAAGTAAAATTGATAAGATCATGACGAATAGTGATCCCACATGCGCTTCCATTTTCTGCGCTGATTTGGATTGAACGCTTCCCAGATCTCCTGGCTTCTTTGCTGTATGTACTGATTGGCTTTTGATTGCAATGCAGCACGATCGCGGCTATCATCCTGTGCTGCTTTATAAATACTTTGGTAAAACTCCAGGTTTATCTGTTGAATCTTCTCGCGCTGATTGGCATTAAGCTTAAGCTGATGCTTCCAAAGCAAAGGGTCATAAATGACAATGTTTTTATTTTCAGTAATAAGTTGCTGAGCATTTACCGAAATGCTTAGGATGAAAAACAGGAACAAACTTCCCAGAATTTTCAGTGTATTAATCGTGCGATTTATTTTCATCATTATACAATTCTTAATAAAGAGAACACTTTCTTCAAACAAACGCCATAGTGCTGGCAAATTGTGTAGATCATGTATTCATTTTAGGAGACAAAAGAGAAAAATTATTCTCTGAAGTCTTTGGGGGAGCAAAGCTAGGAGTTCTTTTGTCTTCTCACAGGCTGCATACGTTTGCAATTTGAAATTAATTTTACAAGGCAGTATTTTTCAGCTGTGTTAAACCTTCTATTAAAAAAATCGGGCCACATTGCTGTGACCCGACCCCCTACCTACTTACACCTACGAGGTGAATTCTTATTTGGCTGTCACGCTCCCATCATTTAAGTTCAGTAAAAAGACTTCGCCCTTAATTTTCAGATCTGCAGTGTCATTACCTTTAAACTCAACAGTGCCTTCGTATTTAAATGTACCCTTTCCAGAAACAGAACCTGTTAGTGTAAAAGTTGACGAACCGCTTATAATTTTGTGAGTAGTCTTATCAATCGCAACATTCGTAATGGTGATGTCGATGCTGCTGCTACCTGTTTTCTTTTCACCTTCTTTAATTTCGAAAGAACCACTTCGCTTATATGAACCATTCATTAAAAAATCATCTGCTGATTCTTCAAGACCTGTAAAGGCCAAGTCACTTAACCCCGAATGCTCAAATCCTAACTTTGGACTATCAAATGCGCCACTGTAACTCAAGCCAACCGTAATATTTTCTGGAAGGTCCTCTGCAGTACAGTTTAATCGGAAATTATAACTGAAATCATAACTCCATGTAATGGTTCCGCCTACAGGACTAGCTCCAGACAAATCAATGCTTTGCGATGCACCACACGTTGCAATTCTTCCGCTTGCGTTGTCCTCCAGAATGTCTTCTGATTTGTTGGCCGATTCTTTTGACACCAAAGAAACACCGGATGAATTGGATGCAAATGAAGACCCCACCATCACTGCAGCTTCTTCCGAGGAAATTGCATTGGGGACATCTGCTTCTTCGTCTTTACAGGCTACAAATGCAGCCATGATGGATAAGAATAACCAAATACTTTTTTTCATAGATCGTATGTTTGTTTGCGGTAGAACGACAACAACTTTACCATTTAGCACAAGATGCCGATGAGATAACAATTGAAGGTAATGGATTCCGTTTTGGTAGGATAAGCGGTAAAATAAAGAATCTTAATAATACATGTGCTGCACAATATTCTCTACACACATCAGAGAAAATACACATTTAGTGTGGAACATACGTAATTATAATTATTTCAAACTCGATTTTTCAGGATGCCGTGCAGTAAACTGCCGATAGAAATTCTGAATTTCAATAAGATCTTTTTGATAATCACCCGTAGGATAAAATACATCACCAAAGCCCGCTATTTTTTTACCATAGTCAAGGTAGCCCATCACTATTGGTACGTTGGCACCCATAGCAGTATGATAAAATCCCGACTTCCATTCTTTTACATAACCGCGTGTACCCTCTGCCGGAATCATCAATATCAATTCTTCTTTTTGCCGGAATGAATTAATCATGGCATCTACCATGTTGGTGTGTTTGGAACGATCTACAGGAATACCTCCTGATGCACGCATGATGATGCCTAATGGAAATTTGAAAAGACTTTTCTTTGCTAGAAAGCGAACACGCAAACCACCGCTATACAACGTTGCCAACGAAATGGGATAATCGTAATTACTGGTGTGTGGAGCAGCAACCAACACACATTTTTTGATGGATGGATCAAGTCTACTTCCAATTTTCCAACCAATCAGTTTCAGGTAAAGTGTGCAGAGCCATTTCATGTTATAAAGGTAGACTGCAAAAATTAATACTCAGTATTATAGTTTAAATGAAAGGCGAGGAATTTAAGCGAACAAGAATGAAGTTTTTTATTAAGGCAGATTACGCAAATTGAGTTTAGTCCATTTTTAGTTCTGTAATTTCTTTATACGCAAAATATCCCTTTGCTTTTGGCAGGTAGCATTCAGTAGACTGATATTTTACAACGACTTTCTTGCCAATCAATTTGCGTGGATCGGTAAGATAATCATCGGAGCCACTAAAATAACGGAGCCAGATCAATCGCGTTTCCTTGCCACTTTCTTCCTTCAGTATTAAGAATAAGAAATCGCCATCTTCAATGGATTTTATTTTTCCTGAAAGACTCAGCACTTCCACATCATCCTCACCTTCCAACGACTCCTCAACTAAGCCACCAAATATTGAAGGGCATAGTATCGCCATTTGAAGTCCTATTTTTTCACCAAAACTTCCCATGGCTTCTGAATCAGTAATTTCAATATCAATATTATTTTTTTGTATAACTTCCAACATACAAAAACCCAATGCCATCTCGATGGATTTTGAAGTTGCGCCTGTTAAGTCTTTTTTGTTTATACAATCACAGGTTTCTTGTGCTAATTTTTGATAATCCTGGGCATTGGCCAAAGCGGAGATAAGGAGACAAAATAACAAGATCAGTTTTTTCATTTTACTTGGTTTATAGCTTGCAATTTAAATGTATTGTAAAGACTTTGAAATGATTCACGGCTTTAATAATGTCCGAGCAATACCGTTTAATCGATGCAGTGTATTCAATAGCCAGTCCTACTCTTCTATTTTCTTTCGGCTCTGTGTATAATCAGGGTTGACTCTTCATGACCTTTAAAATGGCCTCTGATATTTCTTCGATAGACTGGGACGCATACACTTCATACACCGATTTCAGAAAATAATCAGAATAAAACGAAGGGTCTGGATTGATTTCATTTGGTTTCCAAATCGGCATGCACATTAACAAATGATATTTGCCATCGCATACATCGAAAACGAGTATGGGATTTGTACCCTCTTCCGATTCTTTAATACAAAATAGGAAAACAGGAAAATCCAGCAATTCAGCATCACTCAGATCGGGAATTAAATTTGCATCAAAGAATTCATATTTTACAACACGACTTTGGAGACCTGCTGCTGTTAATAATTTCTGCAAATGCATTAATTTTTTGTGCATCACTTGGTAAGGAATGTGATCATCAAAAAAAAAATCAATACGCTGCCATTGTTGTGAGCTTAATTGTAAGAATTGAAGAGCCGGTTGTGCAATCGTCAATTTATAATCGAAGTAGGAATAGCCAGGTACAAAGTAGCCAGGATAGAAATAATCAAGCTTAAGATTTTTGCAATATTGTATTTTAAGGTAAATCAGAAATTTTCCAAGGCTGTATTTTTTGTAGTCAGGATCATAAATGGAACTGATTCCCATAGCGCTGGTTTCACCCAGATCAAAAAACCCACAAGCAATTAGTTTATCTCCATCGTGCACATTTACTTCGAAGGTATTGTAAATAGAGGCTGAGTTACTCCTGCCCATTAAGAGTTGATAAATGGATTCGGAGGGCTGAAAGAGAAGTGGTTGCTTGTACCGAATGTATAATTCTTCTTTCTCGTCTGTGATCTCAGCGGGCTTGATGGTTGTTCTGAACGCAGCATTTCGTTTAAATAATTTTGTTTGTGTGCCATCAGCTACGTATTCATTCAGCAAAATGCGCAGCCAAACCGTGCTGTAAATATGATCTTGAAAGTGAACGAAGTTGGTGGTAAAAATGCGTTGCCCCATTCTGAACCATCCTTTTTCGAGGTAGGCATCAATCTCTTGAGGTGATATATTTTCAGGCGTATGCGCTTGTGCAAACATAGTCTGCAATATAATTTTTCTGTTGGTGATCTGCGCGTGAAACAGAACGAAGGTTTCTTTACTTTTTTATTTCCTACGCTCGCTTTTTCTATATCATAGTGATGTGATCAACTAAAGATAGCGAATTCTCAACGGGTTACTCTACGCTTATCAAGGTGAGGAGTAAGGTGGTAAAAAAATAGACATTTCATATCCCGTGTGATTAAAATTCCACAACATACTTCACAATGGCATACGCAGCAGGGCAAATAAGATGGTACAAAATTTAACTATAAAAAGAGATGGAAATTCAAACTCAAATTATCTGGCTGTTCATATTGGCAATTCCCATTGCCTGCATAGCGTGGACGGTTACCCATGAGGAGGTATTTCGTGAACCTCGAGAATATTGCATAAGACACAGCCTCAATGACACTAACTTATTAAAACGAAAATTCTTTTATCTCTTTACCTGCGAATACTGCTTTAGTCATTACGTCACTATTTTATTTGTTTTCTTAACCGATTATACACTCTTACTGGAAGACTGGCGAGGCTATATCATTGCCGGATTTTCATTAGTGTGGATAGCAAATTTCTATATGAGTATTTTCGGGCTCATCCGCACAGATATTAAAAAGGAGAAAACAGAGATAAAAGCATTGGAAGAAAATCCTGAAAAAATACATACGAATGGTAGACAGGACGAGGCGTTAGATAAAATAAAAAAATAATAGAATACCTTACCACGACCGAAAAACAATAGCTTACAACCTAAATCAACGGTATAGTATGAAAATTGTGATTGTGTTTTTCTTGTTTTTGGGTTCGCAGACTTTTGCACAAACCGATGATGGTCTTGCTACAATAATCAAATTTCAGACAGAGCTTAATAAAGAATATAAAAGCAAGAAAAAATCACCTCTCGATTCCAAAGCCCGGAAACATTTTAAAGAGCATGCTTTCTTCGAAGCGAATTTAAAATATCGTATTACAGGAACACTTCGCGTTACAGCGCCAGCGCCTTTTTTTAAAATGAAAACTTCTTCGATGGCTCTCCCGGAGTATCGCATTTATGGTATGCTTGAATTTATCCTTAACGATCAAAAATTTGAATTACCGGTTTACCAGTCGAAACAATTGATGGCCACTGTCGAATATCGTGACTACCTCTTTCTTCCCTTCCCTGATTTAACGAATGGAAATCAAACGTATCCAGGTGGCAGATACATTGAACTGAGTATACCGAAAGGAGACAGTATAGTAATTGATTTTAACCAGGCTTACAATCCATACTGTGCATACAGCACGCGCTACTCATGCCCGGTTGTTCCTGCTGCGAATCACCTTGAAATTGAAATCCCAGCAGGTGTAAAGTATGCACCAAAAAAGTAGACCGTCTCTTTTCACCACATTAGTGAATGTAAGACTTTGATCCTGGTATAGGGTAATAAATCAGAGTGCTAAGTCCGAAAAATGACTTTATCTTTAAAATAGATAAAATCATTGTCATGAAAATTCCTCTCATCACTGCCTTCTTTGCCGGTACACTTTCACTCCGTGCGCAAGACAAAACGTTGTCTTCCATTGCTACTTTTTAACGCGTGTGGAATTACATTCACCAAAATCAATAATATAATTATGATTTCGTGCAACATAAACCGTTGTGTGAGCGTCTAAATTTTAACATCACCCCATCACCCTATGATCAAGAACTACATCCTTGTGGCCATCAGAAGTCTGCGCAAAAACAAGAGCTATGTTATCATCAATACATTTGGGCTGGGCATTGCCCTGGCGTGCTGTATTGCGGCCTACCTAATACTGGCCTATAACATCGAGTTCGACAACTTTCATGAAAGCAGTAAAGTAGAACGAATTTTCAAAATCCACTCTCATATCAAGGGGGAAGACGGAAAGGTTATGCCGAACAATAACGCGCCTATGGTGCTTCCGCCAATAGCGTTCCCGCAAATTTCAGGAATTGAGCGCTACACCCGATATCTCAGCGATGGCGCGTACATGCGCAATGGAGATAAGGCTTTTGCTGAAAGAATTGCATTTGCCGACAGCACCTTCTTCGGCATGTTTGATTTTCCATTGCTTGCCGGGAACCATAAGACGTTCAAAGACAAGTACAGCATCTTTCTCAGCGAAAAGTTAGCAAAGAAATATTTTGCTGATGAAGAAGCAGTAGGTAAAATGTTGGTACTCAATTTTCCAAATGAATTGGAGATTGAAGTGATCGTTGGTGGTGTGTTAAAGGAAGTTCCTGTCAACAATACATTCGACTTCAATGCCATAATGCGGATAGAAGTTTTGCAAGATGTTCACAAACTTAAAGTTGACGACTGGGGAGATTGGAGAGACCCCTCTACGTTTGTCGAGCTCGCATCTCCGGAAAATGCAGCGAGCATCAGCAAACAGTTTGATAAATACATTTCGATTCGCAATGAAGCAAAGAAAGATGCACACGTATTGTCGTATCAGCTTGAACCCTTCAAAGCATACTTCACGCAGGATAGTATTGGCTGGGGATATGCCAATCTGCGAATGGAAGCGGCACCAATTATTGTATTCACGGCAATGGCCGGATTAATCTTACTCATCGCTTGTTTCAATCTTACCAATACCTCCATTGCCATGACCGCAAAAAGATTGAAAGAGGTTGGCATTCGAAAAGCCATCGGGGCCATGCGGCAACAGATTGTCTCTCAATTCTTGCTGGAAACGATTTTAACCATTGTACTCTCTCTCGCTGTAGGGCTAGTAATATCCCTTTGGCTTGTGCCCGCCTTCACTACTATGTGGGAACTTCCCTACACATTGAAGGATCTTAGTGGGTTAAATCTATTTATCACATTAATGATACTGGTCTTTTTTGCTTCGCTACTCGCAGGCATTTATCCTGCGTTGTTCAACAGCAAATTCAAACCGGTGGCCTTATTAAAAGGTCAGATCAAAATAAAAGGTACGAATGCCCTTACCCGAACATTGGTTGCATTGCAATTTGCATTGTCGGTTATCGTATTAATTGGTGGAGTGGTTTTTATTCAGAACACTAAATTTCAGGAGGCTATCAATTTTGGTTACGACAAGGAGATGGTGATTACGGTAAACATACAAAGTGAAAAAGAATTTGAGGTGATGAAGAATGCATTATCCTCTAATCCGAAAATTCTGGAGTTCTCCATCAGCGATCAGCATGTTGGTTACAACAATTATCAGTTCCCTGTGCAAATTGATACGGCAGAATATACCTCCCAACTCATGGGCATTGGGAAAAATTATTTTGAAACAATGGGCTTCACGTTGAAAGAGGGCCGCTTTCTTAATCTCGACAATGTATCCGACCGAAGAGAAGGACTTGTCGTTAACCAGGCATTCGTTGATAAAATTGGCATGACCGATCCCATTGAAAAGATCGTTACGGTTCACGATAAGAGAAGACGCATTGTAGGCGTGATTAAAAATCATGTTGACAATTTATTTCGATCTAAGGAGCCTGAACCTTTTATATTTTTTCAGGCCGATACAACAGCATACAGAATGATGCAGATACGGGCCGAAGCAGATGACCTGCCTGCCGTAAAACAATTTGTAGAAGATACCTGGAAGAAAGTATTCCCGGCCAAGCCTTTTGAAATCCAATACCAGGAAGATATTGTGCTGGCAGAAACAAAATCAGTTAATGGAAATCTTAAAAAGATCTTTTTGTTTCTCACACTGCTGGGTGGATTACTCTCTGCCTCCGGTATTTTTTCGCTGGCGTCTTTAAACATCACGAAACGCACGAAAGAAATTGGCATTCGTAAAACACTGGGTGCTTCAGTGAGTAGTGTTGTCATGCTTCTCAACAGGGAATTTGTTATTATCCTCACACTGGCTGCAATAGTAGGATCTGTTGGAGGCTTTTATCTGACTGAAGCATTACTGGCAGAAATCTATGCCTACCATATCGCTGTAAATATGTTCCCCGTAGTGCTCTGTGCTTTTGTGATTTTTGTGATCGGAATTTTTACAACCAGTCTTACTATTCTGAAAGCAGCACGATCAAATCCGGTAGATACTTTGAGAAGTGAGTAGTCTTCTTTCAATTGATGCTTTGGGATACTGATCTTTCTTTCTTCATTTGTATAGATTGGAAAAAAAATGAGTGAACTGAAAATTCAAATCCCTTCCCGTGATGGACTTTTACTTGACTCTATTCTGCTAGAAGCAGAATCACAGATTCATGGAGTTGTTTTACTGGCCGGTGGCACGGGAATTAAAAAAGAGTTCTATCTCAACTTTGCGCGATACATTTGCGAACAGGGTTATCACGTGCTGCTGTTTGATTATCGCGGCATTGGCGGATCGAAACCGAAATCATTGCGTGGTTTTAAGGCACTGAATCATGAGTGGGGACAAAAAGATATGGCAGCTGTTCTGGATTGGTTAATGGAACGTTACAATCTTCTTCCAAAACTTTTAATTGGTCACAGTGCGGGCGGACAGCAACTGGGCATGATGGATAACCATCACCAGTTTTCAAAAGCATTTCTGATTTCAAGCTCTACCGGATATTGGAAGTGGTTGTCATCACCCTATAAATATTTCACACTTTTTATTTGGCAGGGATTAGCACCTGTCTTGCTTTCTACAGTAGGGTACTTACCGGCCAGTTGGTTTGGATTAGGAGAAGATTTACCGAAAGGAGTAGCAGCCGAATGGAGGAGCTGGTGCATGAACAAACAATACTTCGGAAAATATTTTGGTACTACCATTTCAAAACAATTTTTCAACGAAGTAAAAATACCATTGCATTTCATCTTTCCGGAAGATGATACCATTGCTACCGACCGCACGGTTGAGGCGTTAAAAAATTTCTATACCCAGGCATCGACCTCTGTCGAAAAAATAATTTTAAGTGAGCATGATCTTCAACAAGTAGGGCATCTGGGTTTCTTTTCCCGCAAAGTGAAGGATAAATTGTGGAATAAAGCTGTGACATTTTTAGCAAATACTTAAGCTGATCCCACTGATGATTTTGTATAATCTGGGAGATCTGAGTGTATTCGATCAGCGGGAAACTGCATTTGAATTTCCCACTGATTATAGATCTTAATATTTCGCTTATTATTCCTTCAGTGAATTTACCGGATTAGAGGTAGCTGCCCGCAAAGAGTGATAGCTTACTGTAAGAAAAGCAACCAATACTCCTGCTAAAGCTGCATAGAGAAATACGATCCAGCCAAAGCCTACATTATAAGCAAAGCCCTGCAGCCATTTGTTCATTGCAAAATAAGCGACAGGCCCAGCCACTACCATACCGATGAGTACCAACTTCAAAAAGTCTTTGGACATCATCACCACGATATTAGAGACTGATGCGCCTAACACCTTTCGTACAGCGACTGACTTTTTGTTTTGCTCCAGTGTGAAAGAGGCAAGACCAAATAATCCGAGGCATGAAATGAAAATGGCGAGTCCTGAAAAAATGCTAAAGAGTTGACCCAGTCTTTTTTCCTGGTCGAAGAGTTTATCAAAACTCTCATCCAGGAACTGGTATTGAAATTCATGTTGTGGCAAGATGTTCTTCCAGGTTTGTTCTACTGTGGCCACTGCCTCTTTCAAATTACCTGATTTTATTTTCAATGCCATGAATGTGCCTTCATAGCTCTCCTCGAGGTACATTACTAACGGATCAATAGCATCGTGCAAATGTTTGAAGTGAAAATCTTTGATCACTCCAATTACTTTTCCTGGTTCTTCTCCGCGTTCACCAAAGTTCATCAGCTTTCCAATGGCCTCGTCTTCCGTCCATCCAAAATGTTTAGCAGCCGTTTGGTTAATGACAAATTCTTTATAAAACTGTTTCGTTTCGGGTCGGAAGTATTCACCTTTTACCATAGTCATGTCCATTGTTTTGATTAAGTCCGGATCACCACTGAACAGATATACATTGGCATCTTTATTTTCTGGTGAGCCTTCGTGCCAGATGCCTGATGTTCTCACCATTTTGCCTGGTACTTCCAGCATTCGAGTTACACTTTCTACTGAAGCAAGTTTTGTCATTTCTGTTTTTACCATGTCAGCGCCAACACTATCTCGCGGCATTTGTATCACAAGCGTCTGCTCGCGATCGAAGCCCATGTTTTTATTCAGCATGAAATCCAACTGATCATACACTACATAGGTTCCTACCATAATGACGAAGGCAATGGCAAATTGAAACACTACTAATCCTTTGCGCATCAGTTGACCTTTGAAGTTGCTGATAAAATTTCCTTTCAATACCGAGGTGGGTTGAAAATTGGATAAGAAGAATGCCGGATAGGTACCTGCAAATATTCCAACAAAGAAAGTGATGCCTAGAAAGAAAACAGATACATATCCGTTCTCCATTGGATTGATGTTGATTTCTTTTCCGGAGATGTTATTGAAGGTGGGAATGATTAACCCCAACAATGCGATTGAAATGATCAGTGATATGGTGCTGATCACAACAGACTCACTGAGGAATTGAAACACAAGTTGTGATCTTTTGCCACCCACTACTTTGCGAATGCCCACTTCGCGAGCACGTTTCAGCGATTGTGCAGTAGTGAGGTTCATGAAGTTAATACAAGCAATGATGAGTATAAAAAAAGCAATGGCCGATAAAATATATACCGTATTCAAATTACCGTTGGCTTCTACTTCAAGACCTCTGTTGGAGTGTAAGTGGATTGAAGTAAGGGGCTGTAGTTTTAAAATATTGGGCTGCTGATCGGGTGTACGTTCCTGAAACTTATCCAGGAAAGTTGAAATCTTTTTTTCAAAGGCCACGTAATCGATATCTTTTGGAAGCACGAGGTATGTGTAGTGATTGGTAAGATAGTTCCAACCTTCAGGAGAGCCTGCCTTCATCGGTGCGAAGTTGTCGGAAGAAACCATCATGTCGATATGCACATGGGAATTAGAAGGCAGGGGTTTGAATATTCCCGTGACTTTATATTCCGTTTTATCGTGAAGCAGTGTCAGTGTTTTTCCAATCGGATCTTCTTCCCCAAAATAACTGCGCGCTTTATCTTCCGTAAGTACCAATGAATTTACTTCGGCCAGTGCAGTTGTTGCGTTTCCTTTTAGTAATAAAATGTCAAGCACATCAAACACGGACGAATCAGCATAGAAGACTTTCTCTTTATTCTTTATATCGCTGCTGGCGTTAAGAACCAACACATCGATGGGTTTGATACGGGTAAACTTTTCTACTTCTGGAAAATTGTCTTTCAGCAAACTGCCGATGGGAAAAAAAGAAATGGCCCAGTTGTTTGCTTCAAGGTCTATGGCCATTCTATAAATACGATCTGAATCTTTATTCTGGCGGTCGTAGTTTAGCTCAAACTGAACGAAGAGTGTGATCAATATGCAACATGTCATGCCGATGGCAAGGCCGATGATATTGATGGAAGCGTGAAGTTTATTTCGTTTTAAACTACGAAGGGCAACCAGGAAATAACTTTTGAGCATAGGAGAGATAGAATTAGGTAGAGATATAAACCGTAAGCGAGGAGGTTGGCAATTTCAATGCCGAACAAAAAACCCATTCGTGATAACGGAAAGGCACTCTCTCCTTACTGCACTTTTCATAATCGAATAAAGTTGCCCGCCAGCGAACGTAGTAAAGGGTTATCTCCCGCAGATTAAGTACCCGCGGATTGAATGTCAAATTAACCGTACATTTCTATTCGTGCATTCCTGGCAAAAGAGAACTTCTTTCAGATAGAGTACCGAACCGATCAGCAAGATCTGTGTGTCTTTTAATCTGCGAAATCTGCGGGAAAGTGTATTTGAATTTCTCTATTGAATTTTAAACTTCGAGCCCTCCGTAATCCCCTTCCATGTATCCGTCCGAAAAGGTGAAGCCGGAAATCCTTCTTTATTATATAGGTTAACATCTTCAGGATTGTCGGCCCATCCATAACGCACAGCAGCAGGATTTGAAATTCCGTCTGCAGAAACAAGTACATCATTACCCTCTATCCAAGCTTTCGCAAATTTAAATTTCTGATCACTGTCGGCTATTTCAAAACCTTTAACATAACCATACTTATCTTTTACCATCAGCCCGCTGCCTGTTTCAATAAAGGTTAATCGAATGGTGTTGCCTTCTATTTTCATCGATTTATACATCGGGCCACTATACACATTGTTTTGCTGGTACACTTTGCTCGTTGCAATTGCAGCCAATCGTTTACCTACATCTTGTTTGTTTCTCGGATGAATATCTGTGGGATTACCAATGTCAATGATTACAGCCATACCGGTGTTGGGTAATGAAAGTGTTAATGCTTGTGCTTCGCGCAACTCGGCCCATGTACTGCCCTTCTCTGTAGTGCCGTTGCTTGCATTGAAATTAGCCAACTGCGCAAAGTAAAATGGGAAATCACCTTGCTTAAAATGATTGCGCCAATCCTGTATCATTAATGGAAAGGTCTTTCGATATTCATACGCTCTCCAGGCATTTGATTCTCCCTGATACCAGATGGCACCTTCAATACCATAGTTCGTAATGGGATTGAGCATGGCATTGAATAATAAAGTAGGATAATCATTCGGCCCAACCGAACTACTACCCTTTAATGCACTTTCAATATTGAAGGACCAGGCACCCACTAACGTAGTCACAGCATTCGATGCTGTGGTGAGTTTCATATCGCTCGCTTCGCCATATAAGCCACCACCACCACCCGTGTCTTCCACGCGTACTGCGATGATGTTTCTGCCTTCCTTCAGTATACCTGCCGGTATTTTATATTTTCGATTGTCATCATACCGGTTTTTGGTCGATCCAACAGAAACACCATTTACAAACGTCTCATCAGAATCATCAATTCTTCCTAATTCAAGTAAAGATTCTTTTCCGGCATCGGCGGCAGGAATTGAAATTGATTTTCGAAACCATACTACACCATCGAAATCAGCAAGTCCTTGTGATTCCCATATATTAGGAAGTGGCATTGTCTTCCAATTCGTATCGTTATAATCATCACGCTTCCATTTTTCAGCATCCTTTGCCGGTAAGGTTACGCCCATCGCACTTAATTTTTTTAGTATAACCTCCTGTTTCTGTTTTGCCAATGCATCCAAATCAACTTTAGGCATCTCGGCAATCATATCTTTGAATTCGGTACTTTGTGCAAAGGCTTCATTGCTTGTCCACGTTTCAGAATGGGTTCCTCCCCATGAGGTGTGAATGAGACCGATTGGGATATTTAATTTTTGATACAGATCTCGCGCAAAGAAATAACCAACAGCCGTAAAGCTTCCAACCGTTTCGGGTGAGCATACATTCCAAACTCCACCTTTCACATCATCTTCTGGTTTAGTAGAAACCGATTTGGTTACTTCGAAATGGCGAATGGATGGAAACATTGCATTCTTAATTTCTTCTGCCGCATTATTTGAGTTTCGAACCGGCCACTCCATATTTGATTGCCCTGAGCATACCCATACTTCACCAATTAAAATATTCGAAAGCGTGATGGTGTTTTTTCCTTTGACAACAAGTTGATATGGACCCCCTGCCACTTCAGGTGAAAGCACAACAATCCATTTACCCGATTTATCAGCCTTTGCTGATTTGGATTGTTTGTTCAATTGAACACTTACTTTTTCATTCGCATCTGCCCAGCCCCAGATTGTAATGGGCTTGTTTCGTTGCAGCACCATGTTATCGCCCAGAATTTTTGGAAGGCGAATGCTTGCGAAGGTCTGAAGCGATAAGAAAAGAGAGAGGAATACGATGATTAATTTTTTCATAGCTGGATGCGTATTGCTGGTTGTAAGGATTAACCAAAGATAACATGGAGATTGATAATACAGGTAATGAGCGATAGGTTTTCCCGCTGGCTCTTGTGTATCGGATCTTTTGGACATTTCCCTTTTTTTGCCACGAATGCACGAATTAAAATGCAAACTGATCTTTGGGTAAGATTGTTGGATGAGGATATTAATAGACATAATATGCCGATATGTGTAATCGCATATACACAGCGGTGCAGATGTGGATACAGTTTAGAAGGCACGCGGCTTCAGACACTGCCTCCCAATTGTATTAAGGTATCTTATTCAAACTATAGACCAGCCAATTGATTTCACTATCGCCCGCACATTTCTTGGTACTACTTATGTAAGTGAAACAAAGCAATATCTGGGTGCAGAGCCTCGTTGGACAAAATTGATACAGAGAAACGTTAGCCAAAAAGACAAAAATGTTCATTGAACAATACCAAAAATGAGAAAATCAAGAGAAGCCTTAGCTGGCAAATCAGAAAGACGTTCTGCTAATTGGTTTAGCACCGAGAAACCCTTTAATAAAACACTTGATTGGCCAATGGAAGGAATTCAGATTATCGATTTTAACTGGCGTTATCTTTTCGTCAACGATTCTCTTACCGGAGACGAAAAGAAAACTATGAATGAATTACTGGGACATTCCATGACGGAACGCTATCCAAACCTGGAGAACACCGCTCTTTTTAGTGCACTTGAACAATGCATGAGTGAACGCGTGAACAAACAAGTTGAAATAGAATTTGTGGATCATGATAAATCAAAAAAATGGTTTGAACTAAATATTGAACCGGTAGAGGAGGGCATCCTGGTGCTGACACTGGATATCACATCACGAAAGGAAGCTGATAAAAAACTAAAAAGGGTTCAACACCTTTACGCCTTTATTAGTCAGATCAATCAGAATATTGTTCGGGTGAAAGATGAAGCTACTCTCTTTCGAAATGCCTGCCATATGGCCATCGAATTCGGTAAATTCAAAATGGCATGGATTGGTATGTTTAGCAAAGACAACAAAACTATTTCGCTGATTGATCACTGTGGCATTCCGGCTGAGGAAATTAGACCTCTTTTTTCCAATGCTTCGCTTCAATCTTTAGGGCCACAAGAGTATGTATTACAGAACGACGCCCACTACATCTGCAACGATATTGAGCTTGATCCTATGTTGGAGATATGGAGGCCCTATGCAAACAGCCATGACATTCGTTCTTGTATGGTATTGCCTCTTAAAAAATATGGAAAAGTGATTGGCACATTTAATTTATATTCCTGCGAGCTTGATTTTTCCGCAAAGGAAGAAATGGCGTTGTTGGTGGAGGTAGCTTCTGATATTTCGTTCGCGCTCGATCTTTTTGAAAAGGAAAAAAGAAATAAAGAGGATGTTTTGGAACGCAAACTGGCAGAAGAAAAGTTAATGGATAACAACGAAGAGTTAAAGAAAACAAATTCAGAACTCGATCGCTTTGTATATAGTGCATCGCATGATCTGCGCGCGCCCCTTTGTTCAGTGCTTGGTTTGGTCTCTTTGATTGAAATGGATTCGAAGGAACCTGGAATACTTGAATATGCACGACTGATTAAAAATAGTGTGAACAAACTGGATGGATTCATTTTGAATATCCTCAACTACTCTAAAAATAATCGCCTTGAAATAGAAGCAAAAGTTATTCCGCTCCAGCAAACGATCAGTGAAATTGTAAACTCACTTCGGAATATGAAACATGCTCAGAATATTCATTTTGAAATTGATATCGATGAGAAACAGCCTTTTTATTCGGATGATCATCGATTTAATATCGTGGTAGAAAACCTGGTTTCGAATGCCATAAAATTTCAGGACCCCGGCCGAACAAATCAGTTTATAAAAATAACCGGAAAGTCTGATGTCAACAATCTTCACTTGCAGATAGAAGATAATGGTATTGGCATTGCGCAGGAGTTTCAGGATAAAATTTTTGATATGTTCTTTCGCATTACGGGTCAAAGAGATGGTTCGGGTATTGGGTTATACATTGTGAAAGAAACCGTTGAAAAAATGCACGGATCAATTGAAGTAAATTCCAGAAAGAATGAGGGAACTACAATTCATATACGATTGAAGAATATGACTCCATAATCGTTAATGATTTCTCCCCTATAAGGAGTTGCTATCCGATGTACAAGCAATTGTATTTATTTTTCGCCACAAGTGCACGAATTGAAATGCTTACTAATCCGTAGTGCATTGTTTGAAAGCTTTCTACTTGTATGAATTTGGATTAATACAAGGAAAGGATTCGTTTACAAAAAAGTGATTAATTCTTTTTCTTTTTCTGTTGTCCGGGAGCATAGGGCTTTGCCGATTGACTGCCTGTTGTTTTTTTAACCTGACCCGGGGCGCTACCTGATTTTCCGGGTGAAGAATTTTGCACGTGTACATGCGCACAGCTTGCTCCTAATAAGAGCGTAAGGGTCAACAACAGAAGACTAAATGTTTTTGTAAAGCTTTGGGTTCTGAAATGCATGTTTTAATTTTTTTTAAAGTTAAAGCTTAAACCCCTTTCTGAATCAGCTGAAACATACTATTTCTTACATGTGAAGAATAAATGTAAGAGCATGAATTTTCTTAATTCGTGGCATCATAATCAACCAAACAAAAATTCAATATCATCCCTCGAAAGCGTCTTCACAAATCCAGCATCTTCCTGAATCAAATCATCGGCCAGCATCTTCTTTCGTTCCTGTAGCTGTAGAATTTTTTCCTCTACACTGTCTTTGCAAATCATTTTATAGGCAAACACTTTTCGCTTTTGTCCGATGCGATGAGCGCGGTCGATAGCCTGTTGTTCTGCTGCCGGATTCCACCATGGATCCACAATGTATACATAGTCGGCTGTGGTAAGATTCAGACCTACACCACCGGCTTTGAGCGAGATGAGAAATGCTTTTACGGTTTCATCTTCCTGAAATTTCGCGACTTGTTCTTTTCTTTTGTTTAATGGGGTGCTACCATCAAGATAGCAATAGCTTATTCCGGCTTTTTCAAATTCCGCCTGGATGAGATGAAGCATCTTAGTAAATTGAGAGAAGACCAGTAATTTATGATTACCCGCATTCTCTTTTACTTCACGCGTCAACTCATTAATTTTTACTGAGCTGTCTTGCATCTCTTCACTACTATTAATCAATGCCGGGTGATCGCAAATTTGCCTGAGTCGTAACAACCCTTCCAATACATCAAGCCCTGATTTGGAAATACCTTCCTCATCAATTTTCTTAAGCAACTTGGTTTTGTATCCATCGCGATATTGATTGTACAACTTGCGTTGCTCCGCTTCCATGGTACACCACAATACTGATATGGTTTTGTCTGGAAGGTCTTTGGCCACTTGCTCTTTGGTTCGCCTCAGTGTAAACGGGTGAACAAGCTTTTTAAGGTGTTGTGCTTTTTCTTTGCTGCCAAACTTATCGATGGGTATTGCAAATTCACGATTGAAGAATTCTCTATTTCCCAACTGACCAGGATTGAGAAATGTAAATTGAGAATACAAATCCAACGTATTATTTTGAACGGGTGTACCACTCAGAATAACTCGATTAACAGAACGCAGTTGTTGCACAGCTCGTGTTACACGTGCATCCGGATTTTTAATGGCCTGACTTTCATCGAGTATAATGTATTGCCACAACACGTTTGATAATTGTTCAAGATCATTGCGCACCACACCATACGAAGTCAATACGATATCGTATTCTTCAACGTGTGTTTCGCTGAACTCCCGCTGCGTTCCATAATAGGTATAGAACTTTAACGAAGGACAAAACTTTTGTAATTCACTTTCCCAGTTAAAAATCAACGAGGTAGGACAAACCACCAACTGTGTACTTCCGGGATATTTCTCTTTCAGATATTGGAGGAACGAAATGGTTTGTAAAGTCTTTCCAAGTCCCATGTCATCGGCAAGACAACCACCCCACCCGAGTTCATCCAATGCCTGCAGCCAGTGAAATCCGGATTGTTGATACGGACGAAGCGATGCTTTGATCTCAGCAGAGAGCGGAACTTTCTCAATGCTATCATACTCCAACAACTGCCGCTTGCGTGTTTCAATTTCCTGTTTCGAATTAGTATCGAGGTTATCGAGAATATCTTCAAGAAGGGTGAAGTGAACTTTGTTTACTCTTAATACTCCGTGATCTTCTTTACCGGTGCGAAGTAATAAACTGTATTGTTTGATCCATTCTTCTGGTATGTGACCGAGCGTTCCATCTTCCAGCATGATGGTGTCTTGCCAGTTGAGAATGGCGAGACGTATTTCTTTTAACGGCACTTCCTGATCGCCCCACTGAACGGTAACTTTCAAATCAAACCAATCTGCGTTGGATGTTACAGCAATTGAGAATTTCGGAACGTGTGTGGTGTATCGGAATTTTTTCAGATCGGGCAGCCCGTGTATGGCATAACCTTGCTCGCTTACTTTTCGCATCATGCCAATGAACCAGCCTTTCTTCATTACATCAGAGAAAGGAAGATAGTAGTAAGCGTTGTTGCGTTGATTGGCAAACGAAGGATGCAGTGTGCGTAAATATTCGTGCAGTTTCTTTTCTTCTTCTTTATCTCGTTGCACAATTTTTAAAAGATCACCTTGTTCGGTCACCAGGTTTTCTTCTTGGTTGTATTCCACGGTCGCTTCATCGTACATAAACTCAGCGCGAATCATTAAATTCGATTCATTCAACTCGCTCAACCACACCCGCGACTTTACCGGCTGCCTTGCCAATACAATATTGAGTTTATTGCTGATGTCTACTCTGTATTTCCCCAGCCACGGCAACACATATTTTTTAACGACTTCCAGTTTTAACGACAATGGAAATTTCAAATCACCATTCGCAAACATCTCGAAGATTGCGAGTGAGTCTGCATCAGGCGGGAGGTAGAGCATATTATCTTTTGCAAGAAGCACACCTCTGCCCAGATTTAATTTTGAAGGCTTGCCATCCAGCAACAAAATAAGTTTGATTACAATAGCATCTTGTTCCAGCTCAACAGCGAAACGAATTTCGGCGGGTTGTTTTCCAAGTTTGATATTCTCTTGCCCGTAATTATTGAAGCGGCCGGATTTCAAAATAAAAAGATGAGGCTGATCAATAAGCTTGGGCCAGATCTTATGCAATAAGTTTACATAATGCTTGCGAATGTTTTTCAACTCGCGCACAGAGCTGTGTGTCCATGAACCGGTGTTGGCATTCCGGATAAATTTATTTCCGGTGCCCGTCATCCACTTCAGAATTTTGTTGTCTGAAAACTGGAAGAAATCATTGTAGAAATCGTCATCCAAGGGCTGAAGATAAGCCAGCGCGATATCCGCCTGCAACGAAATTCTTTTATACTCAAATGCATTGTGGCGCTTATAAATCAGTATCGGCTCAAGATCGAAGCTGGTGGAACGGCTTGAAGCGAAGTTGAAAAGAAAACCAATCTCATAATCGATGACAGTACCTTTCGGTAAAGTTGGTCTTGTGGGTTCTTTCGGTGTGGCGCTCTCTAAATCAAACAGCATGAATTCGTCTCTCCAATTTTGGCGTGCAATATAGGACAACGAAAAGTTATTTTCCCGCTGATTTCACAGATTAAAAAGGCACGCAAATTTCGCAGATTTGTGAGTGCAAGTTATTGGGCGTCTGCAGAAAATGTTTTCTTGCTGTTAGTGCAAATTAAAAGGCGCTATAACATCCGAGCTCGGTATTAATCCGCGTGATCTGCATGCACTCAATCTGTGGGAAAGTGCATTTAATTAAGATTATTTGCTTTCCGGAAAATACTTTTAGAAATCTCATCACAGTTAAAATTAACAAGCAACCCAAGTTTTAAACCGGATAGTTTTAAATAGGTAATCACTTGCTTATGATGCACCTCCAATAAAGTCTCAACCGATTTTATTTCAATCACCACCCTATCTTCAACCAGCATATCGATCCGATATCCAACATCAACTTTTATGGTCTCATAAATCATTGGCAAAGCAACCTGGGTTTTTACATTAAGACCCGCTTTAATCAATTCAAAACCAAGAGCAGCCTCATAAGCAGATTCCAATAATCCCGGGCCCAGATTATTATAGATTTTGAAAATACACCCCCGAATAACAAATGAAATATCATTCTCTTCCATAACAACAGAAATAGCGTACAACATAATCTTATTCCCTCTAAATTAATAAATTCCGAATACTCTCCCGCAGATCTCGCGGATCAAAAGGCGCGCAGATTTCGCAGATCTGTGAGTGCAAACGTTCAGGCGTGTGCAGGGAAATTTCATCGCTTATAAAAACCAAATTAAAATGCACTATAAGATCCGAGTTCGGTATTAATCTGCGCCATCTGCGGGAAACTGTATTTTTGCAGAGTGATTTAATTTTACTAACGAGATATTCAAAATTCTAAATTTCCTTATCTCTCAAATCTTTCGCTAAACTGGCGATCTTCAACTTTTTATTTTGAATAAGGTATTTTACATCAGCCCGATTGTCGATAGAGAGTTGACGGTAGTAGTAGTTAATATGTTCAAGGATGCCAAATCCGTTTGCAAGCAAAGCCCACATCATCTTGTTTTCTTCTATGATTTTCCATCCCGACAGGTACAGTTGGAACACAAAGACGACAGGCATTAATGCAATGAGATACGCATTGATGGTTCTCGCTTTTAAGAACAGCTGCAGATTTTTCTGTTGATTAAATTCTTTGCCCGTTAACCGTTTGAGCTTCAGCTTCCAATAATGCTGCCCCTGAAACAAAATGAAGATAATAACCAGCAAACCATAAAGAAGAAAAAGAGTATCCAAGGGTGAATTAGAAAAAAGCACTTTTAGTGTAAGAATAGGAAAGGTAAAATATGCGTGAAACCTTTCCAGAGGATAATACATTGAAAGACGCTTAATTAAATATGCTTTTCCCATTTTCATTAAAATTTGTTGAAAGATTCCACCACTCACAGACTGCCTCACTACGCGCGTTAGCAGATATGATGATGCATTGAAATTTAAATGACCTTTTGCTAAGATAAAAACAAGTTGTTAATTCCTCATACTCGTACACAACACTTTTGCTATTGAGGGTTGGATTAACTTCGCCTTAATGCAACGCTAAGAATTTCCGTTGATTGGTTTTTAGTGCTGCCAGAATGTAGGATAAAATAGAGCCTTGTCTCCCGCAGATTACGCAGATTAAAAGGCACGCAGAATTCGCAGATCTGTGAGTGCAAACGTTCAGGTGTCTGCATAGAAATATAATTGCTCCTAAAGAGAAAGTTAAAATGCATCATGACATCGGAGCTTGGTATTAATCTGTGAGATCTGCGTGCATTCGATCAGCGCGATCTGCGGGAAAGTGCATTTGTAATCTGCCGGAAACTGTATTTTTACATCATGAAGAAAAAAGAATGCCCCTCCTGCGCCATGGAGATTGACGCGAAGAGCAAAACATGCCCCATTTGTCAATATGAATTCCCTTCACAAAACCAGTGGTTCAAGTGGTTGGCCATTGCGCTTGTTATTCTTTTTCTTTTGAAGTTGATATTTTAATTAAAAAAGTCCCGCCTTAGGCGGGACTTTTAAACATTCTACAGCCACTTAAGTAGTTAGCTGATTCAAAAAAAGTATTCTACCTGCTAAAGGTGAGATAATACGGAAGAACTGATCCATCAGTCTTATGCGTGTATCCGGCCCCTACCCATTGCATTGCGTTTGAGCCTGATCTTCGGGCAGTATGGTAGTGCCCGTAATTCCCCTGATTCAAATCGCTCAGGCGAGGATAATACACTACAAAATCGCCCCACACACCTACGCCACTACTGGCATTGAAGGTGCCACCACCAAACGCAACGATCATTCCTAACTCGCCTTCACGATTGGTTTCAAAATAGGGATACGCAAATGCAAAATCCGGATTCCATATTGACATCTGGTTGGATAGGGTGAAGGTATTGGTATTGATCTCTGCAATCTGTACATGCGCCTGCGGAAAGCCTCCGCCACTGGATGCATTCCAGGCAAAGTAGGCACTGTTGCCTCGTATCGCTGCTGCACGCACGTATGTTTTCCATGATGCATCGGCTAACCAATCGGTGCCGTTAGCAGCCGTTGATGAGATCGTGCTATTAGGCCACGAATTAATATTTACATTCCGCCAGCTGTAAAAACCATCAGCATCCATCATGCTGTATACAAGCATCGTACTGTTGTTAACATGTCCGGCCCAGTATACACCATTTGTTCCGTTTTGTGTTACATGCGACCAGAATGCACTGGTACTTCCGGTGTATTGAAAGTTTACGGTGCCACGCGCCACTAATTCCTTAAACGGAACACGAATGACATATCGATTAGAACCACCGCCTACACTACTGGTCCAGTACAGAAAGTTATCTCCAAAGCTCATATCATTATAATCGAGCTCTCCACTGCTGGCAAAAACAGTATTGGTAAAATCCCAATACGTCCACGATGTTCCATTGCTGTTGCGAACACCTTGTGTATCCTGTACAGCAATACGAATCGCGTTGGTGCCGCCAGAGGAGTTGTATTGTAACAACCATACAAACAAATCATATTGGGGTACATACGCCAATACCTGGTCGCAGCAAAAACCTCCATAATCTTGTGGAAAAATAGTAGTAGGATTTACTGTAGTGAACGTAGTGCCACCATCTTCCGATAATGACATCCAGAAGTTTCCGGTTGTCATAATGGTTTGACCGTTTTCGGCTACGCTTGGTTCCGGGTTGATGTTATGAGCAATGGGTGTAGCACCATCAAGTTCGTTGTACGTTCGAAAATATAAAGGTGCCTGTGAATCTCCACTTCCGTCTGGTCCTGGTTTGAGTTCGCGTATCTTATATAACTGACTCGTTGGTTTCATTTCTCCTCGTTGCGGACCGGCCGGTACAATGTAAGGCGTATCGGTCTCATTGAGTTTGCGATTCAAATCCGGTTTTACTTCCGGGTATTTTCCGCCCTTTGCTTCTTTGGGTTTGATCTTTATTGCTTTCAGCCCCACGGTATCTTTTTTACCGGCGTACGGATCAGTGGGTGTTTCTTTTTGCCGGCATCCACTGAGGAAGGCGATGGCAACAACCAGGCTTATGCAGAGAAGCCTGAGGGTAATTGATTTACATGTTTTCATAAACGGGAGGGTTTTAAGTGAATAATAAAAAGAAATTATTTCGTTGATGCTTAACCGATAATTCTTCTTAGCTACAAGGGACCATCCAGACACGATACTTCATACAAACAATGTGATTCACTACGGCCAATCCCTTAGCATTGAAACTTTAGCTTCTAAACCATTATTTTATTTGTCTCAAGTCTATATAAAGCACATCATGCTCTTCTTATCATACCCCACAACGCGCAATAAAAATATAGAGGAATATACTATTTTTTTTCTCATTCAAATCACCATTTCCGTTGTTTGGTTTTTACTGCTGCCAGAGTGCAGAGCTCGATATTTTTTCCCGCAGATCTCGCAGATTAAAGACACGCAGATTTCGCAGATTGGTGAGTGCAAACGTTCAAGTGTCTGCACAGAAATGCAATTGCTCATAAAAGCGAAAGTTAAAATGCACCATAACATCCGAGCTCGGTATTAATCCGCATGATCTGCGTGTCTTTAATCTGCGAGATCTGCGGGAAAATGCATTTGTATTCTCACGCAGATAAAAAAAGATCCGGCCATTGCTGACCGGATCTTTTCAAAAAATCCTCATTCAATTTTATCAAACACAAAAACCGTACGAGGATCAACTACCTTTCTCAGATGCTGACACCTGCGAAATGGGTTAGTGTTACTTCGTTTGATAAAATCTGCTTGGGACTAGACATTTGTACCTCCTTTCTTTAAATAAAACATAAACAGCGCGCGGGTTTCAACTCAATGTTAAATACCAGATCGATGTTGATAACGGACGTTATCATAAGGCAAACGCTTGGAGGATGAAAATGGTTTACAGCGTACTTAAATAAATATTAGTTGAGGCGTGATAAGAGGAAAATGTTTTTTCTACTGGCATACAAGATGATCTCCTGAAGGATTAATAACAAGACAACTTTCTATACATTCTCAATAGTAAATTTTGTCTTTAGAGCATTCTCGTTAATCACTCCTAGAGTTGGTACAGAGATAAATAATCTGTTCTTTGCCCTACTTACGGCCACATAATTTATCCTATGCTCTTCACCATCATCAGTATTTGCACTCATATTTGGATTTACGAGAAACTCAAGATCGCTTTCTTTTTGTAACACTAATAAAACATTGTCAAATTCATCCCCTTTTGCTTTATGAATAGTTTTATTTTTACTAGTATCTTCGGGCACCTTAACACATAATGCTAGTTGTTGATATGAATGTGCCTCATAGAATGTCTTTGGTGAGCCTCTGCTTACCTTCGTTAAATCTGATTTAATTTCATTCTTTAAAAAAGAAGAGAATTCTAATAATGTTCCGTCCTTATAAGAATTATAATTTTCAAGCAGAATTGAAATACATTTCAAGGCCTTTCTCTTTCCTTTTAGTTTATCGTTGTTGTAGTTAAATATTCTCTGCATTTCCTTAATTGAATCCTTGAACTTGTTTTCTCTTGCAAGTTCTGCCGATTTAATACACGCGAGCACAAGATTACATCTATCATTATCTTTATCAGCCTTTTTTAAATCTTCAAAAAGCCTTCCATTTAAAGACATTCCTCCAATTTCTAATTTCATCGCATTTGAAGTGACATTATTTCTAGACAACGAATGCACTTCAGCATTAACGCCACAAATTAATTTGGCTCTTCTTAGAGCAGAACTCATTTCACCAACTAAAATAAAAGGAGGATTAGATCTGATATTTCTGTGTGGGTTCTGGTAAATATCAGTTCGGATTCCATTGAGAACATTTACTATTTCATTTGTACTTCTTCTATTGTCTGACATAACATAGTCCTTCAGATTCGTTATACTAAATCCATGAAATTGAGAGGGATCAGCACCTTGAAAACGATAAATTGATTGGGCCTTGTCTCCTATAATGCCAATTATAACATCTCTTTGGCTTATTTGCTTTAAGATCTCAACTTGAATTGGGTTACTGTCTTGGAATTCATCGATAAAAAAATATGGAAACTTAGCTTGCAAAACATCTAAGGCAAAAGGGAATTTTTTAATGATTTGATAGCTTAAAAAAAGCACATCATCATGATGAACAATACCCTTTTCCCATGTCATTTTTTTGTATTCCAAATAGGAACTTGTTTTGATAGAATAATTATCAATCCTATGAGGATAATCAGTTTTCGCGATTAACTCTCCAGAGTTATCAAATTTCCATTTAATAGATTTAAAAGCTTTAACAACAACATCGTCTTCTCTTATTCTTTGTTGTCCTGTTCTGGTCTTCCATTCATTTAAAAACCCATAATTAGACAGAATAATCTCGTCATGACCATCCATATCAACTACATTGAGATTAAATTCGGAAGCGATAAATGAAGCATAGGGTTTTAGAATATGTTTGTATAAAAAGCTGTGAATTGTAGAGATCTCCACTTGGTCGACAGACGTACCTAAACGTTTTAAAATAGTTTCAACTGCAATGTTTGTGTAAGTGATGCATACAACTTTTTTAGTTTTCGATAATTTATTTGATCTGTGCAGTACATTTTTTATGTGCTCGACCAGCCAATGAGTTTTACCAGCTCCTGGCCCCGCAGAAACTCTAAAATGGCGATCAATATCATCAAGTATAGTATCCGAATTTATCTGGGTTACTGACATATCCAATCAATTGCGTCTTTTATATATTTAGGGACAGCAAACTCTTTGTAATTGGGTGTTCCTCTTTTGAATAGATTTTCTGTAAGCGCATAAGAAAGTTCTAATGCGTTTTCCCCCTTCCCAATAGAGTTCAGATAGCGTGAGGCAATAATGGCTTTTTTCTTGTCATTTTCGTCAATCCAATTACAGCTATTCATTCCATTTACAATGTCAACATTTTTCTGGTTTGGATTTGCGCCTGTTCCTTTAGGTAGTCGTTCTAGAAAATCATCAACTGTTTTTGCGTTATTGCTAAACCAACTCATTAACTCAGTTAATTCATCTTGATTATTCATGGACTCTGTTATTAACAGATCATTATCAGGGTTTGAGACTATTAAATCATACTCAAATGTCTTTCCTTTATTAGTATCTTGACTGTAGAAATGAATATTTGGGTGTACGGAATAAGTGGATATCTTGACTGAAGCATTATCCTGATAATCATGAAGTGTAAAATCTTGTAAGTAATTGAAGGGATAGCATTTTGAATATTTACTTTCTGTTTTTAGTTTACTTTCTGGGTCTCTATCTGTTAGGCAGGCAATTTTCTTTTGAATGGTATTAATCTTGTTGCTGTCAAAGAGATGTAAAAAATATTCAAAATATCTCCCTCCGACATTTATTACTGCGATGTGATTATTTTCTAAGGATTCTCCTAAATATTGAGCAAATGTTGATATTAAGAGTTGTTCAGCGAGACCTTCAACCAGTATAACCTTTTGAGCAAATAGCATATCAGATTTTGTTGCGTCTAAGAAACGTTGGACATATTTTTTGCTTTTCTCATCTGGAAATACTTTTCCCGGATATCCAACTGTTGTATTTCCGTTTTCGTTATGCAAACAAATTATTTCATCTAAAGAAACCGCAGAGGTTATGTGTGTAGAATGGGTTGTAACAAAAATTTGACGAACTTTTTTTTGACTTTTATTCTCCTTTAAAAATTTCAAAAACTTATACTGCATAGCAGGATGCAAATGAGCTTCGGGCTCTTCTATTGCTAGAGTTGCAAATACTTTCGAATTACTCCCCATATAATTCCCATCCGAATTGACTTGCATTTTTGCCAAAAGCAATGACATAAATATTAGGTTATTATACCCTAATCCGTTGTGGGTAGCTGGAACCTTTATTCCAGTGTTATGTTCAACAATTAGTTTTAGTACAGAATACATCTCTACATCAGAAATACTTCCTTCAAAATTTGGTTCAGCTTTGTTAAAGGAAGCTCCTGTTTCTTTGGCATAAGACAGAATGTGCTTTTTACCCTCTTCCATTCTTTGTTGCAAGAAATTCAATAGAATATCAGCTTTTTCAGAGAAATCAATTTTTCTTTGTTTAATATCTAAAGCTTTATCTGCTTGTGATTTTACCTCAGTTGGCAATGATTTTATTTCATAATCCATAAAGAAGTCAAACACATCTCTTAATAAAGTATTACGCCCAGTAAGCATATCTCTTTCCACATCTCGAATAGCATCTAAAAATTGAAAATCAAACTTTTGTAGAGAATCATTATCCGCGATAGTTTGATTTAATTTATCCCCACCCCAAATTCTATAAACGAATAATCTAATAAAATCATGTTTGATCATTTTCCAAGCCTTGTCCATTGCTTTTGGATCTTCATCAGATATTCCACTGATCGCATTAATATAATTGGGTAATTCCTTTTCTGGCAAGAAGAATTCGTAAGTTAACAATGCTTCGTAGGAGGCTTCTAACTTAATTAACCAATTACCTACAGTCACCAAGTCATCGGGTTCTTCATGAGTGCCCTTAGTTATAGTAACAGCAATAGTTATTTTAGGTGCAGTTGCTTTAAGCTCAGTTAACGTAGTAAGTTTATTGAAATCGTCAACTTCTAACCTCTTGCTTCCTTGATTGTCAATAACCAAGGATAAAGCCTTAAGTAAATTGGTCTTACCTGCGTTGTTATGTCCAATAATAACATTAACACCATCGTTGAATATTATTTCCTTATCGCCAAAATTTCTGAAGTTCTTAATTGCTATTTTGGATATGTACATTTCAAATTATTATCAGGTTTATATAGAATTTAAGACAACAATTCCATCTCAATGGAACATTATGCACGTTTTTTTGAAGAAATACCCGATCGGTTAAGCCACTGGATTTTACCTATCTATTATTACATACCATCACTCTCTCGATTTATACACCACACAACTGAATGTTTTTTGAAGGTAAAGAGAAAATCCAATATTTAGCAATCGCATCGAAATTATTCTGCTCCCTGAAATTAAAAAAGGGCCGCATTTTGTGCGGCCCTAAAAACTAAGTCGTCATGGGAAAACAAAAACTTAGAACACGCGCTCTTGCGTCACCTCCTTTCCGGGTCGGTCTGCAGCCGTAACCACTACTTTCATTCCGGCAAGCGCAGGAATATTGGTTTGAGTTTGATACGCCCACTCCATGCGGTTGCCTAGCGTAACAGCATTACCTGTTTCGATTACTGTACCGTTGGCTTGCTGAATACTGATCTTTACCGATACAAATTTGAAAGGCGTTGCCGTGCGAACAGCAATGATTTCGCCTATGGCACCTGTGTATCCTTCTACATCAATCTCATCAATCTGTGGTGCCTTCATGTAATCCGTAACGGCTGCTGTAAAGGCAGTCATGAATGCTGATCCTTTAACCGATTCCAGATACTCGGCTTTCCTTTCGGGCACTAACATTGACGTTCGTGCATAGCGTATCGCTCTCTGAAAGCGTTCGCGGTGTACACGTTGTTTTTCTGAAACGATGCCGGAACGTTCCGGCCGGGTGGTTAGAAAAGTTCTGCCACCACGCTGTCGCATTACTACTTTCTTTCCAACTTTTCCACTAAGCCCGTCTACGAGGGTATTTAAATTTACATCAGCCATACATTTGTTTTTTTAAGGTTTATAAAATTTATTTTAAGACACTGTCCTTTCTAATGCGCATCTCGAAAGAACAATTCAAAACTAAAGTCGCACATGGCAGCCAAGCTGCGCAGTGATTTTTTTTCTGAAATTTTTTGCTGAAATTTTGGCAGATTTTAGTACTTCTGGCTTGTCATACTCTTTCCTGTATGATAGCTGTGTGATAGCTGTATGATAGCTTCGCTGTCAGTATATGCCAGGGTATTAAATTAGCGCTACAACGTTATATGCATCACCGTTAAAAACGATTCTATTATGAGCCTCGGGAAAAACCCCTTCTTGCGTTATCGCATTATTCACTCTTGTTTAAGCAACAGGCAAAAACACTATTGGACAAAAATTGAGCTGATCAAAAAAATAGAAGAACATGATCTCCCGGTTTCGATGCGTACGCTGGTAGTCGATCTAAAGATGATGCGTAGCGATAAGACTCTCGGATATTTTGCACCGATAAGATTTCACCGGAGTGAGAAAGGTTATTATTACACCAAGCCCAATTTTAGTCTTGATAAGTTGCCGCTCAATGAGGAAGATTTGCAAGCGCTCAACGCTGCCATTAATATCTTACAACAATACAAAGACATACAACTCGTACAACAATTTGAAGGCGTTGTCGATAAGCTCAGCAAAGTGGTTAACCATTTTCAAAATCCAGAAGATCAAAAAATTATTGCCTTCGAAAACAGTCCGTATTATAAAGGACATGAATACTTCGATCAGGTATACCGGGCTGCTTTAACTAAACAAGCGCTGTGCATCACGTATCGAAAGTTTGATGAGACGAAAGACAGTGAACATGTTTTCCATCCGTATTGCCTGAAAGAATATAGAGGCCGCTGGTATGCGCTGGGCTACAGCGAAGCGAGATATCAAATCATAACCCTGGGCCTCGATCGCATGGAGAAAGTCGAGGCTTCTTCTAACGTGTTTAAGAAAAACAAAACACTAAAGCCTGAAGAATATTTTCAGCACACCTTGGGTGTCACACTGGGCAAAGGGCCTGCAGAAAAAATTGAATTGTGGTTTTCACCCACACAAGCACCCTACATTAAAACACAGCATCTTCATCACACTCAAAAAACAATTCATGAAGATGAGAAGGGTTTAATCATTTCATTAAAACTCATTCCCAATCCGGAGTTAGTGCAGTTGTTGTTAAGTTTTGGTGCAGAGGTGAAGGTAATGAAGCCCGTGGAGTTGGCTGAGAAGGTGAAGGCAACATATCGAAAAGCCATTTCCGACAGCAAATAAGTAAAAGCAAATCCGAAGGCATTACACCTTCGGATGATTTTGTTTGTCACAAACAGGACGTTCACTATTTTACCATGGCAGATAGCTTCAATGCATACCCAAATTGAAGTTGCATGAAGTTGTTTTTCTTGTCTTTTGTGTCAACATTATAAGTAGCTCTTGCAAAAATTCGACTAGCTTCATTGCCAAGTGGATTCCAGAAGATACTGATAGACGGTTTTATAAAAAGACGTTCACCATCTTGATTGTTGAAATCCGTTTGCGGACTATAACTCCATATAAACCGTGATGAAATTGACGTTCCAATATTATCAGCAATCTGTACGTCAAGCCCCCCTTGCAAAAAAACGTATGTTGAGGTTATAGTAGAGGTGTCTTTTGCGAACGCAACATCTGATAGACTGACACCAACACCTAAATCTGCATACCAGGAATTAAGTGTTTTTCTTCCAAGCCAACCATTGATAATGTTAAAGGATACATCTGTATTTAACCAACTTTTTTGAAATAAGGAAGTTCTTGTAAAGGTAGAAGAATCAGTAAACGCCACTTTGCTGTCAAATTTGCTGGCCGTAAGATTAAATTTAAAATAGTTAACTAAGAATATACCTCGGTTTCTAAAGTTGGCTCTATGAAATACTTGCTTTATCGAGGCATCAGTTTGAATCAATCCATTTGATTTGCCTCCAAATGTTGCGAGACCGTCCGTATAAAGTCTTAGATCGATAACTGAATTTAATGCTGCACCCTTTTTTAATGTGTGCGTATTTTTCGATGCTGTAAGTTCAAAGAAATCATTATCTGGAATATAGGGTTTTATAGAGATGTATTGCAGAATTTCATTCAATATGATATACTCAGAACTACTTCCTGCACCAGAGACCAAGCGATCTATTTTATTAAATCGTTCAGTACTGATTGTAATAGGAGCTCTCCCGTTCGTGAAATTTCTATTGCCTGCTATTACCTGAATGTCAACGATGAACCCATCTTTAACCAGAATGATAATTTTATCAATATCAATTGTTTTCCCAAGTGCTTTAAAATAACCATGGCAAATACATTTATTAAAAATGCACTTGTATTTTTTTCTTGAAACACTGTCACACGTGCAATCGGCTCTCTTTTTAGTCTTCGGTGTAGCTTTTTTAGGTATGAATTCATAAAGTGGTATGTTGTTCAGATTTTTTACGACAATTTTTCCTACTTCGTTTGCTGTATCTTTCCTGTTTTCGATAATCATCTTTTTTATTTCAGCGAGCTGACCATTCACTTGAGTCAATTGATTTTGAAGTGAATCATTAATCTGAGACCAGGCAATCTTATAATTTATAAGTTGGACTAAAATGAAAATGACTAAAAGATTTTTTTTTATTGTTGACATAGTAGTGATTTTTTATTTCGCCTAGTCTGTTGAAGGATTTTCAGCATAACTCCTTTTTTATTATTTTATTTTCGAATCGAAATCCACAGTGCTTGCACCATGAAAACAAGTGCGCATAATATTTCCAAAATAAGTCCGATGCGTATAAAGAGGTCATTCTTTAGCCATAAATAGACTAACCAACTTACGTGCATTGCTATGCTTACAAAAAAGAAAGCAATAAGAAGCCCTTTTCGAGAATCATCCCGTGTTGCGATCATCCTAAAAAAAATAGGAAAGCTCAAAACAGCATGCAGGGCTGTTAAAATAAAGGCGACTGACCCCACAGTTATAAAGGGTTGGGTCAGACTAAAGAGTGTCATGAGTTTATACATCTGCTGCAGATTGTTAGTGAGAACTGCAATACGAAGGTCATGCAGAAACAGACTCAAGGAAAGCGTATTATATGTAACGGAGGGAGGGGAGTTTTCCCGGGGGGTCTTGCATTTAATCCGGGTGGAGAAAATTTTGTGATGCGATTATTAACAGCAAACTTTGTTCACCAACTAAAAGCACCTCTATGAAAAACAAACAACTACTTCACTTATTATTCTGGATTGGCTGTGCAATAACCAGCTTCAGTGCGATGGCACAAAATACCTGCCTTCCGATTGACCAGCCGATCGATCTGAATGAACACTATAAAATCGATCTCAGTAAGAATTATATCAAATCAGCTGAAGAGGGAAGGAAACAGATGATCAATTTTGCCTACCACTTCAGATATTCCTCAGGTACTTCAACAAACGTAATTAAAGAAGCACTGGACTCCATTCTCATGCGAACACTGTTAAAGGATATGTACGAAAATATAATTTTTCCTAAAGTCCGGGCGGATCAAGAATGTAAGGATACTTTATGCATTGCGGCACTTAAAATAAGGTATGGCATGAAGAACGACAGAGTAGTCTTTTTATACCAACCAACTTATTTAGTTCCGGCCGAATGTTCTTCTTCAAGTTGTCGTCTTCAGTTGAGGCATATCAGCAAGCAAGATTTCTATGCATATAATGCAAAAAGCGAGAGCTTTAATATTGTGAACAGGGAGGAGGTGAAGAGTGATACTGCTAACTATGACGATCATATTAGAGTTAAACAACATAGAGGCAGCACTAAATTTCAACCAATGGACAGGAGAGCATCATGGCTTGGTGATAGCCAATCAATCATATTCTCGTTTCAGGAAATACTTGAAATCTACCATCAAAACTATCCTAGTGAAACAAATGGAAACAGGTACTGTAATAAAATAGATATTCACAATGCCGCCGCATTTTATCAAAAAGGTACCTGGCCCAGCGATATGTTAAGACGAAGTAGAATTAAACACACCTCTTTTATAAGTAGTAGAGATTGGGATAGTGGTAAATCTAATGAGGTTATATTGCTGAACCAAATGGTGAGTGCCAATGGCAACGTTGGAAACCTCGCTCATTTGTGTCCACCTAGCTGCAATGAACTTTCCTATACGATTCAAAACTAATAATTCCGCAGAGCATAAGAATAAAGCAATCATCAGGTTTAATATTCCTGGTATAAAACCTGAAATCCTGATGATTGCTTTTTACTATTTGCAGAGTGCTTTGCTTTCTAAAATTATTATTCTCTAAATTTACCATTGCACATTGCGTTAAGTGGCCATGGTATGTTACAAGTAATAAAAGAGTCTGCTTTTCTTTTTCTGGCCTTTGGCATTGGCGTATACACCTTCAAAAAACTTGATCTCTTTTATAAGGTCATTTTTTTTCAGGTAGTTATGGCTGTTGCTGTTTATCTAAGCTCCTATGCCATTACACTCTATCAACGCAAGAATGGACTCCAGCTCAACAACCAGTGGCTGTTTAATGTATATGTGTTTCTCGAAGCAATCCTGCTGATAGTGGCAGGCCTCATTTATTTTGAAAAGAGAAAAGTGAGATTAAGTATCATGGTCTGTCTTATACTTTTTTTGCTTGTCTTTTGGTATCAAATCTTAACCATGGGAAGTACACATTTCGCTAACTACGCTTTAATTGCAGAGGGTGTGATCCTAATCTTAATATACTTTGCTATTCTTTATACTCAATTTTCCGTGCCTTCTTTCTCATGGAGAGCTTCACCTGAGTTTTGGTTGTGTATTGGTCTGATTGTTTATTTCGGATGCAACGTTCCATTCATGAGCATGATTCATTATATGAATCTGCATTATCCAAAATTGAATGAACTGTTATTTCATTTCATCACAGATGTTCTGGGTAACATGCGATATTTTTTTGTGACGATCAGCTTTTGGTTGTTCTTTCGACAGCATACAATGAAAGTAAAGGTATCGTATGAATGACACTGAAATCGTTGCCTCTATTATTCTAACAACACTCCTTATTCTACTCCTTATCGCGGGTGTTACTATTTCATTTTTTATAGCATCACGTCAGCGATCGAAACAACAAGTAGAACTGGCGCAAGCCCGGCTTACTTACGAAATGGAACTTCGCCAGGTAGAGACCGAAGTAAGCGAACACTTAATGCAACAATTCGCACAGGAACTTCATGATAACATTGGCCACATATTAACCTGCATTCGCCTTGAGGTTGAAAATAAAAAATTAGACCATCCTGGTCTTGACAAAATATTGAATCCTGTCGAAACCTATCTGGACGATGCCTCACATCAACTTCGCTTGCTGAGCCGTTCACTTAATACAGACTATATTTCAAATGTTGGGCTAGACAATGCAATACAAATAGAGGTGGAGCGTCAAAAGCAACTCAAGAAGTTTGACGTTCATTATGAGCATGATTATTTTCAATCTTCGCTGGATAAAAATCAGGAATTAATGGCATTTAGAATTTTCCAGGAGGTAACTCAAAATGCGATGCGGCATTCAAAAGCAAAAAATCTTTATGTATCTCTCAAAAGCACACCTGATTTTGAATTATGTGTTCGAGATGATGGTAAAGGATTTTTGGTGGAGGACATGATGCAATCACCCAGAGCATCGGGCTTAAAGAATGTAATAAAGCGCGCGTCTATGGCTGACCTTGTTTGTCAAGTTAATTCAATGTTGGGGGAAGGCTGCACGTACATACTTCACAATAAGAAGGTGTCAGTCAAAAGTGTGCTGTAGGTAAACGAAATAGTATGGAACAAAGAAACATAATATTAGTTGACGATCATGTTATCGTGCGCAGTGGGTTGAAAGAATTAATCCAAAAGTTAGGGCCTTATAAAATTATTAACGAGTTTGACAATGGTCGCGTATTTGTTGACTCTTTCCCACTGAAGATCATGCCTGATCTCATTATTATGGATATCAGTATGCCAGAAATGGATGGTGATGAAGCAGTAGCTGTTCTGAATGACAAAAGCATAAAAATTCCGGTTTTAATATTGACGTTAGATCAAGATGAGAATCGAATGATTAAGTTATTCAGGTTAGGAGTGCGTGGTTATCTGCAGAAAAACTGTTCCGCTACAACGATGCGTGAGGCATTGGAAGAAATCTTTCGTTGTGGATATTATCATAATGAGTTTCTTACGCGCTCTCTTCAGAATGAAAAGATTCCCGCCAAGAAGAGTGAGCAGGAGCATATACTCGAACAATTGACCGAACGGGAAAAGGAATTCTTAAAGCAAGTTTGTCATGAGAAAGAGTACACCTATGATCAGATTGCTGGAATCATGGGCGTTCAACACCGAACAGTAGACGGGTATCGAGAATCAATCTTTGAAAAATTTGCCATCAAATCTAAAACCGGTTTAGTGCTCTTCGTGCTCCGACATAAATTGTTTGATCAACTATATGTTAAATATTCTTTCTGCCTTCTCTATTGATTTCGCATATTGATATCGGTTAATAAGCCTAGTAGAATAGTAGTATCAATCCCGTTACTTAAGATAGGGACACTATTATTATAGACATATAACCTGCAAAACTTGAATTTAGCTTTTTGTTAAACTCAGTACTATAGAGATACATGACAAACTCATCATGCCTTCCCATTCAATATGGCCACCACTTTATCGACTATTGGTTTACACATAAAAAGATAACGATGATGATTCGCGAACCGGCTTGCGTTTAGAATAATTTTGAAAGCATTGATGCCTCCGTAATTTCCAGTATCCCAAACTTCTTTCACTTTATCTCCAGATGACCGGTCGTTTATTCTTTGAAATGGAAAATCATAGAGATCACCCGCTTCTCCTTTGTCTACAATATCATCAACATCATGAAACGTTAAGCGAGGCACAACCTGATTCGCAGCAAGCTCCGGATTTTGTGATCCCGGCATATCAGGCGCCAGCTTTCCATAGTTGCCCAGGTTGCGATAATCACGGGATACTGAAAATGAATTCGCATTACTTTTCTCTATGAATTTTTTGGTGCTGGAGTAAAGCAAATAATCATACTTATCGTGAAATACATGAACGTTTTTTGCCAGTTGAGTCAGCTTTGAAAATTCATAGTGAAATTGTTTAATGCCATTATCTTCAAAAACATTTCTGAGATCGACACCACCTTGCTTTGCGGTGAGGTGTGTTACATCGGGCGCCATCAAAAAAATGTTCTCAAAAATTCCGGTAGGTATTTTATTTACGTGAACCGGATCTGGATTCACCATACCATTCAACAACTGATTGCCAAACGAGTGAACCACCAGGTTTAGAAATTTACCCTGTGTTGCCAGGGCTTTCGATAATTCAGTGAAGGGTTCAAATAAATTGTCTGCTGTAAATTGTTTGCCCATTTCTATTGCGCGGTCATCTACACGCTTGCGACTAAGGCTTTGAGCGGGCCATGTAAAGAACATCACTTTCGCGATACTGTTTTCAGACTGAGTCAAATGGTTTAGAACGAATCCGGATAGCAGATCAAGCTTGAGAGACGAAAACATTTGATAGCCGTGAATGTAAATGAAAACATGTTTTTGGGCTGGGCGTGTTTTGGCAACCGCCTGCATCACACTGTTCACAAACAAAGGTGTGATTAAAGTATTTACCCGAATGCTTTCTGATTCTGCCGGTAGCCGAACGGGAGTAAAATACAATTGCCGTGGTGCTTTTCGCGAATCCATATCAGGTCTGCCATCCGAACGAACCTCGCGATAGGAGATCAAATAATGTTTTTGATCTTCCTCCGGCAGCTTCGAGCAATCTACTTCTGCGTCTACTCCACCACTCCATAAGTAATTTCCGTTCTTCAGCTTGTACCACAGGTCGTTGCCATCAAACGAATTGCCCCAAACGGATTCTGTAATTTCCACAAATGCTCCGGCATTGTAATGGCCCACTATAGTAGCGTTTACACCGGGGCGTTGCCGCTCATTAATATCTGTTTTCACCAGGCCTCTCATCCTACTCGATTTAAGATTTCACGATTCGATGCAGGTGAACCGGCCGTGGCAGATCCACCTTTTTGTTCTGCTGATCCAGCAATTGAAGTTCTAAGTTTGACCAGCTTATTGAGCAAGTCGAACCAGAAAGGAGCGCCAAGCGATAACATCAAAACCGTTAGTAAATATCCCAACACATGATCGCTGCTGAGCGCATATCTAAATTTATACCGGAAGGTGCTGATCTTCAAAGCACCATCTTTCAACTCATCAGGGAGAATACGTTTTACAATATCACGGTCAATTGATTTATGTACTGTTACATAAATCGTTGTCTCGTCAGACAGCACATGTTTGATTTCGGCTGAGTCTTTGTGAATGGGATTTTTTGATATTTTGTCGTAGTGCAATTTGCTGGAGATCCTCCAATCCGTTGAAAGAATGCTTTGTGCATTGTCAATGTCTTCGCGCAGCGATGCACGTATCTCTTTCAACGAATCCAATCGACTATTTAATGCAGTGACGGATTGTTTGGTGATGGTGTCATTCAGTACGCCTTTATTGTTTCTCACGGATTCTACCAAGGCACCATTTTCATTTGAAAAGTCCGTTGCCAGTTTCACCAGCTGATTGCGTGCATCTTCGTCTTTCGATAGTTTTTTGATGATCGCGATTGTGTCGACATTAAAGGTAATGGCCAATACAAATCCAAGGGCTATGAGGATAACCTGTGTGCTTCTTTTAAACCAACCTATTGAACGCTGCATGGTGTCAGTGTACCATTGCTCTAATAAAATTTTAAACTTTAGCAGATCGTTGTTCGCATCGTCCAACAAAGAAAGGATGTGTTTTCTTGTTTCGGAATCTCTTGGTAAAAGCGCCTCGCCATCAGGAGGATTTGTCAAGCCCTGCTCGATGCGCCCCAGCAGACTCATGTCGGGATCATCGACTTTTATAGCATCAATAATGCCTTTGGCAAACGTTTCTGGTGATAGGTAAGACGGCTTGTTGCTCACTCCGCCACTGCTCAAATATTTAACAGAAGGCTGCTCAAAAAATTTATTATACAACGAGTGGTTGGTGAGGTTGGTGGCCTTTCCTGTAGCCTGGATAATGGAGGTCAACAGGCGTGAGATACTTCGTTGCAAGGGTTTCCCATCATACTTCTTTTCATCCTTCAGCATACGCGCTATTGCATAGCATAAGTTTCTGGCTCTGAGCCCCAGGAAGGATGAAATGATTTCCATAAGGATGGTGGCATAGAGGCTGTATAGCAGGTAAACGAATACAAGGCCAATCACCACATCGAGTGCTGCGTTTCCAATCATAATGAATTAATTTAACGTGAATACTAACTATGTTTAAATACTAATTATCGCTTATTAAAAACATCCTCTATTCCACTATACTCTTGGGAGAATAGGGAATACGGTTTGAACCTTTAAAGATGATCGTTGTGAACTCCGTGCTGTTACTATTTTCTTCTTTATTGTTTTGAAAAATTTTCTTAAGATTTCGTTGAGGTACAGGATTGTCAAAATTCAGATAGACAGAATATTTTTTTCGCTTGTTTGATATATAAAGAACAGGATCCGACATTTTCAGAATGGTCGTATCACCCGTATTGTCTTTATAAACAAACTCAAAACGATTTATGCTTCTGAACTTTGCACCCTGATAGATGGAGTTTTCTACAGATCGTTCATTTTGATAGATACTATCCTTACTTTCAATAATCCGTCTGATTAAAAAGCTATCGGGGCGTATATCGTATTGCCAGGTGTATGTAATGTTCTTTTTGTAGGCCTTGAAGTCGGCCTTATCTTTGGCCCTGATTTTACCAAAGTGAAACGTATTAAAATCACGGGCATTCATTTGTGTTTCAGGCATAGCATGCGTTGAATAATATGTTTGAAACCTGTCGGGCACAGTGGTGATGTACAAAATCTTGCGATGCTGTGCTGAATACAATATGTATTCAATCTCAATGAGTTCTTTCCGGGATGAGTCTGTATTTACTTCCTTATTTGTTAAGGAATAATTTTGATCGGTGGACTCTTTGTAGATCTCCCGTACAAAAAATTGATAATTATTGTCCAGCGTTATTTTTTTCTTGCCCGCAGGATCAAAGTTTCGAATGGTGGAGAACTCTCTTGGGTGGCATGAAACCATAAGCCCAATCATCAGGAGGTAGATTAAATTTCTCATCGCAGCCCAATGTTTGTTTGTGAATAATATGCCTGACCGGAAACGGAAATGGTTCGATCGTGAGAGACCAGGTGAAACGGACTATAACCACCCCAATGAATCTGGTGCTGCATATCCCATGATGTACGATTGTATTCTCGAATGTTCACGCCCCAATGCTGCTGAGGATTAGCAACGTTTAACGTCCACAGACTTCGGTTGAAGAATTTTTGTGTTGGATCAATGTAGTTTACATACGCTTGTTGCAATTGGCTTGCTACTTCATATGAATTTTTTGAATAGCCTGTAAATTTATGATAGCCGAGCTCAACTAAATTAATTGCTGTGTATTTGGGACCGTGATAACTGATGATCCCACCACCGGTGTAATACCGGTCTTTCTTATCTCCGAGTCCCAAGATGTCAATCGGAGGACCACCATCGTTATAATAAGATGCTTGAAACCGATCTGCATGAAGATTGATGAAACCAAGTCGTTGAAAGAGTCTTCCTTCATCGCTTGACCAAACCAGGTTTGTGCCGAATGATGCTGAATAATTATAAGGATTGACAAGCGATGGGAAGCTGTAGTTTGAGAAATAATACAGCGGTACGTTTCGGTCTTCAATCCAGGTCTCATTTTTTTGTTGAAACAGATTTTTTGAAAACCCAGTGGTCACGGTCATGGCCAGTATAAAATCGAGCGTAAGGAATTTTCCTCTTATGTTCGGTTTGCGTGTGCCAAACCCACCCGTGTATAATTGAACCTCAGCATTGAGAGTAGGATAGATTTGGTGCGCCAAAAAATTTGATCCTGCACCACCGTTAGCCGAAATATGCAATACAGGATGTTTGCCGATTTCAATCCTGGCTTTTAGCGAGTATCCATACTGAAGACTCAGACTACTAATGCTTGTTTCCGTGTTTTGTGCAACGCCAGATGTTGCCAAAGCAAGGATGATCAAAGAAGTGAAGAATTTTAACATGGGTCTTTCTTTTTTTAGTCAACGTTCTTTCGGCTATCAACCCCACTCACCTAACCATTCGATAATGATTGTGGAGTAATTTACAAAATTTGTATAGATAGAAATGAGTTGTATTCGAAACTTTCTCTTTTCCTTTGTGACACTTTGGCTTTGTGTCTTAGTGGGGAAACTGCGTCAATTTCGTTGCCACCAAAACTTTAGGACACAAAGAAATCACGAAGGCTATAGCGTCAGTTCATAAATAAAGAAACCGCTTCTTTTTATTGGCGAACCAATGCAGGATTCATTAAATTTGATTACCACGTTTTGAATTTTAATGATGTACATAATTTAATAAATACCCATGCCCGCATTCAAAGCATACTTGCGATACTACATTTCTGATCACCGGCCAATATTGATCGAGTTGGATATACGAACTAATAATCTACGTCTAGTATGCATGTAGATACGTTTAATTCAAAAGTCTCAATATTATCTTCCTTTTTGAATGGCACAGCAACAAAGGTCAAATAGATCTTACCTTCTATTATTTCTAATGCCTGCTCTTCAGTCAGTTTATCTAGATAGTTGCTTAAGTTGAATATATATGCTTCACTCTTTTTCTCTAGGGGAAAATTTGATATACTTCCTAAATAATGAATATCTTCAATTGAAGTGCTTGCGTTTGAATCTATAAGATTTATAAACAAACGAATTCTAGAACGAGGTATCGATATAGTGAAATTGTTTATCTCCAGCTTTAAAACCAGCATTTCATTTAAAGAGCCTCTCTTGTACTTATACTGGGTAGCTCGATCAGTCTTCTTTATTTCAACGGTTATACTTTTGCTCAATAAACCCTTTTGTATGCTTTGACATGAAGCATGAGTAAAGAATAGAAAAATAAGCCAGATTACTAATTTCAATAAATTAAACATTCTGTTCATCTTGCAAAGATAAGGTCAAACCAGATAAAGTATGGATGAACTATGAATAGTTTACAATTACCATGTAAATCTAAATTAGAACTATCTCTACGCCATCGAATTTTACTTCAACGTTATCCGCCTTTTTCCCATCAAAGGCGATTGGTAATAGCTGAATATTTAGTTCCTTATCAATTGGTTTGTTGAGACGATTTAATTTCTCCAGCGTTCGGGTAAGGTCAAAAATGTATGAAAAATTAACATCCTGTGATGTGCCATGATGCTCTCCAGCATGACCTACATGATTAGCTGCAAAGAAAGATAGACTGCCAATATAATGAGGATCATTTGGCGGTGTAGTTGGGTTTAGATAGGTACAATCTAAAAATACTCTGACACGAATGTTACTAGCACCCCCTGGATTCACATTTTTTACGATGACAATTACGCGAGGTTGCTCACTATTCATTAGTGGCGATATGCGAATGTTCTTCGCTTGTGCAGTAGCCTTCTCCGATAGTTCTACAGGAAATGCTGATTCAATTCCTAGTCTGGAAGAGGTTGTTCTTAAAGAGGAGAACTTCTCGGCAAATGTGGTTTCCAAGAAAGGAACAGATGCAAAAGCAAGAGGTTGATCTGATGTTGGGTTTATTCCACTGTACCGATATCCTAATACCAGAGTATCTTCTAGATCTTTCACAGCAACATCATAACGTTTGTCTTTTGAAGAAATAAAGTTCTGCTTAAATGTAAAATCCCGCCAAAGGCTATCACCTGAATTCGAGTTCCCTTTGGAATTCCAGTCAGCCCATAATCTGTCTATGTTACAGTGATGTAGCCAGAAAATTGGATCTAGCGGAGAAAGCATTGTAACCATATTTCCACTTATCCAGACATGGACGTCATCATGAGGTGTATGCTCAAGTAGAGATTTTGCCCCACGAGATCTTTGAAATCGAGTATCAATACTTGTTTGATTGAATGGCTTTGTACTTCCGAACAATTCAAATTTTGTTTCCTTCATTACATCTGAAATTACTTGCACACCTGTAGATTCAGAAGGAACGGTGTCATTTTGTGTCACTTGACGTGTTGAGTCGTTTAGAGGTGCTTTCCAAAAGGCGGAAGGAATTTGTGTGTCTTTTGTCCAATCCCAATAGGGCAAAGCAAAGTCTGGGGTATTTGTTACTTCACGGATTATATTTTCAAAACTCTGAATATAGGCTCTGTGCCAGGGCAGGAAAAACCAATTCCCATGAGGGCAAAAGTCTTCATGAACTTTGGCAAGATTCTCCCATTTTCTAAAATCGTTGTTTGGTAAATTTTTAAGAATGTTAACAGCCTTAGCGTAGGTTAATAGCGCTGGATCATCCTCAGCCATATCCCCAATGTCTTTTCGAACACGAATTGTATTTTGTGGTACAGCTTTCGTGCTTCTGTTGAATGCATATAGGGGAGCGGATGCCAAAATTACCCCCGATTTAACGAAGTCTCTTCTGCTTAGCTTGTTCATGTTATTAGATTTACTATTGATGATGAAATAATTTTATACTACTAATTGTCTGATTGGTCGCCATCTTTATTTTGAGATGCACTTGACTGACGAGACAGAATGGTAATTCCAAGTCCAATAGAAAACCAAGTCTTGCCTTGGTACATCCAATCAACATCTTCTTTTTTAGCTATGTAGTCTTTGCCAAGAAAGACTCCGACTTGCACATTCTGAATAAATTCAAACACGATACCTAGTGATGGAGTCAATGCGGGGCGATCTGACCCCTTCTTGATCTTGCCCCCTGTTGAAATACTATCAAGGCTAACTGATGAAATTCCAAATCCTAATAATACATTCAGATAGTTGTTTGTATAATGGGATAATCTAAATCGTACACCAGCAGTAGGTCCAATTGTAACATCCTTAGAAAAGTCAAATTGATTGAATCTGAGCTTAACGGGGATGACAACAGTACCCGCTGTGAAAGTTGGTACTCTGCTATAGCGCTTGATTGATTTATCATTGAAATCTTGGTATGACATCAAGAAGTACTTCCTAACCTTTTCATCACTATCAGAATAATTGTATTCCCTCCTTAAGTCGATTTCTGCCCAATTCCAAAATCTCACAATCACGGTGTCTGCATTTTTTTTACCGACAAGAGTAAAGAGTGAATTTCGGGGAGGAATTTGTATTGTTGAATTCCTTTTAGTTCCGACAATATTGCATTCAAGTACAGGTGCTTCAATGACTAACTTATAATTAAATGTCTTAGGAGTCCCATCATCTTCTGTGCTACTAATTTGTCCAATCGTTTGACTGCAAACCGTTTGAGCGACTATGACAAAAAAAACCTTTGTCAGACAAGATAGGTTTTGAATTCTTTTCATCTTGAGAGGGTTTATGAATGGTGAAATTGTTTACTCAAGCAGAGAATATCTCTGTAACTTTTTTAAGTGTTAGGATAGATTGATATTATTAATTTCCTGTTTTATCTAATTCGATTCGATCGTAACATACATTTTGCTTATACCAGCGATTCCACCAAATAGAGCACCGGTATCTATTACACGTATGGATTCAAGATAATCTGGATAAGGTGGCGTACTTGGTGGGAGATTATCTATTGCATTACTAAAGGCCTCATCGAAATTCATGTTTTCGGAATAACCTGTTGCTATTCTTATCGATGGTTGAATCTGGGGTACGCTTGTAGATGGTGTATAAGATTGCTCGGTTTTATTGATCTCAGCGTAAACAATGATTTTCTTTAGGTCGCTGGGGATTTTTGACAAAGTGTAGTTTGCAGAGATCGGAGTTAAAATCTGCAATGTTATTCCTGTCGGGATTTGTGCTATAAAGTCAAATTCATAAACACCATTTAATGCAGGATGAGATAAATTAAATCGTGGCATCAGTTGACCATCACGCCATCCAGTAGTTCTTGTCTTTCCTTTGGAGGTAATTGACAATTTAGGAGGGTTGGATTTTAGTATATCCAATTTGATTTCTTCTGATTTGTAAATTTTTCCAGTTGCCATAAATTTGATTGTTTAATTGATAACAGGGATTTCATCTATTGCAACTAACTTCGTCTGTCCAAAGAAAACTTCAATTGAGGTATACTGCCCAATCGATTCTAATGCTTCAGCATACCTAACTAATTGAGGTTGCTTAGTAGGCACACCTGAAGACTGGAGGTTGATTTCCAATAAAAGTATTTTAGGATTAAATCCTTGCGGAACTTTTTTAACGAGTACAGCTACCTTTGAAGGATGAGTAGCAATCTCCCCAACAACATTTAATGTTCCTGGAGTTGACTGAATTGGCTGTGTGTTTATCCACGCACTCCAATTTTGATTTGTTAAATTGTTTGCCATAGTATAGATGTAAATAGACTGCCTACTCTTGATCGGATTTTCGGCTTACTCCTGTTTTATTTATTCAACACACACCTTTTTATGTACTGTAAATACTTGTTGTTGAATTATTGATTGAACTTACTTGAAGAATTGAGGCGATACTACAATGACTTAGTAGAAGGCGTAAGTCAAACAGAGAATGGTGATATTATACAAGAAAGCGGAAGAGGTGATTTTACAATTATTGATGAATTGTGAACGATCCTTTGGTGTACACTTTCCAAAGCGAAATCGAATAGAAGAGATACGTGATCATATTAAATACATTATGAGCCCACCATATTTTTTTGCCAACGGAAGAGTCAATAAAACTCATTAGAAAAAAGGTTGTAAAGCAATAGAAGAACATTCCTAGAAAAAACCAAAAGGCGGGGATTGCAGAAACTTGCTTCTCACCTTCAATGAATTTCAATAAGACATGAACGGCAAGAAAGGATATGACTACTTCATAGGCTAAATTGAAGAGCGCAATTCCAGGTATCTCAGTGAAGAACAGAATAGGTATGAGGTAAAGGCAGATGATCCAAACCGGGAGTGAGATGATGAAAAATAATCTCAGTAAAGATTTAAATAGAAAGTCAACGTAGCTGCTGATTATCCAGAAGAAGAAGGTACATTCTACTAGGCAGTAAATATCGAATACTACGAACTTGTCTTCTTTCGTCATCCCACCAAATTCCATTATCAACTCGGCACTTAGACCAATACACAAAAATAGAAACAGATGGAAAGTGAATCCGTCTGTTTTAATGGTCAAGAGACTGAATAGAATCGGAACAATGACAGAAAAGATGGATAGATATTTAAGCCAGTCTGATATCATTCAAATGGAGGAACTGATTTTTGAAGAATTATTGAAGATGGTTCGACAAAGTTTTTCCCATCAATATCTGCAGCAATCAGTATTATTCGGATTTTGTTATGGAGTTTGCCATTTATTTCTTTCGGTTCATACCCAAAATAATATCTGACATAAACGGGTGATACTCCGCTTTTCTTTTGATTTAAAAAGGCGGTAACTCCATTAGGAAACACTGTATGGCCGCTTGTTATAGGTTCATTTTTAAAAAAGGAGAACGCAAGATCGCAAAAGGCACCTCCTTCTGGTGCGGAGTATCGATTTTGCCATTGTGAAAATTCATCAATGTGATGAATTGCCTTCGTTCGGTCCAATGGAACATTACTGCTAATTGGGTCTGGAACTTTTATGGACTGCTTTAAATATCTAATTACACTTGCCTTATCGATACCGTCACTAAGTTTATAAGTAAAAACATTTCCAGGCTTTGGGGTTATTAAGGGACTCGTAGTTAATGGAAATGTAGGGAAGGTGCTTATATTCGGAACTTTTTGGGTACTTAAAAAAAACACAGGAAGATTTGAATCATCCGCATTGTAGCAGAACCACATGAGAGCACCTTCAGTAAAGTTTGGGGAAGTGTTAAAGTCAAATTGATTTGCAATAAATGTTCCCCCAATTGCTCTGGTTTGTGCAACTCCCTGTAAGAAGGAGGTTTCATTTAGAAAATTTGAAATTAAAATACCGGCACTATCCAGACTGATATTCCTTGTTTTTTCCTGTTTAACTAACATGGTGTCAATACTTGTCCTTAATTGAGACACAGAGTCCACGGTTGCTGAGTCACTTTTATTTGATGTTAGGTCAACTTCAGAAGATCTTTTCCCACATGACAGCATTAACAGCAAAGCGAAAACCAGGATAATGTTTAATCTTTTCATATATATATGGAGTTTAAGGTATTATTCATTTAAAAAATTTAGACCTTGAATCGGAACCCGCCATCTGCTTTTCCGTTCTTGCCAATCACTCTCGTCAACTGATACTGCGCTTCTCTTGGTGACGAGATCGTTATAGAATACGAACCTCCGGGCGTTCCCTTCACAAACCAATGCAAAATGTATTCTGAATCATCTTCCAGTTCCATTGTTAGTGTGTCGCTGTTTTGCATAATCAATTTGTCATCCAGGTACAACCATAAAGAGCCGTTGCCGATAAACGTTGAAGCCACCAATTTCGCCATGTAACTTTCTTTAAACTTCTCTGCTAAACTAACGCGTGGTTCGAGTTACAAATAGCATGAAGCAGTAAATGGAAGTACTGGCATAGCGACCGGCAAAAGTCCAACAGAATCTGGTTCAGCTTCTTTTCAACACGTGAAGAAATTCTTCTTTTCTTCTTCTGCTCACATCGATCTGCGAACCATCCAACATCTTTACAATTCCGCCTTCACCTTTCGTGTACTCCACGATATATTCCAAATTAATCAAATGCGAATTGTGTACACGATAGAACCGATAGTCACTCAACATTTGTTCACAATCTTTCAGCGTCTTTGAGACAATGATCTTTCGTTTATCAGTAGTAAAGAAAGTAGTATAGGTATTATCCGACTCACACCGGATAATATCTTTTACTGTTACGAAAATGAATCCGGTGAGTGTGGGCAGTGCAATTTTAGTGTATTCAGCTTTTGTTACCTGAATATTTTCCAGCAGGGCCTGTATGTGAACGGAAGTTTCCTTCACCGATTTCTTTTGCTTGAATTTTTCTACAGCCCGTTTCAACTCTTCTCGTACAACCGGTTTCACTAAATAATCCACAGCGGATAATCGAAAAGCCTTTACGGCATATTCTTCGAACGAAGTAGTGAAAATAATCTCGAAAGGAATGTGCTCTAATGAGTTCAATAAATCAAAAGATGTATTGGGTGGCAGGAGCACATCCATAAAAACAAGATCAGGTCTTGTACTCGCCAGGAGTTGCATGCTTTCCGGAATAGAAGATGCTATTCCCACTATCTTAAGCTCGGGAAAACTCTCTTCAATCAGGTGCAAAAGCATTTCCTGTTGATGTTTCTCGTCTTCAATAATAACAACAGAGTAGGTCATGGCAACTATTCTTCAAAAGGTAAAACCAAAATAATTCGCGTTCCTTCATTGGGTGAAGAATCATTCATGCAATCTTCCATTTTAAAGTCAGCCTTTACTTTGTAAATCTGACTGACCACGTCCAGTCGATCTTTAATTAGTGCCATTCCCATGGATGTTTTTTTAATGGTGGAGGATAGAATAGTGTCGTTCTTTGAAATGTTGCGCTGACCATTGTCTTCAATTACACATTGAATCATGTCTTCCTTTTTGCTCAAAGTGATTTTTATCTTTCCACCGATCCCTCTATTGCTCAGTCCATGCCAAATGGAATTCTCTACAAAGGGTTGCATCATCATAGGTGGAATTTGTATGGATTCTAAATCCTTAAGTGACGTGGTGTTTAACTCAAACTCGAAAGCATGTTGCATGCGCAGTTGCTCTAACTCCATATATAGCTTTAGAGCCTCAAGGTCATCGGACACCGACACCAGGCGTGAGGAGGAGGTTTCCAATACATAGCGAATCAATTGTGAAAACTTAATGAGGTAATCGCCTGCCTGCTTTACTTCATGCTGGTACATGTAATGATGAATAGAGTTGAGACAGTTAAAAATAAAGTGAGGATTGATTTGTGCCCGCAAAGCTTTCATCTCTACCTCGGAGATATTCAATTTTAGCTCGGTCTCTTTTTGTTTAAAAAAAGACTCGCGTTTGGCGCGATAAAAAATGAACACAATAAAGGAGAAGGCAACCACTACGGGGATAAGACTATATAAAAGAGTTTTCTGAATATGATCGTTTGTCGGATCCAGAAGGGTGACAGCGCTGGTCGACATTTCCTCCTGGGCGAATAAAATCCAGCCAAATGGAGTATAAATCACGCTTGGTGTAGATGCATAAGCATCGCCTAACAGGAGCCCAAGGTTAACGCTAACGACCATAGATTTTGATTGGCTAAAAAGTTACCACTTTCTATTGAAATAATACTAGGAATAGCCCTTGAATATTTCTGTAGGGGAAGCAGGTGCCTAGGGGTCGTACGTACATCGGCTCCTTGGGAACAAAGTTCGAACATAATTGGACTCAGAGCGGGTGCTCTCCTGGAACCACCTTGGCGGTATCAGTAACCACTACGTCATTCCGACAAGGTCTTGAATTTCTTTAGCGGTTAAATAACACCATTCTTGTCGGGTCTCCGTTGCAGAGCGTAACCACTTTCAATTACTATACCGTTGACTTGCTGAAGGCTCATCTTTACGGAGATCAATTTGTAATTCGCCACCGAGCGAAAGGCAAAAGTTTCGCCAATACCACCTGTCGATCCATCGAGATCGATTGCGTCAATTTTGATGCTTTAAATGCAAGTTGAAACACTTCAGTATGATAGGAAAAGTTAATGAATCGGCACTATTGCAATTTATCTGATCTCACAAACTCGTCTCCACAAACTTTCGTACGTCCGTTTCAATCATGGCAACATTAGTCCGGTCCTCTAGTTGTACATAAATATCGCCCCCTAAGTCTGCAGGCATCTTAGCTCCGGCTTCACGGATAATTAGAACTCTGTCTTTGCCTTTCGCCTGAATAAATACTCCTGCTTCTAATATAACATTATCGCGCGGCGCGGCCTTATTTTCTGTTCCTTCCAATGCATCATCTTTCGTGAACAGAAATATTCCTCCGGAGCATTCAGTTACAGCATTTTGGATTTCACCTAATATCGATCGCCCAGGACGGAAGTCCATTTCCCACTCCAACACTTTTAAGTTGAGATCACCCGTGAGATACTTATAAATTTTATTAGCCGCAGACTCCGCCTGACTACAATATCCGAAGAAGATATCTTTGCGATTTCCGATTTTGCTCATCCAGCGCAGGTATTGTATACTAAAATCACTTTTCTCTAACCAGGCAAGATTAGCATTTTCAGCAATAGGGAAAATGTATTTACCACCGGCTTGAGAAAGAATCCCCCTGGGTAAAATCCGGCTATCAGAGAGTATTAGTAACGGAATGTTTAGTGCATTGGCAACAGCCCCTTCATAATGAAGAAACTCACTGGAGATGCATTTCTCCTGAACGATCCAGCGGGGAAAAGCAATGACAATGCAGCCCACACACTTTCGCATAATATTCTCTACGTTATCAAACGACCAGGTAATATCGGTTGAATCTCCTGATTTGAAGAACTGTTCTATTACGTAACCTTCTTGCCTGATCTTACCAAGAATGTAATCGGTCATCACCTTTTGCTCAGGTGTAATCCATTTTTCATTTATGGTACCACTAACAAAAATTCTGCGTTGTATTGGCATATTATTTCATATGATATTCTTCGAAAATTAGACTACAGCTAAATTAATGTTTTGTTCCTGATCATTTTCCATATAGGTAATCGTAAACACACGCTTCACTTCTTTTTGCAACAATGGATTCGCCATGGCATAACGACTAAGGAAAGAACCCAATGCACGCACATAAAAAGATTGTGAAAGAAAAGGACTTATCTTTTTAAAGGCCAGATCGAAATTATTTGAAAGCGGTGCACTTGCATTGATCTTGTTACTTAAGTCAGCGATACCCAAAAAACAAGAAACAACATCTGAAAAGGTATTGGGGTTTGTGAAGACAACATCAGCAAACCAATTGCCCTGGTTACTATGACCAGCATTTTTTTCAAACTGCGGCAACGCATCAGCATGAGGTTGCTTGCGCAGATGGTCGTATGCCATAGCGGCCAGATCGCGTGTGCTGTGATTGGACTTATTTAAATATGTGAGCCACAACGGGGCATATGCTTCTTCACGCGCCTGCACTTCCCTGCGAAGCGCGAACTCCTCCATGTAGCCCATGGCAGCAGCGAAGGAACGAGCCAGGTATTCCTGATTTGTTTTATCAAACTGATGCCTGCCTGCCTGAACCAAAATAGTCTTTGTAGCAAACTCAGAAAGGATAAGTTTCGATTCGAAGGTGGCAGCTTTCTTTTCAAGTAACGGTAAATATTTTTCAACCAAAGAATTCACATCGCTTTGCAGGATGGAGCCCCACAACACACCCATGTCCAGGTATTCACGCAATTCTTTTTCTTTTATCCGATTGTCCTCAATCACCATGTTTAAATACCAGCTCATTGCAACTTCCGAGAATAGCGGATCGGGCGTTGCTGAAAAGGTTTTCATTGTAGCGTTTATTTCAGTGAGCCATTTTCCTTTTCCTTTGCCCAGTTTCCACGTATATCCTACAGAACGATCCTGACTTATTTGCTTGTGATTTTTAATGTCGGTACGAATAGTATCCACATTGGTTTCAAAGTCACGACTCCTAATAAATTCTTTACCCATTAACTTGAGGCCAAATCCCCAGCTCTTTTCTATTTTGAGCACAACCTGATTGAGGTACGAAACTATCTCTGCTCCGGAAATAGAATCTTTTGCAAGACCATCGAGCAAGCCAGTCAACTTAAACCGCAAAAGATTGGGATGATGATTTTTAAGTGCGACCTCAGGAAGGTTAACAGAAAGTAATTCTTTTCCTTCTTTGATACGTTGATACTCATAGGTAAAAGACAATTCTGCGTTAGCTTCGGCAATGTCTTTAATATTTTTCTTTAAATCCTCTTTCAGTTTCTTCCACTTTTCTTCCAAGGTATCAATCGCATCGGTTACACCAGACAGACCTAGTCGATCGGCCACCTCTCTTATAATTTCATTTTGTGCTGTCGTAGCATTTCCTTTTTTCACAGCCTCAATAGCCTTGTCTACCTGAGGACCTGCTTTCTTTACAATGGCTTTTAGCGCTTCATCGAGTATTACATTGAGTTGACCTTCTAATTCATCTGGCTTGGAGAACGCTACTCCTACTAATGCCCCAAGCGAACCAGTGGTAGTTGAGTTTTTTATTTTACTGATGGCTACAAAAAACTTCCCATTGTCAACACGTTTAATGAAGTATGAGAATTGATCGGTTATGGTTACATCAAAACTGGCCGTTAGTTTTGGCGTTAGATTAATATCGATTGTTAACGGAAGGGGTAAAGAACTTGTAATCGAGCTTAGACTTTGAGCGAAAATATTTGACCAGCTAACTTTTAGACCGGCTTTTAACTTTCCCGCTACATTAAAACTAAGCGCATCATTAACAGCAAGTTTCTGTACATCCTGCCATTTAAAAATAGTGAGGAAGTTACTTGCATCTTGAATAAAGGCGTCCTTGATTTTTTCGGTATTTGCATGACCTTTGTAGTAGGTTGCTTTTAAATCTGCGGCAACTTCAAATTCAAACCCGATGTCTTCAATGCTTCCTGAAGCATTGGCTTTGGCAAGCACACTTGCCTGATATTTTAAATAGGCCTGCGAAACTGGCTTAAATACAATGTAAGAAGGGGAAGCACTTGAAATGAACGCCTCGGCGTCTTTATCATTTTCATCATTAAAAAGTTGTGCTGTCAAGGATGCTTGTGCTCCTATGGAAAAAGTTACTTCCCCCTGATTGATGGGATACGACTTCTCTGCTTTGAGTTCTACCGGATCGACCATAAGATCTTTTTCCTTGAGTTGCTTGTCGGTTAGCAGTTCGGCCAACGGTTTGAATATTTCTTCAAGCTTTTCCATATTTTAATTGTTTAGTGGCTATCTATTTGAATAATCTACCTTGTGGCTTAATGTCGCCCGAGCGTTGTACTTTTTTAAATAGTTTCAGTTTAACAAGACAACTCACCACCTCATCAAAATCCTCTTGCTTCTTTAAATTGAGTCCCTTCGCTAAAACTTTAAGATTCTTATTCGTTATGGAGCTTCGTTCTGATTTGAAACCATGAAGAATGTTTAATACCAACTCGAACTTTTTATCAGCATTGGGTGCATCCTGAAGTTTTGTCCAGATCGCCCTTGTTATAAATTTCTTTTTAAAGATTCCGTCTTTCAGTTTGTCATACAGGCTGAGTGTATTTTTTCTTCGGTCCCAATCATAATCGATACGGTCAATCCCTTTGATGTCGCTGGGAGCATCTTTCTTTTTAGAAGAAGTGTTGTTAATAATGTAGTACTGTTTATTCAATCCGCGGGCGAGACCGAGTTCAAGACATACATTGGGGTTCCAACCGGAGATATCGAAAATGGCGAAGTCGCACGCCTTCATTTCGGTGATGATCTTTTTTAATAGATGATCGCTCGTGATTCGATCAGAGGCCACCTTTACTTTCCAGGGAAGCTTGCTGAGATGTGCGACAAGCTTGTCTTTATTTTTATCAAACGGACAAGCGAGAAATACTTTGGGGAGTTTGGTGGGGTATTTGGGCATGAGTATTCTAGTACTGCTAATTAATTTTTCTTAGTTTAAATTGCTAACGATTTTCTGAATTTTGTCTTTTTGTTCCTCGTATGAACTAATCGCAAATTCGTCCTTGTTTTTCTTTGCCAGCGCTGCTGATTTTTCTTCGTACTCTTTGAGTTTATTAGCATTCCTCTTATAGTTGTATACCTCAGCTATTGTTAGTAAAACCCAGACTGCATCTTTGGATTCAACAAAGTTACTTTGTGACTCGAGTTTGAGAGCAGTTTCAAGAACTGAATTTCGGATGTAATCCGCTTTTAGTTTTGAGTCTTCCCATTCCTGGTTTGATTGCTTAAGTAAGCTTGCCTTTTTATATAGCATGAACGCTGCGTTGATACCATTGTAATAATCCTGTTTTAACAGAAACCCCTTCTCATAAAACAGAATCGCAGTATCGAGGTAGTGAAGATCATTTGTAATTTCATTCAATCGTTTATGAATAGCTCCACTTAAACCCAACACCTCAACATCCTGACTTTGGAGTGGTTTTAGTTCATCAAGAATAATTTTCGCATTGACAAAAGCCTCCAACTCGTTGGGCTTTTTTAGTTTATAGGTGCAAAGTGCCTGACGTGAAATAATGAAGGATAGATTATCTTTCAACGTCATGTTTTGGGAAGCAAAACTTTTGGCTGTAGCCAGTAAGGCAAGAGCTTTTTCGAACTCTTTCTTATTCTTCGCTTCTTCTGCCTTGTCCATAATGGTAGCAAACGAATCCGTGCTGGCTGCTCTGGCCGGAGTTTGGGTTGTTAAAGTTTCCGGTAGAGAATCTTCCTTCAAAAAAGTAAAAACAGGACTATCGGTTTCCTGCGGACTTAATAGAATTCTCTGCACAAGATCCGTCAGTAGTTTTTTAAAGCGCTCAACTTCCTTGAACGGAATACCCTCTTCTGAATGTGCGTATTGATGAACTACGAAATGATTGACATCAAAAGGGATGCTGCTCATTTGTTCCTTTTCACATATCATAATGGTATGGCGAGGTTTTAAAGAATGCCTTACTCCCAATTCCCACATGACGTTCGCATTCAGGGTTGAAATATCGACCAATACGATGTCTGCATTTTTTATTTCATGCAGCATAACACTGTCAATGCTGCCACTTAGATTTTTGTCGATCGCTCTGTAACAGGCGATATCTAATCCATCAAAAACAGGCTTTATGAGGAGTGTATACGTTTCATCTAAATCCAATACTCTTGGTTTACCATTGGCGTAACTCGTTTTTTTTTCATATCCAATAATTACGAAGCAGCTCATAATACTTATTTTAGTTTGACGTACGTCTATTTGAAGTGGTTATCGCTAATTTCCTGTGCTGCGGATTTTTCTCCAATTTCATACAATTCAAAACGACTGTCAGCATTGCTCATTTCAACCAAGTCATCAATTTGTTTTTTTGTATACTCTTTTCCGGTTAGACTTTTTAACGAGACAGCATCAAGCCATGTGTTATAACGTAAGTACGAAATCATTGCTCCATCTTTCTTCCTTGATCCAAGAAAATCATTTTTAAGATCTCCTATCTCACCATCTATGTGCCATGCCGTTGGTGATTGACTTAACCATTGCAAAATGATTTGATTGTGCCAGCTTGCATCCTGCATCAGCATGTCGGGTATTTGCTTAGCCCAGTTAAGGAGGTTATTCTTTTTTACATTAGTGGGTATCTGCTGCCATTTACTCATGCCGGTACCCACAGAAACAAGTGACAAGTTTTCGGAGCCCCACGACCACCGGAATGGAAACCCCTCCAGCGTGGCGATCATTAGTAGCTGTAATGTTGGATTGTTTGCCATGCTCACTCCACCATCAACAAAAGCAGCGGTGTTAAGACCCCCTCCAACATCGATCAGTTGAGGTAGAAAATAGGTTGGTGCTGCTGAACTTGCCCGAACTGCTTTCCAAAGTAATATATCTTTGTTCATTCCATCGCTGCTGGAAAAATATTTACCAGCCGGATGATTAATCAATGGCCAGACACTGTTCGTATCAGCCCGTTTGGCTACAATGCATAATCCTGTTTTTATTCGGGGATCGCCTAATGTAATATCTGCAAATACTTTTTGAAGCTCTTGTTCCAGTGGCTTCTCATTATAACCAGCCTTTATTAAATCATCGATCTGGAAGATCTTCCACCATTTATATTTTTTAGCAAAAATTTTTCCTCCCAACTCAAAATACATTGTCTTAATTTCACGTACACCCATACCTATTGCCAGACATGACGCAATTATGGAACCTGTACTTGTACCTCCAATGAGATCGAAGTAGTCGCTTAGTCTAAAGTTAGGATCATTGTTGTGTTGTTTCCGAAGAACATCTTCAATTTTCTGGAGGTATCCAAGTGTAAGCGCTCCACGAATGCCCCCACCATCAAGGGCAAGAATTCTTTTGGGGCCTTTTGTCGGATCAAAATGTTCAGAGAGGGTTTTCATGTTATTTCAGTTTAACGTTGACAGCATTATCTACTATAAAGACACTTATATAATCCTGCGTGATATTTGTTACCTGGTGGAGAATGAATTTTTGGCCTGTAGATTTGGTAATTAGCATCGCTATTTCATTCGCATACTTTTCTTCTCCTTTGTTATATCGGATTTGATTTTGTGATATTTTATAGCCGTCCTGGTTATTAGTTGCGTCAGGCAGGATGCGTTTTCTGGGTAGGTATAATGGCGAATTCTGAAGTTGTTCAAAAATACTTTCACTCAAAAACAAGCGGAGTCTTGATAATTCGCCAATGGTGAATACATCAACCCGGATACGATGTTTGATCTCTTCATTTTCTGTTTTTGTAACCTCTTCATACCGGAGTGATTCAATTTTAAAGTCATCATTTAAATTAATGATCACCGGAACTCTTATTCTATCGGTGCTTTTTACATATCCATTTTCTGATGGAATGAAATTTCCAGTTTCCACATAACGTACAGTATAACCCGTTGAATCATAATCAAAGGAAAGGATAGAGTCGCTCTCGATGGTGTTATTGTACTCCTTAACATCAAAATAGCCAGGTACAGATGCTAAATCAGAAAGTGAAATATTTTGTCTGGAAATAAAATTCTTAACTGTGTCAGCGTAATATTTTTTTGGATCGAATGCGTGTTGAGCAAGGTCTTGATACAGAATGGGTAGATTAAATTCAATTTCATTTCTAAGAATTCTCCTGATGGAGTTTTGAACTTTTTGAATCGTCACAGAAGAATCTGACTGAAGCCCTTTCGAATACAATGATTTTTTTAAGGCCAGTATTTGCGAAACATTAGACGTGTCGGAGTTTTGAAATTCATTCAGGAGCTCGCTTGCTTTTAAAGCATATATCAGGGAATCGTTTCGCTGTTCTGAGTAGGATGTAGAGTTTTTTTGAGTAAGCCAAATGATAGTGACCACGAATAGTGAAAGAATTGCAACTCCAACCAGAACCCTTCGTTTCGTTTTGCTAAACGGCTCAGACTGTGGAAGATTTTCTTTGTGAATAGCGGTATCTTCTTCATACGGTTGCCGTCCTTCTTTTGCACGCTTAACAAATTCTCCCCTGCTTTCCACCAGCATTTTGGCGCCCTCAAGTTTGTGAGTGAGCAGTGCAGCAATTGTTTCATATGCATAACCCAACCCTTGAGGGTCCTTTGTGCCATGTTCAAAGACAGGAAGCTTTTCTCCATAACTGAAGTAAGGTATATACGGAAGTTTGGTTAGCTCCAGTAATTCCCTATGACTTATGTTAATATCTGCATCTTCTGGATAGTCTGGAACCCAGGTTGAATAAACATCTTTAAGTCCATCGTTAAACCGACCCAACCATTCTTGTTGCAGTTTGAACTCTGTTGAATCGAATCGGGTAGGTACAGGTAAAAGCTTTAGCTTGAAGCGATCATAAATTAATTTTTCCTGGGCTGAGACAGCGCGCTTTGCTACTTCCAGTGTACCTCGAAAACCTTGATCCGTTGCAGTGAATAACATCACCAGTATGTCTGGCATATGAATGGAGCAGATGCCGCTACTATCAGTAAGTCCGGTGCGACTATCAATTAAAACAAAGTCGTAATGCGAAATCCAATAGTCGCGTAATCCTTCCATAAATTCACCACCTTCATTTTCTTCATAGAATTTATCATAGTCTAACGCCCTTACATTTTGAATGTATGTGCTGCCCGGTAATCCTGCAGTAAGCAAATCAAGACGGGCGTTTGGAAATGATTTCTTGTCAACTGGCACCTCTATGTTAACGAGCATCTTGTCCCACTCCACCTGAGACAAACTGAATCCGGTGATGTTATTTTTATTGGCGAGTATGTTGATGAGACCTTCCCTTTTTGAAGTATCAACTTTTATATATTCCTTGAAATAATTCTCCAGTCCTGGTGCTTCAAGGTCCCAATCGATGAGTAGAACTTTTCTTCCCCAGGAAGTGAGCAAGGCCCCTACGTTGGCTAAGGCCATAGACCTGCCTACACCACCTTTGTATGAATAAAATGTGATGACTACTCCCATCCTGGTTTCTTTTGTTTGGGATCCTGAATATTCAACTCTTGCAAAATTTTCTCAATGGGCTGATCAAACCATTCATCCGACTCAAACTCAACTCTCCAAGGTGGTGTTTTATCCTTGATGAATTTGGCAATCTTCTTTGCATCAGTTTCTACTTTACCTTGAAACTCCAGATACTCTTTCGTAAGCTTGAACGCAGGGCCGACTTGATTGAATTTGCTGTAGTCCAGGAATTGAATGACCTGAACAAATGGCGGCAGGTTTTCAATTTTCTGTTTCATAACAGGATAAACAAGTCCTTCGTTATTCGCAGCCGAAAGAAACCCAAGCGCTTTGGCACGGTGATACATGGCGACAAATTCGCGCATACACCATTCCGATCTTGCAAAGTAAGTAGGCGTACAAATAGACACCATGAATTTTGATCTGGCTATTGCCTGCCGAACGGCAATCTGCCAATTGGAACCCGTGTTAATATCTACTTGGTCAAAGAATATTTCCGGAGCATGAAGGTTATAGTTAGCAAAAGCTTCGTCAAGTTGCTCTCTAAACCAGGGCATGAATAAATCCTTCATCCATTCTTCCCGCGAACCACCTCGTTTGTAGGAAATAAATACATCGTATTGATACATTAGCTTTAATTTTTGTGATGTTGTAATACTTTATTCAGTTTTCAATTCCTGATTATTCAGCAGGACATTGTTACTTCATTCCTTTTCAGACTTAAAAGATCTTTTCAAGTTCCTCCTTCAGTTTTTCCACAGACTTTTTGAGACTAACCGATTTTTTGGTGAGCGATAAAGCATCTGCCAGAATTTCAAGATGCTCTATCTCTGCTGACTTCATTCCTTTTGATCCCGCCTTATCCCAAAGTATGCGATAGGTATTAATCAATTGATTGAATCCGGCTTGTCTGTTCGTTGAATCCAGAAGGAGCAAAGCCAATTCAATATTGGCAAAGGCTGCCAGGTTCCAGTAATCCATTTGAGCTGGAGGTGAAGTCGCTAATGCATTCTTTACTTTATTCAACTGACCGAGGGCAGCGGTTTCTGTCGGAAGATCATAGCGAACTCTTCCTTTTGTTACTGTTTTGCCCCAGGTATGTTTTCCGGCAAGTACCAACACCAGCTCTAACGACAACCAATTGGTGATGGCATAGGCTGCATAGTTATTCGTTGAAATGCGATGGGCAGCCTGGTAATAGGAGGCAGCCTGAGCATACGCCTCAGTTTTTTTGATTTTATCTTTTGCATCCTTTCCAGGTAATAAAAGTGCTTTCCGTTTAAATGCACTGCCCACCAAATTTAATCGTTCAGCAGTAACACCCAATTCCAGGATACCTTCCTGATCTTTAATTACCTCATCTATTGTTTTGAGCAGATCTTTCGATTTAGCGGAAGACTTTCGGAAGTCAACAATGCATTTTTTTGCGCGGATGTTGCAATACTTTTCCATGGCCGAAAAAGAAAAAGAAGCACGTTCCTCTTTCAGCAAGGTTTTAAATTTTTCTACAGCTAAATCATATTCATACAAATCGGCATAGATCAATGCCTCTTTCTCAATGATGGATCCGTTGCGTACACCAGCCTTGTCCACTTTTTTTATAATGGAGTTCAGCCTGTCGAGGTACTCAGCTTGCGGGCAATCATTTGTCTCAAGCTCACTGCTCAGGTTACTCAATGCTACCAGCGCCTCATCCGCTGTTGCGTAATAATCTTTTTCTTTAGACAGACTTTGTGCACTATCGTGAACAAATCGATAGAATGGATCGCCATAACATTGATAAGCACCCCATGTGTTGTTGTTGGGATATTTGTTATAAATCGTTTCGCGAGCCTGCTGCACGGCTTCACCAAAGGCGTAGCCTTCAAACATAAGTTTGTAAAACACTTCTGTAAAATCCAATGCTGCGCTATCGCTCACAGCCCATCCCGCAGCAATTACTGCCTTGACTCCATTTTGAATCAACTGCGTACCGACATTGGCCGCCAGCTTGTATCGATGGCGAAAATATTCTTCAGCAACACCATCTGTTTTACCAAGGAAACAACAGTTAACAAACACAAACTCTGGCACCGTGCTCATCTGGTTAATTTCGCGACTTGATAAGAAAACATTATTGCCAATCAACATACCCGAACCTTTCGATGGGTCTTCATTGAAGACACCATGCCCTGCCAGGTGAATAATCTTAAAGTCATTACTAAAAAGAGTTTGAATAATTTCAGAGTAAGAGCCGTTCAAAACCGGTTTTACATCAAGCCCTTGTGACTCGAGTAACGTTGCCACGACCTGTCCTTCTTTTAATGCTCCAGGCAACTGATTGGCAAAACCGTTCAGGTTAGGGTCTCCCACAACAAGTGCTGTTTTGGTTGTTACCGCTTGAATTTTTGTTCGATATTCTTCAATAGCCAATTGCCGTATCATCCCGGCATTAATGCACAACGGTCGCGCATCTCCCACGCTGTCCTGTAGTAACTCCCATGGGTATGCCGCGGTACTTTCATCAAGAATCCAGTTGATGTTATTCTGTTTTTTTAATTTTTGTTTGAAATCATTCGGAAGAAGTAGCTCAAAAACCGTTTTGGCCAACGCAGGTGTCCACAGGTTGCTAGTAGACATGTCGTGTACAAAATGATCAATAATGTCCTTGCTGGTATGAAGTATCCTTACTTCCTCGCGCGCTCCTCCGGTGGAAGCACTGAATCGCATGCTTCGAAGGGAGGGTTGCTTATGGTTTTTCCTCAATTGAACATGGATGCGCATCCACCATCCTTCGGTTGTATCCAGGGGCAGGCGCTCACGAGAACCTGGCTTTGTACGGATATTCCTTTTATCCACCACGATATTGAGCAGCGGATCATGTTCCTGTTCAATTTTATTCAATACATAGAAAGAATTTAAGGCTCTGTCTTTATAAAGTTCGATGAACTCGATGAACTCAACTAAACGTACTTCATTTTCAAAGAGACGTTTAACTTTTTCGTTGGCCTTGGCCACACCCTCCAGTATTGCCTTCAAAGCATTTTCAACGGATAATCCGCCATAACCATTACCGATCACGAGCGCGGAGATTCCAACTTTATCGGAAATCGTAACGGATGAATTTTTGGCTCCACCCTTATCATTGCATTGAAGCAAATACTTGGATACACCTTGCTCAACCGTTTTGGAAAGCTGAAAGGATGTTAACGAGCCAGGATCGCCAAGGCCTACAATGATGGCACCCTTAAAGTCGTCCTTACAAGAAAGAAATACTTCACTCGAACCAATCTCACCCGGATAGAGACCCAAACGATGTCGTTGCGAAAGAGCACCGTTCAGGTAATAGTCAATCGTTTTTTCTGCATACAAAATTCCATCGGCATTAAAGTGACCAGCCAATACAGGGTACGATGCAAACCGTAAATCACCTTGTGTTATGGAAGCACTTAAAGGTGTTTCACTAACCGTGATCCGTTCTTCCTGATCGAGTCCCAGAATGGTGTTTTCAATTCCTTCTGCAGACAAATCAAAATCATGATATTCTGGGGATCGGAATAATTTCTCTTCACCCCGCACGGCCGGTCTGCTCTTGCTGAAGACGTTGGTTGATCCTTTGCTGAGTATATCGGTAATACCTGTAAATAGCGATGGCTCGTTGGCGAGTGCTCCGTGTGTAACGTTTACATAATACACGACGTTACTTTCAACCATCTTCTTCGGGATACCGGTTTCCCAGGTTACACTCTGATCGCCCTCGGCTGTACTTAAAAATTGAAGTGACTTACCTTGACTTGTTTCTTCTATTCGATAGGCGCATGGTGTAGCCTTGTCTCGTCCCGCGATATACACCATGTTGGAATAATCCATAGTAGCGAGACCTTGCTGAATTTTATCGCGGTAGTTTTTGAATACCTGCAAATCTTTCGTGTCAGGTAATGGCCAGTTATTGTTGTCTCCCAGAGCCGTTTTCATTTTGTTCCATAGATCGATTTTGGAAAAATCATTTTCTGTATCGGTCGCGTGAGGCAATAAACTTAACAGGCCCGGAAATTTGGAAAACACACCCAGCAAATCTTTTTTCGAATGAAAAATATCAATCTTACTGAGTTTGTCGATGATGGCATCCTTACCAAACATTACGGCTGGAATCCGGAATGAGCCACCTAATGGGGCACCTAAAAAGATCAGCCTGAATCCGTTTGACTGATTCAATGTTTGCCAGGTTTGTGGATAGCTGATTATAAAATCTCTGACCAGCACACCACCCATGGAGTGTCCGATAATTTTAATGGGTTGATTGTGCTTTAACAAAGCTTTGATTTTATCATTGAAGCCCTTAGCCGAATCATTCAATTGAAGGCGCCAATCAAATGGGAATGTGACAACATCGTAGGTAGCGGATAGGTAATCGACTAACTTTTTATAGGAAGTCCGAATGAGGGATGGGGCACTCAGGGGTGTTTCTATTTTTAACTTAGAAAGTTCGCCTGCAATAAATTTAAAGTAATCGATCCAGATTAGCTTGTTGCCTTGTGCGAGGTTCGATCCCATAATTCCTGGCAACAGCACAACGATAGGTCTTGTGCCTGTTACTTTGTCTTTAAACACCTGACCCATTTCTAATTTTAGCAAAGCATTTCTATCAGCTTCTGTAACAGCACCTCTCTCTTTGACACTAAATCCTGGAATAGCAGAACCATTAGGAGTTTGCAATGCCGCCAACAGGGCATCGGTAGTGCGTTTATTTTTGAAATAGCTGAAATGATCTACTTCGGCGCCCTCATCAAAGAAGTATTGAATGCGACCGGCCCGCCTTGCGCCCAAATACATGGAACTGGTATTGACCACCAGATCATTATCCTGTCTGAAAAACAATTTGCTCACAATCACCAGCAGGGCTTTCAGGTTTACCTTCATTTTGCATTTGCCTGAAATAACAATGAGTGAGTTATCAATGACGACAGGTGATCCCGGAATATTAAGCACCTTTACCAAAGGTGATTCAGGATTCAGTGCTTCAACACCGGGAAGCATGTCAGCATCGTTTTTACAATCGATAACCGCAGCCACCAGGTTTTTAAAAGCGATGTAGAGAGGATTGCCATTCCAACCAGTTCCTGTTCCGATAATATTAAAAACTACGTTGAAGAAATTATCCAACCGTTTGGAAGCCAGAATGGATCCACCAGCAGGGCACGCCACGCGAATGAATTGTTGAATCGTTATGTTCTTTCCTTTCAAAGCTTGCTCAATGCTTTCAATCTTTTTGATGTCTTCGGTGCGTCCTGATTTTTTTAGGAATTTGATTTCATCACCCGTAAATCCACTATTGTTCTCATCGCTGTTGCAAAAACGCGATAATATATCTCCCACCACACCACCGTGCGACTGACTAACAATATGCAGGGAAATGTTTTTCGGTAACGTGTTCACCAGGTCCAGCGTATTTTCCAGTGGACCCTTCGTAAGGGTTTCGTGTTGAAAGGTAATTACATTATTGCCAAATGTTTGGCGCATAAACCTCCACGCTTCGGTTGTCTTCACTGCTCCAAAAGAGCGCTCGGTTGATGCCGCAGTACCGTGAAGAAAAAGGAGATAGGGTTTATCGGCCTGTTGTGGAGTGAATTCCTGAAGATTGAAATCAGCATTCAGCAGGTAAAGACCCAGCTTATCTTCCAGCAATCTTTTCTCAAGATCGGAAGCGAGTTGCTGTATCCTTTTTCCGATCTCTTTTCCAAGCTTCTTCTTAGAAAAGACATTGATCACTTTGACAAGTATGTTACCGACAATATTCCGGTCATCACTAATGGATAGTGCTGCTGGTATCTCGAATATATCGCCCACCCCCCTCACGGCAGCTTCCGGAAAGACTTCGCCTATGGTATCCTTACTGCATAGCCAGGTTGTATCATCGTCAAAAACCAATTCCACTACAGAATCTTCCTGAAGGTTAATCTCGTGACTTTCTGACCGGCCCCTGGTGCTGCCACTTACTTTGAATGACTGGACTAATTGAAGAAAATCGGTTGCTTGAGCATCGGATGAAAGCGGTTGTTTTTCACCTCGGATAATAATTTTATCAGTATTCATAGAGAGGGGTTAATCAAGATGATGTGGTGTGTTAGTAAAGGATGATATTGATTTTTTCAGTTCTACTTTTTTAATGACTTCTTCAAGACCACGCATGTCCGATGCACAAGCGTACTGAAGGGATGCTTTCCCTCGTTACCTTAAACTGTAAATGGACGCTCTTTCTCAAATGCAGGAAACGCCTTGCCCACTTTATAATAGTTGGGAGATTGATCCGGTGGCATTAACTGTAGTATCTTTTTATGAAATAGTTTATAGCCTCCCATAAACTTACTCTCATTCCAAACTCGCAATAGTTTGGCGGTGAAAAGACCATTGAAACCTCCGTCAGACGATTCCTGATTATCCTGACAACCGGAAATAAGAATAACACTGGCCGGTATGCTGGCCCTTACATTTTCTTTATCGGTTGGGTTTTTCAACAGCTTATCATAGAAATCTTTATTGGCACGATACGTCTTCAACGCCACATCGGGTGGCATAAATCTTTTGCTTACTGTTTCTTCCGCTCGCGTTGGACGATAATATAATTCGCGGGTAACAGAACCGCTGTGACAACTATCTGACAAGACAAATACACGAACACCATCTTTAAGTTTTTCAAACAAACCATAGAGTTCATCATCAATCAGTTCTCCATCATACAGACACCAAGTTTCATCTTGTCCATCGCCTTCATCATTATTTTTATCAGGCAACTGACCTCCATGGCCGGAATATGTGAGAAAGATGAAGTCACCTTTCCTGGCGAGCTTTGCGTAATCTCCTAAAACCCGCATAACATTTTTTCGCGTAGCAGTTTTCGTCAGCAATTTCTTGATAGAAGTAAATGACTTCATGTTTTTAACAAGATCAGCCATATCATTGGCGTCAGCTTCGCACGCGTTCAGTGGACCCGACCATCCACCGTAATGTTTTGGGTTGACGGCATTCAGTCCGATGTGGAGGGAGTATCCTTTAGAGGTTCTTTTTGCTTTAGCCATGACAATGTATTTTAATTAAGAAGTTGCAATGAATGATTTTTTAAAGGCCAGTATGTGTGCATCAGTGTTGTTAAATTCATAGAGAGAACAGTTTTTTTTAGAGCATATTTCATGGAATCATTTCGTAGCTCTGAGTTATAGATTTTGAGTATTCCAGACGGCAATGACTATCAACGGAGAAGATGGTTCGAGCCCAAGCAAAATAAAATTCTCCATTTTTAAAACCACTCTCCGCGTTCAAAAGCTGGAATCTTTCATGATCGGCAAAGGCTTCATCAAGGTTTTTATTAAACCAAGGCATGAAGAGGTCTTTCATCCCCTCATCTCGGGCAGCCCCCCTTTTATAAGAGAGGAAAGCATCGTAATCGGACATATTAATTTACTCTTTAAATGGAGCTATGTTTTTTAAACACCGGACTTCTTTGTACCTATTTATCACCTCGCACACGACACTTTCATATACCTGCTTCTTGCTCACGTTTCAGATTCAGACAAAAGACCCTGAAGCAGTGGATGAAAGTGAATTCACATTTCGAAAGACCTTAAAAATAGCAAAACCCATCTCCTCGCCATGTATAAATGGCAACAAGATGGGCTCCTTGTCAAATCTATTAAAACTGTTTTTATTTTACAAGGTGAGAGAAGTATTAAATTCAGATATCTATCTTTTGGCGGGCGATGTCACTCTAATTCAACAACATGAACTGTAACTCTATGACTAGGTTAATTCTAAAGGGCATTCTAAATGCTGGAGTCATCATTATCTGAATGTTAATTTGTTATGAAACCATGTGAACAGAACCTTTGGAATAGAAGTCCAGGATTAAGCGCGTCTGATTATAATTCAATCCACGTAGACCGATTCATTATTAGAAATTGAATTATTGCTTTGGGAAAAGAATGGGTAAAGTCCATCATTTTGATTCTTTTGTAAAGCAAAAGTGTATTTGACTTTGGGTTCCGTTATTTACTAAAATGAGCGGTGCAATTATGCTCACCAATTTGGAACCGTTTCCATGTCTTGATAGTGGAAGTAAAATGGTTGAGATGCCATGTCAATTTTTTTTACTCACAGAAGATTTTTAGGCATTCGTTCAGCAAAACATTTTCTTGAATAAGCTCTTCTTTATTCTGAGCTCCTCACAAAAAACAAAATTATTTTTTCGTCAACGATTGCAATTTGTAAAATGAAAATTGTTGTGAATAATTGATTCTGATTACACGTTCCGGAGTGTAACTTTGTAACACTAAACAAGAAAAGACATATGGCATTAGTAGGAAAGCAAGCACCCAAATTTTTAGCAGGAGCTGTAATTAATGGAGAAGAAATTGTAGAAAATTTTAGCCTCGATCAATACATTGGCAACAAAAATGTTGTCCTGTTTTTTTATCCAAAAGATTTCACCTTTGTATGCCCAACTGAAATTCACGCGTTTCAGGAAAAGGTAGCAGAGTTTGCAAAAAGAGATACTGTTGTTATTGGTTGTTCAACTGATACAGAAGAAACACATTTGGCTTGGCTTAACACAGCAAAAGATAATGGCGGAATTGAAGGCGTTACCTTCCCAATCATTGCCGATACTTCAAAAGTAATCTCATTGAACTATGGTGTGTTGGGTGGAGAGTATGCTTTTGATACCATCACCAGAACATGGTCGTTTAATGGAACTCCAATTGCCTACCGCGGAACCTTCATCATCGACAAGACCGGAATTGTGCGTCATGAATCAGTGAACGATTTTCCATTGGGTAGAAACATCGATGAATACATTCGTTTGATTGACGCTCAACTACATGTTGAAAAATTTGGCGAGGTATGTCCTGCTAATTGGGAAGAAGGTAAAGATGCAATGGCAGCAACCGCAGAAGGTGTAGCAGCTTACCTCTCTAACAACTAATAAAAAGACGATGATTGAATTAGCGGAAGATAATTTGCAAGAATTGGTTGCACAGCACGAAAACGTGGTGGTGCAATATTCAGCAGGATGGTGTGGAAACTGTCGGATAATGAAGCCAAAGTTCAAACGACTTTCAGCTGAGCAACCCGATGCTTTGTTTGTATTGGTAGATGCTGAAAAGTTTCCTGCATCACGCAAGCTGGCCAGCGTCAATAACCTGCCAACATTTGCAAGTTTCAAGAAAGGTGTATTGGTAAGTCAGGTGCAGACCAACAAAGAAGAACAATTAAAAACACTGATCGATGAAGTTACCCGTAATTAGACAGATACAAAAAACATCATCAGTAGAAGAAATTGAATTGACCATTCAGGTTCTGGAACGAATTTCAGAAGCACCTTCATTAAAAGCTGAAGAGACGGATGTGATCGGTGAACTTATTTCAAATCTTTGTGGTGCGTTAGAGGTACACCAACTCATTGCAGAGGGTATGCCTGAGAAAGATGCAGCCAATACTTTTATGAAAAAAGTGTTGAGCTCGATTGATAAATAGTTAGGTGTCGGTTCCACGAACATTAATATTAAAATGGTATGCAGAATTTGCATACCATTTTTTGTTTTGAACTATTAACAGGTATTGTTGATTGGATTTAAGAAACCATTGACATCGCATACACATTATGTCCAAAGCGTTTTAATTGTATTTTTATGGTTGACTTGAATATTAACAGGCTCGCAACCACGGCATGGGTGAATCTAATCTTCTTCGAACGGTTAACGTAACACGGTATGTAACACCATTGCGTGAAGGAGGATCTTTACCTGCCATTGTAGAAGCGGATGATCAGTTTCTATATGTACTTAAATTTCATGGTGCTGGTCAGGGGAGTAAGGCGCTCATTGCTGAATTGATTGGCGGTGAGATTGCGCGCATTCTTGGGTTTCGTGTGCCTGAAATAGTATTTGCTTACCTCGATGTTGCCTTCGGCCGCATTGAGGGAGATGAAGAAATACAGGACTTGCTAAAAGCCAGTGTTGGTCTTAACTTGGGATTACATTACCTATCGGGTGCAATTACGTTTGATCCGTTAGCGACAAGAGTTGATGCATCGTTAGCATCTCAAATTGTTTGGCTCGATGCGTTATTGCTGAATGTCGATCGCACCGCGCGCAACACCAATATGTTATGGTGGAATAAAGAACTCTGGCTTATCGATCATGGCGCCTCACTTTATTTTCATCACTCCTGGCAAGATTGGCAGCAGCCCCAACGACCTTTTCCGAAAATAAAAGATCATGTCTTGTTGCCTTTAGCGAGTGAGCTGGCTCACGTAAATAAAAACTTTCGATCGATCCTTACAGAGGATCAAGTTCGTTCCATTGTTTCACTAATTCCGGAAGAGTGGTTGAAGGATAGTGTGTTTGCATCAAGTGAAGAAAATAGAAATGCCTATATACAATTTCTGAATACACGAATTAAAAACTCTGATTTTTTTGTAAACGAAGCACAACATGCAAGAGAATCAATTATTTGAATACGCTGTCATCCGGGTGGTGCCTAAGGTTGAGCGAGAAGAGTTTCTCAATGTGGGCGTAATATTGTTGTGTGCTAAACAAAAATTTCTTCGCGTGCGTATTGAGCTGAACGAAGCTCGGCTTCTTGTGCTATGTCGTGAAGTAGAAATGGATAATCTTAAAAAGTATATACGCTCGTTCGAACTTATTTGTGAGGGTGGTGCGCAAGGAGGACCAATTGGTTTGTTGTCGATGCCTGAACGTTTTCGTTGGCTGACGTCAACACGAAGCACGGTGGTTCAAACATCAAAGGTTCATCCGGGTTTATGCAGCGATGCAAATGAAATGCTGGAGAGGTTGTTTACACAGCTTGTGGAGTAGGAGAATATTTACTCGGTATCGTTACGGTGAATGTACTCCCTTTATCTTTCTCTGATGCAACGTGAATTGTTCCGCTTAATTTTTCAACGGCTTCCTTGACAAGATAAAGTCCCAGGCCAGATCCACTTGATTTTGTTGAAGCCCTGTAGAACATCGTGAAAATCTTTTCATGGTGTATCGGATCAATACCTTCTCCATTATCTTCAATGCTGATCACAACGTTACCACCAATCTGCGTGACAACAATTCGTACCATTGAAATTGTTTTAGTGTGATCACTGTATTTAATGGCGTTCGAAACAAGATTGTTTAATATAATACACAACCTCATGATGTCGGTATTGATTTCAATATTCGTCGGCACATCTAAATCAATTTTGATTCGGTCTGCACCTGTCGAGTATTGAATATCCTTTATCGCTTGCTCCAGTAATGAATGAATGTTAGCACCTTGTATGGTAATCTCTGATTTTATATTTTTTGAATAATCGAGAATCTCCTTTAGCACTTCATCGAGCTTGCCAATTCGCTCGCGCATCATGCTGTGGTATTGTTTCAAATCATTTGGATCAGTGGTGAGGTCAGCAAGATTGATCAGACCAAGTATGGAACTAAGCGGAGCACGTAAGTCGTGTGAAGTACTGTATATAAAGCGATCCAGCTCACCATTGATCTTTATGAGCTCATTGTTTTTTTTCTGTGTCTCAATTTCCTGCTTACGCAACGAATTTTCTGTTGACGTATTTACGCTCACCAGGAAGTACACCACCAAAACAGAAAAGCCACAAACGACTAATAAGTTTTTGAAAAACGTTTCCATCGTATACTCCGGACTAAGATGTACCGAGGGTAACAGGGATATTGAACCATAGCGCGCCAACAACAATAGAAAGAATGAAAGACCAACAAAGAAAAAAGCCTTGCCCCGTTCTTCCCAACCAAACACAGCAAGGGAGATAATACAGTTGGCAATATAGTATTGGAACGGTCCTGGAATGATGGGTTTAACAGAGGTGTATGTAAAGATTAACATGTTCCCAGATAATAAAAGAATGGTTTTGGCCACTGAATGAAACCCAGATCGGTTCAGCCAAAAGCTAACCACCATTATGCCCAGAAAAATAAAGTAGGGTAAGAGGAAGGGGTTATTCCTGACAATGAGATTGGTGATGATATAATAGAGTGTCATCACGACCCAAGTCATGATGCTGAGTGCGGTTAACAGCGCACGCTTTTGGTCTGACAATGACAGCCTGTTTGTGTTGCCGAGAAGTAAAGCGCTAACTTTTTGCATGAGGGTAAATCAAAAATAGAATTTATCACTTAACCTTCCTACACTTAATTAGCGCTTGTTATTTATGTGAAGGGAATAAATTTTTACAGAATATTCTTTAATCCAAAGAGAAAACCAGCACAAGATTTTGTTCAACCTTATGCTGGTTCGTTTTACTATTCCAACACCACATTTTCGCGCTTCGGATATTTTACTTCATACTGTAACACTAACTCTTTTTGTTGTTGGGGTTCTAATATGTTTTTAATGTTGTTCTTAGCTCTTTCTCTTTCAGATTTTACCCGACTGAAATAATGGCAACGAAGAGAATGGGAATGAGTAATGTAGTTTTCATAGGCTTTAGAATTTCCTATGAGATGTTGCTGCAATTAAAATTCCATAAGCTGCCAGCGGGTTTATTTATATTTTGTTATATGGGATGCGTAAGGTTAATTAAAAATGGTATCGATTCAAAAGTTGGGTTAAGAGGTAAGGTAATAATCGTAACTAATTATCCTCAAACTGTTTTTCCAGGGGAGCGTGCTTTTCCAGATCTTCTAGAATTTTTCGATCGATTGGTGTTTCTTTTATCACGTTGTAATTTCCCCAAAACGTTTTGTCGTAGGGATAGTCCTGATATTGCAAGCCGTAGTTCTTCATTTTTTCGGTAGCTCCGATACGTTCTTCCGTGTTCGTAAACACCTCGTTGATCAGAAGGTGTTGAATTAATTCGGTTTCAAATTTTAACAGATTTGTTTTTTCATCATACCATTTCTCCGTTGAGGTTACAGTAATGTAGTTGAGATACATCTTGCCTTCGTAACGTTTAAAGTCAATGGTTTTTTTATAGCCAATATATTTACTAACGAGTCCCTTGCGCCTGGCTAAATCTTCACCGGGTGTTCCGATTTCGAAATCCAACCGAATGATGGCGTAGTCTTCTTTGTCTATAAAAATTTTAAGATGAAAATCCTGTTCATTCGAAATAACAAATACTTCGTGGCCATTATAATAGGAGTCTGGTTCACGTTTCATTAATTCAAAAAACTCATCCTTGGCATCAAGCTGTCGATAACGAATGTTATTGTGAAGTAATAGATCTTCCAGCAAATTTTGCTGTCCGAAATATTGTGTGTATTTGTTTTCATAGCCCAGACTTTTCCGAACCTCAATTAATTTTACACGTTCTTTCAAACGCGATTTGTTCCTTGGCTCACTGTAATCGTCATCATAGATTTTTACAGCTGCTTCCAGCAATGAAATATACTCACCTCCTACCTTCTTTACATCACGATAAAATCCATCGAGCAAATAAGGCTTCATTGGAAAGTTATCGGAAATATGTGTCCACGCGTTTTTTAAAATTTCACCACCGTTAATCGAATCATACACCACTACTTCCGCCAACAGTGTTGTGGATTGATCCATCAGGATGACCAGGTCCTTTACATCCACCAAACTCCAAACGGGTGCTTCAAATTTTTCGTAACCCAGCATACTGACTACCAGAATTTCATTGCGGTATTCTGCCGGAATGTGAAAGTCAAACTCTCCTTGTAAATTCGAAATCGTGCCAATTGATTTTGCTTTTAGTCCGATAGACGCAAAAGGCAACGGCTCTCCCGTTACACGATCCTGCAATTTTGCCGATAATGTAATTTTCTGTGCCAGCGCATTAACACTCAGAAAGAAAAACAGAAAAATAAACAGGCGCATAGGTTCGAAATAATGATCAATATCCCTATTTGTGATGTTCTTTCAAACGCGATGCATGATTATCCCCTAAATTGAAGTTTTAACGCCATTAACTCATGCACATCGGTTTTCTTTATCATTGTATAATTTTAATGTTCAACTTTCAAGCTTGAAATTTATTGAGGACATACCGCGCATCTGGAAACGGGCCTATCTCTGGCTGTGTTTGTGGTTTGCCTTGAACTATGGTGTTGGCACATTTATAGAGTGGAGACTTGAAACTCCTTATACCTATATTTTTTGGAACAACCTCTACCTGCTCGAAGCATTGTGCATTCTGATTATTGCCATCTTCTTTTACTCCAACTGGCTTTTTAAGTTTAAACTTTATTTTCAAGTTGCCGGACACTTTTTAGGTGCGATGGTTCATTTTCTTTTAATGGGTTCGCTTTCATACTACCTCGAAAGTTATGTAGAAGGATATGTGGGTTGGGATTACTGGAAAGCCCATTTGATGGTATTAATAAAATGGAAAGGACTCCACTTTCACGATCAATACATTATAACAGTAGGCGTTTACTATGTGATCCGATATTTTCAAAGTCAGCAGAAACAGGAGAAAGAAAAGAGCGAACTCACCCTTAAGAATAGAGAGATGCAAATCTCCTTGTTGAAATCACAGATCAATCCACACTTTTTATTCAATACCTTAAACTCAATCAACATGCTGATTGGGTCAAGCAAGGAACAAGCCCGAAAAGTAATTACACAGTTGTCGGATATTTTTCGATATGCGCTCGATTCGCACAGCGATCAAATGGTGCGACTCATTCACGAATTGGATTTCATCGACAGTTACATGCGCATTCAACAAGTGCGCTTTGGCGACCGCTTGAAATTTGTGAAGCAAGTTGATTTCTCTTGTATGAGTGTAATGATACCTCCGATGATTTTGCAACCGCTCGTTGAAAACTCGGTGAAATATGGTATTGCGCCAAAAGAAGACGGGGGAACCATTGTACTGACAGTGAAGCGATTTAACAGCATGATCTTTTTTGAAGTAAAAGACGATGGTATGGGGTCAAATGCTAAAAAAGTAATGGACGGAAATTCAAGTGGAGTGGGGGTAAAGAATACAGATGAACGATTACGGAGTATCTTTGGTCCCGGTTCGGGTTTGCGTATTCGTTCAAATGAATGGGGATATTCCGTTAGTTTCTTTGTCCCCGTTGATGAACCTGCCACTGAAGAAGATTTTATAACCGAAGAATTAAATAGCAAAGCTGTATGAACATTACCTGTATCATTATTGACGATGAAAAATTAGCACGCGATCTTCTGCAAGAATATGTGCAACAAATGCCAAACCTCCAGGTGATTGGCGAATGTGGCAAAGGCAAGGAAGCCGTAGAAGCGATTGATCGGTTGAAACCCGATTTGATTTTTCTGGATGTACAAATGCCGGGCATGAACGGCTTTGATGTATTGGATGAAATTACACATGATCCTTACGTCATCTTTTGTACCGCCTACGATCAATATGCGATTAAAGCGTTTGAAAAAAATGCAGTGGATTATATTCTGAAACCATTGGATCAGGAGCGTTTCAAATTAGGTGTAGAGCGCGCCGTTAACCGAATGAAGGTTGAGCAAAATAATGTTGGCGAGTTGTTGCGCAATCTTAAAACAGAGAATAAAACATCCTACGATTCACACATCTTCGTTCAGAAGTCAGAGAAGCTTCTGAATCTTCCTGTTGAGGAGATTGTGTACTTAGAAGCATCAGGTGACTACACGATTCTTTCTACGAAGGCCGATCAATTTGTAAGTTCTTCGGGTATAGGTAAGCTGGAAGAAATTTTAAATCCTGAAATTTTTATTCGCGTTCACCGCAGCACGATCATCAACATCAACAATTTAAAAGAGATTGAAAAGCACTTTAACGGTGGTATGGTGGTGAAGATGCTGAACGGAAAGAGTTTCCCGGTTAGCAGAACCTATGCGAAGCTTATTCGGAAAAAAGTGGTTTAGCTAAATCTCCCTCATATTGAATCACCACCGTTTTTCCATGCGATTTTAAAATGGTGGTGATTTTTTCTTCTATACTCGTATTGGCATCCTGAACAAAGGAAGCTTGCTCAGCAAACCTTCTGGCATTCACCATAAAAGCATTGACAGCAAGTGAGCGATCTTCCTGGCTTACCCAATTCCATAAACCATTTTCATCTTCAAACTTTAAATCGCCAAGCGATTCGATGGATAATATTTCGGGTTGAGGTAATGTTACGCGAGCGCTTGTTTCATTAATCACAATGTTAAATTTCTTTCGCAAGTCGAATCCTACCTTGGCTTCGATAGTGCCCGTAATGGTGATGGTCTTTTCGCTGCCGAGCCATTGATTCTTCCAGGCATATTTATGCTGAAATTTTTGTGAAAGCGTTGCCAATTCTAAAATCGAAGCCTGCTGCTGCACAACGATTGTGTTGCTTACGGAAATCTCGGGAGTGAATTGAAGCGCATCACTAATGTCCTTACCAATTTGTTTTGCACCTTCATACGTTTGCTTCGCTAGTCGTGCTGGAATGACAACAAGTAATACATAACCAGTAATACTAGCGATGATGAGTAAAATAATAACGAGAACAATTTTTCGATTAGAAAACATAATTATCAATTGATCAATAAGGGATGAAGATACAATACGTTTTTCGAATTATGATTTTTTGGCTCAAGTCTGGCTGTGACCAAAGACTATGCTAAGTCGAATTAGTATGCGAACTTTGCTCCGCTGGAGCAAACCGTGAATTTGGAGAGGTAAGCAATGATGATTAATAGCTGCTGATTTGCTATTGTTTGTTTTCTATTTCTTAGGTAATGCAAAACGCATTCTTACTTTTACTTTGCCTAGCTTCAATTCTTCACCCCGTTTGGTTGGAGACCATGCCGGACCTTGTTTGATCAACCGAATCACTTCTTCATCACATCCATATCCAAGACCTCGCAGTACTTTAAAATCCGTAAGTGTTCCTGTCGTCTCTACTGTAAATTGAATCGTTACTTTTCCTTCAATATTATTTTCAAGCGCTACTTGTGGATAGCGCAAGCTCTTTTCCAAATATTGTTTATAGGCTTTTCTTCCACCAAGAGGAGTAGCAAACTCAGTGTTTATAATTTCTTCTTCTTCGTCTTTATTATCAGCTCCATAACCCACTACCACCACTTCACTTAGCTGGGAATAATCTTCATTCATCTGCACATCGAGTTGATTTAATATAGTTGCATCCAGCTCAGTACTTTGAAGGCCAATAAAGGAAAAGACTAATTCATCTTGTTTGTCGGTTAAGGAAATTTCATAATTACCTTCCGCGTCCGTTACGGTACCTGTGTTTGTTCCTTTAATAAATACATTTACACCAGGTAATGCACTACCATCTTCAATGGAGGATACATGTCCTTTGACTACGCGTACATTATTTATCATTGACTTTTTGGCAGTGGCATCAGTAATGTTGATGTAACCATCTTGCGCACTAGCTGCTTTCCTCTCTGAATCTTTCGCGACATCTTCTTTTGCTTCTATCTTTTTTGCACGTGAAGGAGCAACAACGACTGCCTGTTCTGCGGCTGCAATTTGCACTTCTTCTTCAGCTCTAAGTATAATTTTATCTTTCTCCCCTTCTATTACTGGAACATCCACGTCACCTGATGCTTGTTGTGAAGCAGCAATAGTGGGCTCAGCAACGGCAGATGGTTTTTCTATTGGAGTCGTTTTAACAGAAGTAGGTTGTGATATTTTTGGTTTTGATTCGGATAACGATTGTGATTGTTTCGGTTCCTCAATTGAATCGAGCAGAGGAGCTTGTTCTTTTTGTTCTGAAGGCGTTGGTGGAGATTTTATCTTATTGTCGGCAAGTTGTTCAGGTGTATTATCTTTTACGATGTTCAGAATTACAAAAGTAGAAACAACAATCAATGTCAATCCAGCGGCAATGCGTAATCTCCAACCCCAAAGCGGAATTACTTTTTTCGATTGATCCGTTCGTTTATCAATTAACATCTGAAGATCGTGCACGTCACTTTCAAAGGCATCAGTATTTACTTCGCTTGCACCTTCAAGAGCATCGGCCAGGAATGGATCGCTCAGTGCTTTCTTTTCGAGCGCGTGCATTTCCGAAGGAGTAAGTTCTCCTTTGAGGTATCGTTCGATATCGCTTTTCAGATCATTCATTTCGATCCATGCACAATTTTAAATTACGTTTTCCATTTTGAATATAGCTCTTCACTTTGGTGTCGTCATAACCCGTTACCTGTATTATTTCTTTGTAGCATTTCTGCTGCAAATAAAAGAGATCAACACAGGCTCTTTGCTCTATATTAAGCGTGGTCATGCATTTCTCTAATTTGCTCAGATTGGCTTCCAGATCAATCTCTTCTTCCTGATGCACCGCCACATCGTTTTCCATAAGAAACGGGGAGATTTCCTCGAAATTTTTGCCCTTTCTGGATCGAAGTTGCATTAAACAATGATTTCGGGCTGTTGTATACAGCCAGCTTTTAAAATGGATTACATCATGCTCTCTTAACGTAATGACCAATTTTTCGAAAATCTGCATAACAACATCGCGGCTTTCCTCACGGTCTTTCAAATATTTTAAACAGGCTCCATAGACCATAGACATGTATCGATTGTATAATTCGCCCAACACATCCAGCTCTCCTTTGGCTTTGTAGCGCAAAAGAAGATCACGGTCTTCAACAGCTTTAAAAGGACTCGGCTCTGGCATGCGACAGAAAAATAGAAAAATTTTTCTGTAATGCTTATGGAATCTTTTGGGTGACTGAATCTCATGATCAAACAAAAAAAATCACCATGAAAAAGTCAATTTGGATTTTAGCAGCCCTTCTGATGTTCTCCGTTGGGTTTCGCTCGCCTGAAAGCAGAACCATGACTGGCAAAGTAACGGATGCTAATGATGGCAGTGCCATGCCAGGTGTCAATGTGCTTGTCAAGGGTTCAACGAATGGAGTCGTAACGGATGTCAATGGGAACTACAGCATTACTATCCCCACTCAGAATGGAACACTTGTCTTTAGTTTCATTGGCTATGTTTCAAAAGAAATAAAGATTGGAGCCAACAATATCATCAATGTGGTTTTGGATCAGGATGTTCAGCAATTAAGTGAAGTTGTATCCATTGATTATGCAAGCCGCAAACCCAAAAAAGATAGAAGTTATGCAGGAGCGCCTGCAGAATCAAAGGTCGCATATGATATGGCTTATGCCCAACCCATAGTGGAATATGAACAACAGCAATGGAACACCGAAGAGTACGATGGCATTTCGGAAAACATTTTTCATGAGGTATTACACAATCCACTTTCCACTTTTTCAATTGATGTAGACGCAGCTTCCTACAGCAACATGCGCAGATTTATTAACAATGGACAATCACCACCAAAAGATGCTGTGCGCATTGAAGAGATGGTAAATTATTTTGATTATGACTATTCTCAACCAAAAGGAGAAGATCCATTTGCAGTGATCACTGAAATTTCAACAGCACCATGGAACCCTAATCATAGATTAGTACACATAGGCTTGCAAGGAAAAATAATTCCTACTGAAAATCTTCCAGCATCTAACCTGGTATTTCTAATAGATGTATCCGGTTCGATGAGCGATCCAAACAAATTGCCTTTGTTAAAATCTTCTCTTGCTATGTTGGTAGAACAATTGCGCGAACAGGATTATGTATCAATGGTGGTGTATGCCGGAGCAGCAGGGTTGGTATTGGAACCCACATCAGGTGCAAACAAAAAAGAAATTATTGCAGCGTTGGATCGTTTGGAAGCGGGAGGCTCAACAGCAGGCGGTGCCGGAATAAAATTAGCCTATGATATAGCGAAACAACATTTCAAAAAGGGAGGAAACAACCGTGTGATCTTAGCTACCGATGGAGACTTTAACATTGGTGAATCAAGCAATGGAGGCATGGAAAGATTGATCGAAGAAAAAAGAAAAGAAGGTGTCTTCTTAACTGTGTTGGGTTATGGAATGGGTAACTACAAAGATTCGAAAATGGAAATTCTGGCCGATAAAGGAAACGGTAACTACGCTTACATTGATGGCATTGGTGAAGCACGCAAAGTACTGGTGAATGAATTTGGTGGAACCCTCTTCACCATCGCAAAAGACGTAAAACTTCAAATCGAATTTAATCCCGCCAAGGTAAGAGCATATAGATTGATTGGTTATGAAAACAGAATGCTGAAGAGTGAAGACTTTAACAACGATAAAAAAGATGCAGGTGAATTGGGATCAGGTCATACGGTAACGGCCTTGTATGAAATCATCCCGGTAGGTGTTGAGAGCGAATTCTCAAAAATTAATGACTTAAAATATCAAGCCAACAAGGTTGAAAAAATCGCATCAACAACAAATGAATTAATGACCATCAAACTTCGCTACAAAAAACCAGATGAAGATGTAAGCAAGCTGATAGTTCATCCATTGGTTGATAGCAACATAGCCTTATCAAAAACGTCTGACAATTTCCGCTGGTCTGCTTCAGTGGCCGCATTTGGAATGTTGTTGCGCGACTCCGAATACTGCAAAGATTATTCGTATGATAAAGTAGTTCAGCTTGCGCAGGCATCGCGTGGTGAAGACAAAGAAGGATACCGGATCGAGTTTATTAACATGGTAAAATCAATGGGACTGTTGGCCCGTAAATAATGGTTGAGGGGTGTTGTTGGTTGTCCTGCGGATATTAAATCCGCAGGACTTTTGTTTAGTTATCAAGTACAGCATCCAGACGATCACGATCTCTGTATATTATCTACTCAACCAAAATAAGGAGATGGTTTTTTTAGACCTTCCTTTTATTATTTTTGCTGTTCCATGGAAGAGAACCAAGAACAAGAGGCTCCCAAGAATAACTATTCCGAAAAGCAAAAGCAGGATATATTCGATCATGAATTTATGCCTCACATCAACGCGATGTATAATTTTGCCTATAGGCTAACACTAGACCGCGATGATGCTAAAGATCTCCTTCAGGACACCTATTTAAAGGCGTTTCGTTTCATTAACTCATTTCAGCAAGGAACTAATGCAAAGGCATGGCTGTTCCGCATTCTGAAGAACAGCTTCATTAACGACTACCGCAAAAAAACCAAGGAACCGAACAAGGTAGATTATCAGGAGGTAGAGAGTTATTATAACTCAGAAGATGTTGACAGGCAAATAACACCCGATCTGCGTGTGGAGGCGCTAAAAGATATGATCGGTGATGAAATTTCGAATGCCCTCAACTCGCTTGACGTGGATTTCAGAACGGTAATTATATTGTGCGACCTGGAAGGATTTAAGTACGAGGAAATGGCCAAGATACTGGACATTCCCATTGGAACGGTACGTAGTCGCCTGCACAGGGCCCGCAACCTGCTGAAAGAGAAACTAAGTGAATACGCAAAACAAATGGGTTATAATAATGCCTAAGCTATGAGCAATCCTGACCAGAATAACATGAAGAAGAATTGTTCGAATCAACGCGAGTGCCTCGAAATGCTCCAGTTGATATTAGATGGTGAAGCAACACCCGAACAAAAAGCTAATTTCAAATCACACGTGGTTGAATGCATGCCGTGGTTTCATCATTATCACTTCGACCAGGCCATCAAGGAACTTTTGAAAGTGAAATGTT
>JANMRZ010000137.1:0-5572 GCA_031388805.1 Chryseolinea sp.
TCCGCTACCTCAGATGTTTGCAAAAACGGATTGATCTCGCTGGCTACATAAAGAATACGGAGTTTTGACATATTGATTGATTTATGTGTAGATCGGAAAATCGAGCCACAAAAGTACAAAAAATAACCCCCACGATCAACCTAAATTCAGTTTTCCCTATATCTTTGCCACCTTTTGCCAGAATAGCCTAAAATGGAGATTTTCAAGCAGATAGCACCGTTAAAATCTTTCTTAGAAGAACAAAGACGGACCGGCAAAACCATCGGATTAGTCCCTACAATGGGTGCCCTCCATGCCGGACATGTGGCACTTATCGAAACCTCAAAAGCACAAAATGAGCTTACAGTCTGCTCTATATACATCAACCCAACTCAGTTCAACAATGCGGTTGATTTACAAAAATACCCTCGCACGCTAGCCTCAGACACCACTCTCCTCGAAAAAACGGGTTGTGATGTCGTATTTTGTCCTGACAATGAAGAAATGTATCGTCATCCGTCAACTCTTAGCTTTGATTTTGGGGCTTTAGACAAAGTGATGGAAGGTAAGTTTAGACCAGGTCATTTTAGTGGTGTCGCTCTTGTGGTAGCCAAACTCTTTAATATAGTGCAGCCAACACAAGCTTATTTTGGCCAGAAAGATTGGCAGCAATTTGCCATTATTTCCCAATTGACTGAAGAATTACGTTTTGGCCTGATTTTGCACGGAGTGCCAACTTTGAGAGAGAAAGATGGATTAGCAATGTCTTCCAGGAACCTGAGATTGACTGAATTACAAAGGCCAAAGGCTATTGTTTTTTATAAAGCTCTCTTAACCGCTAAATCCTTGTTTGCGAATGGGGAAAGTGTTTTGAATGTTAAAGATGCAGTGAAGAAAATAGTAGAGGTTGATCCTGAAATCAGATTGGAATATTTTGAAGCGACTGATAGCAAAAACTTAACTGTATTGGAAAACGTTGAGGAGTCGAGCAAGCCAATAATGTGCATTGCAGGTTATGTAGGCGAAATCAGGTTAATTGATAATATGTTTTTAGACTAGAGTAGCGAGGCTATATGAGAATAGACGTTTTAAAATCTAAAATACATCGGGCAAAAGTTACGCAAGCCGAATTACATTATGTTGGCAGTATTGCCATTGATGAAGATTTGATTGAAGCAGCCAATCTTATTGAAGGCGAGAAAGTAACAGTAGTCAATATTAATAATGGCGAACGCCTTGAGACCTATGTAATAAAAGGTGAGCGAGGTTCAGGTATGATTTGTCTAAATGGTCCTGCGGCACGGAAGGCTCAAGTTGGCGACATTGTTATTATCATATCATATGCTTCAATGAAATTTGAAAAAGCGAAATCGTTCAAACCAACAATTATTTTCCCTACTCCTGAGAATCGTCTACCTTGAGGTAAATTCAATCACTTCATTTTCACTTTAATTTTTTGTAGTGTCTTCACGATTTAAGGCTTTTATTCAATACACATTAATCGTTGGAATTACTGCATTCCTAATCTGGTTTTCACTTCGAGGTCTTGTTGCTGGTGACGGTGAAAATAAATGGGCCTACCTCAAACACACTTGGGACTCTGCAAGTAAAGGTTGGCTCTTGGCAATGGCCGCAATTGCAATGATAAGCCATACTGTGCGTGCTGAACGTTGGCGAATGCTCATTAAACCTGCAGGTTATAATCCACGTCTATCGAATAGTTTTCTTTCGTTAATGGTGGGCTACCTTGTTAATCTGGTTATACCTCGTGGTGGAGAAGTTTCACGTTGTTATAATTTATACAAACTTGATAAAACTCCGGTAGAAACATCTTTTGGAACGGTGGTGGTCGAGCGCATTGTCGATATGATTTGCCTCCTCGTTTTAATTGCCATTTGTTTTTTTATAGAGGCTGAAAAGTTGATGGCTTTTATTGACACATTACCATTCTCTTCATCTAGTAATTCAAAATTTTTAGTATTGATTTATTTAGTAATTGCAGGTGGCTTAGTACTCCTTTTACTCTGGTGGATTGTAAAAAGAAATCAGAAACTGTTTGATCGGATAGTGAAGGTTTGGAATGGATTTAAGAGCGGGCTCCTCACCATTTTTCAACTGAAAAATAAAGGGCTCTTTATTTTTTACTCAATACTTATCTGGTTTCTCTATTTTATGATGAGTTATACGGTGTTAATGGCTTTTCCATCTACTAGTGAGTTGGGATTTCATGCCGTCTTGAGTCTTTTTGCTCTTGGTTCCATCGCCATGGCCGCACCTCTTCCAGGCGGAACAGGAGCCTATCATGTTTTGGTGCCGCAAGGCTTAGTATTTCTATATAGTCTTCCACAGAACGATGCCATTGCCTTTACCTTTATTTTTCATGGCTGGCAAACCTTCATTATGATTGTAGCCGGTGCTGCATCTCTCCTCATCACATCCTATCGGGTGAAAAGAAATTCTAAGGTCGATTAAACCTTCTTCTTTCACTTCTATCTAAAAGCCGTCTTTCAAAAAACAGGAAAGATTATCGCGATGCGCTGTACACGCATGGTTCGATATGAATATTTAGACTGGCCATCTTTGTTTCAAAAAAATAACAAACACAAAACCTAATCAAACAAAATGAAAACGAATCTTTTAAAAACAATGTATGCCATCATGTTTATGGCAGCAATATTCCTGGTGTCGTGCGATAGCAACGATCTCAAACAAGGAACCGAAACAGAGGAAGAAGAAACACTTGAATCTGCTTCAATAGGTGAAGACGCTACAGACGATGCATTAGAAATTGCATATCAATCCGAAACACAATTAGTATCTTCGGGAGGCCGGGTGAAAACACAACTTTGTGCGGAGGTTACAAATGACGAAGTGAACAAAATAATAACCATCGATTTTGGTGATGGTTGTGTAGGTCCACATGGCAGAACACGCAAAGGTAAAATCTTCATTGCCTACAGCAGCGAGCTTGGCGACAGTCTTGCAAACCGAATCATTACCTTCGGAGATTATTTCGTAAACAATAAAGGGATCACGGGAACGATCGAACTGCGTGATCGATCAATAAACGAAGCTGGAAATTTACAATCTGTTAAAAAGTTAATGGATCTTACTGTCACTTTTCCTAGCGGACAATACACTGTATTTAATGGAAGCAGAACTCGCGAATGGCTTTCAGGCGATGGTGATGGCGATCCATCAAACAACGTCTATAAAATTACAGGTTCTGTAAACGGTATCTCAACAACAGGCAGATCATTCACACACGAAATTGTTGAGCCCATCATTTCCGACTGGTCATGTGCTGCTCAAGGAAATTTCGCTCGCATCTCAGGCGTAGTTGAAATGACAAGACTTAATGGATATTCTACCCGCAAACGAACAGTAGATTATGGCGATGGCGAATGTGACAACCTGATCACCATTACAACCTTCAGAAGAACTTATGTGATTACAATTGATTAAAGGATATTTAAAATAAGATCCTCTCAAAACCGTCTTGCTTAGCAGGACGGTTTTCTTTTTTAGTTCAAACAGAAGCGTCTATTTAAACGTTTAATCAATGTCGTTTTGGCAGCCAGATCGATTTGGCGCAAAGCTTGATAATAGTCATATTCGTAAAAAATAGATTTAGCAAACAACAAACTAATAATACAAAACTATGGGAGCTCTTGTAATTGGTCTTTTTTTCATGGCAATTGGGTGGCTTGTAAGTAGACGCCTCAAAAGCAAGTTTAAAGAATATTCTCAAATACACCTCACGCGCGATTTGACAGGTGCTGATGTTGCACGCTTGATGCTGGCGGATAATGGCATCACTGATGTTCAGGTAACATGCGTTGATGGCGAATTGACGGATCACTATAATCCTGCAAATAAAACTGTCAACTTAAGCGAAGGTGTTTATCATGGTCGCAATGCGGCTGCAACAGCGGTAGCATCCCACGAATGTGGACACGCTGTGCAACATGCAAAAGCGTATAAAATGCTGGAACTTCGTTCTGTTTTAGTTCCTATTCAAAACGTGAGTGCAAAGGTGATCAACTTCCTATTTATGGCGATGATGTTTGGTTCAATCTTCGCACAAGGTTTTTTACCTTGGAGTACTGCTCTTCTTATCATCATTGGATGTTATAGTGTTTTCGCTTTGTTTGCATTGATCACGCTACCAGTAGAATTTGATGCGAGCAAACGTGCGTTGGCGTGGGTTCAATCGAGAAACATAGTTACTCCTGGAGAATATGATATGGCGAAAGATTCGTTGAAGTGGGCAGCAATGACTTATGTAGTTGCAGCAATTGGTGCAATCACTACATTGTTATACTATGTAATGATGTTCTTGGGTATGAATGACGATTAATCGTTCATAACGATTTAAAAAATATAGACGATTCGCAAAATCATTAAACGAGTCCGTTAATTTTGTAAGCCTGAGTGTACACTCAGGCTTTCTTTTTTTGTAATCTTATCTTTATCATCATGAAATGAAGTATGCGTTACATACTAAACGAAATCAATAATTATACTTATTCATCATTAACGGATACACAATGAATTTCCAACTTACCGAAGAACACCTAGCCGTTCAAGAAGCTGCACGCAACTTTGCACAAACTGAATTATTACCAGGCGTTATCGAACGCGACACACATCAAAAATTTCCCACTGAGCAAATAAAAAAAATGGGTGAGCTCGGCTTCCTTGGAATGATGGTCGATCCAAAATACAACGGTGGCGGAATGGATACGATAAGTTATGTATTAGCAATGGAAGAAATCTCAAAAGTGGATGCTTCAGCTTCTGTGTGTATGTCCGTTAACAATTCACTAGTATGTTGGGGACTAGAACGCAATGGAACGGAGGAACAAAAAGAAAAATATTTGAAGCGACTTTCTACTGGAGAAGTAGTCGGTGCATTTTGTTTATCTGAACCAGAAGCCGGGTCAGATGCAACCAGTCAACGTACCATCGCTGAAGATAAGGGCGATCACTACTTATTAAACGGAACAAAAAATTGGATCACTAACGGTAACTCAGCAAGCATTTATTTAGTGATTGCGCAAACTGATGCAGAGAAAAAACACAAAGGCATCAATGCATTGATTGTTGAGAAAGGTATGCCCGGTTTTGTTGTAGGTAAGAAAGAAGATAAGATGGGTATCCGCGGAAGCGACACGCATTCATTGATGTTTACAGATGTAAAAGTTCCAAAAGCCAATCGCATTGGTGATGATGGATTCGGTTTCAGTTTCGCCATGACTACATTAAATGGCGGACGCATTGGTATTGCTGCACAAGCTTTAGGTATCGCAGCTGGCGCATACGAACTTGCTTTGAATTATTCGAAAGAACGAAAGGCTTTTGGAAAAACACTTTCAAATCATCAGGCCATTCAATTTAAGTTGGCGGATATGGCCACTAAAATTGATGCAGCGAGATTACTTGTTCATCAGGCTGCATGGTTAAAGGATCAGAAAAAAGATTTTGTTAAGGCAGCAGCAATGGCTAAATTATTTGCTTCTGAAATTGCACAGGAGGTAACAACCGAAGCCGTACAAATTCACGGTGGTTATGGATATGTAAAAGAATATCA
>JANMRZ010000143.1:0-11216 GCA_031388805.1 Chryseolinea sp.
ATTGTCAAAAACGGCAACCAAAGAATCCTCAAACTAGCATTGGCCATGAAACGAAGAGAATGGTTTACAGGCTTGTGGATGAACACAAACTCAATCAATACACCACTAAGTTTTACTTTCTAATGACAATTCTGGGTTAAATATAAAGAGAAAAAGCTGACGAAAGTCATGCTTTTAAATGACCAGTGTCAAGCCAATTCAAATCATTGCGGGATACTTTTGAATAACAATCAACATTACTATGAAAACAATCCTTGTACCCTGCGATTTTTCAAAACCAGCAGTAAATGCTTTTCGGTTTGCTTTGGATATTGCCGATATGTCCAAAGGAACTGTTCATCTATTAAATGTAGTTGAACTACCTGTTCTGCATGATTCTATGATAATGCCAGTATTGTCTTTTGAAGCAGAACTTCTAAAGGACCTGAAAGAGAAAGGCAATTCAGAATTTATCAAACTGACCAACAAATACGGTAAGGAGAAAATTAAAGTAGTAACAAAAGTGGAATTTGGATCTCCTTCCAATGTCATCAATAACTACGCGAAAAAATGCAAAGCTGATTTAATCGTAATGGGATCGCATGGTGCCACTGGCGCGAAGGAATATTTCGTTGGATCGAAAGCAGAAAAGATTGTTCGCCATTCGAAAGTTCCGGTTTTAATACTAAAAGATTATTATAAAGGCCCAATCAAACATATTGTGTTTCCGAATACGCTTGACACCGAAAATCAGGAAGACTTGGTGATGAACATAAAAGCGCTTCAAAATTTCTTCAAAGCTACACTTCACATCGTTTGGGTAAATACCCCTGTCAATTTTACGAATGATTCCATAACACAAAACCGACTTGAAGATTTCGCGAAACGATATATGTTTAAAAACTTCACCATCAATATCTATAATCACTTCGATGCAGAAGAAGGTATCCGCGAATTTTCGGATTCTATCAAAGCCAATATGATTGCCATGGGAACTCATGGAAGAAAAGGAATTTCTCATCTTGTTCTTGGCAGCCTCGCAGAGTCAGTAGCCAATCATTACAATGGATTGATATGGACTTACGCTATAAAAAATGACGTTGTACAAGTCTAGTACGTAAATATGATTCAAACGGAAGTTGAAGTTGATTTAAAATGTTATCACTGCGGACAATCGTGTGATGAAGTTCTTTGGACTGAAGCAAAACCTTTTTGTTGTTACGGCTGCAAAACAGTTTATGAAATTCTGAGCAGCAACAACTTATGTGAGTACTATGATCTCGAAAAAAATCCAGGCGTACAACTGAAGCAGATCCATGAAGAAACGTATGCGTATCTGGACGAAAAAGATGTTCGAATTAAGTTACTCGATTTTGATTCAGATGATTTTTCCAAGATTACACTCTTCATTCCTTCCATCCATTGTGTTTCGTGCATTTGGTTACTAGAGAACTTACAAAAAATTGCTGATGGAATTCTGCATAGCGAAGTTATCTTCACGAAGAAAACGGTTTCAATAAATTTTAATCCTAAAGTAATAAAGTTAAGCGCAATCGCCAGGTTGATTGCAGGTCTTGGATACATACCTAAGATTACATTAGATAGCAATGAAGGTGTTAAACCAAAGACAGATAATAGCTTGGTACTTAAAGTTGCCATAGCGGGATTTTGTTTTGGTAATGTGATGCTCTTTAGTTTCCCGGAATACCTTGGCATCGATCATTCAGAAGTACAATTGATGCGTGTGTTCTCATGGCTCAATCTTGCTCTGTCAATACCTGTATTCTTTTTCAGTGGATTCGATTACATTCGATCCGCCCTCAAAAGTTTTAAGCAAAGACAAATCAATATTGATCTGCCTATTGCTGCCGGACTTATTGCATTGTTTCTTAGGAGTAGTTACGACATTATTACTGCAACCGGACCTGGGTATCTTGATTCGTTTACCGGATTGGTCTTCTTTCTACTTATCGGAAGATGGTTTCAGGATAAAACCTACAAGAGTCTCGCCTTCGATCGCGACTTTACCTCTTACTTTCCATTAGCGGTTAATGTTTTAATAAAAGATGAATGGAAACCGATAGTCATTTATAAATTAAGACGTGACGATCACATTCGGATTCGAAATATGGAAATTATTCCAGCTGATGCCACGCTACTTAACGACTTCGCATACATTGATTACAGTTTTGTTACCGGTGAGTCACGGCCCGTGAAGGTAATACAAAATGAGTTGGTATATGCAGGAGGTCGGTTGATCGGATCACCCATCGAACTCATAGTCAAAAAGGAAACATCACAAAGTCATTTGACCAGTTTGTGGAACAACGATGCCTTTAGGAAGATTGAAGAAAACAAATATCAAAAGATCATTGATCGCGCTGCACAACGGTTTACATGGATTGTATTACTGATCGCAACAGGTACAGCAATCTATTGGCAAATCAATGATCCTAAAAATATGTGGCTGGTGCTAACGTCTGTTTTAATGGTGGCGTGTCCTTGTGCGTTAGCGCTAGCCGCACCTTTTACTTTTGGAGGTATGCTTCGCGTTTTTGGAAAGAATCAATTGTATTTAAAGAATGCCGATGCCATCGAGCGCATGGCAAGCATTGACGCTATTGTATTTGATAAAACAGGAACCGTAACCCATGGCAAAGAACCTGAAATAAAATTTGAGGGAGATCTTATTGAACATGATTTCAGTTGCATCAAGACACTCACAAGTTATTCAACACATCCATTAAGCTTGCTGATTACTCATCACATCAAGTCGCGTCAAAAAAATACAGTTTATTATTTTAAAGAAATTCCGGGTAAAGGAATCGAAGGAACTATTGAAGGACATACCTATAAAATTGGATCGGCCCAATTTGTAGGATTTTATGGAAGAACTGATGCAAGTTCATCACAGGTATTTGTATCTATTGATAATGAGGTGGCAGGATATTTCAGCATCAAGAGTTCTACGCGCCAAAACATTGAAGCAATGATTCATCGCTTAGGGAAGAAATGCACTGCATTATTATCAGGAGACAATGAGACTGATAAAACTCAAATGCAAAAGCTGTTTGGTCCATCGACTGAATTACTATTCAATCAATCCCCACACGACAAACTTCATTACATTAAATCCCTTCAGGCACAAGGAAAGAAAGTGATGATGATTGGTGACGGTTTGAATGATGCTGGTGCGTTGAAACAAAGCGATGTAGGCATTGCTGTAACAGACGACACCGGAGTTTTTACACCAGCATGTGATGGAATTTTATCCGGAGAGAAAATCACTTACCTTGATAAAATGCTTCAACTCGCTAAATCGTCCTCTTCCATCCTCAAAACCGGTTTTGCTATTTCCTTTTTCTACAATGCCATTACATTATGCATTGCAGTATCAGGAAACCTCACTCCTCTTGTCGCTGCCATCATTATGCCGATCAGCAGTATCAGTGTTGTTGGGTTTTCTGCTCTAGCTGTAAATCTTGTTGCAAAAAATAAATTCAAACATCAAACTATATCAACATGAACTATATATCAGCAGAAGAAGCCCTGCGTGTTGTCAAACCTGGTGATCGCGTTTTTGTACACGGTGGTGCGGCTACACCACATCACTTACTCACAAAGTTGGCGGAACGATCTTCAGAATTATGGAATGTAGAGGTCGTTAGTATCAGCATGCAAGGTGATGCCGTAATCGCTGATAAAAAATACAAAGACAGTTTTCGAATCAACTCATTATTCGTATCACAAAACATTCGTGAAGCAGTGAATGCTGGACGCGGAGATTATGTACCTATTTTTCTAAGTGAAATTCCCACTCTTTTTAAAAGAGGAATATTACCCATCGATGTTGCGCTCGTTCAGGTTTCGCCTCCAGATAAACATGGATATTGTTCTTTAGGCGTGTCGGTTGATATAGCATCAACTGCTGTAAAGACAGCGAAATATACGATTGCCCAAGTAAATCCACGCATGCCGAGAACCTTAGGTGATGGAATTATTAAGATTGACTCGTTTGATGCATTAGTATATCAAGAGCAAGAGCTCCCGGAAATTTCCAATGGCGAACTCAGCGAAATATCCATGCGTATTGGAGCGCATTGTGCTGCACTTGTAGAAGATGGTGCCACTATACAAATGGGGATAGGATCTATTCCAGATGCCGTGCTGGCAAGTTTAACGAATCACAAAGAACTGGGCGTACATACCGAAATGTTTTCAGACGGAATTATTCCGCTTATTGAGAAAGGTGTAATCACGAATCAGCACAAGAAAAAATATAGAGGAAAGACAGTTACGTCATTTCTTTTAGGAAGCAGAAAGCTTTATGATTTTGTTGATGACAATCCATCAGTAGTTGTGTTGAATATTGATTATGTAAACGATACTGCAGTGATTCGAACCAATCCAAAAGTAACTGCCATTAACAGTGCCATTGAAGTAGATATTACAGGGCAGGTTTGTTCTGATTCCATTGGAACGTATCACTATTCTGGTGTTGGCGGTCAAATGGATTTTGTTCGCGGAGCTTCTCTCTCTGAAGGCGGTAAACCCATCATTGCGTTACCTTCGATCACTGCAAAAGGTATTTCCCGCATCTCATCCTTTTTGAAACAAGGCGCAGGTGTGGTTACTACCCGGGCACATGCACATTACATTGTTACAGAATATGGAACGGCCTATCTCTACGGAAAGAATATGCGACAACGTGCGAAAGCATTAATTGAGATTGCACATCCCAACCACAGAGAGACATTGGACCGCGAGGCCTTTGAACGTTTTCGCACTTACGAATTTGAACACTCTATCTATTAATTATGGGCATCATCGTACTACTCATCGCCATAAGCGTAACCATTGCTGTACTATTTCTTAGTATATTTTATTGGAACATTAAAAGTGGTCAGTATGATGATACTTATACACCATCAGTGAGGATGTTGTTTGAGGATAAGCCTAAGAAAGTAGATGCTATTACAACAGATAAAGAAAAGTTAAAGTAAGCTCTTCATCAATGTTACAAGTTTACTAGGTGCCCTTCAGGATTATTCAAGTTTTCAAAATAGTGGATAGAATAAAGTGTATCAACCATGATTTACTCTCAGCGCAACTGCGCGAAGGATTAAAACATTTTCATAGGAAGATGGCAGGCGCGCACTTAAGTTCAGGAATGATCCCGCCAGTGGCGGGATCATTCCTGAACTATTTTAAACTCATTATCAAAACCCTGCGATGCGCAGGGTTTTGATAATGAGTTTTTTTTGCGCGGACTACTCACGGCTTCATATCTAAATTTTATATCCCGCGCACAAGCACACTTTTCATTCATAGCAAATTTTCAAGCGGTCAAGAATTACGCATACTAATCAATTCAAATAACACAGTATCATTTTCTGCTTACAAAGCAGACTATAAATAATTGATGACAAAAATCATAAAACGGATTGAGTAGGATCATATGCTTGTGCATTCGCTTCCTATTACTTTGGATCATGATCAATTCTCCTTCACAAGTATCGCTTCTTAAAAAGTATGATGTTCCAACACCACGTTATACAAGCTATCCAACAGTGCCATGCTGGGATACAGATTCATTCTCAAAAGAACAATGGATCAATTCGGTAAGAAAAATCTTTGATGAATCAAACAATGAAAAAGGAATCAGTTTATATATCCACCTACCTTTTTGTGAAAGTTTGTGCACCTATTGTGCCTGTACAACACGAATCACAAAAAATCATAGTGTTGAAATTCCATACATTCAGACTATCATGAAAGAGTGGGACGAGTATAGAAAAGTTTTCGGAAAGCCTCCTGTCATTCGCGAACTCCATTTAGGGGGAGGAACACCTACCTTCTTTGAAGCAAAGAATTTGCGTTGGCTAACTACATATCTTCTTGAAGATGTTTTAATTCACGATGATTTTGAATTCAGTTTTGAAGGACATCCAAATAATACTTCATACGAGCACCTCAAAACGCTATTCGATCTTGGCTTTAAACGCGTGAGTTTTGGTGTTCAGGATCTGGATGAAAAAGTTCAGCAAACCATTCATCGCATTCAACCTTTTGAAAACTTGCAACGTGTTACAAATCAAGCGAGAGAAATCGGTTATGAATCCGTGAGCTACGATCTTATTTATGGTTTGCCATTTCAAACACCCTTTACTGTTTCCGACACCATTAATAAAGTATTGACACTAAGACCCGATCGTCTCGCATTTTATAGTTATGCTCATGTGCCATGGTTAAAACCAGGTCAGCGTGGATACGAAGATGCCGATCTACCTTCTCAAGCATTGAAGAGACATCTCTACGAAATCGGAAGACATACATTAAAGAAAAATGATTATGCCGACATTGGCATGGATCACTTTGCTCTGCGCCATGATACACTCTTCAAAGCACATGTATCTGGTAAATTACATCGTAACTTTATGGGTTACACTACAAGTAATACTGACTTGCTTATTGGCTTAGGTGCTTCTGCGATAAGTGATGCAAAATATGCTTACGCACAAAACATTAAGAAAGTAGAGGATTACATGATAGCTGTAAAAGAAAACAACACTGCTGTTATAAAGGGTCATATTCTCACCGATGAGGATTTACTTTTGAAGCAGTGTATTCTTGAAATCAGTTGTCACGCTAAATTAAATCAAGAATTATTGATGGAGGCAACAGACTCCTCTATGCTAGAAACATTAGGGGCTATGGAGAGAGAAGGCATCTTGTATTTAAGTGACCAGGGACTTCAGGTAACAACTCTTGGCGAACCCTTCATCCGAAATATCTGCAGTGTATTCGATCAACGAATGAACAGAAGCGAAAATCAATCGCAGGTTTTTAGCAAGGCAATTTAAGTTCAAGCCCCAGCGGGGCTACCAGTTTGTAGCGCTGGGTTTCAACCCAGCGTAATGAATTGAGTAGTGAACATGTGCCATAGGGAATTTGAAATCGCGCATCTCATTTTCTGGCACACAACGATGCTCTTCGATCGGACATGGAGTAGATGCGCCAATGACATTTTTTGCTCTAATAACATTTTGAACGTGGCGCGAATTAGATTTGATTATTTTACCCCGCCTCTGGCGGGGCTACAAACAGGTAGCCCCGCTGGGGCTTGTATCAACGCGCTGCATAATATTTAGAATGTCGATTAATTCTGTTAAGAAGGATTAGATCGAAAAATCAAATCACTGACAAAAATCACCCTCCCCCCTAACATCAATCATTATCGGTGCTACGACCCTGTCCTACTTTTAAGGCGGGAAAAATTCTTACTAAACCTCAGTCACTCGATATGGAAATCGAAAAATTTAGTTACGACAACAAAATTGTAAAAGCCTTCATCATCGCCACTGTTATCTTTGGATTGGTGGGTATGTTAGTCGGTCTCACCGCTGCCCTTCAGCTTGTGTATCCGATCTTTAACTTCGATTTGCAATACACCACCTTTGGGCGTATCCGGCCACTACACACAAACGCCATCATCTTTGCCTTTGTTGGCAACGCCATGTTTGCCGGAATATACTACTCCATGCAGCGATTGCTAAAGGCCAGGATGTTCAGTGATAAATTAAGCTGGATACATTTCTGGGGATGGCAACTCATCATTCTTGCTGCAGCAATTACCCTTCCGTTGGGTTTAACAACATCGAAAGAATATGCAGAACTCGAATGGCCCATCGATATTGCCATCACCATTATCTGGGTGGTGTTTGGATGGAATATGATCGGTACCATCATTAAGCGCAGAGAGCGTCACTTATATGTGGCCATCTGGTTTTACATCGCTACGTTCGTAACCGTTGCTGTTCTGCACCTGGTTAACTCATTTGCAATACCGGTAACACTTTTCAAAAGTTACTCCTGGTATGCTGGTGTTCAGGATGCATTAGTTCAATGGTGGTATGGTCATAACGCAGTCGCATTCTTTTTGACTACACCGTATTTGGGAATGATGTATTACTTCCTTCCGAAAGCTGCCAACAGACCAGTGTATTCTTACCGGCTTTCCATCATTCACTTCTGGTCGTTGATATTCATTTACATATGGGCTGGTCCTCACCATTTATTATACACTTCACTTCCCGATTGGGCACAATCACTTGGTGTTGTTTTCTCCATCATGCTCATTGCTCCATCATGGGGTGGTATGCTGAATGGCTTGATGACCTTGCGTGGTGCATGGGATCGTGTTCGCGAAGATGTAGTGTTGAAGTTCATGGTTGTAGCGGTGACGGCATACGGCATGGCAACATTAGAAGGCCCTCTCCTTTCTTTAAAAAATGTAAATGCCATTGCACACTTTACCGATTGGATTGTAGCACACGTGCACGTAGGTGGATTGGGCTGGAATGGCTTCATGATCTTCGCGATGTTGTACTGGGTTGTGCCAAAGATGTGGAACACAAAAATCTATTCGCCAAAATTAGCGAACCTTCACTTTTGGTTAGGTACGCTCGGCATTATCTTCTACGCATTGCCTATGTATGTATCGGGTGTTGTACAGAGCTTAATGTGGAAAGAATTTAACGCAGAAGGATTCCTGGTATATAAAAACTTTCTGGAAACAACTGTACAGATTCTTCCGCTTCATGCATTGCGAGCTTTTGGTGGTTCGTTGTATCTCACTGGTGCTATTATCATGACATACAATTTAATCAAGACTGCATACGCAGGAAGCTTCACTGCAAACGAAGATGCAGAAGCTGCACCACTTGCAAAAGAATTTGTAGCAAAGAGTGGCGGATGGCATTATAGACTTTTGGAACACAAGCCCATCCTGTTTACTACTCTAACGCTTATTGCAATTCTGATTGGTGGAGCAATTGAAATGATTCCTACTTTCTTAATCAAATCAAACGTTCCTACGCTTGCGAGTGTAAAACCCTACAGTCCACTCGAACTACATGGTCGCGATATTTACATTCGTGAGGGTTGTTCGAACTGTCACACCCAAATGGTGAGACCATTCCGATCGGAAACAGAGCGCTATGGTGAATATTCTAAGGCAGGTGAATTTGTTTATGATCATCCATTCTTATGGGGATCAAAACGTACTGGTCCGGATCTGCATCGTATGAATGGAAAATATTCCAACACCTGGCACTACAACCACATGCTTGCACCTGATGCTGTGTCTACCGGATCTATCATGCCTGCCTATCCTTGGCTGTTCGAACAAAGTCTGGACAAGAGTTTAACTCCAGGTAAGATCAATGCGATGCGAACAATAGGCGTTCCTTATGAAGAAGGATATCAGGACGAAGCAAACGGTGATCTTGAAAAACAAGCTGGTGAGATTGCGACCACATTAAAAGCAGATGGTATTGAGGTGGCAGATGATGCAGAGATTATTGCGTTGATTGCTTACCTGCAACGACTGGGTAAAGATATTAAGGCAGAAAAAGTAGCTGATAAATAATTCAAGTGCCAGTTACCAGTTTCCGGTTACCGGTGACTGGCAACCGGAAACTAGTAACAAATTCAAACCAATAAATTTTAAGTCATGTATAAGAACGTCCTCCAAAACATAGAGAACATCGCCATCTGGCCTATGATCTCATTCTCGATATTCTTCATTTTCTTTCTTTGTCTTTTGCTCCATGTATTTACAACTGATAAGAAGTTTATTGAGAAAATGGAAAATCTTCCCATCGACAGCAGTGATCGTAAAAACGAAACCAATCTTAATGTGTAAGGTTATGAAAAAGGTATTTTCAGTTCTATCTCTCTTACTCTTGTCATTCGCAGCCTTCGCACAAGAAGCCTCGACCGAAACAAAATCATTTTGGGACGATCCGATTAACGATCCTCTATTACCCCTTTATCTTGTTTCTCTTTTTGTTCTCATCGTTATCGTGTTGGTTGGGTTTGTTGCTATTTACCTGTGGAAGATTCTCAACATGCTTGCTGATCAGGCGGAAGAAGAAAAAGCACGGAAGCTGGGCATTACCTATGCGCCTAAACAAAATTGGTGGAATAAATTTATTGATCAGATCAATGCAGCAGTTCCCGTTGAAAAGGAAAAAGATATTGAACTTGATCACAACTATGATGGTATTAAAGAACTCGACAATCACTTACCTCCATGGTGGACATGGTTGTTTATTGGATGCATTGTCTGGGGTGCTATATACTTGGTAATCTATCATATCAGCGATACACTTCCATTGCAATTGGATGAATATCAACAAGAGCTCACAGCGGCCGATGAACAAGCTCGTAAACTAAAAGCTGCACAACCTCAGGAAGCCATTGACGAAAATACACTTGCCTTCACGAAGGATAATGCCATCATTGAAAAAGGTAAATCCATCTTTGTAAGTTATAACTGTGCATCGTGTCACAAAGCAGATGGTGGTGGCAACACCATTGGTCCGAATCTTACCGATGACTATTGGATTCACGGTGGTAGTATGAAAAACATTTTTATTACAATTAAAAATGGCGTAGTAGAAAAAGGAATGCCTGCTTGGGGAAAATCTATGAGCCCTCAAGATATTAAAGCGGCAGCATTCTTTGTGATGAGTCTGAAAGGAACAAATCCAGTTGGTGCAAAAGCTGCGCAGGGCGAATTGTTTAAAGAAGAAATTTTGAAGTCAGATACAACAGTAGTGAAAGCAGACTCAACTACTGTGAGGGCTTCGCTCTAAAAAACGTTGCCAGTTACCGGTTACCGGGAACTGGCAACCGGTAACTTAGCATTGATCGTAATGAAAGACAAACAACTTATTGAAGATCTATACCTCCTACACGATGATGAGTTTCGCAATAGCATTGCCACGGTTGATCAGGAAGGAAAACGAATTTGGATCTATCCGAAGAAACCTTCCGGCCGATATCACAACTGGAGAATTGCTGTTACAGTAATTTTACTGTCATTACTTTTTGGAGGCCCCTTCATAAAGATTAGTGACCAGCCTTTTCTCTTACTGAATATATTCGAACGAAAATTTATAATCCTAGGTCAGGCATTCTGGCCGCAGGATTTTGTTTTACTCGCTATCGTACTCCTTACCTTCTTCGTTTTTATCATTCTCTTTACAGTAGTATTTGGAAGAGTGTGGTGTGGCTGGATGTGTCCGCAGACGTTGTTTATGGAAATGGTGTTTCGTAAAATTGAATACTTCATTGAAGGCGATTCATCTGCTCAAAGGAGATTATCAAAAGAGCCATGGAATCTTCAGAAGATCATTAAGAAAACCAGCAAGCATATTATTTTCCTGTTG
>JANMRZ010000208.1:0-3900 GCA_031388805.1 Chryseolinea sp.
CAAGGTGATCAGGAAGAATGTATAAAGGCTGGAATGGATGACTATATCAGCAAACCGATAAAACTTGAAATAGTAGTGAGCCTGCTTGAAAAGTGGGCCATGAAGATTAAAGAAAACAATGATTTAAAAATTCTGAATACATAGATGAATGTCTGCGGGCAGGATGATTACGTCAGTAAGCCGTTAAGCCGGACATCCTGGCTGACTTGCTGGAAAAACGAAACTCTGTGCCGAAAGAAAAACAATGATTGAAACAATAACGCAGGTATAAAATGCACACCGCCAATCTGATAGTTACGAATCAAAACAGATCCATTGCCTGGATATTCCGCTGTTTTATAAAGATACTTTTTGTTGCTATTTCTGTTCCTGCATTTACACAACAAAAACAAGATGTAAAATTCAAGCGCCTGGATAGTGAAGATGGGCTTTCGCAGGACCATGTCAATGCTATTATCAAAGACCACAAAGGTTTTATGTGGTTCGCAACTGATGGAGGACTTAATAAATACAACGGATACAGCTTCACTGCCTATAAATACGATCCGCAAATTGTGACAAGCATCAGCAACAATTTTGTATATGATGTTTTGGAAGATCAGGATGGCTACCTGTGGGTTGGAACAGCGAGTGGCCTGGATCAATTCAACCGGGTGAAGGATATTTTTATTCATCACACTCCTGCAGGAAGAACTATTTTTATTAACGACATTCTTCTTGATCACAAGAAAAGAATGTGGCTCGCAACCACCACAGGTCTGTACCTGTTCAACAGGATCAATGGTATTTTCAAACATTATCCATATACTGAAAAAGGCCTCAATCCTTTAAACTGCAATTTCATTTTCAAGATCACCGAAGACGATGAAGGTGACCTATGGATAGCCACCAAAGACGGGCTTCATCGATTTAATCCGGAAAATAAAAAATTTACCCGGTATGTAAATGATCCTGCCAATAACAGAAGTATTGGCACCAATTGGATCAAAGCGGTTTACAATGATCGCAAAGGTAATGTGTGGGTGGGAACGATGGGAAGTGGAATAGCCATGTTCAACCGAACAGATAATTCATTTACGAATTTCAAACACGATCCGAACAACCTCAACAGTATTGGTCACAATGATATTCTCTCTTTTGCTGATGGAAACGATGGAAAACTTTGGATAGGCACGGAGAACGGAGGCGTCAGCGTATTCGATTATAGCACATCCACCTTTACCCGGTATGTGAATGACAATTTTAATGAAAATAGTTTAAGCAATAATTCCATATACAGCCTTTACAAAGATGACATTGAGAACATGTGGGTAGGCACGTGGTCTGGCGGTGCGAATTTCCTGCCCAAGGATGGTGAAAAATTCACCCACTATAAACAAACTCAAGGCAACCCCAATAGCCTGGAGAACAATATAGTATTATCGATGGCGGGTGATCGTAAGGGGAATATGTGGATCGGTACGGATGGAGGAGGATTGAATCGGTTTAATCTCAAGAGCAGAAGCTTCGATCATTATCGTCATGACCCCAACAATGAAAATAGCCCCGGGGGCGATTATATTCTTTCTATTGTTGAAGTGGATAAAGAATTACTTGCGCTGGGCTATCATCGTGGTGGTTTTGATCTCTTTAATACAAAAACAGGAAAGTTCACGCATCATCTTCCGGAGAGAGGAAATGCCAATAGCCTTACAGTTTCAACTGTAAACATTGTATTTAAAGATACAAATGGTGGGTTGTGGCTGGGTACCTGGGGTGGGGGACTCGCTTTATATACGATAAAGGACAAAAAGTTCACCTGGTATCAACAAAACGAAAAAGACAATGGCAGTCTTTCAGGTAATTTTATCCAAGCCATTGCTGAAGACAAAGAAGGAAATTTATGGGTAGGCACAAATAATAGTCTGGATTTATTCGATAGAGAAAATGGGCGATTTATACATTACCAACATGATGAGAAGAATAAGAATAGTTTGAGCGAGGGAAACGTAAATGTTATGCTGAATGATCATGCCGGAAACTTTTGGATTGGAACTGCCAGTGGCCTGAACGTATTTAATAAACAAACACAAAGTTTTAAGACCTACACCGAAAAGGACGGCCTTCCCAATAATGTCATCCGAAGCCTTCTCGAAGACCATAAGGGTAACCTATGGATCAGCTCTAACAAAGGTCTTTCGAAGTTTAACCCGGTTACCGAAGTTTTTAGAAATTACAGCATTATCGATGGTCTTCAGGGGAATGAATTTAAAGCCCACTCGAGTTATCAGGCCGAAGATGGAGAGATGTTTTTTGGAGGCTCTAACGGGCTAAATGCTTTTTATCCTGACAGCTTAAAAGATAATACGTTTGTTCCACCTGTTTATATTACAAATTTCCATGTATTCAACAATCCGGTTGTAACGGGTGGTAAAGATTCCCTTCTTCACAATCACATCAGTGAAACCAAGGAGATCACCCTTTCCTACACGCAATCCGTATTCTCTTTCGAGTTTGCCGCACTCAATTATACACTGCCTGAAAAGAATGCGTATGCCTATAAGCTGGAAAATTTTGACACCGAATGGAACTACGTTGGCAACAAACGTACAGCCACGTATACTAACTTAGATCCGGGCGAGTATTTCTTCAGGGTAAAAGCCAGCAACAATGATGGTCTTTGGAATGAAGAAGGTACATCAGTCAAAATTATCATTACACCCCCTTTTTGGGCAACCTGGTGGTTTAAAACTCTAATAGCCTTCATGCTCATTGGATCGGTCTACAGCTTCTTTATGATCAGAGTCGGTGCCATCAGGAAGCAAAAAATAAAATTGGAAGAACAAGTACGACAGCAGACCGCTGAGGTAATGGGTCAGAAAGATGCACTGGAAGCTCAAGCCGAAAACTTGCAATCACTCCACGAAGAGCAGCAAGCACAAACGGAATACCTTCAAACCTTAAATGAAGAACTTCAAAAACAAAAGGATGAGATCATTATTGAAAGAGAAGAAGCAGAGAGGGCAAGACAAGAAGCAGAAAAGGCGAATCAGGCGAAGAGTATTTTTCTGGCCACGATGAGCCACGAGATACGAACGCCTATGAATGGAGTTCTGGGTATGGCATCATTATTGGCAGAGACTTCCCTTACCACTGAACAAAGAGAATATGCAGATACGATCACTGGAAGCGGGGAAGCCTTGCTTACGGTTATTAATGATATACTCGACTTTTCAAAGATAGAATCAGGTAATCTTGATCTCGAAAATCATGCCTTTGACTTGCGTCAATGCATAGAGGATGTATTGGATGTGTTTGCTGTAAAGGCAGCACAAAAAGGATTGGACCTTGTCTATCAGATCGATTATCAAATACCAGCGCAGATTGTAGGCGATAGTCATCGGCTTCGTCAAATACTGCTCAACCTGATTAGTAATGCGATGAAGTTTACACACCAGGGAGAAATCTTTGTGGGTATCGATTTACTTAACGCAGGCAACAATCAACTTGAACTGGCTTTCCAGATCAGGGATACCGGTATAGGTATACCACAGGACAAAATATCGAGATTGTTCAAAGCTTTCTCACAAGTAGACTCTTCGACAACACGTAAATACGGGGGCACAGGCTTAGGCTTGGTAATTAGTCAACGATTAGTTGAATTAATGGGCGGTTCAATTGCCGTAGAAAGTGAAGCAGGAATTGGTAGTTCATTTGCGTTTACCATTAAGAGTGTTGTGAACCAGGAATCCATGCGCCAATATGTGAATACCAGTTTAACGGGTAATGAAGGCAAACATGTTTTGGTGGTAGATGATAATGCAACCAACCGAACCATATTAAAAACCCAGCTCGAACAATGGAAACTATTGCCCGTACTTGCTTCCTCCGGGTCGGAAGCTTTGGAAATTCTAACACAAC
>JANMRZ010000210.1:0-62650 GCA_031388805.1 Chryseolinea sp.
CAAGGTGATCAGGAAGAATGTATAAAGGCTGGAATGGATGACTATATCAGCAAACCGATAAAACTTGAAATAGTAGTGAGCCTGCTTGAAAAGTGGGCCATGAAGATTAAAGAAAACAATGATTTAAAAATTCTGAATACACAGAGCCGCTTTTAAAATTCTGCAATACCCGTTTTTACCGCAGAGGCGCGGAGACGCAAAGGCATTGTTTACTCACTTAACTTTTCAAATTCATCTTAGAGAAACATAAACACTACTGGTATACCCATTTGCATTTCCCCTGCGCCCTTGCGTCTTCGCGGTAAAAACTCCTCTACACGCAAAGACATCGTTTACTCACTTAACTTTCAAATTCATCTTAAAGAAACATAAACATTACTGGTATACCCATTTGTATTTCCTCTGCGCCCTTGCGCCTCTGCGGTGAAAGTAGAAGTACAGCAAAATATTTTTTCTGGCATCATATCAATTTGTTTTCGGATATCAGATTTCTCCCTATAGAAAAGTAAGGGAAACCCTTACCGCACTGAAAATTGGTTTGGTTCATCCTGCTTCTAAAGCCAATGGATTGACTTTTTAATCTGCTTTTCACTGATTCCATTCTTCTCCTGACCGCATACGTGTCCTACTGATTTTTCCCAAATCAGAATAGTCCTGATTTCTGCCGTGACGCAACTGCTCACCTTTGTTACATAAACAAAGCGAACATACTAAATTTCACAAACCATGAAAAAGATTTTCTTCCTCCTTTTGATCGCACTTGGTTTTTACCAAAATGCGTTGTCACAGAACATTGGCATAAACTCTACAGGTGCCACACCTGCAGCTTCAGCTATGCTTGATATTACAGCAACCGATAAAGGTTTGCTGATTCCTCGCGTTGCGCTAACAGCAACGAATGCTGCAGGCCCAGTCACATCTCCAGCTACGAGTTTGTTGGTGTATAATACGGCAACTGCAGGAACTTCACCAAACAACGTAATACCTGGATACTATTATTGGAATGGTTCTGCATGGCTCGCCCTTCTGTCAGCCAGCAATACCGCTTGGACATTGACCGGTAATACCGGGACCACAGCCGGAACTAATTTTATTGGCACGACTGATGCAATTGATTTGGTTTTTAAAACAGATAATGCAGAAGCCATGCGAATTTACAGTGGAGGCGGAGTAGAGGTTGATGCAGGAACAGCCGTTGGATCGGAATCAAACTCGGCTTTCTATGCAGCTGGTACATACAATAACTATTTAGAAATTAATGTTCAAAATCTTTCCAATGGCAACTCGGCAAGTTCCGATGTAGTGGCTACCGCCAATAACGGTTCCGGTAGCTCTGTTTACGTTGACATGGGGATTAACAGCCAAGGTTATTCCAATGCAGGAAGTAACATTCTGAACGGAGGAAATTTGGCTTATCTGTACGCTAATGCCAATGACTTTAAAATTGGTAATGGAACACCGAACAGGGCCCTGGTTTTTTTTACTAACCCTTCAGGCGGAACATTGGGTACAAATACGGCCAATGGTGTAGAAAGAATGCGCATTTCACCAGCCGGTTTTGTTGGTTTAGGAACCAGCAACCCTTCTCATTTATTGCACCTGGGTTCGGACGATGCTGCTAAACCAGGTGGTGGCTCATGGTCTACACCATCCGACAGAAGATTAAAGAAAGAAATCAAACCTTTTTCAGATGGCTTGGACGTGCTCAAGAAAATCAATCCGGTATGGTTTCAATACAATGGTCTGGCGAACATGCCAAATGATGGAAAAAACTATGTGGGAATAATCGCCCAGGAAATGCAGGTTGCTGCACCCTATACAATAGTCCCTTTTACTGATCCCACAACAAACACTGAATATCTTGAATATAACAGCAATGCGGTAACCTACATTCTCATCAATGCAGTGAAGGAGCAACAGACCGAAATTACTTCTCTTAAGCAACAACTTGATGAGCAGAACCAACGGCTTTTAAAGTTGGAAGAAAAATTGAATTAATATGAAAAACTCGATATTTAGTATCTCTCTTCCGGCTACTTTGATAGCGGTAAAATCCTCGTCACGGAGAAGAAAGGTAATGTGCATACTGGTCGCACTGTGCTTTCTCTTTCTCATCACTGCGGATAATGCATTTGCTCAAACTCGCTTGATATTAAATGGCGGGCATATTACGCTGAATCAAAATGTGTATTTAGTCATTGACAATCCGGCTTCTAATGCCATCACCCGAACCAGTGGGCACATCATAAGCGAAGGCGAGAATAATATACTAAAGTGGACTATAGGTACCACTACTGGTACCTATACCATTCCCTGGGGTAAAGGTGCTTCAGATTATATTCCAATGTCGTTTACGAAGACAGCCGGAGCAGGTGCAGGATCTTTTTTATTCTCTACCTATAATACACCGTTGCTAAACAGTAGTCAACTCCCAACAACTGTTTCTAATTTTACCGGAGCATCCGGAGCGGATAAATCTTTTTTTGCCACAGACCGCTTTTGGCAAATGAATGCTCAGGGTTATTCCACAAAACCCACCTTATCAAATGTCATCTTTACTTACCTCGATAGCGAATTTGCGGGTTCCAACATTACGTCAACAGAAGGTAGTTTGAAGGCCCAGCGGTGGAATCCCGTTCTCAGTACATGGGTAGATTTTGCGCCTTCTACAACTACAAATACTACTACCAATACGGTTACGTTGCCCTCCGTAGGCGCTTCCAATTTTTATCCCTGGTGGGTTGTGAATTATATTGAGGACCGTCATTGGGTTGCTTCTGGTGCTTCCACAGGAAGTAATACATCGGATTGGTCGTATACCACAGGAGGATCAAGTGGAGCTGCAGTACCTACTACATTGGATGTCATTCTTTTTGAAGATAATAACAGCAACGACATTACATTAAACAACAATTTGGCGGTCAGAGACCTAATTGTAAGTGATGGATTTATCGGAATCATTACCCAGGGATCGAATGTCATTACGGTTGGTGAAGAAGCTACTTTTTCAGGAGGAACATTTGCGGGGGGCAGCGCAGGTATAACGGTTAATGGTTCATTCACGATATCCGGAACTTCGTTTACTTCTACTTCTGCCACGCTGGATTTAAAGAATAACTTCACATTTACCAGTGGTACCTTTGATCATAATGGTGGAACCGTAACCTTTTCGGGTACAACAACGCAGGACATCAATGGATCGGTTGCTACTGATTTTAATAATATCACGATAACGAATGCAACGGCCAGTCCGGGTGTTCGTGTGGAAAGTGACCAAAACCTGAACGGCATTTTATCATTGAGCAGCAATGTCGTAATGGATGCAGATGGTAGCAGCAATACATCCATCCTCAAATTGATCTCAACGGCCGACAATCCAACACAAGATGCAGCAATTGGCATACTACCTTCCGGTGCGCAAATATCTGGTAACGTTACAGTCCAGCGATACATGTCTATCGAAGGAGCAAATGGCGGTCGCATTTATCGTTACATTTCTTCCCCTATTCAGAATTCATCCGTATCCGACATACAACAGGAAATTCCAATTACGGGACCGTTTACAGGCTCAACCGTATGTGCAAGCTGTGATGCTAAGCAATCAATGTTTGCGTATGACGAGACGGTTATTACTGATAGTAATTTAAGTGGCACTGCCAATTTCGAGGATGGTTACATCAACTTTCCGGCCGCAGTGAATACCGAAACGCTCGCCCCTGGAAAAGGATATACTATGTTTGTAAGAGGTAATATATTAAGTACTGCATTATGGGATGTTCGCGGACCGATCAATAGTGGAAACGCTTCACCAGTTACACTACCAACAACTTTTACTTCCAGCGGCATAAGTGCTAATGATGGATGGAACCTTGTTGGAAACCCATTCGCTTCTACCATTGATTGGAACGCAGCAAGCGGATGGACGAAAACAAATATAGGCGCTTCCATTTATGTTCGGGATAACGGATCGCCAACGCCACAATTTTCGAGTTGGAATGGTGTAACGGGTACGAATGGTGGTTCGCGTTATATCTCAATAGGCCAGGGTTTTTGGGTTATTGCAAATGCTTCATCGCCCAGTTTACAGGCCAGTGAAAGTGTTAAGGCTCCCGGTACACAATCCACATTTTTAAGAGAAAATTCATTGGAAAATTTAGTTCGTGTTACCATGGTGAAAGGATCATTGCGCGATGAAACCGTCATCCACTACCGGGAAGATGCAACAGATGGTTTTGATTCACAAGCTGACTCCTGGAAACTTTCGAACAGCATATTTAATCTTTCTTCCATCTTATCAAATGGAAGTAAACTAGCCATTAATTCATTGCCTTCATTTAATTGCAATAAGATCGTTCGCTTGGATGTAAGCAATGCACCAGCGGCTACCTATAGTTTGCAATTTTCAGAGTATGCATCGTTCTCCGAAAACGTCACCATCACATTGCATGATAATTTTACTAATACTAATTTCGATGCACGGTCGGGTGGAAGCTATAGTTTTTTGGTAACCTCAAATGCAGCTAGTTCCGGATCAAATCGATTTGAATTAATTTTCGAAGCAGCACCTGCGAGTTCTAATTTTCTTTTAAATACTACTACCTCCAAAATATGTGAGGGATCAGAAGCCACTGTACAGGTTGATGCTACACAGAATGAAACCAATTATGTTGCACTGTTGGATAATGAAGTGATTTCAATTCCGGTTTCCGGAAATGGAGGAGCAATCAGCATTACCATTTCAGGAAATGATTTAAAGGTTGGAGATAATGTTCTGGCGATACAGGCAACTACAGAAAATTGTAGCACAGCAATTCAAAAGACGATCACGGTCAATATGGAGAGCGGTCCTGTTGTAGCATCCGTGCAGGATGGAAAGAGTTGTGGTGAAGGAGCGGTTACCATAAAAGCGCATGGTGCATCAGAAGACAATCACTACAATTGGTACGAATCGCTTTCGGATGAATTGCCGATGGAGAATCAGAAGGATTCTATTTTAACAACACCTTTCCTTTTAAAATCAAGAACCTACTATGTGTCGGTTGCAAATGATCTGGGGTGCGAAGGTATGCGCATGCCAGTATTGGCTGAGATTGTGCAGTTCAGTGCAGCTGTGATTCAGCAGAATGGAGATTCATTGGTATCGAATTATGCAACCGGTAATCAATGGTATTTTGATGACACTATGATTGTGGGAGCAACGAAGCAATCCGTCAATATTCAAAGTTCAGGTCTTTACAGAGTAAAGGTTGATGTTGATGGATGTAACACCTCTGCGGATTATCAACTTGTAATCACCGGTGCAGAGAAATCAAGTGATCTGTCGATAATAGCATTCCCGAATCCCGTAGTAGATGAAATTGTAATTGAAATACCTTCTTCGCTTAGGGATGTAAAATCACTGAGAATACTGAATGTGCAGGGTAAGACTATGTCTGATATTTCTTTAGAACCCATCAGTGGAAACAGAGCCATTAAAATAGATATGAAACACTATCCTGCCGGAGTATACATTATACAGGCCATTGGAGCAAAGGGCAAAATGGAAATGAAAGTAGTGAAACAATAATGGTGACGTCTCAGTAAAGTCTCCTGCCTGGAGATTCTGTTGATAGGAAATCGTCCGGTTTGTTACATCGGAAAAGTGGGAAGGGGGAAAGGAGCACATTGATTATTCGGCAACAGCAGATGCACTGGTGATGCTCCTTTTCCCCTTTCATATTTTAAGTTCTGGCAGCTTATACTCCGGAGACTGGTAAAATCAGAAGGCAATTTGACAATCTTGACATTTAAGCCAATGCGCATTATATTTAAGTATATTGTTATTGTACCCTTCGGGATTGAGTTCTGGTTATTAGATTAGCTATTATAATGAAAAGAAGTTTTGTCTTGCTTTGGATATTTTTTTTAATGTTGGTTGTCCTGTCAGAGTCTTCAGCACAAATGAACCGAAGGGTTATTAAAAAGAATAATAAGAGGATATCAAGCTTCACGGGTCAACGCTCATCCTTTAGCAAACGCTATAATTTTATAGGACTTTCAGCGAATGCTGTGAATTATTTTGGAGACTTAGCACCGCTCTCCAACCGAATAAGTACTGATATTTCGTCTACCCAACCTGGATTTGGGATTTCAATAGGACGAAGATTTGGACCGCGCTATTCGCTTCAAGCGCAGTTTCTATATGGAACATTAAGTGGTTCTGATGCAAACTCTGCCAACCCTTCGGATAGTGAAGGCCATGCACGCCACCTTCGTAATCTTTCCTTTCGCAATCGCATCAAAGAACTTTCAGTTGTTGCCTACTTTGATCTTTTTGATAACCAGTTCATGTATTTAAACAGGCCAACCTGGACACCTTATGCTTACCTTGGCCTTGGCCTTATCTTACATAACCCTAAAGCACAAGCACCGGAAACCGATCTGGAAGGCAATGTAATACCAGAGGCCAGAGATTGGATTTCGCTACGTTCGTTGGGCACGGAGGGACAGTACTCAAGCCTGAGTCCAACGGATGCAAACTATGGCATTAAGCCTTACAGTTTATTGGTTGTGGCAATTCCTTTTGGAATTGGTTCCCGTTTCAAACTAACTGATCTGTTAGACCTATCGATAGAAATTGGCATTCGATATACCTTCACCGACTATCTTGATGATGTGAGTAAAAATTATGTTGACTTGGGCGTGCTGAATTCACCGTTGGCCAAAGCAATGTCTTACAGGACCTCCGAACTAGGTTCACCAACTGATCCCATGACCTACCAGGGAAGAGATCAATTATTTTATACGGTTCAAAATGGATACGGGCAAGAGCATCAAGGCAACATCCGGGGCAATAAAAATGAAAATGATATGTATATGGTTACGAGCCTTCGATTAACGCATATCATACCGTATGCTTTTCAAAGAGCAAAGCATCGTTGAGTAAATACGAACACATTTGTTTTGACGTGATGTTTGTCTCACTTGATGCTGCAGCAACATCTTTTAATCTTTTTTTTATTACTAAAACCAATGGTGAATGTCTCAATAAATATTGGCAGATATAAACATAGTGGCAAGAAGTTCAATTATTCTATTGAAAGAATGAAGAGTCTAAGAAACTTAATGGCTCTATCGCCTATGTAGGTTTTTTGATAATGAAAAATAGATATGGTTGTATCTTTATGAATTTCAGATAATCACATAACGATATGATCTGGGATAAATTCATTGTTTCTTGTGCTTTGAGGAAGCAACAAAGAGAAAAGCAATATTCAATAAAGAAACCAGTAGCAGCAGGATCCTTGATGACGCAAATGGAAGAATTTGTAAAAGTGAATAATCCTGATGGTGAAGGAGCGTACAAACAGAGAATGGCAACACATGGTATATCGTTGGTATCAGTAGGTTTACCAAGTCTTACTGCATCGTTACAAGGAAGTCTTTATTTTTCCAACACCTGGCAATGTGCGATTGTCTCCGTGTTGATCCAGTTCAAATTATCATATCTTTCATTGAGTTAAGCACAGGTAAATGCCAGATACGATGTCATCCCAATGCACCATTTGATCTTATGAAAATAAAATACTCAATGCATTGTGTTTCAGCCTCGATAATTTCGCCTCACGCCAGTTAATAAAAACGCGATTGCCACGATTACGGTCAGCATAAATCCAGTCATGGAAAGCAGCTGTTCTATTCTTAGCGTTCGATTGGGGCGATAATGATTTTTAATGATTAGGAATTCAATGGTTGACAGTACAAGCAGTATCAGTCCAATTATTTTTTTTCGGGTTAGCATAGTCTTTTATTGTTAGTTTTTTTCAATCTAGGTAGCGTAGGTCTTCCAATACAGGTAGGAGGTGGAAGAAACAGACAGAATAACTTCTGCCTGTTTCTGTAAGCTCTTTTATCAAACACAGGCTTTGTGTAACGATACACTATATCGTCACACAAAGTTTGTGCTGGTGAGTTTCCTTTCTTAATTAAAGGAGGAAGCACTTTGTGCTTTAACCTCGCCGATAGCTGCGTTTCATGCCCACTACGATAAGCACGGTTGCTATGACCACAGTCAGCATGAATCCTGTCATGGAAAGCAGCTGTCCGCTTGGAATTCGAGCAGGAAGATAGTGATCTTTGATGGTTAGAAACTCAACACTTGCTATCATGAATAGCGTTAGTCCGATGGATGTTTTCCAGTTTATCATATTCTTTATTATTAGGTTTTTTTTAAATATAAAATCAGAATGGAAATGTGGACACAGCATGCATTTGAATATTAAATATCAATATTCTGCATAAGTGATTATCATTTCGTTTAGTATACCGGCTGGCTACCAGATAGTAATACTTTTCGGGTTTGGCTTTTTGGCTTGTTTGTTCAACTTGTTTTTGGGTGTTTTAAATTGGTAACTCAAGATTAATTCACTGGTTCCTGTATTAGCTTGCGTGCTCCGCTGGCCTGGTAATTCATATGCGTAACCTACTTGTATCTGCTTCACCCGAAAGCCGATTAAACCGATGCAGGTCGTTTCACTTCGATAGCCGATTCCGATCCAGGCAGCGTTTCGGATGACGGTTTTTACCTGAACTTCAGTGGTATGAAGAAAGGTGGGGTCATATCGGTATAATCCGTTCACCACCATACCAAACCGGTTTGAAAAAGCCATTCGAAGCCCAGCTTGTGCTACGTGATGGAAATACCCGGCGCGATTGAAATAATCTTCTTCACTGACCAATGCACCTTGAGTTGCATTTTGAAGTGAGTAGCCAACATAAAAGTTATTACCGGTGAGCGCCATACCGATATTAAAATCAACCTGGATGTTATTATTAAAATTTTGAGCAAAATCTTGAAAGGCTGGATCATTCTGGGCATTCATTTCCAGTGCACTCATATCGACACGTTGCGTATTCAATGTGGCAGCAGCACCGGCTCGAAGCTTTAATTTTTTAGAAAGATTAATGTGATATCCATAATTAACATGTAGTTCACTTTCACGGTATGGACCAAACGAATCATGCAGGAAAGCAATTCCAAAGCCATGACGCTTTAAAGTGAGGTCAGATGAAATAAAGTACGTTTTAGGTGCGCCCTCAAATCCTATCCAGTGGCTGCTTCTGTAAGTAGCATGAATAGTATTGCCAGAAAAACCCGTCATGGCTGCATTAAAGTAGGAGGGATAGGACTGGTAACTGGACATGTATCTTCTGTTTTGTGCAGGAAGCGAAATTATTTCCAGCAAGAGGGCAAATAATAGGATGATCCTTTTCATTTTATTAATTGGTTAATACGATTAATACACCTTGTTTTTGCAGATTAATTTCGCCGACCTTAATCGTATAGAAATAAGCTCCTGCAATTATTTTTCCATTCGGGTTACGTCCGTCCCAACCTTGTTTGGGATTGTTTGTGTGAAACATCAGGATACCGGACCGATCAAATACTTTTATGTCTACGTTTTCGTAATCTTGTAATTCGGGTACAACCCATAGATCGTTAACACCATCTCCATTTGGTGAAAAAGCATTTGGTATCTGAACCGTTTCTCCTTCGTCTTCTTCTCCTTCTTCTCCTTCGCCTTCTTCCTCTCCGTTATTTCCTTTTGGTAAATAATAGATTCGGAAATCTTTCTCAATAGAATTATTATTTGAGTCTGTACTCCTTACTCGAATGTAAAATTTGGTTTGCTCCTTTAAATATCCACGATCCTTCAAGATTAATATACCATAGTTGACACTGAACTTGCAATTATCTGAATCACCATAACCGTCAACAAGCTGATAGATGTGAACATCATCGTCAGGATCATTCGTTGTAAAAAGATTGGGTGGAAAATCAGGATCTGCAAATGGCCAGGGACCAAGAATTGAATCGCTTAATATAATCTCAGCAGGCTGAAGATTGGTTAATACTTTAATTCTGATTTGAGCCTTTAAATACATTTCATTCGTGCTGCCAGGAGTCAATATTAAATCCCCAGTCAGTAAATATTCTCCAGAAGCATTGCCATTAAAATTGCTTGAACACCATACAATAGGTAAAAACTCTCCTGCGCCATCGGTATAGGTTACACCTGCACCATTTGGTAATACTAAATCTGAATAGGGTGTACCAAATGGAACATGTATATCATTCCATTGCTGTACGATTGAAATATTGCGGCTTCGGTCTGATTGATTAGTGTCATCGTTGTCACGAGGTTCACGAGGATCCGATGGAGGCTCAGATTCTAAAAGATTGACCCGGATAGCGATTACGGAGGAGTTCAATCCATCAGATATTTCGATAGTGAATTCATCATTACCAGTTTGTCCGGGTGTTGGTTGATATCGGAGTATCGCATCCGGAGTTGTAGTCACTTCTCCAGAAAGTGCAAAGGCTGGAAAACCACTTAACGTTCCGACAGTGGGTGGGGACGCTATGGACCAGGTTAATAGTTGTCCTCTATCCGTATCGGAAACGCGCAATAAATAATTAATATTCCTACTGACACTTGCTTGTCCCACCGATAACCGTGACTCTGATCCCATTTCAAATGCTGGAGTCATATTAAGAGATTGTCCTTTGGTGTTGAGAGTGTTAAGGAGTAACACAGCTAATAGAATCACTAATGCGCAATGCCGAAATGAGAAAACAACGCTTAGTAGGTTTAGCTTAACTATTTCTTGCTCTTGTGCTTTCATGGGGTATGTTCCTTTGTGTAGGTCAAAAGTCGCAGGATTATTTGCCCTTTGAATCAGGATCATCCTGATTTGAGAAAGATCAGGGAAATGATAAATGATAAGGTTAAAAAGGCCAGCCAGGCTAGTATTTTAGCCGTATTTTATTGATTACCAAGCTGGGAGGATGGAGCGGAAAAGTTTGATTATTAACGAACCTAAGAGAAAGCCTGATAATAGGTTTGCTATACGATAGCTTCGGGGGAAGCATATTGAATAATCGGATACTCTAATCAACATATTTAGTGATCATCTGGAAGAGATCCTCTTTTGTGTAGGGTTTTTGTAAATGATCGTTCATGCCTGCCGCAAGACTATTCTGAACATCTTCGCTATAGGCATTGGCTGTCAATGCTACAATAGGACTGGTGAAATTTAACTTTCGAAGCTCTCGGGAAGTTTGATGTCCATCGAGTACAGGCATTTGAATATCCATCAGTATCATATCATACACATTGGATTTTACCAGCTCTATGGATTTGATTCCACTTTCTACAGTTGTTACGCTGGCTCCGAATTTCTGTACCATCTTTTTCGCTACAAGCAAATTAACCGGATTATCATCCACAATTAGAATGTTGAGCGGATTTTTAAAAAGAAGCTTTTCACCATCCGGTCCTGCCGGAAATTCCTTGGTAATCTGTTTGATTGGCAATCTTAGTTTCATTGAAAAAATAAACGATGAACCAATATTTAATAGCGGGTAAGCGGGGCTTTGTATTTTGATATCACCATCCATGTGTTGCACAAGACTTTTTACGATGCTTAATCCCAACCCTGTGCCTCCGTATTTTCGGGTAATGGTTTCATCTGCCTGAGTGAAACCCTGAAAAATAGTATTTTCTATTTCTTTTGGAATGCCAATGCCGGTGTCTTTTACAATACCTTGTATCACCACCTTATTGTCTTTACTTTCCAATACAGAAAAGGTAATTTCGACTGTTCCTTCTTCAGTGAACTTAATAGCATTGCCAATCAGGTTGGTTAATATTTGCGAAATGCGATTAGGATCACCAATTAATTCTTTGGGTATGGATTCATCAATGCGATGAGTTAAGGTAAGCCCTTTCTGGTTGGCCAGAAATTCATACCGATTAATATTGGATGATACCACTTCATTAAAATTGAAAGTTATATTTTCCAACTGCAGCTTGCCACTTTCAATTTTGCTGAAGTCAAGGATGTCATTGATTAATTGAGCTAGGTTTTTCCCAGAGCTGGAGATGATCTCGAGGTAATTACGATGGTCATCACTCACTTCTTCTCCCATCATAATCTCTGTGAGACCAAGGATACCATTCAGCGGTGTGCGTATCTCATGACTCATGGTAGCGAGAAAAAGACTTTTTGCATTGTTAGCTTCCTCAGCATTTTCTTTCGCTTTTTTGAGTGTTTCTTCTACTCTCTTTTGCTCGGTGATGTCCTGGATAGTTCCTTTCAGAGTCATCACTTTTGTTGTCAAATTTCTTGTGGCTTCCCCTATGCAAAGAATATATTTTAGGGAACCTTTGTTACAGACAATCCGATATTCAATCGCAAAGCGATCACTTTTTTCAACGGCATCCTTTATAAAATTATCCATCATGGCAAGATCTTCCGGATGAATTTTTTTTCGGGATTCTTCGTAAAGCCGCTCAGCCGGTACCTCTTCTAATTCAAATATTCGGTAGGCTTCATTCGACCATTTTAAGTGAAGAGAAGGAACATCAATTTCCCAACTACCTACCTTTGCTATTGCCTGGGCCTCATTTAACCGATTGCGTTCTATTTCCAACTCCTGCTTCGAGGCCGTGCTTTGTTCCAGTTCATCTCCCAAAACATTGATACCGGTAGCGATGGCATCCATGATGGTTCCATTTTCTGATATGGGTAACTTTTGTTTAAAATCAAGATTGGCAAATGAACTGATGACTTCAATAAAATCATGAACCGTTTGTTCCTGGTTATGATCATTATTGACGGTGTTAAGTTGCAAAGTGTCTGCAAAACGATTCAGGTTATCTGCAATTTTAGTAATGATTTCATCATCAAAATCAGTTGCAATTCGCCTGGAGTGATCTCCCCGAAGCATGGCCTCACTCAATTCTAATAAATGAATCAGAATTTGTGTTTTAACCTTTGTGGTTTCGGCCTTTATTTTCACTTCGTTCATGGATTGAAATTTATGGGAGCATCCTGGCTAAGAATTGCCCTGCTAATTCTAGTCGTTATTTTTATGCAACCTGATCCATTCAATAGCATTTTCTTTGTCCGTAAATAATTTTGCATCAAAATCTTTTATCGTTTTGATAAAGATGTTAGCAATCAATACCGATACAGGATTGATTGCGATAAACGCGGCTCCCAGTATATTCTTCAGACCCGCATCAGGATGCTGCATGAATTTTTGTGCTTCGTTACTGATTCCTCTTACGTTTTTAAGATCAATAACAACATAGTGTTTTTTGCTTTTCGTGAAATTCAATCGATTGGCTACAAGTTCTTTTGCTACTGCTAAATCTACTTTCACGTTGCTTGGGAACTCAGCAAAAATAATATCGCGGTCAATTTCCGAATAATGTATTAATTGAAAATAATTTTCTGTCATCATGCTTCAGGCGGGTTGTGGTTTCTCAATTCGTATTCGCTTTAGCCAGTCAATCGCTTCTGTCTTATCGGTAAAGAACCGGGCCGGTATCGCTGGATGATTTACCTTAAGGTACAGATTTATAAATAAGGAAGCCACTACATTCTTCGATAAAAAAGCGCCCCCTAATAATCCGCTTAAACCACCCTCTGCGCTGTTCAGATAATCACGCGCTTCTTTCGTTACTGATTTCATATTGGAGAAGTCAATCAGTATGGGATAGTATTCTCCATCCGTAAAGGTAACTCTGTCCTTGATTATTCTTTTTGCTGTCGTGATGTCTATTTCCAAATGCTGCTTATAGGAGCAGAACAGTATATTATCTTCTATGATGAAGATGACATCTTGTGTTTCGATCTTCTTTGTCATTCTTTGGAGGATTTAATCATCGATATTAATTCCATATTGAAATTATCCTCAGCTTGCACGTAAGTAGATTTCGGTATCTTCCGAGCACCTAACTTTTGCTTTTCTACGGATGCATCCATACCAATGTATATTTTCTTGTTATTGTTATTTCTTCCCTTCTTCGTCATTTGATAGAGCGCCTGACGGTATATAGAATACTCCTGATTAAATTCATAATCCATTCCGATAATCATCGGGCAATAATTTTTTTTGTCCGAATTGTAACAAAACACCATGGCCACCGATTTCTCTTCAGTTTTGTTTTTAACACCAAGAGCTTTATTAAAACTGATTTCAATGGTTTCCCAACCTTTGTACTGATTGATGTTTTTAAACAACTTAACCGGTAAATCAAACGTGTTGAGGTTGAAGCTTTGTTTCTTTACATTCAGATAGAGATCATACCAATGTTGTATCCGCTCTTCGTCTATACGCGAATTTTCTCCATGATATTTAATTTCAAAATTATTTTCCGGTTTTAATACATTCTTGCGAACATAGTATCTGGTCTTATGAGATAGCGTCTTTAACAATTCCTCCTGATTATTCCAGGTAAGGTTTTCGATCACGTGTGTATCTGGCATATCCACACGAATAAATCCTTCTTTAATTAAAAACTCTCGCATTTGATCATCGGCACTGTCAAAATCGCGTAGCTGAACCATGGTAGCGCCACATTTTTGTTTTGCTTCGTTCATGATGCGAATCATTTCTAACATGGCGTGTTGCCAATGTGAGGAATTCCGGTCCACATATAAATGATTACCCTCACTTAACAGCGATCCCATCATAATCACTTTGGAGGTGAGGTAGTACTTATCTTTTTTCCTTATTTCTTCAATGTGCTTTGATACTTCTGCTGGTGCAATCATATCATCTTTGCAGAGTAGTTCAGTGAAGAAGGTGGCCAACACAGGCTTTTGATTTTGATCCCGAATGATGAGGTAATGAAATACCCAGTTGTTTTCTGGTTCAGGATTGCCGTGAAAATTCTCTTCTAGAAAACGACAACCTTCCCAGTCGAAAGTTCCATTGTCACCCAACAACTCATCCCATAGAATTTTGTCTACAGAATTAATTGTGGTTTCATGTTGTACGAAAAGTTGATGGGAAGCATGCTCCTGAGGTAATACAGTGCCATACCGTTTTACAGTTTGTTCAAAGGGTAGATTAAAATTAGTACAAATGTCATTTACAGTTTGTCCTTCTTCCTCCAGTACTTTAGGTAAATGATATTGAAAGGCATCAAGGACATTTTTGATATCATCATTCGTTTGCCCATTGGTAACCGCCAAACGAAGCCCACAACACTTAACTGGCACACCAGGAAAGATTCCAATGTTTGTATAAAAACCTTCGTTCAGCAAACGCTTCACCATATTATAACCAACTCGTGGCAATCCTAATCCAAGGTAAAAGATGGGTGAGTTTGACGGCAGCACAAGAGGTAAATCGTATTTTTCAATAATGGATTGTGTTAAATCAAGTTTTGCTGCCAGTGAACGTTGAAGTGAGTAGATCTCATCCGTCAAATGAATTTTAGCGCTTGCGATGGAAGCACCTAACATAGGTGGTTGTACAGGTCCTGAAAAAGTATAGGAGCTTCCGCATGTTAAAATTTTGCGCATCATTTCTTTATCCGACAATACAGTTACACCGCCACCGGTACCAAATCCCTTTGCAAGGGAGGTAGTCAGCACCATTTTAGGGTGAAGGGACATCTGACTTAAAACATAACCGTTGCCATTGTGACCTGCCCAGCTCATACCATGAGCATCGTCTACATAGAAGTGGAATGTTGGATATTTTTCCAGTAGGAACTGAATCTCTTTTAAGGGAGCATAATCTCCGTACATGGAATACAATCCATCGGCCATATACCATATCTTGTTATACTTGTTTGGATTTTCTTTGATCAGATCTTCAAGCATATCCATACGGTTATGCTTAATCATTTCCACTTTTGTTCCTCTTGCTTTAAGAAGTTGCACGGCTAATTGAACACTGCCATGAACCTGATGATCCAGAATGACTAAATCATTATCCTGCACCAAAATGGGTAAAGCAGCAAGATGTGTTAGTGTAGTAGTTGCCGCTAAAATTGCAGGATTGTTGTCAAAAATTTTGTAAAATAAATCTTCAAGCTCTTCATACAATGGACAAGCCGAAAACAAACGAGAGGAGGAGTATTGCGTGCCATATCGTATTGTAGCATCGATTGCCCCTTGCTTGAGTCTTTCATCCACTTCAAGCCCGAGGTAACTGCATGAACCAAAGTTAATCACTCGCCTGCCGGCAAGCGTTACCTCTCTTCCGTTTAACTCTTCATCTTGCAACGACACTTGAAAGATGCCATTGTTCACTCCATTGGTAAGACATTCATCAATGGTGTTAATAAACTTGTTACTATCCCTGTTTTTTGCCATAACGTTTGTGTGTTGAGATCTTTCTTTGTTTAACTCAAACAAAGGTGATGGGAATATAAATGTCATCCTTTAGTGAGAACTCTGACTTTAGAAAATCAGGGTTCTCCTGATGATAAGGTGGATCACAGAAAAAGCAAGTTGTCATTAGCGTTAAATGAAAGGAAAGCGCTAATTGGCAATGAATTTTTATCAGGGAAAACCCTACTGAATTTTAGATTTTCGTATTAAAACCATTTTACAGATTTTGAGGTGAAATCTTGAATTAAGACAAAATACACTTGAATTTGACAACCTATATTTTAGTATTGAAGCGGATCTGTATCAAACATTTTAGAATTGTTGCCGCGATGAGACCTGAACCAATTACGCGAGTTTTGTTTACAAAATTCTTAAGAACCCGTTCGCGCGAGTCATTCAATGACACCTTTATTTTGTATAAAAAATAGGGAAGTTTAAAAAAGAAGAAGGCTCCTCGAATGAGAAGCCTTCAATGGAGAAATTGATAGCCCTTAATCCTTTATCCTCTATTTCTTTCCCCACAGCTCTACAACTGCTTTCACATCGGACTTGTTATTGGTGTCATACCAAAAAATTACTTTGTCTAATTTTTTGTTACTTCCTTTTAAGTCGATGGTACGTTCTGTACTTGCTTTAACGTTATCTGGAAATTCAACATCTTTTGTTGATCCGTCAATAAAATGGAGTGTGCATTTGTGCATGCTTAGTGTGCCACTTTTTACAGAAAATTTTAGTTCATTAAAGATGCCTGCATCAATAGCGATTTCATCGCGGTCAATTAAATAGTCAACCGTGCGCGATCCTAAAAGAGACCATGCATCATTTCGAACACTTGCTGTTATGGTTGGTTCTGATGCTGTTTGTGCTTGAGCAATTACCGTGGTTGTTATAAAGAATGCAATAAGAATTCTGTTTTTCATAGGTTCTTAATTTTAATTAAACTTTTGATTTACATTTTATTGGATTGTTTCTCCAGAGGTAATTTCTCCTGATCATTCTCTTCTATTGTACTTTCTATAAACTTCTTTTTTGGTGTGGGTGAGTTAGGACCATGAAGATTGGGTTTTGGTCTTTTGACTCTCAACTTTCGTTGTTTTGTTTTGGTATTCATGTCCATTTTAATTTTTGGTGGAACATTTTTTACGTATTCAATTCTATTGAAATAAGTATACCAATTCTAGTTTGGGCTGAATTGTTAAGATTTGAATGTTTCAGGAAACATGCGTGTGGAAGGTTTTCTTCGAGCGTAGAATTTTGTCCACTGAATGAAACAATATTTCATATTATTCTATCATCTTAACTGATGGGGTTTTCTTCTTGATAATTTGATTCGAGATCCCTTTCAGAATAACAGGCAATACAGCTCTGGCAACCCAATTTGCTTTCGATAAAAGGTTATCTCGTACTAGTAAATCAATGCCCATTGATAAACCTGTTTTTAGTATTGAAGAAGTACCAACATTTTTAGCTTTGAAGATTCCGAAAAATGAAATTATATCACGAAGCGGTTCGAGCTTTGTTTTCACTTCATTTATTTCCGCTTTGAAAAACGATTTCTGCTTTTGAAGTTCTTGCTGTAGCCTAATTCGTTCAGCCACGAGTTCAGTATAATTATTAATCTTCATCATAAATCTTCTTGATAATGAGATTCCGTATCGCAGGTATTATTAATTTACGCGCCATAAGAAGTAATACAGTAAGAAAGACAAGGTATCCGCCACCGACAATAAAGAATCCGGCCATTCTATTGTTCAGTATTTCACCGACCCACCAAGCCGTTCCTAAACCAAGGAAAAGGATAATGCATAGAATTAATATTAATGCCAGGATTCCAAAAATACCATACGAACCACCAAGTGAAGCGTGTCCTACAATGCGTATGGTGATCAGATCGCGATAGGTTTCAATTAAATTTTCTGCATTATCGATCCACTTCTCAGAACTATTTTTTTCTTCTTCCATAATTCATTTCTTAATGTGTTCGCGACTCTAAATCAGTCAGCTCGGTAAGTTCTGCCCTCATATTGTTAAGCTCATCCTCTGTTGAAGATCTCACTTGGTTCACAACATCCTTACCCGTTGAAATCAGACCTTTAAAATCTTTTAACCAGTCTGCCGCACCATCCTTAATTTTCTTTTGCAAGTCAGTTCCTTTCTCCGGAGCCAACAACATTCCAATCGCTGCGCCTGCTGCTGCTGCTACAGCCATTCCTAAAACTACTTTTGTTGTGTTGTTCATATGGTTATTCAATTAATTGTTAAACTACTTTTTTAGCTATTTTTCTTTTTGTTGAACTCTCATTCGGTATTCCATCTCCTAACAATTCGCCCCACGGTTTTAAGTCATTCACTTTATCACATATTACTTTAATAACAGCAATGGTGGGTATAGCCAGAAACATTCCCGGTATTCCACATAACATTCCTCCAATAAGCACACCAATAATAGTGACGAGTGCATTTATGCGAACTTTGTTTCCCACAATAAGGGGCATCATTACATTGTTGTCAAGGATCTGAACTACTGCCAAGATTGCACCTACCCATAAAACATCACTCGTGCTATTGGAAGTAACAAGTGTAATGGTCATGCATAAAATATTGGCGGTAAGCATTCCTACGTAGGGTATAAGATTGAGCAAAGCAGCGAGCAATGCCAGGAAGACTGCGTACTGTATTCCCAATATCAAAAAGCCAATAGTATTCAATGTGAATACTATTACCGTTTCAATCATAAGGCCCGTAATAAATTGTTGTGAGATAGTTGTTGATTGTGTGAGAATTTCCCTCACGTTGTCCTCAGACCCATTTTTAAAAATGCTCACTAAGAATTTTTTTATTAATGATCGATAATACAGAATAAGAAAAGTATAGATCGGCAATAGGAAAAGATAGGTGAGTATGCCCGTAATAGATCCAACGGTAACACCTGCTATTTGTGGAGCTTTTTCTTTTAAATTATCGACTGCCTGTTTAACGTATACGTTTTGCTTCCGTATCGTCATGTCTGTACTTTCCCTAAACCACTTCTGAAACGATAATCCAACTTCATTGAACCTTTCCTTTAAAGCAGGAAGGTCCTCCATGAAGCTTATCACTTGCGCTGAGAGCAAATAAATTATTCCGGCACCCAGTATAATTGATAGTAGAAGTGGAATGATTATCGATAAAACTTTGGGAATTTTTTTTCTAAGTAAAAAATTTGTAACCGGCAATAATAGTGTAGCCAGTAATACAGAACACAGTAACGGCATGAACAAATCTCCACCATAGATGAGGGCAACACAAAGTATTGCGATTGAGATAAGGTTCAAGCTAAATTTTTGGTAGAATGGGTGAGCCTCAGAGTTCATCAACTTTGTTTTACTTTTCTCTTCAGCATTATCGTGCCAATAGAGGAGCTGGATTCCGAGCTACATAAGAATGGTATTCCTGCTATGTGCGTGTATTTTTTTCTACACAAGAATGTTTATTGAATACACAAAAACTCTAGAAGCTTTCAACATTACACCTTTTTATGAAGGTATGCTTATTGTTGGCCGTTATCACATAAATAGTATGTATGAAAAAATTCTTCTTTGCTTCATGGTCCATTACAAAAAAGACGGCTGTCAATTTTTTTAAAGGAGACTCATTTTCTTACGCGTCTTCTATAGCGTTCTCCACTATTTTTTCTTTGCCAGCTATTCTTATCATCGCCCTTTCAATAGGCACTACTTTTTATGAAAGAGACATTGTTCAAACCGAACTCGTCAATCAAGTTGGTGCATTGATTGGAAAAGAAAGTACCCTTGAAATAGAAAAGATTATTCAAAATGCGTCCTTTGATATGAGCAGCTTTTTGGCCCGTGCTATTGGTATAGGGACTTTGCTCTTTAGCGCGACAACTGTTTTTATGGCGCTTCAGTCAAGCTTAAACACGATGTGGGGCATTCGCTCTAAACCACAAAAGAGTTGGCTGAAGTACATCTTCAATAGATTATTGTCGTTTGCGATGGTAATCAGTTTCGGATTTGTGTTGTTAGTGTCTTTACTTATCGACACCCTTCTGGTTATTTTCCAAAATATTGTTGCCAGGTTCTTTGATGGAATAACAACCTACATTATTGCAGGAGTTAATGTAGCGGTTTCATTTCTCATAGTTATTTGTATTTTCGCACTCATGTTCAAAGTATTGCCCGATGCTAAAATCCGTTGGCGGGATGTTTGGGTAGGGGCTACCATCACAACCATACTATTTACAGTTGGCAAGTATTTAATTGGATTTTATCTGGGTAACAGTACGATCAATTCTGCCTATGGTGCAGCTGGATCGCTGGTAGTTATTCTCATTTGGGTTTATTACTCTACTGTAATTTTTTTATTGGGGGCAGAGGTCACATCTGTGTATGCAGCAGAATCAGGAAGGCCGATTGAACCTTATTCACATGCCGTACGATTTAAAGTTGTGGAGATACCGAATAAAAAGAACATTAATGAAATAGAAAATCCGAACTATGAAAATTCAACGAATAAATAAGAAGTATTTTATTATTGGGAGTATTGTGATTATATTAATAGTTGCGCGTTTAATGCTCCCTTATTTTGTAATACGATTTGTGAATAGAGTATTGACTGATATTCCAGGGTATACCGGTTCTATATCGGATGTTGATATTCAACTTATCCGAGGTGCGTATGTCATTCACGATCTCAAACTTCTAAAGGTTGAAGGCAACAAGAAAATTCCATTCATTGACATCCCCACTACCGATCTCTCAATAGAATGGCAAGCCATCTTTAAAGCATCAATTGTGGGAGAAGTAATTTTTACCAATCCTAAATTAAATTTTATAGGGGGAGACCAAAAAGATGCTGCAGGAAAAACAACCAACCAAACCGGTGAAGATGTAGACTGGACGGTGCCCATCAAAAGACTTATGCCATTGCAGATAAATCGTCTTGAAATTGAGAATGGTTCGATATTCTTTTATGACTTCACCACCAAACCTAATGTAGATATTCATTTGAAGCAGCTTCATTTGTTAGCCACGAACCTTAATAACGCTGATAAGCAAAGTATTCCGTTACCTTCTAAAGTAAATGCTAGAGCTGTATCAATAGGTAACGGTCAACTCACCATTGATATGAATATTAATGTGCTAAAAGAAATTCCCGATCTCGATATGGACTTGAAGTTTGAGTCAATCAATATGCCTGCATTAAACGATTTCTTTTTCGCGTATGCTAAAGTGGATGTTGAGAAAGGAACTTTTAATGTATACTCCGAACTAGCCATTGATGATGGAATATTAAATGGGTACGTAAAGCCACTGGCACAAGATGTTAAAATAGTAAGTTGGAAAAATGATAAGAAAGATGGGATTAATTTAATATGGCAATCTATTGTTGGTTTTTTTGTTGAAGTATTTACGAATCAGAAAAAAGATCAGTTTGCTACTAAAGCAAATTTGGAAGGCGATTTAAATAATATAAAAGCACAAAGATGGCCAACCGTATGGAATATTTTTAAAAATGCGTTTGTTAAAGCTTTTGAAAAAAATACAGACCACACCATACAATTTACACCACGGGTAATAAAAGAAACAAAAAAAGAAAAGCGTCAGAGAGAACGAACTGAAAAGAAAAATAAAGAAGAACCTAAAAACTAGTTACTCCGAGTTCGAATTTTGTTGTTCAAAGTTCCTTTTCAAAGTATTAGTAGAGAGATAACTATTAAATGCTTCATCTGATTAGAATCCTTATATTCTAATGAATAATCCGAAACCCTCTTTTAAACAGTTGAATCAATACGATGGGGGTTAAACTAGTAATACCGACTATTAACCATGCCTTGCTGGTTAGTGCGTGAAGTCCAATAATTTTATTTAAGGAATCAACCTGGTAGAAGAGCAGAATGACCACACTGCAAAATAGCAGAGCACCCCATACATATAAATTTCGGGTAACCTCATTTTGCAGGAATGAGATTTTACGTGGAGACAGGTTGAACACATGCCAAAGTTGCGCAAATGCAAGTGCAAGGAAAGTAATGTTATTACACGTTTCAGCATCATACCCTAAGTAATAATTGCAATAGCCTGTTACCAATACAATTGGCAGGCTTATCAGTAAAGCATAAACAATAATCGTAACCCAATCTTTCTTTGTAATGATAGGCTCTTGCGGATTGCGGGGTGGATTTTTCATGATCAGTGCATTACCCTTGCCTACACCCAGTGCCAGTGAAGGAAAAATATCGGTAACAATGTTCAAGAAAAGAATCTGGAGTGGAAGAATAGAAAACGAAAAATTGAATACTCCATAAAGAAACACAATGAAGATTTCGCTCAAGTTGCAGGACAATAAGTATATCAGAAATCTTTTTATGTTTTGAAAAATTATTCGGCCTTGCTCTATTGCAGATACAATCGAAATAAAAGAATCGTCTTTCAATACCATCTCTGCTGTTTCTTTCGCTACCTGGGTACCGCGTAAACCCATGGCAATACCAATGTCTGCTTTTTTTAATGCTGGCGCATCGTTGATACCATCACCTGTCATTGCTACGATGTCGCCTCGTGTTTGATACAAGGCCACCATATCCAATTTCTGTTTTGGACTTACCCGGGCAAAAATGGTAGCAGCATATAATTTTTCTTCAGGCGGGTGTTCATCTAATTCTTTTCCATTAACAACAATGTTATCAGACTCTGATAGTTTTATCTTCTGTGCAATGTTGAGTGCTGTAGCGGGGTGATCCCCCGTAATCATGATCACTTTGATGCCAGCATCTCTACACGATTGCAATGCACCTATGGCGTCCAGTCGGGGAGGATCTAAAAAGCCTATAAAACCTGCTAATGTTAAATCCTTTAGAAAATCATCTTTAGAAACAGCGTCTCCTTCTTTATAGGCAAATGCTAATACACGCGATCCATTCGATTGGATTTCTTCTGCTTTGCTTAAGAATATCTTTTTATCTTCTTCTGTTAAGGGCACCACTGCATCTTGTTTACAAAGCGAGTTGCATTTTTGTATCAATTCTTCTGCAGCTCCTTTGGCTGCCACAAAGTAAGCGGATTGTTTTTTGTGCAGAGTACCCATCAATTTGGTTTCCGAACTAAATGCATGTTCAGCCTCGCGGGGATACTCTTTGTTGATTTGCTCTGCACTTAATTTATAACTTCCAACAAACTGGAGCAATGCAATTTCGATAGGATCGCCAAACAACTTTTTATCATCACCGGTTACTTTTACTGTGGCATTATTACAAAGAGTTGAAATAAGCAGCAACTTATCTAAGCCGGATTTATTTTTTATCTCAGTAGAAACAGCTGCATTTGTCTTTTCAACGGGTATAGCTTCATCAAAAAAAGAAAGTTGGTTTACTTCAATTTTATTTTCCGTTAAGGTGCCTGTCTTATCTGTAAAGATAACGTTGATTCCTCCCAATGTTTCTACAGACGCCAATCGCTTGATCAATACATTTTTTTTGGCTAACCGTAGTACTCCATAGGTAAGTGCAATAGTAGCAACAATAGGAAGTCCTTCCGGAATAGCAGCCACTGCCAAAGCAATAGCAGTTTCTATAATCAAATAAATTTCCTTCCCTTGAATGATACCTGTACTAATAAAAATGACAGCAAAGATTCCTGTGAGCCACATCAACTTTGTAGTTAGCCCTTGCAGTTTTTTTTCAAGAGGGGTAGCAACTTCTTTAGCACTTTCCACCAGAGAAGAAATTTTGCCAAGCTCAGTTGTAAGTCCTGTGCCAGTAATAATGACTTTGGCATTTCCTTTTACAACACCAGTGCCCTTGAATACCATATTAATATGTTCTGCAAGACCCACACTTTTTTCAAGTACTTGCATTTTTTTTATAACCTGCAACGACTCACCTGTTAGGGCAGATTCGTCCACTTCAAATTGGTTTAGTTCAAATAGCCGACCATCTGCTGGAACAATATCTCCGGCTTCAAGAAGTAAAATATCTCCGGGAACAAGTTGTTCCGATGGGATTTCTTTCTGCGCATTATCTCTCCATACTTTTGAAACACTAACATCCATTTCCTTCAAAGCATTCATTGATTTTAAAGCCTGAAGCTCCATGAAAAAACCCAGGGCAGCTGTAATACCAATAACACCAATAATGGAGAAACCTTCGAGCCAATGTTGAAAGAAAAAAGAAAATGCTGAAGCGACCACAAGCAACGAAACAATTGGACTTTTAAACTGATCAAGGATGATTAAGAAAATACTTTTTTGTTTTTGTTCAGAATAACTATTTAAGCCATAGGCCTCAATTCGTTTTGATACCTCACTCTCACCTAAGCCACTTAGCTGGTTAACCTGTAGAAGATTTACAATTTCTTCTGTAGGAACAGAATGTATACTTTGAATTGGATAGGTATAACCCTCTATGGTTTTCATGCTGCTTAGCTACTCACTTTATTTATATATGTAAAAGGTGGCCGATGAAGCCACCCATTTAAATCAAAAGATGATATGACGTTTAGTAGATTACTGGTTAGACTTTTTCTTTTAGACGCATCAGTGTAATATACGTTCGAGAACCTTTTCCTTTCACACTTTTTAATCGAAGTACGTCTTCCTTTACCGAGGCTGTCCATTCCGTAATTCCGTTTTCTGCCTCGATGATAATGACTGATCGGGTCTCATCTGTTCGGAACAATCCTGTTTGTGTTCCGAAGAAAATACCTTCACTTAGAAACGTTCCATCTGACAAAAACTCAAGTGTTCCGGATCGTCCTTGTGTCTTTATTTTAGATTGGTATTTTGTGATAGACCACTTTCCAGCAATGTTACTGATAAGGTTCTGAGCGGTAAGTTGAGTGGTTATAGCAAACAGAACTAAAAACAAGGTGAGTGCAAATGACTTTTTCATATTCGTATTGTTAAGTGTACTTGGTTAATATTGGTCTTCGTTTAATTCTTCTAAATGCATTTCGAATATCATACCAATGCATAGGATGGCAATGAAAGGCATGCAGAGGGGAAATTTCTCTACACATTATCTACACTAGTAGTTTCTTCCTTCTCTATACTCACTCCTTTTTCCAAATTCAATTTTAATATTATATGATGCTCAATCTTGTCATCCTTTAATAGGAGGGTTGTCTCCTGCTGAAGAACATCATCTACTATTAGTTGTGTAGGTTGATCGCCTTCTTCCTGATGAATTTCTATAGTGTATAGAGTTTCTTTGAATTTATACTTAATCTTAAAGGACTTCCAATCTTTTGGAATACACGGTTCAAATCGCAGACTTTCTCCTTCGCGTTTTATTCCCAGGTACGATTCGAGTATCAATTGATACATCCATCCGGCTGAACCTGTATACCATGTCCAACCACCTCTTCCAATGTGTGGCGCGACACCATATACGTCTGCTGCAATCACATATGGTTCTGCTTTGTAAACGTCAACCTCTTCTGGGGTTTGTCCATGGTTGATTGGATTGATCAGATTCAAAAGTTCATTTGTCCTTTCTCTGTTCTTTAATTTGGCAAAGGCCATTACCATCCAAATAGCAGCATGGGTATACTGTCCACCATTTTCTCGAACACCTGGCACATATCCTTTTATGTATCCCGGATCAACATCCGCTTTATCAAAAGGTGGTTCAAGAAGTTGAATTATTCCTTTCTCTCTATTGATTAAGAATTTATTGGCTGATTGCATAGCGGTGAGCGAACGTTGTGTTTCGCCACCGTCAGATAGAACCGACCAGCTTTGTGCAATAGCATCAATTCTGCATTCCGTATTTCGTGAGGAACCAATAGGAGTGCCATCATCAAAATAGGCCCGTAGGTACCATTCGCCATCCCAAGCATTGGTATGAATACTCTTCTTCAATTTGGTCGCGTGCTTGGTGCACTTCAATACAAAGGCAGCATCGCCACGTAGCGTTGCTATTTTAGTAAAGCGATTCAATACATCATACAGGAAGAAAGCAAGCCACACACTTTCACCTTTTCCATGAATACCCACCATGTTCATTCCATCATTCCAATCCCCTGAACCCATGAGAGGTAAACCATGTTCACCAAATTGTAAACCATGTTCAATGGCCTGCTTGCAATGTTCATAGAGCGTAGCATGGCGGTCGGATATGATCGGTAAATCGTAATACGATTCTTCATTTACATTTAATCTTCTGCCCTGTAAATAGGGAACGGATTCATCTAGTACAGTTGTATCTCCGGTTAGAGTAATGTATCGACTTGTAACAAAGGGGAGCCACAGAAAATCATCAGAGCACAGTGTACGTACCCCACGGCCAAGAGGTGGATGCCACCAATGCTGTACATCACCTTCAATAAATTGTCGAGAAGCAGCCGTGACGATTTGTTTTCGTGTTATATGTGGTAATGTATGCGTGAGCGATATTACATCCTGAAGTTGATCACGGAAACCAAAGGCTCCGCCGGATTGATAAAATCCGCTGCGGCCCCAAACTCGACAAGACAAAACTTGATAGAGTAACCATCCATTTGATAATATATTGATGGATGGATCAGGCGTTTCAACTTGAACATTACCTAATGTCTTTCCCCAGAATTCATGAACCTGTTGCAATGCTTTTGAAGCAGCCGGGCTTCCCTGAAAGCGTTTAACGATATCAACCGCTTCGCGCAAGTCTTTTCCTGCACCGATTTTAAAAATCAGTTTTCGTTCTTGTCCATTTTCTAATTCAAATGGTACTTGAATTGCAGCACATGCATCCATTCCCGCACCGGTCTTATTCGATAGTCTTGCATTGTTCATTGCCTCCGGATGTTGGAGTGAACCGTTGCGTCCTATAAACTCGGTCCGATCACTGGTGTAAAAATAATTTGGATCATCTATATCAAAGAAGGATACGAAGTTTTGGAATTCCGGATTAAAAACATTTTTTGCAATTAACGCTCCACTGGTTGAATCTAATTCAGTGACAACGTGCATAACCGATTTAGAAGGGATGCTACCCAATATCCATTCAGCATATCCGGTAGCAGAAAGTTTGCGTGCGCGATCGGATTGGTTGCGCACAGTGATCACAACAAATTTAATGGGTGCTTCTATATCCGTATACATGCACACTTCCGTGCGAATGCCATCTTCGAGATGCTCAAAAATACTGTAACCAAATCCGTGGCGTGTTATATATGGAGATTGTCCTGAAGAAGGCAGTGCTAATGGTGACCAGAAATAGCCAGTCTCTTCATCGCGTATATAAAAAGCCTCGCCACAACCATCGCTTACTGGATCATTCTTCCAGGGTGTAAGCCTGAACTCGTGCGCGTTTTCAAACCATGTGTATGATGAACCGCTTTCTGTTACGATCGTTCCAAAGTGTGCATTCGCGATTACATTAGACCAAGGCAGGGGAGTGCGATTATTTTTTTTCGTTGTAATGACATACTCTTTTCCATCAGGTGAAAAACCTCCAAGTCCATTGTAAAACTGAAGTGCTCGTTGAGCAACGGTTTTTTGAATGTTGATTGATTGAAGTTTCGAAGGAAGAAGTTTAGCAGGGATTGCTTTTTCAGGCACGCGTTTATTAACCTGATCAGCCAGTGTACCTTTGGTATCGGAAATAATAATGCGCGCTACAGTTTGAAGTAAGATGCGATCTTCCGCTGGCACCTGGTCGGCAGGCCGCACAACTATTCTTCCTTGTTTCTCAGATGTATTGATACCCGTGCTGGCAATGAGATTCTGAATTTGTTCTTGTAGTACTTGTCGATATCCGCTCGGATCTTCATTGAGAATTACTAGATCAACAGCGAGACCTTTGCTGTGCCAGTAGGCTTGAGCTTTAATAAGCTGCTTAACTAATATTATATTATCTGTATCAGATACATGCACCAACACAATAGGCAGGTCGCCTGAAATAGAATAACTCCAGAGCGCAGATTGCCCGCGCTGATTTTTATTCAGAATAGTTGCAGGCGCTCTGAACGCTGGATTGATATATAAAATTGAACTCGCCAGCTTGCTAAATAATTGCACATCAGATTCTGTTGCACCCAGTTGTCGCAAGGATACCTGACTGTGTGTTAACGATAATTCGAAAGCGCGATCGCGCAAGTGACGATCTTGGTACTTGTCAATTAGGCTTTGGTTACCTTCTCGGGTTTCTGATATTCCGGTCACCATGTCAATCGTTACGGCTTCACCTGGCTCCAACGTTATTCTATATTGAATGGAAGCAATCGGATCCAGCACAGAGCCTTGTGAACCAGAAAGTGATTCGCTTTCGAAAATTACCTGTGGTTCATGAATAGTATTTCCACGACCTATAAATTTATTTCGATCCGTTTCATATGCCACTTCAACCTTGTCAACACCATCCGCTTTCATTAGATGAAACATCCAGGGTGGACTTTCGTCTTTGGAACGTGACCTTCGTGTACAAATGATGGCGTGTTGATTTGAATTGATTTCAGTTTGTACAAACAGATTGCTGAAAGCCGGATGTGAATCATCTGCTGCAGGTAGTGCCAATACAATCTCACCATAGCTGGTGATTTCTAAATTTCTTTCCGTTTTAGAATAATTGGTAAGGTGTACCCGTCTTACTTCAACGTCATCTTCAGGAGATACAATAATGGTACTGTATGTTTCTATTTCATCATCGCGCCTGCGAAACTCCGCGCGGTCTTGTGAAAAGATGGCTTCATAGTGAACGGCTTCCTTCAATGTTGGTTGATGAGTTGTCGACCAGCTTTCATTTTTATCAGTATTGCGAATGAAACAAAACGTTCCCCAATCATCACATGTACTGTCTTCACGCCAACGATTAATGGCAATATCTCGCCAGCGGCTGTAACCGCCACCTGCGTTCGTAATCATTACATGATATCGTCCGTTCGATAATAATTGGATTTCAGGAATAGGCGTATTCGCAGTTTGAATAATTCTGATTTCAGCCGTTGGTAAAACACGTGGTACATTCTCAACATCAGAACCAGAATAAAAACCAGTTGATTTTGGAACTTGTTCCTGCAATAATAAAAGTGCGGTCTGAAATTGAGTGTCTGCCTCAAAACGTTTTTGCATGGGCTTATCTAACAATAGGTATGCTAAAGAAAGAAGACTCATACCCTGGTGATGTGCCATAAAGGTTTGTATCACTGCAAATGACTGACCTCTCGATAATCGAACAGGTGTGTAATCAACGGCTTCATAAAAACCATATCTGCCTTCAAATCCTTTTGCCTTCATTCGTTGAAGATTTGAATAGGCGGCAAGCGGATCGACCATCAGTGCAAGCACGGTGGCATACGGTGAAATAACCAGATCCTGACCGAGACCACGCTTAAAGCCAAGTCCGGGAATTCCAAAGGCCCGATACTGATAGGTAAGGTGTGCATCTACTACGTTGTAACACGATTCGGAAATTCCCCATGGTACATCTTGTTCCTCTCCATATTCGATTTGTTTTTTTACAGTGCCAATGCACATTTCATCCAGCAACGTATTTTCATAGGTGGGCATTACCAATAGTGGCATGAGATATTCAAACATGGATCCGCTCCAAGAGAGGAGCACGGGTGTGTTGCCTGCGGTTGTTAATCTTCGTCCTAATGCAAACCAACTTTCCTGAGGAAGCTTACCTTGTGCAATGGCGACAAACGAACTGAGTCTCGCTTCTGATGCCAGAAGATCGTAGAAACTTAAGTCACGATGATGTTCATCTACATTATATCCGATAGCAAGTAAACGCTGTGACTTGTCGTAGAGAAATTCATATTCCATATCTGCAAACTCTAAACACTTCGATGCCAGGTTTTGCAAAACCAAAATGCGTTCGCGTGCTCGCTTACTTGCCTCACGGATACTTTCCCCGATTTCAATAAGCCAATTACTTTCTATAATGGAGTTGTCGAGATTTGAGTAGCGTGTGAGCTCTGTGATCATCTCTCTGTCCATTCCAGCCAGTTCTGTGAGTGAAGGAATTTCAGTTAGTATTTTCCACTCGCTGAATTTTTCGGGAATAGTGGAATTGTTTAACCAGGGAGTGAACGTTATGATCTCTTGTTTTAACAATTCTATATGTTGTTCAAACGCCAGAATCCATTCACTTTTTTCATAATTTGAGGAAACAAAAGAATGATTGTCGTTGCTTTCGCGATACTGTGTCGAGATGGTCGTTAAATAATTTTTAATCTTGGGAAGAGTATCATAGCCCGTGTAATCTGATTCGTGTAATTTTTGAAGATACGGACGAATTCGTGAATCCTCTTTTGGAATACTGTCAAGGGCTAATCGCAGGGTATCTTTCAATCCTTCCAGGAAAGCATAACCTGTAATTTTTTGCTCGGGTATGGCCAGAAATCCCTGCCGAAGTGTAAGTAAATGTCCGGCCATGTTTCCGCTGTCAACAGTAGAAATATATCGTGGACGAAGTACTTGTAAAGTTTGTGTATCATACCAATTATAAAAATGTCCTTCATGGCGATCCAATTTTTCAAGTGTATTGAATGTGTTTTCAGTGCGTTCAATGAGTTGCTTGGTTGTGATGTATCCAAAATCATACGCCGTAAGATTGGCCAGAAGCGAAAGACCAATATTAGTAGGAGAGGTGCGATGCGCTATGACTGGAATAGGGTATTGTTGAAAATTATCAGGTGGCAACCAATTGTCTTCTGCTGTGATGAAGTTTTCAAAAAACGACCAGGTCTTTCTCGCCAGGGTCCGTAAATATTCTTTTTGATTCTCGTATAATTTAGTTTTCGATGCATGCACAGGTTGACCCAATGCACTTACAATGGCCGGTGAAAATATCCACACGAAAAGAAAAGGTGCTGCAATAAAAATCGCAGATGATTGCTGCCAGTAGAGCAAGGCCAGCATAATAAAAGAGAGCATTGGTGCAGCCCACATGGTACCATAGACACTTAAAACATTTTCATTTAGCTTTTGTGCAAAGCCAGAAGGATTCCACTCGAGCAATTTTTTGCGACTAATGTAGACGCGCCATAGTGTGCGTACTATGGCATCGATGCTAACAAAAGCTTCGTATGGCAAGACTATCAATGTAAAGAGAGCTTGTAGAATACTTTTCGAAGTATTGCCAATGGCATTGTTGATGTGTTGTGTTATAGCAATTTCTTTCGGTTTAAACATTGCGCTCCATGCCGATGAGATAAAGGATGGAAGCATAACGATAAGTGCTACGGTAAAAGTCCAAAACCAGGATGAACGCAGGATGGTCCAGCCGGCAATAAGCAAGAAGGTAAGTGCAACCGGAATGATGCTTCGTCTGAGGTTATCAAAGATTTTCCATCGTGATAACGCAGAGATTGAATTTTTTTTCAAGTTTTTATCGGCACCTGGCACAAAGGGTAAGAACCAATTTGCAATTTGCCAATCACCCCGTATCCACCGATGGCGCCTGATCATGTCTACACTGTATCGTGAAGGATATTCTTCGTATAACTGTACATCACTGGCAAAGCCGCAGCGCACATAAGAACCTTCCAGCAAGTCATGACTCAGAATTCTATTTTCTGGAAAGCGATTGTTTAATGCTTTTTCAAAAGCATCCACATCATAGATACCTTTTCCAATGAATGAGCCTTCACCAAAAATATCCTGATAGACGTCAGAAGTTACACGCGTGTAGGGATCAATACCGGAATCATTTTCATGCAAGCGTGTATAACCTGAACGAGTTGCACCATGTAAGCTAATGGCAATGCGTGGCTGTATGATTCCGTATCCGTCAACGACTCTTCTTCTTTTCTCATCATATAGAGGATGATTGAGTGGATGTGCCATTAACCCCACTAACTTCCAACCTGCATCTCTGGGAAGTTGTGTATCGGTGTCAAGGGTGATGACATATTTAACCGTTGTGTATAGTTGTTCATCTCCTACAACAAGTGAGAAGCGATCACTTGACTTGCCTCTAAGAAGTTGATTGAGTTCGGATAGTTTTCCGCGCTTACGTTCATAACCCATCCAGATTTTATTAACCTTATTCCACCTTCTCGGTCGATGGAAAAGGAAAAATGGAGAGTTGTTAATTTTTGCATATCGATTGTTTAGCTCTTCTATTCTTGTCTGCATGAATGCCACGAGGGTATCGTCTTCCGGCATTGTTTCGGATGGAGCATCTTTAAAGTCAGTGAGTAATGCAAACAGAAGATTTGGATCTGGATTAGCCAGGAAGCGAACTTCTAAATCTTCAATTAATTTCTCAACCTGATTTGCGTTGGCAATCAAGGTAGGTATTGCAACCATTGTGCGAAACTGATTTGGAATACCCGTCGAGAAATCAAGTTTGGGTAGAGGTATCGGCTTTATCCACAATGTTACCCACCAGTTGCTTAATGACAGTGCCAGATGACTGGCGGATAGAAGCGAAAGAAAACCAATAACAATAAGCCACCCAACAGAAACATTATCTGAAAGCACTTTGATGATCATACCACCACCAATAATGATCGTAAGCGCTAGAGCCGTTGTTATGTATACAGAGTCTGCAATGTCTGTTAACCGTTCTTTGATCGATCGTACATAGGATAATCGCAAGCCTGTTTTTCTTTCAGTGAGTTTCAAACCCCGGCCGCATAAGTAATATCCTACATGTGCTTTACGTAGGTCTAATTTATCTTTTTGGAAACTCTCACAGGCAAGATCAATGGCAATCTGTGCCACCTGATTCTCAGACATTGGACTTGACTTTGCTATTTTTTCAACTCTGTGTCGGTAATGATCGCGTGTGTGAAAATCCATTTTGGAATACACACCATCCAAATCTTTGCGAAGAGTTTGCTCCACCACACTCATGGTTTCAACAAACTCCCGCCAATCCATTTTAGACTGATAGCGTAAACTATTAATACTGTTACTTACAGATACTTGATCGGCTGCCTGTTTTTGATTTTCTTCCAAGACCATCGCACTGATGGTGCGCTCATTACCCGAAAGATTTTGTTCGACCCAGCTGAGTGGTAAGGTAAGTTCTGCGCCCTTCCACTGAAGCTTGCGTGAAAACTCTGCCACAAAAGCGCTGCCTAACGGTGGGTTAGACCGCGCCATGTCAGCAATAACCAAAACCAGGTTCTTCGGATTTTTATCTACGGTCTCTAATATTTTAGAAGCCCATTGATGGGCCAGCTCCGTATCCATTCGATCTACAGCAATGCGGGCCGCCATGCGACTCAAGTTTTCAAGCAACGCAAGACGAATCATAATGGGTATTGCCCATAACTCACCTATAGTAAGATGACTTACTTTTTGATAGGCCGCAAGAAAATTACCCAGACTATAAATGTCTACGTGTCCATCACTATGCGAAATAATTTCAATGGCGATGTCATACACGCGAGGAAAACCTGCAAGCAAACCACTGTTTAACTTGGGCAACCCTTTACTATATCCTTTTGGTAAATATCGCTTCCCAATTCGTATCTCCTCTTCAATCAGATAGAAATTATCAAGAAGCCACTCGCCAGCAGGGCTGATTGGTTTTTTTTCTTTGATACTTCGCTGCAACAATTCATTGACATGAAAAAGAATGGTTTCGTTATCCGCTAATCGTTTGAGAAGTTTTTCAGTTGAATGCTCATAACTTATAGAATGGATGGACGCCAGATGCTGGGCATGTAATTCCATCTGTTCTGTGCTAAAGAGTTCTGAACGCAAAGGAGGTTTATCTTGAACATCCTGGTGCGTAATATTATCATGTTGAAAGTATGATTTAATAGGTGAGAGTAATTCGTCAATTGAAATGGTATCAACTTTCATAATATTAAGGAGTATTAAGAAATATTTTTTTACAAATTGATAAAATCGGAAACGTTACCATCCGAATAGCTTAGGCAGTTCCTCGGTAAGCGTAGGCTTGTAAAGAATGCGGAAAGAAGTAGAAGATGTTTTCGGAACATCCAATACGCTGATGAGGTGAAGTTGAGTTTGTGGATAATGAAGCAAAATAAATTCGGTCTTGCCCCAACCCAATCCATCAGGCAGATTGTTGTCGAGAAAAAGGTGATCGGGTTTTTCCTTCTCCAGCAGTTCCAATCCTTCCGCAATGGAATTGGCAATGAATACTTTGCACTTTTTCTTTAAGAAGAACGTTTTCATCAACACGCCAAAATCCCACTCATCGTCTACGATTAAAATCTTTTTTTCTTCCATGGCCCTTGAATTCATATATAGAGCTTAAAAACCTTACCAATAAAATAGAAGGAGAGTATGCACACTATGTAGAGTGTGTATTGGAAATTGAGGAATTTCAGGATGAAAAGTGTAGACCATTCTCTACACACCTAGCGCTAAAACGTTTATAAAGTTTGCAAGGCGAAAGGACTATGTTTATTGAAAATTAGCTATTGTAGGCTTAAAATTTTGATCGTTTCCAAATAACCGTTTGAGTTGTGTGTTGAACGTAATTTTAAACTCAGGAGAATATATTCTATTACCAATAAAGTAAGTGAAGTCTAAAGTAAAGGTGGGGAATACCAGGTTTTCATTCAACATTCTAATACCTGCACCAATGGATGTAAAGAAATTTTTCCCCTGGAACAGATGCTGATCATTTGTTAAAACATTGACGTTAACATTATGGTAAAATGCAAATCGGAAACCATATGTATACCAGGGCATGAAGTAAACGTTCTCTGCTCCAAACACGAAACGTTCTAACCCATAAGGAGGAAGTAAATTAGGATCTAACCATTCACCTTCGATGCCAATAGTTTTATCTAATACTCTGCTTATTCCTCTTGTGTAATTTAGATTAACGAATTGTCTTGATCGTATGCGTTTGATTCTAAAAAGGTTACTGAAGTACGAGGCATTGGCTGAGAAAATTCCATCTTCTAAATTGCCCCTTCGCGTAAATGATCCCATTGTTATATCTCCACTGAAGTATCCATACTTTGTAATGTACTTTCCGGCATTGCTCCGTAGTTCAATATAGTTGCGATTAAAAAATTGATTTACTTCCGTCCCCAGCAAGAGCGTAACCGACCCGCCAATCGGAACATCTTCTGTTCTTCCGAAGCCACGAATCAATGAGCTCTTCATGTAATTTCGTTTGATCAGGGTGGCACTTCCCAGAAATAATGTGCGATCAAAAAAGAATGAGTTGGAGTCGGCAGAGACGAAAGGCTTTTCAATAAAGTCCCTGGTGTTAACGCGAAATGAGGTAATGAGATTGGCTCTCTTTTGAAATTGAAATGATCTCCCCAGCCACACGTCTACATTGTTTTCCCGATACGGCATTTCTAGCGTATCCGTATCTTCAAAATAGAACTTTTCATTGGTAGTAAATAAATCAATACCACCTGCATACTTAATTTCAGGAGTAAAGAAGTCGCGCCCAAGAGACACGCGAGTTTGTGTTCGAACGTAATTATGAACGAATTCAATTTCACCTTGAACAAACGTACTTCTGATATTGGGATCACGGAAGGTAATTCCGAAGCCATTCTCAGGACTTTCAGCTCCATTTCTATAATAAGAAAGTTGAAGTTGCTTGGCAATTCCGGCAATGTTGATATCATAAACATCGAGACGGAATCTGTCAATGGTACCGTACTTACCAGTGAATCCAATGGAGGCTACATCTTGTGTAACGACAACAATGTCGACTATTTTATTTTTCTCGCTGCGCACACGCAACATTATACGTGCATCTCGCAGTGTTCTGAATTGCCTTAGAATGCGTTCATTATCTGCTAAACGATACGGGTCTACTTTATCTCCTGATTTGAATAATAAGTTCTGCTCAATAATATAGGCACGAGTATCTTTGTGAACTTTGTTTACAAATTTGCCAAATTTAGTGGTAGCTATCTGCAGCGTGTCAATCACGGATCCTTCTAATAAGTCAACGGTTTTAAATGTAACATCGCCAATGGTGTAGCCATCGTATGGTTTGAATTTATCTTCACTCTTCTCTATTGCATCATTTACTTTCGTCTTCCTACCTCTCTTCTTTAAAAGCAAATCAGCAATTTCTTTTGTTACCTTCTTATGAGAGGCACGGTTTTGCAAGGTATCATAGAATCGACTTGATTTGGAATAGGGATTTTCTTTTAGTTGCAGGTCTACTACTTGTTGATCAGACAAATACACAATGGTGTCTTGCTTTGTAACAAACGAGGTATCCTTTAAGATGACGAGCTTGTTTTTTAGTATGCTATATTTTTTTTTCTTAACACTTTGCGCATGAGATTGAATTGAGGTGAGGCATATTAAGGCCAAAAAAAGAAGTATACGCATAGATATGATATATGTATTCAAATTTTATGCTAGTCATTAAGTTGCACTATAAGATAATTGGAGGCTTTAAAAGTACCATATGTAGATATATCTCTACATATAAGCGCCCAAAAAGTTGTTATTTCATCTGTTCTATTCTCAAAGCACTTTAACTCAGTAGTCCTTTACTGGCATGGAATTTCTATACCGATCAGGAAAATAGAAGTAATGAAGTCTGGGAAAGTACTTTTGAAAGTTGCCTTAATCATCCGTTTTATCGGACGATTTTTTAAAGAGGCATTTAGACCTCCGTTTGAAGGACGAGAAATCCTCAACCAATTTTATAACATCGGGTTCAGATCATTTTTGCTGATCACTTTTACATCTTTTCTGGCGGGTATTGTCTTTACGAAGCAATCTCAACCATCACTATCCGCTTTTGGTGCTGAATCCTGGCTTCCGTCATTGGTGTCTCAGGCAATTGTCCGATCATTGGGTCCGCTCATCACCGGACTTATCTGCGCGGGAAAATTAGCTTCTAATATTGGAGCTGAGTTAGGAAGTATGCAGGTAACGGAACAGATCGATGCCATGGAAGTTTCAGGAACAAGACCATTTTCTTATTTAGTAGTAACACGAATAATTGCCACTACCATGATGTTGCCAATTTTGGTAATCTACGCTGACGCAGTTGCATTACTGGGTTCGTTGGTAATGGTTAACTCTTTTAATAGTACAGGATTTTTGCTGTTTGTAAATGAAGTGTCAGCAGCGATCACGTATCTGGACATATTTTCTTCTCTTATCAAGTCATCTCTTTTTGGATTTGCCATTGGTACCATTGGATGTTACGCAGGGTACCATTCTGCCCAGGGAACGACCGGTGTAGGTAAAGCTGCGAACTCGGCAGTAGTTGTTTCGATGGTTTTCATTTTCATTATTGATCTCATCATGCTGCAATTTTTAAACCTGATACGCTAATGAAGAACGAAGAGACAAATTCAACAACCGAGCGAAAAAAAGTAGCCGAACTGCGAAACGTAGAAAAGAGTTTTGGCGATCAGGTTGTTCTGAAAGATGTGAATCTGGATTTGTATGACCGGGAGAACCTTGTGATACTGGGAAAATCCGGTTCAGGTAAATCAGTATTGATAAAATGCATGGTTGGTTTATTAGCACCCGACAAAGGACAAATACATGTTTTGGGATATGATGTTCCAAACCTATCCAATGAAGAGTTGAATGAGTACCGATTACAAGTAGGATTTTCATTTCAAGGAAGTGCCCTATACGACTCTATGACCATCCGCGAGAACCTGGAGTTTCCACTAAAAAGAAATCTAAAAATTTTTGATAGAGCCACACTCGATGAGCACGTAATAACTGCGCTGCGCGAGGTAGGACTAGAACAATCGATCAATAAAAAACCAGCAGAATTGTCAGGCGGTATGAGGAAGCGAATCGGCATTGCCCGAACGCTGATTCTCAAACCTAAAATCATGTTATATGATGAGCCTACAGCGGGACTAGATCCGATAACATCGGCTGAAATTAATGATTTGATATTGGAGATGCGCGATACACACAATACAGCCTCTATCATTATCACACACGATATCAGTAGTGCACGGGCAACGGCGGATAGAGTAATCGCTTTGTTTGGAGGGATAAATAAAATAGAAGGAACATTTGAAGAACTAAAAGCAAAAGAAGATAAGGAGCTCGCTCCGTTTTTTAACTACTAACACCATATACTATTATGAGTCATCAGGAATACAAACAGAATATAAAATTAGGAGCCTTCATTATTGGGGGAATTGTCATCTTCCTAAGCGCGATCTTTTATTTGGGTAGTCAGAATAACTACTTTAATAAGACGTACATGGTATCGGCCATTTTTAAAAATGTGGAGGGTTTGAAAGAAGGAGATAATGTCTGGTTATCGGGTGTTAAAATTGGGACCATCCAGAACGTGCAAATCATATCCGAAGGCAAAGTAATTGTTCAGCTTTCATTAAAGGATAAACAAAATGAATTCATTAAGAAAGATGCAACTGCATTTATCGGATCAGATGGATTAATCGGAAATAAAATTGTAATTATTCGACCCGGTAGCAATGCTCACATTATCGAAAATGGTGATACCATTAACTCATATTCTCCTACGGATACACAGGAGCTTTTCAACCTTGCGAAAGAGGTTGGCACGAATACGCGATCTATAACAGACGATCTTAAAAAGATCAGTTCTCGATTAAGCAAGGGAGAGGGTGTTTTTGGAGAATTGCTTCATGATGGAAAAATCTCTAACGATTTACGAGCCGCCATTTTATCATTGAAAGCGGCAGGTGACAATACAAACCAGGCTACTGCTGAATTGAGTGTGGCTATGAGACAAATTAATAAGGGAGATGGATTGGTAAATAAACTGCTCAGCGACACCGCGTACGTATCAACATTTGAAGATGCATTGACGAATGTGGCTAAAGTAAGTGCAGATACAAAGAAGATGTCGCATGACCTTCAGGCTGTAATTGCCAAAATAAACAACAATGATAATGCTGTTGGCGTACTGCTGGCCGATACTGTTTTTGCGAATAAACTTAAAGCGACATTAGACAATGCCCAGTCTGCTTCGGTTAAGTTGGATGAAAACATGGAAGCATTGCAACATAATTTTTTATTACGCGGATATTTCAAGAAGCAGAAGAAGGCCGAGAAGAAATGATGAATTGTCGAAAAGAAACCGATTAGCAATAATCTCAAAGTAGGGGATATGTTTGCAAACATTGAGAAAAAAATTCCACAACTTTTGCCATCCATTACGATGCTCTAATTGCTGATCCCTATAAGTAATGAAAGATTCCATCGACAACATGTCAAAATTAACCGTCAACTTGCTGGTCATATACCAAAGTATATTCCTCATGCTTGCTGGCATATACTTTGGAATACGGAAACTGGAATAACCAAACTAAAACAACAATAACATGAAAACTAGAATTATCCTTGGAATGGCAGTGGCAGCAGCATTGTTCTCCAGTTGTGGAACTCAAGAAAAAGAAAGGTTACAATCTTCTAATGATTCGCTTAGAGTAGAATTGAATGCTGCTCAACAATCAATGGCAACACTTCAGGAAGTGGGAACATTGTTAGACTCTATTGATGCGAATCGCGCTGCTTTGCGCTTGAGCATGGTAGAAGGTACCAACGTTCAGGATTATACAGCTCGATTGAAGAACATAAATAAATATGTGGGTGATACCGAAGCAAAAATTGCATCTCTTGAAGAGTCGTTGAAGAAGACGAATTCTTCAAAGTCTGGATATGCTAACACAATAAAACGCCTTAAGACCGAACTGGAAGATGCAAACAAGCAATTGGCTGTTCTTCAGGAAGAAGGTATGAAATTAAGAGATGAGAAAGGGACTTTGATTGCGCAGGTAACTCAAAAAGATTCTTTGATTAATGAGCGTGAGCAGTTCATTAAAGTAAAAGAAACTGAATTGGTTACAAAAGAAGCGGAAGCCCGTACAATGAGTGAGACTGCAAGAACAGAAAAAGCAGACTTATATTATCAAAGAGCCGAAGCGTTGGAATTGGTAGCGAAACGCACAAATTTTGCACCACGCAAAAAGAAAGACACAAGACGCGAAGCGCTTGAGCTTTATAAAATTGCACTCTCTCTTGGAAAAGTAGAAGCACAGCAAAAAATTGATGAGCTTGAAAAAGTTATTGGATAGTTTTAGGGAGTAGGTAGGTAGGTAAAAACCGAAGGGAAACTTTCGGTTTTTTTTATTCCCTTCGGGTAAATACCCCGCGGCTCTGCCGCGTACGAAAAATTTCAAGTTTTAAAACGAAAACAATTCATTCCTTGGCAAATGCCTCGTGGGCTTGCCCCGAGGCTTTTTACTTCTGCTTTTGAGATTTCAAGATCTGATACGATCATACTACTTTTTTTATCAGCTTCGCGCTTTTAAGATTCCGGGATAGTTGCTTGTTGCTTCTTTGTTTTTTTTTTTGATGTTGGATAAGTTCACGCGCTTCCAAATCGAGTTTGACCTGATATACTAACCAAACAATGTCCTTACCACTGGTACTTCCGAAATTTATTTCTGCCTTGGAGAAAAGTTCATTAACTAATATGCCTTTTTCTGAGCCGTTTCATTTAAGATGAATTGCTTTATTCGCTCGTAGTTAGTTCTGTCTATTTTTCCGCCCCTTTTGTTAGTGGGGTGAAGCGTCCTCATGAATTCGTTACCTAGCAAATATTAGTTTTGGATCACTAAGTTTGTCTTCGCCATTTGTTCATGAATGGAAGCTCCCAAATGGTTAATGTCATTCTTAAGAACGATGGTGAAGTGCTCAATAGCGTTGTCAATTTTTCCATTGTTTAACCCAAGGTTACCAAGCCCCATTAAATAGTTGCAGTGATTTTTGTTTCGCTGATTGAGATCCAGATCAAATACTAGAAGGTCGGGTAGTGAAACAGCGAAATAATCAATCTTGATTTCATCATTTGAGGTGATCCTTACCGAAGTCGATTAGTCGTTTAAAAATTGTGTCAGCCTTTGCGCACTCACCGAGCTTTCTCCATGCAAGTACTTGATAGAATATTTTATCCGGCTGCTGATCATTGTAATAGATTGCCTATACAGGGATGCTTAATCCATTGGTGGCCTTTGTAAGTATTCCTTTGCAGTTTACGCGAAGCGCCACGCGATACCGATTATTCAAGTAGTAATTCCAAGATCTATTAAGTACGGAGATACGCCTCTTGATTTGATTTTCTTTTCAAGCATCATAGCTTCGGAACGTGTTGGTAATTCAGTTTTCCAAACTAAAGTCCATGGCGTACAAGATTTAAGAGATGTAGTTTCACCTGCATTATGCTCAATGATTCGATTGTCAAAATCCTGAGTTTGACCTGTGTAAAATTTGTTGCACAACTTGCTGTGAAGGATGTATACCGTATAACCCATAACAAAAAAAACCTCCAATTATGGAGGTCTTATTGTCGGCCTGACCGGTAAAAATTCGAACATTTTAATTGGAGATTTGAAGCTACTATACAGATTATCAAGTATTTGCAAATAATTTATTTTTAATTGCGGTTACTGAAATAGGTCTTTTGAGAACCCAAAGCTTCGATCATTTCTACAGACGCTCGAATGATTTAAAATAATATTGTTATTTGAAGATGCGTTGATTTTTTCATGAAATTAAGATATTGAATTAACTGGAATCAATTTACCCAACTACCAAACTAAATGCTTACCATTTTTAAATGTTATTTGACCACAATATTTATCCTCATAGTTTTCTTAGCGTGGGGTCAAAGTCCATCCAAGACGCTAAAGATCGATAACACACATTTCCTTAATCCTATCTTTTATGGTGATTATGCAGACCCGAGCTTATTACGGGATGGAGACGATTATTATATTGTTCATTCGTCATTTAATTATTATCCAGGCCTCCTAATATGGCATTCAAAGGATCTTATCAACTGGGATCCAGTAACGCATGCTTTGCATAAATATGTCGGGTCTGTTTGGGCTCCTGATCTAGTTAAGTATAAGAACAAATACTATATCTATTTTCCTGCGAACAATACAAACTATGTTGTTACAGCTAGCTCTATTGGAGGACCTTGGAGCGATCCGATCGACTTGAAAATTGGGAGCATAGATCCTGGTCATATTACTGATGATAAAGGTGGTCGCTACTTATACTTTAGCGGAGGTTGTTATGTGCCATTAGCGGAAGACGGTTTGTCTGTTGCAGGTGAAGTCAAATACACCTACAGTGGATGGCCAATTCCTCGCGACTGGTCTATCGAATGCTTTTGCCTGGAGAGTCCAAAACTTGTCAAGCGTGGAGAGTATTATTATATAACTGTGGCAGAAGGTGGCACTGCGGGTCCGGCAACCAGTCACATGGTTGTCTCTGCGAGGTCTAAGTCAATTTTCGGCCCTTGGGAAAATTCTCCTTACAATCCAATTATCAGGACAAAAAGCAGTATCGAAAAATGGTGGTCAAAAGGACACGGAACTTTATTTGAAGATGCTCAGGGAAAATGGTGGATGGTCTATCACGCTTATGAAAAGGATCATTATAATATGGGGCGACAAACACTGCTTGAGCCTATTGAATGGACAAATGATGGTTGGTGGAGAACACCTGCTAATGTTACATCGGATCAGCCAATTAAAAAAACCACAGCAAAAGTTTCTGAAAGTAAGTTTACGTTAAGTGACAATTTTTCTGGAAGTACGTTGGGGGCACAGTGGGGGTTTTATGAGGAATATGATACAACCCGGTTTCGTCTTGTTAACAATAGCCTAGCCATCAACGGAAAGGGTGATGCAGTAAGCAACTGTTCACCCTTGCTTTGTGTTCCATCAGACCATTCATATCGGGCGCAGGTTGAATTATCTATGGAGGGAAATGCTATTGGAGGATTAGTACTTTTTTATAACAATGATGCATATTCGGGCATTGCCGCAGCCGGGGGAGATGTTCTGGCAATACTCCGGGGCTGGCAGTTTCCCACTGAAAAAAAAGTACTCAAAGATCGCATATACCTTCGCCTTGAAAATTTGAATAATACCATCAATATGTTTTATAGCAATGATGGAGAACAGTGGCAAAAAATTGAGAACTCAGTCGAGGTGTCTTCTTATAATCATAATGTACTGGGAGGCTTTTTAAGTTTGAGACTGGGTCTTTGCTCAATGGGCAAAGGGAAGGTGACATTCAAGAATTTTAAATATGAAGCCTTAAAATAAAACTGACTATACTCTCCTTATTCTTTAAATTAGATTACTCATAATACCTACTGTGAAGGGAAAATTTCAATTGAATTCTAAAAAGATTGATCGCCAGGAACACCGCTTAAATAGATGGACATTGAGATCTGTTATTTGATGATACGAATCGTTAAAACATCTAAAGTTCGTCTTTCTAAATTACATAGTGCGTCGAAGAAAACATAGATTTTAAGCCAATTTCACGGCCAGTTCGAAACCGCTCAGCTACCCACAAAAAAAGCTTGCAAATTTTAAAAATCTGCAAGCTTTTTTTAAGTCGGGGTGAGTGGTAAAAATCCGAACCAGTTGTATTCGGACTTAAAGTTAATTAGCAGATTATCAACACTGTGCAATTTTTGAAGTCTGAAAATGGGTGGATCTTAGGTTGTGATCCCTCTGTGATTTTTTATTGATTGATAAACCGTTAACGGTTAATTGTTTCGCAGTTTTCAATTACTGCCGCTCCCGAATTGCTCACCTATGGGAAGAGCGCAAAGAACATCAAAGTTTATCAATGTAAGGATTTTATTAAGTCATTTAAACAATGCGAACCATTTCTGTCGCCTTATATTTGTTCGCTTAGCAGCCAGTTCGGCGCATAGCTTTCTTCGAAGTTTGACTAGTTTTATGTTTTCGCTCACCTGAACAAGCGCCTTTCCATTTTGGGCAGTATGCTCTAATTGAAATGCAAAATTGGCCGCGGTCTCCAGAGGTTCGCGTGGGAACCCGTTTCTTCCTAGCCCTTATTTTCTTAGATAATGCCTACCGCATTATACGCATCTTTTATCGCGTCTTGTTTTTCCTTAAGCTCAACCGGATCAGCTGAATAATAGACACCTGCAACATTCAGTAATGTTCTTCGGCAATCAGAAAAATTTGAAAATCGCGTAAGCCTAGTCAAAGTAAGGTAATATAGAATAGCAACCTCGCTTGGCGCAAATACATAAGATCCTGCTGTATCCTTAAATGTCAAGACTTTGTACGCTGCCAAGTTGTGTATGCCACTATAAATATGGACACCACCGTTGTCGTGCCATGCAGGCAGGGGGGTGTATTGAGAATAGTGATCGGGTTGTCCACAAATAGCCGGATTCTGAAAGTTTCGAATTGCTCTTCCCCCTTGCCCAAGACCTGGTCCCATCTCCCAATTCCAACCCGCAATTGGGTTCGGGCAGGATGGATACCAGTTCTTTATTAAAATACCGAAGATGTCACTAAACGATTCATTCAATGCACCACTTAGATCACGGTAAATAAGATTTGATGACGATTCCGTTACGCCATGCGTAAGTTCATGTCCTATAACATCCAAAAATCTTGCAAAACTTATCCTAGTTCCTCCCGGATCATCCTCTTGTCCATACCACATTCTTTTGTTCCACCACACCGCATTTCCCCAGATCGGAGGTGGACTAGGATTACGGTTGCTTGAGTATACGTTAACAACTGACTCAAGTATCATCCCTTTGTCGTCAATTCCGTTCCGTTTTAATTCATTGTTGAAGAAATCAAAAACCAATGTTGCGTTGTAATGAGCTGATATTGCTGCTCTGTTGCTATTAGCAAAATTTGGTGCTGGATGCGCGACTGGTGATGCAGGAAATGAACTGCCAGGATTATCTATATCCTGATGTTTGTAATCATATGTTTGAATACTCCTTAAAGGGTCACTTAAAAGAATTCCACCACCATTTTGCAAGCCGTAAAAACTACGAGAAACGAGTTGATCGTCATCTCCATTACACTGAACAGGAATGTCTAAGCGGGGCATAGAACTGAAATAGTAAAAGACTTCACCGTTCTGTGCATCTACAAAGTAATCATGAAACGGAGCATTATGCCTTGGAGAATTTCGAATACAAAATTGGTGATCGTCACTATCCAAATTATGCCCACTCAGCTCTGGCGGAAATGCCGGGAAATTCATAAAGTGGTAAGCTAGTCGCCATTTGTCGTGCTCGTAGTCAGGGAAGAAAACTAGTTCTGGTGAAATCTCTAATTGTGGATTGGCATCATTAATCCCACAGTAGTTTTGGAGTCGTATCAATGCCTCACTTGGAGCTAATTCTGCCATGGGAGAAACATCAGGCTTTTCTGAAAAATTTGCTTCAATTGAAACGAGTGATTTTTCAACTGTATCGATCTCTATGATGGCCTTTGCGCCGAAAATCGGGACTGATTTTTCTGCTTGCTGAAATGCGATTGTTTTGCTTTTTGTTAACTGAACCTCGTTAACAGCTTGCAACAAAAAGTTTGGGACTAGTTCAGGTCTTTCAAGTGAGGTGATTTCACCCATACTTTCATTGCCCATACCCAGCAGAAAGGTTTGCAAATAAACCCGTGATGCGTGCTCATCATTCAGCGATCGAAATTTATTAGCGAGAGCATTGTCGACCATTTTACTGTCCTGCGGCACGTCTCTCAACATTGTACTGAACATCGGAAAACTGGATATTGCCGGTGTGTCTTTCCATTCGGAAGCGTTAAAACTTATTCTATGAAATTTTAAAGGCATAACAAATATTTTAAGCTGATTGATCTAGCGAATAGTTGTTTTAGAGGGAATACAATGATAGAACCCACAGAAGTTTGTATAGACACCTCGGTTGCAAGTCCGTGGGTCCGAAATCAACTTTCCACCATTGTCGAGATTGGTCGCTGGTGTTTGACCCGGCTTATGTGACCACATTGCATTGGAGTCTAATCTATACCAATGATAATCCTGCCAGATGTCAGAACTTACCAGTGCTATAAAATGACCATCCTGAGGTGTTGCAGCGGGAGGGCTCGATATAGGTATCTCGCCGTCACGCTGTGATGCCTGTCCCACGGGTGCACATTTCCAATCATCAGCAGGAGATCCACTACAACGTCCGGGCTGAGCGAACGTATTCGTGATTTTATCATTGGCATAGTTATAGCAATTATTAAAGCGCTGCACACTTGGAATATTCCACTTCCCTGGATCGAAAGGCGGCACCAGAGCTTCTAAACTCAACTTAAATAATTTACTTATTGAGCCCGGACCGCCTTTGGAATTTTTTGATATCTCTCCCTGGATAAGGTTTTTCTCTAAGTCCGTTAGCGATTGCTTTGACGTTTCAAGTAAGAAATTTTCAAGATTGCTATCCTTATCAATAAAGTTTAAATGTGTCTGATCGACCATATCGATTATCCCATCAAAGCAGAAAAGCTTAGCTGGTAGTGAAGAATGAAAGGACTCAATTTCAAAACCACGGTAACCCAAAATGCCGGATGCCACCGGCGACATTTCAAACGTAATTTCCTTTTTTTCGCCAAGGAGTTTCTTCAGGGTCTCTGTTTGGTCATCATTCAATTCCCAAGTAGGGTTTGGTCTACCTGAATACATCAATGCTGTAACTAGCGTTGTCATTTTTTATATTATTTTGGTTTGCGCTTACTTTCAATCAGGCTTCAGCATTCCTGAATTTCTTTGTCTTGGATGATTTTTTAAACTGCTCTTAACGGAGACAGATGCATTATTTACTTACTTAAGACAGTGCTTAGATAGGCGAGTACAACTCCTATAAACATTTTACCTGACTCGGGAATAACAGAAACAATCATTGTCGGATCCACCGTAAAATCTTTAACAATCCATGTGATAAAGCAAACAACAAGGCTTAAGGAATAAACCGAAAGTGCAATCAACTGTATCTTCTCTTTGATTTCCATCGGGGGTATCGGCTCACCTCCCGTGTTAGATCCCCATTTGAAAGAGATTGATCGTGCTATGTTTGAATCTGGCTTTGCCACCTTGATGCCAAGAACAACACCCAGGTTGGCTAGTAACAATGCCTGAATTGATCCTATCGTTGCCAGCAGGAATTCATGGTATTTTATTTCGCCTGAGACCGTTTGAAGGACAGCCTTCGTGATTCCATAGCCATAGAATCCAAGAGCAGACAACAGAAGAAGCCAACCCACATAGGAGGCTATCCCATCGATTTGTTGATTATTATTTTTCATGACAAGGTTTTTTAGGTTCCGCTTTTGTGACGAATTAGTAGGTCAAAGGTTGTGAAAGAGAGTGCCCGGTAGCAACCGGAAAAAGAATGAGATTACGATAGGATTTTTCCTGTATGCGGATAGAAAATGCCTGTTTCGCCTTTTAACATTAAATTAATTGATCGATGCATTGTAGATTTCATGCATCATTCACACTAAAACAAATTTTATGGACATCAAGAAATTGAAAAAGGACACGTACGGCAAAAAAATAAAATTGCCACAAGCCAATGAGATGATTAACGAGTTTCTAGAACTGGATAAGATTATGATCAAGTCCATTGACTCAAAAGAGCTAGATCCAAAGAAGCGGAAACGAGCAGAAGAATTGAAAGCAAGAGAGTGTAATGCTTTTATTTTTCATAAGGACCTTATTGCCAGGTTCTTTGATGGTACTGAAAGGGATGATCAGGGAAACCCCATTAGCTCAGAATACTTAATGGTAATTTTGGGTGCTCATGCCAAAGACGAAAAAGTAGAAGACATAAAAGCTGGTTCATTTACCGTTATTACAACCGGATGTAATCTAGCTGTGGAAAAAGTCGATGGTGTAGATGTTGCGAAATTCTATCCTATTAATACTTTGGCTGACGATCCAGCCAATGAGTATCCTCCGCGACAAGTTATCACCAATCTGAGCTTTGAAGGGGGACCATTCGATGGTATGATCAAGTATTTCCTTGTGACTAAATGAATTGGTATCTTCATACATCCAATACATCATAAATCAAATATCAATCTGGAGTATCTTGATTCCCACAACGCTGGGGTGTTTATTCTTTACAAAACTTCCGCGCCGGTCAAAAACTATTCTTTTTCTTGTGATGGCAGCATGCATCCCTCAACTAGCAAGGGCCTTTTTAGGAAGAACACCCCTTTTAAGTATTCTATACAATGCCAATATTTTAATAGAGTTCTTTCTCTTGTTTCTGTTTTTTGACAATGGGTTTAGCTCAAGAAGAAGAAACCAAATTTTCTACAGCTCGGCAATTCTGTGCTTACTTGCCGGTGTCACTTCGATTGGTCTGTTTGGTATCCGTGGGAGATTTCTTACCGAATGGCTCTGTCTCAATAACCTGACGTATACCACATGGGTTCTCCTGTTAATTTATGATCTGTATGAAAATGATAAACTGTTAATGGAAATAAGAACCTCATTATTCTGCTTTATCACAGGGTTATTTTTCTATTGCAGTTGCACAATTTTAATATTTTCATTGTGGCATTATATTATGGCGAATCGGGACTCCTATCTAAACAACCTGTGGATCATTCACGATGTATTCAACGTATTCATGTATTTTGCTTTTTCTGTTGGCTTCATTGCCGAAGTAAGAACCACACGTGTGAAAATAAATAAAACCATTTGATGGCCCCCGAAAGCAATACCGATATTTTGGTTTCTATAATAGCAGGATCGTTATTGCTATTCTTGCTCTGCGTTTTCATTGTAGCCTTTGCCGCGTTGTTCCTCAGAAAGAAACAACAGCATACTATTGAAAAACAAGTATTGCAATCCCAATTTGCAGAAGTCCTCTTGCAGTCTCAACTTGAAATAAAGGAGCAAACCCTTCGACATATTGCCTACGAGCTACATGACAATCTTGGGCAAATCGCCAGTCTTATCAAGATCAATCTGAACACGCTTCGTTTAGGTGACAAGGTAATTGCCGAACAAAAAATTGAAGACACCAAGGAATTAGTCAGGCAACTGATCCTTGACTTAAAATCGCTTTCGGTTAGTCTAAACAGTGACCGGGTAGTACAACAAGGGCTGGTCAGGAGTTTGGAAAGCGAAGTTGAAAGGCTTAACAAGACAGGTCAATTTGAAGCTACGCTCCATGTCGAGGGTTCTCCGTTACTGGATTCCAGCTCCGTTATTATTCTCTACCGAATGATGCAAGAGATTATTAACAATATAGTAAAGCATAGCAAAGCGAAACAAATTCGTATTTCGGTGCAAGCAACTATAAATTTGCTTACCTTAGTATGTATTGATGATGGTATTGGCTTTGATACGAAAGATGGGATTGGAAGTGGCGGTTCGGGCTTAATGAATCTGCAAGATAGAGCGAAGTTGATTAATGCACAGCTCGTGATACAAAGCTCACCGGGAAAAGGAACCACGATTTCCATCGAACTCTCAATATAAATGAAACCTGTTGGGGCAATCAAACTAGGTCTTGTAGACGATCATAAACTGTTTCGAAGGGGCTTGATCAGTCTAATAGAAATGGTTTCCAAAAATTGTGTGATACTGTTCGAGGCAGATAACGGCCTCGATCTCCAGCAGAAGCTGGATCGGAAAAATCCCCCGGACATTATTCTTATGGATGTAAATATGCCAGGACTCGACGGTTTTTCGAGCGTCCAATGGCTTAATGACAACTACCCTGATATAAAAGTCTTAGTAGTAAGCATGATTGAAAAAGAGGAAACTATAGTTCGAATGCTAAAGCTTGGAGTAAAGGGTTATCTATGTAAGGACGTTGAACCTCAAGAGCTTGCAGAAGCACTCCAAGCAATTAACAACAAAGGATTTTATTACACAGATTTTATAACGGGTAAACTGGTGCATTCTCTTCAACAGGATGTTTCCGGAAATCCAGCTCGCAATGGTTCCGAACTCATGAATGACCAGGAGCGAAAATTCCTGCAATTGGCCTGTAGCGAAATGACCTATCATGAAATTGCCGACAAAATGTTTCTAAGTCCCAAGACCATTGATGGTTACCGGAATTCACTTTTTGAAAAACTTAATGTGAAGAGTAGAGTAGGTTTGGCGTTGTTTGCGGTTAAGCATGGCCTGGTGCAGTTATAGTTTCATTTAACCTCACCGGTTGCGTAAGTCAAAATGCTATCAGGCTTTTTCCTCCACTCGAAACGGGAGATTTCCTGTTGCCCTACGATACCCAATAAGACTATTTTTGATCCAAGTTTATGTTCATCGTGAAAAGACAGGTTTTTCTTTTCACTAGCTATAGACGTTGTCTTTTTTTAACCCCTAACCAATATGAAGCTTTCCATTTCCCTTGAAGAACAAGACCTTGTCACGCTAAAAGAGTTTCTGGCCGCTCAGCCAGTTGTTCAAAGTTCAACGATTCTCGCCCGTGTGGCCTCCGCCATTGCCGATGTACTGGAAACCGATACCCTTATCGATGCGAAGGTAACGGCTTTGCTATCGCGGCTAACCAGTATCCCGGCGGATATAATCAAGAATGAACATTCTTTGCAATTCCATCTCGGTATGGGCCCCAAAAGAATTAATGCCCTCGCAGGACCATTGACCCTGATCGCGCAAAGCATTAAGCCAAACGCGGATACCATCTCTATTTCAGAGGCGGCCCAGTTAACAACAGTGCAATCGTGTATCGATCTTATTAAAACGAAATTGCTATGAAAAAACTATTCCTCCTCGCCTGTGTTGTCTTCCAGGCTACTTCTCTGGTGCATGCGCAAATCACTGATACAACAATTCAAGTTATCTATACTGCCGGTCAGGCCAATACCACCGTTGCCGTTGCATCGACGACAGAGCGCAAAAAGTTTTTTAGTTTTCAGCGGCTGAAATTGATTGAAACTTTTGACCAACAGTTCAAAAGTTCTGAGCCTGCGTTTTACTCGGCTACGAATCCTGATTCAGGAAAAACAGCCTACCAGGTACAGGCTGCTATTGGGTACACGTTTATTGATTTACCTAAACTTTCTGTATCTGCCCTTTATGAGTGGCATCAAAATACCGCGCTCAACAAGCCCCAAAATGTCAGGCAATATGGTATCTCGGTAGAACGAATTGACGGCGATCCAGAGAACTTCTTTCTAAGCATTAGGGGGAATATCAAATGGTCGAATGACTTAAAAGATGACAAGAAATCTTTCATCCTAACCGGTCTTGTCAGTCCATACTTTAAACCAGAAAAAGCATTTTGGAAAGCGGTTTCGTTCGATGATACTCACCCGCCAGCAGCGATCAGTCCGAAATTTGCCAACTGGCTGCAATACTCACATAACATTACGGCTGGAATTGACGCAGTCAATTTCTACGATGCGGCAATTGAAGAAGCGCAAGGAACAATCGTGATGGGTCATTTGGAATATGAAATTCACGCTTACCCTTTCAGTGGATTTTTGTACGACTCGAAGCTAAAGGCAGAGCGTCTCCTGGATGTGTACTATGTGGGACTCACACGGTACGAGATCGATAACAAAACGGATGACAAGAGAGAGTGGCGCCCCCTTCAAAGGTATGGGGTTGCTGTGACCGTGAGGCCCGGACCAAAAGAAAAAAAGCGCGAGATCAAGTTTGCCGTGGAGAGAGTTTATGGTGAGGATGTTTTAAAGGGTTTAAAAGATCAAAAATATTGGCAAGTCGGTTTAAAGGTGAAAATCTAATAAATTGCGATATATAGACAGCGTTTATTTTATTGAGGCTACTGGTCTTCCTTCCATCGCAAGAGTTACTAAATTTCCGATGAACCTTGCAAAAGGTTCAATGTTTTGTCCAGAACTGGCGCTTTCTAATGCTTGCATATAATCATTACGTTGTTGCACGGGAATTACAGTCCATGGATACCCCCCGGAAGCAAGCATTGCATTCATAAGAAATCTTCCCATCCTCCCATTGCCGTCCATATATGGATGGATATACACAAAAATAAAGTGACCTAACACGGCTCGGACTGATGCCTCAGTTTCACTACTTAATAATTCAAACAGCACTGGCATTACGTCTCTCACGGCATCAACATTTACGGGCACATGCTTTGAACCTCCAATATAAACTTGACTGTTTCTATAACCCGCAAGGTCTTCCGGTCTTAGTATACCTGCTGCTACACTTGGGCTAAATAGCTCAAAGTACCAGCGACCATGATTCAAATCAGTAACAGTTCCCGGGTTTTCTCCATTGAGGATATTTCTAATACTTTCCTTTACCTGAAGAAAGGTCTGCCAATACCCTCTTGCGGCCATGGCATCACGCTGTTGTCTATCTTCTTCTTTGTTACGAACATCCCATTGCCCACTACGAACTCTCTCAATTAGTTCCGGGCTTACTCGGTATCGCTCGATTGATAAAGAATGGTAGGCATCGGTGATATAGACATCGTCCACAGCTTTCAAATAACTTTCATGATTGTGTGGAATTCCAGGAGATTGCGGAAAATTTCTAATCACTATTTCCCGCATTTGTTGCCACATCAACCTTATTCTGTTTGTGTACGGAGATCGTTCTCTGGATAAGCTTATGCCTAATTTAGTTTCAAATGGATCTGTTTCTCTTATATCGTACCCTGCACCTCTCATTGTTGTGATAATTTCATCAGCAATCCGCTCTTTCCCAATATTTCGAAATGCTCCTGCGAGACGTCCTGCATAAGTGCTATGACCTCCTGCTAGAAGTACTCTTAAAATTTCTGAAGAATCGCGAATCATTGCCAAGGCTGTCCTAACATCTACAGAATTCTGGACAAATGTATTAGCACTGCAAAAAACAAGCGAAGCTGGTAAGGAGTGTAATCGAATGCCTCTTATTACTTCAATCATCTCAGGTACTGGCAATCCAATTCTCATGGAAAACAAGGAAGTATTGTGTGGCAAATCTGTACTATAATTTGTAGCCGAAGGAGATTTTATTAACAATTGAGTTGGCACCGACCAATTACCCGCTTGTAACATGAGGGACTGTTCTGCTGAAACAATCCAATTACTGCCATATTTTTCTTCTAAGAATCGAGCGCAAAAATCCCAGTAGGAACTGTACCATGAAGTGGTATCACCTTCCACTTGATCTGGTCTTGATGGAATGTACCAGCCCCTTGTTACCTCTTTAATGAATCCATTTTTTACTAAACGTTCTTTATTAACCCTGCTTATTTCGCTTGATTTTATTGCTACCAGCCCCTTTTCTTGAAGGGAATGAAGGATTTCTAGCGCTTGCGCTAACTTTTCAGCCGGTAGAGCCATTTTAATTTTGATTTAAATCTATAATATAATGCCGAGTTAAATATATAATATATTGCTGTAATATAAATATAATATGTAGATGTATTAAATATATAATATATAGTAAAACGATGTTTTACATATTTTCTAGCCGTGGGGAACTCAAAATGCTGCATATTCGTTAAACACTATTATACAGAAATTATACACTAATGAGTGAACACAATTTAGGTTCTAAGTCAAGAGAGGCAATACGTCATATTAGGAACAGCATCATGCATTTAGGAAAATTTCCTTCTGTTAGGGAATTGATGGAGGCAATGAACTACAAGTCTCCACGATCTGCAATGTTGCTCCTTCAGGAATTGGAAACGAATGGCTTTTTGGAAAAGAAGTCTGATGGAAGCTATATGTTTTTAAAGGACTTCGAGAATAGTGAAGTCGTTCGGACGGTAAATATTCCGCTGGTAGGAACTGTAACCTGTGGGGCTCCTATGCTTGCGCATGAGAACATTGAGGCGATGATTCCGGTAGCTACGAACCTTGCGAAGCCAGGTTCAAAATATTTTCTCTTGCGTGCAAAAGGTAATTCAATGAATGAAGCAGGGATTAATGATGGAGACCTCATTTTAGCAAAACAACAGAATCATGCTGAAAATGGACAACGAGTTGTTGCTCTCATAGATGATGAAGCAACGGTAAAAGAATATTACCATACAGGAGAAGTTGTCAAGTTGGTTCCGCGCTCCTCTAATAAGGCGCATCAACAAATTATCGTTACACACGACTTTCAAATTCAGGGTGTTGTTGTAGCGGCTATTCCTCAAGAAAACAATTAACCATAAGCATATGTCAAATTATCATGTATCTAAGAATAAAGAGACTGGAAAATGGAATATCCAGAAAGAAGGAGGATCAAATTCAAGCGGTTCTGCAAATACTCAACGAGAAGCAGAAAAAATAGCTAAGGAATTCGCGTCCAATTCAGGTGGTGGTGAGGTTCGTATTCACGACCTGAAAGGAAAAATAAGGGACAGCGATACCGTTTCACCAGGAAATGATTCACGATCCATTAAGGACAAAAAGCATTAAAAAATGCGACAGTGGTTGTCATAAGTTTAATCGATTTTACGACAAGTTAGATTCATATCCATTATACGGTAACCATCAATTTTAATATGGGAAGAAATGTAATAGCCAGGCAAGACGGGGATGATTATCAGGCAAATTTTTTTTGGATAAAAGCATGCGGGCTTAATATCGCCCATACGAGAACATCAAAAGTTTCCTGGGAGATTGATTCAACTTTTGGGTTCGATGATGTGATGGTGTCCTACGACCCAGCAATAATGGAGTCTGGATCTGAGGTAACGAATGAATATTATCAAGTCAAATTTCATGTCGACCACGCTAAGGGTTTTACCTGCCAAGCCTTTATTGATCCGGAATTCATTGGAGCTAAAAATGAATCTTTACTACAGCGATTGTATAAAATCTTTAAAACCGATCCCGAAAACTTTGCTAGCTCACGCTACTACATTATCAACACGTGGGGTGTTGACCATTCCGACAAAAGTATTGGAGACTTGCTCAGTAATACAGGTGGTATCCGTACGCAAGTTTTATTTAAGGGAGGTGAAAATTCTCAATACGGAAAAGTCAGAAAGCTATGGAAGGACCACTTGGGGATTAGCTCAGATGAAGAGTTAAAAAAAATGTTACAGCCCCTTCGAATAAAACATAGTTATGATGATGAACAACGTCTCAAAGAAACTCTCAATTATCATCTCTCTATAGCAGGCCTGAAGCCTATTCCTGCTGATCAAAGGTCAAGCAAATATGGAGATCTAATTCAAAAACTTCATAAGGAGGGCAAAAATACATTTACAAAGAAGGACTTACTCGAAATTTGTGAACGTGAAGAACTGTTACACAAAACAGAAGCAGTTGCTAATGATTGTTTTATCATCGGTGTAAGAAGTTTTCAAAAGGGGGCTGAAAATATTCAACTTGAAGTTCATAAGCTGCTATGTCTCCTTCACCACTTTTCCGGCCGGTTTATTTTGGAAGAATATTCTTGGGACGATCAAATTGCACCACAATTAAAAGCGCTATCAGAGGAAATAATTTCCGCAAAGAGGCCTATCCTTATTCATCTTGATACGCACCTCTCGATAGCTCTTTACATCGGCTATTGCCTTGATGTAAAATACGGGGGGCTTGATATTACTATTGTACAGAAAACTTTTAACGGGAAGGTTCTTTGGAAGCCATTATCAGAAAAAATAAATGAACATAGTTTACCTATATGGCAATACGAAGAATCTGAGCGTACGAATCAAGGTGTTGACTTAGCACTCTCTCTAAGCGTTACCCATGATGTTCGCTCAAATGTCGAAGACTATGTTAATACTCGTTTAAGTTCGGTAGGAAAATACATTCATGCAACCATCTTACCCAAAGCGAATTATAGTTCTATAAAAGATGCTAGCCATATTGTCGCTGCGGTTCAGGATTTAATTTCTTATTTCAGGAAAGGGCGGAAGTTAGGACAGCCGGTTGGAAAGATCCATTTGTTCATAGCTGCACCAAATGCTTTTGCTTTTTTTCTTGGTCAGTATTTAAGACCTCTCGGTAGTGTAATTCTTTATGAATACGATTTTGATAACAATCGAGACGGTTCTTATCATCAAGTAATCAACATACCTTAAAAATAACTTATGAAAAAGATAGACTCTTACTTTAGCGACTTTTTATCTGATATTAGGCTAACGCAGTCTCAAAAATCGGATTTGATTACAGGACACACCACCTTACGGGATAGGCTTCTACGAGATGAAGATCTTAAACCAATCATCATTAACACTTTTCTTCAAGGGAGTTACAGGCGTGCTACTGCTGTTCGTCCATTGAATGACAAAAGAGCTGATGTCGATGTTATCGTTGTAACCAATCTTGATAAGGAAAAAATTACTCCGCAGGCAGCGATAGACAAGTTCATTCCGTTTGTAGAGAAGTACTACAAAGGTAAATATAAGATACAAGGTCGGTCCATCGGAATTGAGCTCTCGTATGTGGATTTGGACATTGTAATAACATCAGCTCCATCTGAGGTGGATACAGAAGCGCTTAAATCGCGAAGCGTAACTTCAAATTTAGTGCTGGAGGATTTTTCAGATTCTGTTGTCTGAAATAAATGACTTCGATCTCCTTGCTTCATGTTTAGCTGGAGACTGCGGCTCTTACGCAAAAGAATGGGCTGATCGTGAGTGTAGGTCATTGTTTGATAAAATTCGAAGCGAGATTACAAATCTTTCCTTTCAAATCACCAGTCAAGAATTGAAAAATGGAGAAGAGCACTGGTCGGCTTCACTAAACGAAAATTCGGTACGGAAATGGACCGAGCAAGAACGTTGTTTTATACATGCATTACCACTCTCACTTTTCAATGGGACTCACGTGCGGGAAATTTTTGACTTGGTTGCTTCGATGGATGGGCACTTGTACCGTGAGTTTAGTCGATTACGTCCGACAGCTGTAGAAAAAAAGATAAATATCTATTCTACGATGTTTGAAGAGATTTACCATAAATGGAGCGGTACGGAGATCTCTATGGGCATGGTTTTAAAAAACTTCATTAGTGGCGGATGGGGTCTGGATAAAATTAAGCCTTCTAGTCTACTGCTCGAATTTTGCAAAGATATGCTAGCTCGAGGAAGCCAAACCAATGGCCAGCTATTTCTTTTGCTGCATGTTGTTCAAAGGTTTCAGTGGAGCTTTCGCGAGTGGAACGACATTATAGCGCCTTACCTCCCGAATTTCTTGAGTGAGCAACAATGGAAATCGTTTCCTTATCAAGTAAGGATGAGTCTCCTCGATGAGGCTCATAATTCATGGGGCGCTAGTCAAGAAATAAAGGATCAGATTATTGAGCAATTAAATTCACTTCTTGAGAATTCGCGCGGAAATTGGATGATTTCTACTGCCGTATTTGACGCGCTTCAAGCATTGGGAGGACTTGAAAAAGATGAAATAGAATATGAGGCCACGGTTCGGAACGAGCTTGCTAGCATTCTTAAGGGTAAAGAAACTGTGAAAAAGTGTGAGGATGCATATAGCGTCCACATTAAGTCATTTGATCATCCCTACCAAAACGCTTATTGGGCAGTTATCAATGAACTGAATAATGAGGAACTTAAGAAGCTTTACACTAGAGCACTAAAAGGTGGTATCGACAAATCGTCGTTTGGAGTTCCACTGGCCCTTTACTATGTGGCCAAGTTTGAAGATCCCACAACGGCTGATGCAATTAGGCCATTTACTAAAATCCCTGCCTTCGATGATACGATGCCGCAATCTGGAACGGAGGCATGTCTTCTTGCGCACGTCGCCCTTGGATGGCTCGGCGTACCTATTATCTCACAACTAAACTCAAATCTTAATAATGCGGCAAAGGCGTTCCTTGCATATGCTGAGATTATGTATTGGCTAAATCGTCGTGATCTTTCACAAGGAGAAAAGACCAAGGGCATGTCTAAACCTTGGAAAATCCTTCAAAATCACAAGCTCGGTGTGTCCGTGGACGTTCTACGTAACTTTGCAGATATTACCAAGGAAAGCATGACCCATTTTGCGCAGGACAGGGATGTGATCGTGTCATTGCAACAAGCATTTCCGGGCGAGGCGGCCGAGATCTACCGACAAGGACTTATTAATCCGGAAATACAATCAGGATACTATAGGCACGAAAGACTTGACGATACGTTAACTCATGCAATCCATGGATTGGGATATTACGGCAATCAAACTGACTTACCACTCTTAAAAAAATATACTGCTCATCCTGTGTTCGGAAGTTCAGCGCTCAGCGCGATTGAAGAAATTGAATCACGCCATCAAGTTTAACAAGGCGATAGATGATATGGGAGGAATAGTGATTCGAATCGTTGTAGTTGAGTAGTTGGCTTGTGAAGTTGCTTGGGGACTTTAATGCATGAATTTGATATTCTAAATTGATTCTAATACACGATGACTTCGCTAACAATTCTCAAAACAATAATCGAATGAATTCAAAGTTTTTGGCTCAGTGTAAAATTGAAGTAAAGGAACCTGTCACATGTTCAAAGAAGGAAATTTCTAATTTTCATGAAGCCGTTAAAAAAGGAGGCAAGGTGAAGTTAGCGGGGCTAGAAGATAGAATAAAGAATTGCCGACTACTTGCTTTTTGCTACCACAATAATTCTTTGATTGGGATTTCCTCTATTAAAAGACCCAATCGAAACTATGTAGCTGAGATTATTAAAAAGACGGGAATTGAAAGAAAGGTGGAGGACTTAGCTTTCGAAATTGGGTACTCATTCACAGAACCTGACTATAGAAAAAATGGAATAAGCAAGGAATTGAAGAAACAACTCCTAAGTCAAATGCAACCACATCACGGAACAATCTTTTCAACTACGGCTATTAGGAGTAGTCAAAATTTCCTTTTAGAAAATGGTTTTAAAAAACTTGGAAAAAGTTATGATGGCGAGAATGACAAGGGAATAACATACTACGAACGGACATAGAAGCAAAGGTACATACGTTGGCACATCTTATTGCTTAAAACGCAAGACAAGCTTACATGACTATCAGATGAAAGGTTTAATATACTTTAGCGATCAAAGCGAAAATGAATATTGCAGTATCGCCAATGGTCTCGACGCGATTTACCTGGGTGTCGACTTTAAAATAAACTACTTACTAGCTATTCGTGCTTTATGCCCTGATGTCGATATTTATACATTAGACTATGTCGACGTGCGACTGACCGACAGATGGCTTGAAGGTTGACTTTAATTTAGATGAATGTTCTTCCCATTCCATGTAATATCCAGGATGATGCTCTTTGGCGATTTTCACACTTAATACTTTAACTTCTAGTCAACTTTTTTCTTCGTTTTAGACCTATTTTTAACTCTAATCCGACTCCCCGGCAGGGTATTATCATCCTGATCTCATAAACGGCTGTGGCCTGTTGTGCGCATACTTCACAGGATGCAAGAATCACAAACGTACAAGCACCGTACATCAAAACAAGATCTCGTTTCATGCGGAACAATCCAATAAATTCATTTACAATGTTTAATAGAATATAATATTCATTCAAAATCGTTAACAATAGTTAATTATAGTTAATCGTCACTTTTTACTATCTGCACCTTTGAGGCAAGTTTTAAAATCTTTTGGAATCCTAAAAGATTTTTGAAACAAGTTGAAAGTGTATATTTAAAGAGCGTAGGGTTAGTGTTGAGGTCGACTTGCTTGGCATACATTATGATAAGTAGAAGTGACATTGAACACAATCCATGCTCTGCAAACCTGAATTGAAATATGGTGTCGTTGGAGAGGTGCAGAGAGTTAACAAAGAAGCACGGGTATGTTTACACGGATGAGCAGCTTTTGAAGATCAGAGATTTTCTGTATCAATTGGCTGCCATTGAATACAAAGTTTATCAACGGAAAATGAATGAAAACGAAAAGGGCGATCATCTATACGAGAGTATCCTCAGACGAGCAAGCTGAGAAGGGCTACAGTTTACAATATCAGGAAGAGCAATTGCGTAAGTATTGTGCAAACAGGGACATTACCCTTGTGGCCCACTACAAAGAAGATTACTCAGCGAAAACATTTGATCGCCCGGAGTTCAACAAGCTGATGATTTTTTGCAAGAAGAATCCTGGCGATATTGATCTCCTATTGTTTATTAACTGGAGTCGCTTTGGTCGTAATGCTGGCGACTCTTACGCAACCATCAAACAGTTGAACAAACTTGAGATCGATCCACAGGAGATAGAGCAACCGTTAGACTTAAAGGTTCCTGAAAACAAGATGATGCTGGCCTTCTATTTGGCTTCACCCGAAGTAGAGAACGACAGAAGATCAATCAATGTGAAGTCGGGCATTTACAGAGCGAAGAAAGAAGGACGCTGGACAACACTTGCACCGGTCGGATACAGAAATATCCGGACTGAAGACGGCAGGGCGATGATTGTGCCTAGCAAGGATGCTGATCTGGTGCGGGAGGCATTTCAGGAATTTGCAACAGGAGCATATGGCATGGAAGAATTGCGTAAAAAATTGGTTGATAAAGGACTGAAATGTGAGCGTGCAAGATTTCCCGATCTGTTACGAAATAAGGCATACGTCGGCAAGGTGCTGGTACCCGCTTACAAGGATGAGTTTGAGTACTATGCAAAGGGAATACATGAGCCACTGATTAGCGAAGAATTATTTTTTCGGGTTCAGGATATTCTTGAAGGAAGGTCTCCTAATCGTCCGACCAAGAATACGCTCAAGGAGCAACTTCCACTACGTGGACTTCTGGAGTGCCGCATCTGCGGAAAAAATATTTCGGGTAGCGCTTCTCGTGGAAATGGTGGAAAGTATTTCTACTACCATTGCACTTGTGGCTGTCCCGAACGATTCAAAGCTGAGGTTGCCAATAATTGCATTATCGAATACCTCCAATCCATCAAGCCTAATTCAATGGCGCTTGACCTGAATTACGAAATATTGCTTGACACATTCGAGGCCAAGATGAAAAGCGATAAGAGTGAATTGGCGAAGATCGAAGAAGAAATTAGCCGCAATAATCATCGCCTCCAGAATGCTCAGCACCTTATGCTTGATGCTGAGATTAGTGCTAGTGATTATAAAGAGATCAAAGCGAAGATTTCCGTTGCCAATGATGAGCTGATTCGTAAGAGGGCCAATGCCTCATCGAGTCAGGAGGATTTCCGTGAGCATTTGAAGGTAGGGGCAACACTATTGAGAAATCTTGATGGATTCTATCAAAATGCAACGCTTTCGGAAAAGCAGTTGATCATTGGTTCGGTGTTTCCTGAAAAATTGATTTTTGAAAAAAATCAATTTCGAACCAATCGTGTCAACGAGGCGATCGTCTTGATGTCTATGAAGCACAACGACTTAGATCAAAAAAAAAGTGGACGCAGTAAAAATATTTCACTGTCGTCCACTCAGTCGGGGTGGCCAGATTCGAACTGACGACCTCTTGGTCCCAAACCAAGCGCGATACCGGGCTACGCTACACCCCGAACGTTTATCGAGGCGCAAAGATACATTTTATCTTTTCACTACAACTATTTTTTAGAATTCTAATTCATTTTTTTTGCAATTGATGTCCCTTTACTGACATCATGACCTTCCTGAGTAGGGATCATGTAAAGTTTCAAGATTTTGCTATAAAAAAAGCCCTACGTTCGCAGGGCTTTTTTTTATAGTTCAATTAACGTTAAACTATTTCACGTGTTTGTTAATAATCTTTGCCAACTCAAACATAGAGATTTGACCTTTGCCTGCGAAAACTACTTTTAGTTTTGCATCTGCATTGATCATTCTTCTGTTTTTTGAATCTTGAAGTTTGTTCTTCTTAATGTACTCCCAGATTTTTTTGATGATCTCAGTACGTGGTAGCGGCTTGCTTCCAACAACTTCAGATAAAGCTGGACTTAAAGTAAGAGGAGCCATGAAGGCTGCGTTCGGTTTTCTCTTTGCCTTCTTTGCAACGGCTTTCTTAGCCGCCTTCTTTACTACTTTCTTTGCAACCTTCTTAGCTGCTTTCTTTACTACTTTCTTCGCAGCTTTTTTAGCTGCCTTTTTTGCTGTTTTTGCCATAGCGTTTTTAGTGGTTATTAGAATTTTTATTTCAGTGTCTACATCGTGTGCATACACTTCTGGACACGAATATATAATATTCCTTTATAAACCAACGTGATAATTGTTTTTGTGTGATTTTAGTCACTTCGATTTCTCCTATGAAAACGAAGCTTTACTAGTGTGATAAAGAGGAATTTTACCTATGAAAAACTAACAAAATACATTCTTCTATATCGATCAAAGTGTGTTGATGAAAGCACAATCGTCATTGATTTTCATAGGGAAAATCAAAAAATAAAAGATGGTTTTAAAATTTGTATCGAAGTAATTATCAAGCTACTGTGAGGTTTACTTGAAGTGTATTCTAAGTTTGCTCCAAATGAAAAGCCCTACTCAACGTTTCGTTGAGTAGGGCTTTGTGTTGTTGTTCCTTGGTGATCCGGCAGGGAATCGAACCCCGAACCCTCAGATTAGAAATCTGATGCTCTATCCAGTTGAGCTACCGGACCAAAAAAAATTATCTTCTCATAGGGAAAAGTACACAACTCATACTTTTCTCAACCTGAACTATGGCCAACATTGTGTTAACCTACTTCTAGTTTTTATTCATGACTTCTATACATGCCAAGGAGCATCTTCGAAATCTTTTCATATCGGTCGTAGAGGTTTTGGGCTTCCCCCATAGGCAAAGAGCCGGTCTCTCCCAATACATGAAGAATGGTGACACATTCAAAAACAGCACCTCGTGATACGGTGATAAAATGTTTTTTGTCTGAACTCGTCATTCGGCTGGTTCCTTCAGCCAGGTTTAATAAGATGT
>JANMRZ010000054.1:0-11806 GCA_031388805.1 Chryseolinea sp.
TGAAGCACAGCTTGACAATGCAACTAGCATCGCCAAGCCGAAGGTTATTGATAATTTTACCATTTCATTTCTCCTGTATTTACTTTTGCCCCTATTTGTAAGGCAATATCAAAAGTCAGAGCAGGATATTTTGCTTTAAGCGCAGCAATCAAGGCTTCAGAAGTCTTATTAGTTTTCAACGCCTCTTCGTAGAATTGGGTATAACTTTTTGTATGCTTCACGGCTGTCAGATCAAATACTGATTCAGATTTAGCATGAGCGGGAATTACAATAGTCGGCTTTAGCGATTCAATTTTATCTAAAACGCTTACCCATTGTTTACGAGCTTCTGCAGTTTGTGCATCCGCCATCCAAAGATGAAAAGTAGTTCCAAAAACATTGATGCCACCTACAACGGCTTTGATTGAAGGTATCCAAACAAAGGTTTTAGATGGAGATTCTTCCAAACCGATGATTTCTAATTTTTGACCTTCTAAATCGATACTATTACCTTTTAAAATCTGAGGCAGGATTGCATTTGATGCAATGTTCTTACCCAATCGTTCTCCCCAAACTTCCAATTTCTTTTGAGCTGTTGCTTTGATGTGCTCTACCGTTGCGGGTGCTGCATAAACCGTTACTTCAGGAAAATACTTTTTAAATACTTCCAACCCAAAATAAAAATCAGGGTCACCGTGCGAAACATAAATAGTGGTTAATTTTTTACCTGATTGTTTGATTTCCGCAGCTACTTTTTCAGCATCCGCTAAAGTAAACTGGGCATCAATTAAAACCGCTTCTGTATTGCCGGAGACGATTACCGAGGCTACGCCAAAACTATTTTCTGACGCATTGTAAACCTGAAGTTTTAAATTACCTGTTTCAATCGTTTTGAAACTTTGTGCTTGTGCTTCCATTTTGAATAAAATTAAGATAGTTAAAAAAACAGTTTGAATAATGTGTTTCATTTTTATTGCTTTTGATGATGTAAAGGTGATATCATCGAATATCAAAAACATTGAACAAGTTCAATAAATGAAATTCACTTTATTTCCGGCTGGCAATTTTCCTTCTTATTTTACTCACAAACTCGTGACTGATGCCTAAGTAGGCTGCTATTTGAAGATTCGTAAGACGCTTATAATGGTTCGGATATTTTTCGATGAAGTCAAGATAACGTTGGTCGGCAGTTTTACTCAAATTATCGATCATTCTTCTTTGCAGGGCAACGTGCGTTTTTTGAGTCATTACTCTAAACAACTTCTCGATCAGTGGCAATTTTGCGTACGCAAATTCTTTGTCCTTTTTAGTTATTAAAAGCACCTCACTGTCTTCGAGTGCTTCTATGAAAAGTTGTGATGGCTTACCGTTGGTAAAACTATCAATATCTGTTATCCACCAATTTTCAATGGCAAAATAAAGTATTTGTTCAAAGCCATTCTGGTCAATATGATAAACACGAAAAAGCCCTTTGGCGACAAAGCCTTCAAATTCACAAACTTCGCCCTCTCTCAATAGAAAGGTTTTCTTCTTCATGGTTTTCTTATGAAAGAAATTACAAAACTCTTCCATTTCGTTGTCTGAAATGGAGACATGATGAGCTACGTTTTGTTTGAGCGATTCAATCATATTTAAGGAAGTTCTGTTCGTGACTTTACCAAAGAAGACAATTACCAATGGCAATCAATGAAAATATTACGAAGAGTGAAAGGAGTCTGCCCTGATTTATAAGTAGTCATGCATTTTATCCAATGCTTTGTACAGGTAATTTCGTTGCTAGTTACGTTGCTCTTTATCCACGTTTACAATGTAGCATGCAATACCCATCAATTGCGAGCATAAATATATTTGCGTGCAATCATTTTTATAATCTGCATGCAACCTTCATGTAAATGCTTCTCGGTATTTTTGAAGACCCAACTTCTGAATGCTGGTCTTGCATGAGATTTTGACCGACAAGGGAAAATTCGAAAGATTTGAATTGCCATGCAAAACGCAGGTCAAAAGCAAAGTAGGCTGGAACAGAAGGTGTAGAAGTTCCTACCACCGCAGGCAATGTATCTATATAACGACCAACAATATCGAATTCAAAATCTCCAGACAAATCAATAATGGATTGAAGCATAAATTGATTTTTAGGATCAACTCCTTCAAACGCACTACTTATAGGTAACACTTTAGGATTTGTTGGCTTGATCTCCTTTGCAAAATAGGTATACCCACCACGCAGACGCCACCATGCTGTGGCTTGAAAATTACCTAAGAATTCAACGCCCCACGATTCAGCACGCTGTGAGTTTGCCAGCACAATAGGCTGTGATGCATTTGAAGTTGAATCAAGGCTTCGAAGTTGGTCATATCGATTGTAAAAAGTCGCCAACGAAAGTGATAATTGATCGACTGGCCGCATGCGATAACCCAGTTCGTATGCTATAACTTTTTCTGAATCGAATATTGATGTTGTTGTAATGTCATGATCAAAACGGGTGGGAATACGCACTGCGCGGGAAACTGATGTCCAGATTGTATTTCTATTGTTTGGTGTCCAGGCCAGACGAGCAGTAGGTTGAATTTCGAAGCCAGAAAAAACATTATGCAAAAATTTACTTCCAAGAGTCAGTCTTAGCAAGTCAGCTGTCACTATAATTTCGTCTTGTACAAATCCGCTATAAAGCGGCATTGTGCGATTCTGGGGAACAAAAGAGCCAGTGGTCATATCCTTTTGCAACCGGTATCCTATACCCCAAAGAATGCTCTGTCGACCACCCAATGGAAAGCGGTGCTGAATGTCAAGGTCATAGGTATTAAGTTGATAAAAAAAACGATTGACAGCGTTAGGGGTTTTTCGCCAGGTGCGATCAAAATAGGATTGTATGACGAGATTGGATTTGTCAGAGAAAAAGTGTGTAAAGCGAGCGAGCACATTTTGACCATCTGTATCGGCACGCCTGACTGAGTCATTTTCAACTCCACCATAAGAATCGCCTTGAAAGGTCAGTGTACTTGACTTGGTGGGATAATAATCCATCCTGAACCCACCTTGTGTTGTGTGCCAGGCATCTTGAGCATTTTTATTATTTGACAGCACCGTATTTTTTTGATCAAAATGTTGCCCGTATACGCGAACAAAAAGAGTTGAGTCCACCTGGAAACCATATCGTACCTGACCAAAGTACCGTAAAAATGAACCTCCACCGGCAGCTGCGTATAACCCCTGAGTATCCTTTGCGCTTTTTGTAACAATGTTGATGACTCCATTGACTGCATTTGCTCCCCAAAGGGTACCCCCCGGGCCGCTCACAACTTCTATGCGATTGATATCTTCAAGCAAAACATTCTGAATATCCCAATAAACACCTCCGAAAAGTGGATTATAAACAGATCTGCCATCGATCATTACAAGTAATTTATTTGCCAGTATCCCTCCCGAAGAGGGTAAACCGTTAAATCCACGAGCCGTTATAGCCCAACTATTTGAGTTGGCCTGAGCTATTTGCAGATTTGATGCTAACCGCAAAGTTTCTGGAAGTCTCGTTGCACCCGATCGGTGTATGTCTTCTTCGGAAATTACCTGCACAGAGGATGCCACCTCAGTGAGCTTCTCAGGTCGCATTGAAACAGAAGTTACTTCAACGTTCATCAACTCTTCTATACTTAATTTTTTTAACTCATTAGGAGCCAGTAGGTCTTTTGATGTCTGAGCCAAGGTGTCATTCCTTATAAGGCAAAAACAAAGAACAAAAATGGATATATAGGGATATACACATTGACTGGCATTGGTATATTTATGAAGGGAAATTTGATACCAACGTGTGTGCATTTTGGCTATAGTGATGGTTTCAGATAAAAAACAACGCCTATCTGCTCTATTACTTTTGGGAATGAGCCTGTAGATCTAAAATAGTCTAAGTTTTTAGATTAATCAAACGGCAATTTTACAATACCAGGATTTGTATGATGTTAGCCTCCTGATTTTTTTTAACCAGCTACTAATATTATGACCTTGCGATATGGAAAGATCAATTAGCAAAATGCCATAATAACTTCCTTAAACAAATCTATAGCAATAGGTAAATGTGGTGCGAGAGGCTTCTTCGGTTGTCATATACTTTGAATTAGACTTTTGGTAGTGTGTAAACTTATTTTGATTTTCTCTTCGTAACTAAGAACCAAAAGATGTAAGGACAATGCCGGTGGGTATTCATTACAATCGCAAAATTGACCATTATCGAACCTGTGAAGTGAATCCAATCCTCCTTTTAACACCTTCATTTTCAGAAGGGTTTGAACAAAATAAAACCGGACAATAAGAAAAAAATTTCTTCGTTGTCCGGTTTAGTGGCCCCGGCAGGAATCGAACCTGCATCTTCAGAATCGGAATCTGAAATTCTATCCATTGAAATACGGAGCCTTTAAAGTGCTTAAGTATCTTCGTGTTGAGGTCCCTAAGTGCATTAATGCTGCAAAAATAGCGAAAGGTTAGTGGGTAAAAAATTTATTTCAAAAGCACATTACCTATTTGCCTCGAGGCACATGGTGCTCCATGAAATTTTTCACGGCTATATTCCAGCCTTCCAACACCTTTTTACTTCCTGAATTCATATCCTGCAATGCCTTGTTCGATTTGACAACCGCATCATTCATTTCATTAACCGATTTGTTGTAGGCATCAACATCGGCTTGCGTTCGTTTTGTCTGTGGTTTAGCATCATACGCCTTCTTCACTTTCTCAAACTCGTCAGACTTCAAAAGGTAATCACTCATGCCCGGAACATATTTCTCTGCTTCAACTTTATGAAACTCCAATACCTTACGGCAGTTGTTTACAAGTGAACCATCGCCCTTAAATGTTTTAATGGTATCCAGTTTCGTTAGTCCTTCTTCCGCAAAACGAATGAGTGTTCCGTTATTTTGTTCGATGCTATTGATGTCTTTCCGATTAAAGGCATCGGTTACATAGGCTTCCTGTTTGTAGCTTTTAAAGAATATAAGATAGAGTTGATGATAATAATGATTTACCTCTCCTACCTGTCGCATCTTCTTCGAAATCTTAGTGTCGGTTTGTATTAACGTTACTTTGTTGCGCGCAGCAAAATCCTGGTAAGCCGTTTCAACCTTATCGTGCGCTGCTTCCAATACCTCTTCTGCTTTTTCCTGCGCCAGTAAATAGGCTTCCATTGCATCGTAGGATTGCTCTGCTATTTCTTCCATGTTCACAATCTTGCCATAGTCTTCGTTAAATACTTTGAGTAAAATATCCCAATAATTTTTGTACGCTTCACGCAAACTCGCATCGCCTTTATATGGACGAAGGCGATTGGTTTCGTTTAGTGATTGCCTGATTTCATGTATAATTTCCTGCCTGCGTTTTTCAATTTTCCGTGCGCTGCTTCACTCATGTAGCTCAGGTATTTAAGAGAAAGCTCACCATCGCGATTTGTAAAGAAAGTCATGTGATCAACCGGTGTTTCGGCTTCTTGAGAATAACCATAGAGTGATGTCGCACACAACATCAACACAACAACGATTTTATTTACCATACTCTTTATTATTTTTCTTTTTCCATTCGATATAATCACACACAACGTGAAAAGCCTCTTCCACATAATCATCGGTTTTTAATCGTTCCATCCAGCGTTTATTAAACTGCTGAGCATATTCGTCTGCGTTAATGCGCTGAAGATCAATCTGACCATTACCCACATCAAAGACAGATGTAGATTCCTTGAGCATCTTTTCAATGTCGGTATAAAGCTGATGGTCTTCATTCGATCGCTTCAAAAAATTACCCCACTCCAATAAAACAGGTTCATGTTGCTGCTCTAATTTTACTTTTAACCACGAAGATGTTTCCATAACGGTCTTGAATGATGAATTAGAAGATATTCTTGCTGCACTTTGTTTTTTTAGCTCAAGTCTAGGCAAAGGCATTCTTGCTTTATAGTATGTTTGACGATAAACAGAATCGGCTGGCAACGCATAGGGCAATATCGCTTCGCGTACAATGACAGCATCATAAAAATCAGGAAGCAGAACATCAGGCGTTATTCCCAAACCTTGAGCGGTCTTACCCGTAACGCGATAAATTTTATCGGTTGTAATTGTGGCAAAGCCAGCTCCCGCTTTCAACGATTCTAACGATGGCTCTTCTTTTTGATTTGGATCGAGTGGAAAAAAATTCTGAGCCGTAGCTTTTCCATAGGTACGACTACCGACAATAATGCCTCGGTTATAATCCTGCAAAGCAGCCGCTAAAAATTCTGAAGCCGAAGCACTTTGTCCGTTTACCATTAGCACCAACGGACCATCATATACAGTACCTCGGTTCATATCTTTCACTGTGGTTTCGTTTTGCTTTTGATCGCGTAAAATACCCAGCGCTCCTTCATCAATAAAAATTCCGGCTAAGGCTAATGCCTCTTGCAGCGAACCTCCTCCGTTAAACCGAACATCTAAAATCAATCCTTCAATGTTTTCTTTTTTTAGTTTGATGATTTCTTTTGCAACATCACTTGCACATCGCGAACCTTCTGATTCGTCACCCCATTGTGTATAAAAATCGGGTAAGGAGATGTAGCCGATTTTATTCTTTCCCGTAAGGATATAACTGCGAACAAAAACCTCTTCCAATGAAATTTTTTCTTTGCGCAGCGGAATTGCCTTCTGAATTCCTCCTGCCATTTTTAAGGTGAACTCAATGGAGTTATGATTGGCATCCGCTAACAGTTGATTTACTTCCTCTAATGAAACACCTGCCAGGTCAATGCGTTCTTGTCCTGTCCAGGTAAGTGCGAGCAAAATATCTCCTGTATGAAACTCTCCCGACTTCCACGCAGGACCGCCAGGTGCTAATGCAGCAATCACAACATCACCACGATCATTCTCATCGAGTGTCACACCAAAATAATATCCTTCGGTGCTGAGTGATGACAGGAAATTTTCCATCTCTGTTGTGGAGAGATAGGCACTGTGCGGATCGAATATAGAAGCGAACGTTCCCAGGTAAAGAGAGGCGATATAGTTTTCAAATCCCGATTGATGCTTGAGTGTTCGTCTGATGGATCGGAGTTCTGATGCCTTTACACGCATTCGTGCAGTTAATTCATTCTGATCAAAAAACTGTGGATTGTTAGTCGAGTCCAGTTCATGCATACTGGCCAATCGATCGAGTAACGAAAGTTTCAACCACAATCTCCACTTCTCTTTTAGGGCCACTTCGTTAGCTGGCCAATGCACAGTATCGTCAACCATGTATTCCTTTACTTTCCAATGAAAAGGTGTTGATGATAATTGTTCGACATACATTTCAGATCGCTCCAAACATTTGCGATAGGTTGTAACCAGCAAATTGAAGAAGTACCATTGCTTGCCATTAAACTCATCGTCTAAAAGCGTACGATAAGGTAGTAAAGGTTTTAAATCACTTTCTGCAAAAATGATTTTATCTGGATCAAGGGCTTTGAATAATTGATCGTAAAATTGTTTGGAGAATTGATCGTTCATTTCTTTAGGATGATAATGCTGCTGAACAATAACATTTTTTAACAGCAATGCTTCCTTGCGAAAATCCCTGGTTTGAGCAATAGAAGTATAACCCAGGAAAAATAAAAAAATGGTAAACAACCGCGAGAACAGAATAGCAAAACGATTCAAAAACAGATACATTTAAAAGTGAAAGATTTTTAAATGTACAGAATTTCAACAATCAATTTTATTTGACTTAGCGAGTTCTTTGTGGCTTAGAGGCTTTGTGGCTAAAAAAATCAGGCCACGAAGACACAAGGTCACGAAGGTCCACGAAGAAAACTACAGGTAATGAACAAACATCACACAGAAATTTTAGCGTTGATTCAAAAAAATGCAGGGAAGGCAACGAAGCATACGGATTTAGACAACTACCTGGGTACAACTCATCCACGCTATCCAATTACGGTGCCTTTGCTGAGAGGTATCGCCAAGGATTGGATGCGACAACATTCAGTATTAACAGGCTCTGCCTTTTCTACTCTGCTCACTTCTCTTGTAAAAGGTGAGTCTTCTACCGAAAAATGCATGGCTGGTATTTTGTTAGACTATGCAACTAAAGATCAACGGCAATTCAATCCCAAACTTTTTGACTCTTGGCTGAATGAACTCGAAGGCTGGGCCGAAGTGGACACACTATGCACAAGTAAGTACACATCAACCGAAATCATAAATCAATGGGAACGCTGGGAACCCTTACTGTTAAAATTCTCAACCAGCAAAAACATCTGTAAACGAAGAGCCTCCATTGTACTCTTGTGTTCTCCGCTGCGAAACAATGCTGACAAGCGACTAGCAGAGATCGCGATACAAAATGTAGAACAGCTAAAAAGTGAAAAAGATATTCTGATAACAAGGGCCATTTCCTGGGTGCTGCGCACCATGATCAAGCTCCATAAAAAAACAGTAGAGATCTATTTAAAAGATAATGCAACTACTCTGCCCGATATTGCCGTGCGAGAAACAAGAGTGAAGTTGAAAACAGGAAAAAAGAGCAGCAGGAAAGTATGATGCATTATTTCTGTTCAAAAAACATAAAAACTAAAATTAATTAACCTCAAACATTATCTTTAAAGCAGAAACCATTTTCAGAATTTCATGTTACTTACTATTCAAACAACTAAAAAAAATACACTATGAAACGCACAGCCTCAGCACATTGGGAAGGAGATTTAAAAACCGGAAAAGGTAATCTCTCCACACAAAGTACCATTCTTAATAAAACACAGTATTCCTTTAAGACCCGTTTCGAAGATGGAGCCGGAACGAACCCGGAAGAATTACTTGCTGCAGCACATGCAGGTTGCTTTACCATGGCCGTAAGTATGATTCTTGGCCAGGCCGGTTTCACCGCCACTGCCCTTGACACCATTGCAACTTTAACAATGGAAGGACTTGACATCACCGGTATTCACCTTTCTATTAAAGGAAGTATTCCAAACATTACTACAGAACAATTCAGCGAGATGACAAAAGGTGCAGAACAGAATTGTATTATTTCAAAAGCGCTCAAAGTGGCTATTACTTCTGATGCGCAATTGGTTTAACTGATTACTGAAATAAAATTGCAACTGGTCTGTTCAAGTTGTTGATGCATTAAGTCAAAAAAAAGGAGCTCATGAAGGCTCCTTTTTTATTGATTAAGCGTGGGCGACCTTGTAATAAGGTTGATGAACATAATAACTTAGAAGAGGGAAACGATTAACCTTTAACCATTAACTTTTTTCGCTTTCCCTTTCTTCTTCATCGGAAATTCAAAACCAAAACGCGCATTGACTACATCTCCATACAAATTTTTATTGCGGGGATGAAAGGCATTAAGCATGATGGTGGTTGTGCCCTTTACATTCTTGAAAAAACGATACTCTTTTTTCAATCCGATAAAGCTACTCCATACCCATTCACGGCTTCTACTATCAACAGCCGGATTGAATGCTGTATAAGGAGGAATAGCAGTATTCATAACTTCGACTTCTACGCGAGGAAAGAAACCTTTTCCTAGTTTATATTCTGCAAAAGCACGCGGACCAAAAATGCGCGCCTGTGCATTAAAGTTATGTTGATCGTAGTTGTAGGCAACACGCTGGTTCCAGCCAAGGCCACTGGTGAATTTACTGGTGAGGCGATAACCTAAATAAGCATTAAAATCAACCAATAAATTTCCCTGCTTGCTTAAAATCTGAAATTGAATGCCGGGCACAAGTCGTTCAATAAACGGTTTGCCTTTCAAGTCACTGAACAATCTCTTTTTTGCATCCCCTACGCTGGGCAAGCTTTCATACTTGGCTTTGTACTTCGCTAATTTATCCATGGCTGCCTGTAATACTTCTTGCTTACCCGCAAAATGATCTATCGCTACGGTCTGCACTTGTTGCAACACTTGTTCCTTTGCCTGTTCTTCTGTAGGCATGGTAGTGACAGGAAGATTCCCGGTGGCCTCTTTCAAATCCTTTACACCATCGAGTTTCATCACCTGGCTTTCAGCAAGTTGATCAATGTTGTTTACCTGGCTAGCACCTTGGGTAATTTCACCCGCACCTTGTTGCAACGCACCGGCTTGTTCGCTTACACCTGAGGTTAGATCGGAAACACTGCCTACGTTTTTGCCTACATCGCCGAAACCTTCTGCTGAAGGTAAATTCGGAATGCCCTTTAAATCAGTGGATGGAATGATTTGATCGAGAGAAGTATTAATATCCTTTAGATCGATGGGAGAATTTATTCCGGATGTTAATCCGTTAAGACTTAGTTTATCCAGTGAGCCGGTGAGTTCGGAAACTTTTGATTGCAGTTCCGGTGGTAATGGAATGGAATTGATTTTTTCCGTTGCCTTTTGTTTGATAGATTGAATCTTGCCTTCTGCTTTCTTTAGCATTTCAAGCCGGGCGTTGTTCAGACTGTCTATTTTCTTTGTATACTTTTCGGTTGGCAATTTAAGCTTACCCAAACTATCTGCTTTTTGCTGATAGCGCGAGGTTAATCCTTGAATCTTGCTAGTTGCCTGGTGATAATATTGTGTAACACTATCGATGCTACCCCTGGCCGATGCTTCAATGGAATCCAGTTTGTTTGTGAGGGTTGCTAACGTATCAATGGGCAGAGCGGGTACTGAAATCTTCAGTGAATCCAGCTGCGCAAAGGCCGTTTGGCTGAGGATAATGAAGGCTATGGCGGCTAACTTTTTCAAAGTGGGCAAAGATAGAAAATGGTAGGGTTATTGGTTAATGGAAATGGAGTCATTTTTAGTTGCCGGTTACAAATCTCCAGTTACCCTTTTCTCTGCCTGCCTTGGTGCAGTGTTGGGTGTTTGAATGTGTGCGGCTCACTTATGCCTATTATATGCGTAGCACTCCGCCTTAGCCTTGAGGTATGCCGAAGGATGCCAGGCGCGGGCGAGTCTGTGTGTCGGCAGTGCGATGGGAGTTTCGGGGCAGGCTTTTGGATAACTTGATGAACCTACCTCAAAGGTCTTTGTCTGGCTCCTCGGATGTTGATTAATTCGATCAGCTGTTTGCGTGGTTTCACCCGGTAGGTTATAATCGTAAGCTTGTTCATCGGACCACGATAAACATTCCTGTGCCTACTTGTTTTTTGAAGCAATTCTGGATACTCACTTAGTAACGTAAAAAATTCATCACTCTCATGAATAAAACTCCGGACTTCTCTATCCGTCCAACGCTGTTCCAGGTAACGAACAATTTTATCGTATCCCTGGATCGCTCGTTTAGTCCAGACTAATGCTAACGCCATTTTTTGTACTTACCCATTACTTCTTTATGCGGTACCACTTCTCCACGATCTGCCTGAGCTAACCCTTCTTCTATTTCTGATTTCTCTTCTGTGCTGAGAAGGTCCCACCAATCTTTTTCCTGTTCCTTTTTTAATGTTATAAACCGCTTTAGTGTAGCAGTGTTATTGAGCCTGGCTAACCATTCTATCAACTGTAATTTCTCCGATTGTATATCCATATTCTTTAAAAATTTGTTCTCCAAAGATAACGATTTCATAGCTTATTTTAATTTCATTTTTTAGCCAAATGGATGGAACTTGTTCATCTCTTCGCTCAGTCCTTCCATTTCATTTTGGTGATAGGCTTCTGCGTTCTGGCGCAAGTGTTGTGCGATAGCACGTGCGAATGCTCACTTGTGCCTAAAATATGGGCAGTCTTCAGACCATAGCCGTCAACTTAGTTGCTAAGCAATTGGTTTACAATAAAATAGTCATAGCCATGCTGCTTCGCATGGCAAAGTTTTTTTTCTCATATTTGATTGTTAGTTTTTTTATAAGCCATCGGTATGTGGAA